>NZ_JAPMLL010000010.1 GCF_026410255.1 Xanthomarina sp. F1114
AAAAAAAAAGCCCGCTATTTCTAACGGACTGCAAATGTATAGATTTATTTTCTTTTTCAAAACATTTTTTCTGAAAAATTTACTAATAATTTATTATATATGTGCTCTAAGTTTTTCTTTTCTTTTTTTAAGTTGTCTTTCTAAAGAAGCAATTGCCATATCTGTACCTTCTTCAAACGTTTTACATTGTTTCTTTACTATCAAGCTATCTCCCGGAACATTAACGCGAGCTTCAAAAATTTTATTTTCTTTATCGCTTGTGTTTTCTAATTTTAAATAAACATCTGAGCTGATTACTTTGTCATAAAATAAATCTAACTTATCCATACGCTTTTGAACAAAGTCTATCAATTTCTGATCTGCATTAAAATTGACTGATTGCGTGTTTACTTTCATACTTCTTTTATTTTTTGATTAGACAATAAATTAAACTGTTTTATTTTTTACTTCTGGGATGCGAATTTAGATACACTTTTTTTAATTCGGATATACTATTATGTGTATATACCTGTGTAGCAGCTAAACTAGAATGCCCTAAAAGTTCTTTAACAGCATTTAAATCTGCACCCTGGTTTAGTAAATGAGTGGCAAACGAATGTCTTAATATATGAGGACTCTTTTTTACCTTACTAGATGCTAAACTAAAATACTCATTAATTATGCGGTAAACAAGTGTTTCGTAAATTTTAACTCCTTTTTTTGTTAAAAAGAGAGCTTTAGAATTTGTTATTACTTCAAGCTTATTCCTGTGTTCCAAATAGACTTTTACAGACTCTATAACTTTGGGCAACAAAGGCACAAAACGTTCTTTATTTCTTTTCCCTAAAACTTTTAAGGTTTTATTGGAAAAGTCAATGTCTTTTAGTTTGAGTTCTATCAACTCAATTCTTCTAATTCCGGTGGAATAGAAAAGTTCAATAATCAATTTGTTTCTTACACCTTCAAAATCGGATTCAAAATAAAGTTCGTCTAAAACAGTTGTGATTTCATTTTCGGAAAACGGAACTTGAATTTTTTTACTGGTTTTTAATGCTTTATGTTTTGCTAAGGGGTTTGCCTGAATGCTTTCTGTTTTTAATAAGAATTTATAATAGGAGTTTAAAGCCGATACCTTTCTATTAATAGTTCTATTAGAAATACCTTTTTCAACCAAACTTACAATCCACGATCGAATTTGAGGATAATTAACGGTTTCAATTGATGGGGTGTCAAATTCTAATTCTATAAAACTTAAAAATTCAGTTAAATCATTTTTATACGCTTGTATAGTAAGCTTAGAGTAATTCTTCTCAAGCAACAAATAGTCTATAAAAGGTGTAAATGGCATAGCATATATATATGATTAAGTAAATATATAGATTTAAAAAAGAAGACAACTACTTGTACAAAAAAAATCCTGTCTAACCATTGCAAATGCTTTGGTTAAACAGGACTTTATGTGGATTTAACAAAAATTAATGAGATTAGATATTCTCTTGATCTCTTAAATTCTGAATGTATTGTGCTTTTGAATTCTGAGCTCTTTTAAGAACTGAAGGCTTATCAAACTGTTTACGAGTTTGTAGTGCACGCTTAGTTCCAGTTCTATCAAACTTTCTCTTATAACGCTTTAACGCTCTATCTATATTTTCTCCTTCTTTAATTGGTATTATTAACATAGTGTCTTAACCTCCTCTCTTTTAGATTTTCAAGGCGCAAATATAGAAACATTTTAATAATCAGCAATCAAAAAATTAAAAATTATTATTTAGCACAAATTTCTGTTAAAACAATAAGCATATATAGACTCTAAAAACCTATTAACCAGCCTAATAAAACTAAATTAAAAAATTGCTTCAAGACCAAATTACTTTTATTCCTTATATAATGATGAGCGTTTTGTTAAATCCTGAATAAGTTTTTCTTCTTCTTCACTTTCTAACAAGGTATTATAGTTTTTCCAAAACTCTTTATTATAAGGTCTGGACATAAAAATATCTGGATCCCAAGGTGCATCTAAAGCTTCCTTAATTTTTTCTTTATCAAGGATAATCTCTGTAAATAAAATTTCTTGAACAGTATAATAATATCTTTCTTCAGGATTGCTTTCTACTTCTTCTCCTTTTGTACTAGTTCCAACCTTTGAGCCAACATTTACAAGTTTTGGGGTTTCGTAATATATATAACTAGGATACATCTTATCTTGATATTCCATATAGTTAATAATTAATTTATGGTTTACCTGAGTTCCGAAGAGCGTTTTACTTCTGCTTTTTTGAGCACTAGAAGCTGCAACTAATTCGTATTCAATTTTCTTAATAGCATACGTATCCCAATAAATATAAATCCAACCATTGGCGTTATAACCGTCGTTGTATATACCTTTTGTTTCAAGGTTGATATACTCTTTCCCTTTATTAATTTTAATCTTGTAAATTTTTCTGTCGTTATCCACCAAAACGGTGTCTAAAGAAAACAGATGTTGATCTAAGATATTTTCGTTAAATAAAGCTCTTGGATTATTAGAGTTTCTAACTAGGTTTAATTTTCCTTGAAAAAAATTCTCCAAACCATTAATTCTAGTGTCATTCCATTTAATAGCCTTTACTAAGGAAGAGGTTTTTATTGTATCTCTTCTTAAATTTCTTGCTTTTAAATTTCTATTATTAGACTTATCTTTTAAGTATGCTGTATAAGTTAATAAACTATCTACATCTCTTAAGTCGTAACTTTTTCTAACCTCATCGACATTAATCTTAAGAAACTCCGAAGTTTTTGTTTGGTAACTAGAATCGTACAATGTAATAGCGCCTTCAACTAACCATTTAAACTCCTTTTTATTACGTTCTTTATGCCTAACAAAACCTTTTTCTATATAAGCAGAGTCCGGTAAATTTTCGGACAACCTTTCAATGGCACGAAGCACAATATCGTTCCCTGTTTTTGGTCTCGAGTCTGCCACAAGAAGTATTTCGTCTAAAGAAGCCACATCTGGCTCTAAATAAACATCAAAAGAACTGTCGAATTCATTAACAGGAACTTTATAGCTTTTAAAACCAATGGATGACACCACCAAAGTATCGCTCTTATATTTTTCCGGAACGACTAAAACAAACTTCCCATCGGCATTAGTAATAGTACCAATAGTTGTATTCTGAACATAAACACTAGCACTTTCCATAGGCTGAAAAGTTTCTGCATCCAAGACTGAGTTTTTAAGTTCAGTTTGAGAAAATGCTGAAATCCCACATAATAGGACAAGGGCTCCAAAAAGATGTTTGATATATTGAGGCTTCATAGAACTATTTACTTAAAATTTAGGTTGCAGGTTTATAGTTTTTATCGTCTAAAATCATTTTAGCTAAGATTTCACGAAGAATCTCTGAAGTTCCTCCTCCAATTGGTCCTAATCTACTATCGCGTAATAATCTTGCCATTGGGTATTCTTCCATATATCCATAACCTCCTAAAAACTGAAGGCAATCGTAAATAACTTCGTCTGCCATTTTAGTTGATTTCAACTTAGACATAGTAGCTTGTTTTACTACATATTCACCTTTATCAAGTCTATAAGCTACAGAATAATTAAATTCTCTACAGATTTCCATATCTGCATATAACTCTGCGAACCTATGTCTTAAGGCCTGGAATTTATCAATAGTTTTTCCAAAAGCTGTACGCTCACTCATATACTGCTTAGCATAATCCAATGCAAACTCTGCCCTGGCATGCGAGTTAACTCCCATAATTAATCTCTCTAAAGCAAAATGCTGCATAATATATGGGAAACCTTTTCCTTCTTCACCCATTAAATTACCAGCAGGAATAGTTACATTATCGAAAGCAATTTCTGCAGTATCACTAGCTCTCCAGCCTAATTTATCCAATTTAGTTGCTGAAATTCCTGGCGTATCTCTATCCATAATAAAAATACTCATTCCTTTATGTCCAGCTTCCGGATCTGTTTTGGCTGCAACTACTAAATAATCGCTATAAACACCGTTAGTTATAAAGGTTTTAGAACCATTAATAACATAGTTATCGCCTTTTTTAACAGCTGTGGTTCTCATTCCCGCAACATCACTACCTCCAAAAGGCTCTGTAATGCACAAGCAACCAATTTTATCTCCAGCAATACTTGGAGTTAGATATTTTTCTTTTATTTCGTGATTTCCTTCTTTATTAACATGGGTCATAGCTAAATAGGCATGTGCCCACATATTTGCAGCAAATCCACCTGAATTTATTTTTTGAAGTTCTTCTAAAAATATGACGGTGTAAAATAAGTCGAGATTTAATCCGCCATATTCTTCAGGATAGGCCAAACCAAAAAATCCCATATCGCCAAACTTTTTCCATATAAAGCGCTCTACAGTTCCTTCTTTCTCCCATTTCTCAATATGTGGAACAACTTCCTTTTGTAAAAAATCTTTAAGACTTTCTCTAAACAATTGATGTTCTTCTGTGAAGTACATACTATTCATACCTTTTTTCTTTATTAATTTAGCTTCAAATATAATTTAATTATATCGATTTTGTTTGATGGGAAGCTTTTAACTTTCAACAAATCGTCCAGAGATTGATATCCATCCCTTAAGGTTCGTTGCTCTATAATGTGGTGTGCTATCTCGTAATCAATATACTGAATAGTAACGAGTTCCTCTATAGTAGCGGAGTTCAAGCTTATTTTATCAACTTCTTTGGGCGTTTTTACTGTGAATTGCTCTGTGAGTCTCTCAATAACTTCTGGCGACAAGCCATAAATCTCTTGCAATTGGACATCGGCAATAAAACCACCATACTTTTCTCTATATGCTACAATTCGTTTTGAATATGCTTCGCCAATACCATTAACCTTTTGTAATTGTGTGGCTGAAGCTGTATTTAAATCTTGTTTTTGAGTATAGGTTTTTGGCTGATTATTATTTTTATAGGCATATTCCTTTTTGGGTTTTGGGTTTGTAACCCATTCCGGAAACTTGAAGTACGGTGAAATTTTTGACAGGAAAGAATCTGACACCTGAGTGACATCCTGAAACTCTTTAGCAGAATTAACCCATTTATCTTGTTTTCTGAAAGCTAATAATCTGTCAATTTCTTCATTAGTCATTCCCAAAGTATAACCCTTGTAATCGGTTATATAGTTAGGATTAAACGGATAGATTTTTGGTTTTCTCTTTTCAATTTCTACCAAACGTAAAGAATCTATCTCTTTTTGGAAGGCTTGCAATTCGTCTTGATTTACTTGAACATCTTCTGAAGAAAAACTAACAAAAAAATAAACAGCTTGCAATCCAACTATAATTAAAACCAATAAAAAAATCCCATTCCGTTGTTTTTTTGAAAACGTAAAATGGGATTTAAAATTTTCCATGATTGGTTATTTTTTAGTCTCTATCTGTTTTCGAAACAGCAGATTTGCTTTTAATTTTTTAGTATAGGCATCTAAATCGAATTTAACCTCCTTAGACATAATATACAGTCCTATAATATTTGGAAAGGACATAGCAAGAATCATCATATCTGAGAAGTCTAAAACAGCTCCTAAACTTACCGATGCTCCAATAACTACAAATACTAAGAACAACATTTTATAAATAAACTCAATTTTTTTACTCTTTCCAAATAAGTATGTCCAAGCTCTCATTCCATAATAAGACCAAGAAATCATAGTTGAAAAAGCAAATAAGAAAACTGCTAATGCTAAAACGTAAGGGAACCAAGAGATTTGACTTCCAAAAGCATCAGAAGTTAATTGAGCCCCAGCCATTCCTTCTACCTCATGCATTCCAGTAAAGATAAGAACTAATGCTGTTAAAGTACACACAACTACTGTATCTATAAACGGTTCTAATAAAGCTACAAAACCTTCAGAAGGCGGGTGATTCGTTTTAGCTGTACTATGTGCAATAGCTGCCGAACCTACACCTGCTTCGTTTGAAAAAGCTGCACGTTGAAATCCTACGACTAATACTCCAATAATCCCTCCTTTTAATGCAGACGGACTAAAAGCACCGTCGACAATTGCAGAAAATGCAGGTCCTATATTTTGAATGTTCATGATAATAACAGCTAAAGCAGCAACCACATATATAGAAGCCATAATTGGCACCACACGACCTGTTACCTTTGCAATACTATTAATACCTCCAATAATTACTACACCTACTAAAATAGCAGTTATAATACCGAAATAAAATCCATTTCCTTCTAACATTGGAAACTGTCCTGCTAATTGCTCGAAAGACTGATTGGCTTGGAACATATTTCCACCACCAAAAGAAGCTCCTACGGCAAGAACAGCAAACATTCCAGCTAGGACTTTCCCTAAACCTTTCATATTTCGTTTTTCCAGTCCGTGACGTAAATAGTTCATTGGGCCACCAAAAACACGGCCATCAGGTAAGATATCTCTGTATTTTACACCTAAGGTACATTCTACAAATTTGGTAGACATCCCTAATAATCCACAAACAATCATCCAAAAAGTTGCTCCTGCTCCCCCTAAGGAAACAGCTACGGCTACTCCAGCAATATTACCAAGACCAACGGTTCCGGAAACAGCTGTTGCCAAAGCCTGAAAATGTGTTACTTGTCCTGGTGCGTCCGGATCGTCATATTTTCCTCTTGCCAAATCGATAGCATGCTTAAATCCGCGAATATTAATGAAACCCATTCTTATAGTAAAAAACAAAGCTCCAAATACCAACCAGATAACAATAAAAGAAATAGGTTTAGTAAGTGGATCTCCATTTGGGTGCGTTAAAACAATAGGCTTATCGTATGCTATTTCTGCAAAAATATGCGCTCCTTGCTCTATAACGTGTTTTTTATTTTCAGAATTATAAATGGTTTGACCTGGTTGGGTAAAATGCTTTAATGTTCCGTTTGCCAAAGAGTTTACGGTAATTTCTTTTTCGCTTTTATCTGTAATAACAGCTATAGCTTCTCCTTTGGACACATGAGCTCCATCTTGAACTAACCAGTCTTTTAGTACATACTTATTATCTACTTCGTTTGTCCAATTAGGAATTCCTACTTGTTTAGAATCTGCGTAAACTACAGGGTCGTAAATTCCAACAGCTGCAAATGGATCCCAAAATAATATGGAACCTAATGCACTAACTGCAGGTGTCATTGCGCCGTTAAAAACCTCTGTAATGGCTTCAGTTTTTACAGTAAAGACAGCTGTTTTTGTATCTCCAACAGCATCTGTAACAACAACTGTATATGGGATACCTTCGGTTAATCCAGTGGATCTATTAGAGGTTAAAGCTGTATTTTGATTACTCCATCTGTAAGTATATGGTTCTACACCTCCAGTTACTTTTAAGGTTACAACACCATCGTTAATAGACTTTGATGGATTAGATACAAGTCCCTCAACATTAAAGTCTTGAGCAAAAGCTATTATAGGTAATATTAATGTGAAAATTAAAAGAAGAACTTTCTTCATAAAAATTTATTATTAGTTAGTTTTGAGTTTTTAAGGACAGCAAGATGCTAAAAAAAAATGGTTTATTAAAGTTTCAACTTTAATTTAACGCTATAAGAAATAATTTAAATATTATAAATTATATAATGAATTTAATTTTTGAATTTGTTCTGGCCTACCTAAAACAATGATTTTAGACTTAGAAGTTAGTTTTAATTCTGCTTCGGGATTAATAATATATTCTCCTTTTTCGTCTTTAAAACCAATAATACTACAGCCTGTTTTATTTCTTAAATCTAAATCTCTTATAGTTTGAACTTCTGAAGTGTTATAAAGTTGCTCCACAGCTATTTCTTCTATATTGACATTCGCTTTTCCAACTATAGACAAATTATCTATAAACTCCAACAAGCCAGGTACTACTACTAAAGAAGCCATGTGATCTCCTCCTATTTTATCTGGAAGAATAACATTATCAGCTCCGGCAAGCTTTAGTTTTTTGTAGGAGGCTTCTTGAGAAGCACGACTAATTATATTTAATTTGCTATTTAATTGCCTGGAAGAAAGAACAACAAATAAATTATCCGCATCGTTTGGCAAAGCTGATATTAATGTAACTGCATGCTCTATTCCAGCGTGCAAAAGTGTTTCATCTTCGTTAGCATTTCCAATTATAAAAGGAACTTCTTCACTTTGATGCTTTTCTGCCAGCTCTTTATTTCTTTCTATAATTACAAACTCTTTATTGTACGCTAACAGTTTCTTTGCTGCTTGTTTTCCGTTTCGCCCATAACCACAAATAATAATATGATTTTTTAGACTGTCTATTTTCTTTTGCATCTTTCGTTGTTTTAAACCTTCAAAATTGTTTCTGCTTAAAATATATTCGGTAATTACACTAATGGCATAACCAACAATTACAACACTAGTTAGAATTAAGAAAACTGTAAAAACTTTAGAACTTTCGTCCAAAGGTTGCACCTCTCCAAATCCAACCGTAGTAATAGTAATAACTGTCATGTATAAAGCGTCAATCCAACTTAGTTGAGATAGAATTCTAAAACCAATAACCCCAGCGCTCAATAGCAGTATTAACAGTGCTATTGCTGTATAAATTTTAGATCTTAGAAGCTTTATTAATGGGTTATGCATGATGTTTTATAAATCGAAAACCGAAGATCGCTTGGTGTATAACAAATCTTTAATATGCATCCAGAACGCAATAAAAAGATAAAGAGCGAAGCCAAATCCAAGAGTTACAAAGGTTAAATACATAAAAGATGTTCTAACAACTTTGGCTCTAATCCCTATTCTATCAGCAATTCTCTGACAAACATAATAGCCGTGTTTTTGAAAAAAAAGGAGGATTTTATAAAAAATGTTCATGTTGCAATGTACTTATAAAAATTAATAAAATTAAATCCAAAAAATTAAAGAAGCCAAATAATATTGTATGTCAGTTTATGAAACAATTAAAGTATTACCGATAGCACATTCTAGACATTTATTTTTATCACAATATTCGGTTTTTAACTGAATTAAAGCCTGAGATTCCAACGCAGAATGCGACACCTTTTTCAAATTATTAAAAGCCGAAACAATGCTGTTCTTCTCTGAAGGAATTTGTTTGACTAACTCCAACAAGCCGTCATTCTCATCCTTACCTTGAAATCTTGCATAGGCAAATTTAATAGGGATGATTGTATTTATTAAAAGTAAATCGACAAATGACTTTGCGATGCTTTTTGACGATACTTTAGATTCTTTTCCAAAGGTGAAATGAGATTTCCAAAAAGAAGACGTGTTTACGTGAAAGAGCTCGTAAAATTCTTTTCTAGAATTAAATTCTATAACTTTTGAAAATAAATTATGCTGTAAATGATAAAGAGTTGCTAGTTGTGATAAACGGATAGTTGGAAAGTTCTGTGGTCTCAATCTAAAGAATTGAATGGACATGACATCGTTATTAGTTAATTTAAATTTTTGTTTTAAAAAACCATACTCTTTCTTAAGTTCTAAAAAATAAGACTCTTGTATATCTTCTTCCAATAAGCCAGATTGTCCAAAAAACAAGGCTTCCAAAGCTGTTTGATTAGTTTGTAGTTTTCTAATTATGGTATAATCAATTGTTTTTGCCATGCTAAAAAAAGCATCTCCATTTACTTTCAGTCCAAAATTTTTAGCAAGCATTCTAAATAAAACGGCTTCCCAATTATTTTTGGAATATTTTAATAAGTTCTCGACAACTTCAGATTTTCTTTCAAGACGCTCAAAATACAAGCGTTCCAACCAATTTTCTATGACAAAATTATCAACCTCTGCAAAATCTGATTCACAATTAATCCATTTGTTTTGAGAAGACATTAATCTGATATAGTTTTTAAAGAGCTCTTTATCTACAACATGTTTTAATTCCAAAGTTGGAATTATAGAATTATCCTTTCTAAATATTTCGGTATCGTGTTCCCAAACTACATGTAAAATCACATTGTCATATGCCTGATCTGTTTCATGATGGTGCACAAACCAATCGCTAGAATTAATATGAATTTCAACATTTCCAGCCCAAAGTTGACCAGCTATTTTTAGCTGAGCATTAAAAAAGTCTGGTCCCGAATTGGTATTATGTTGTCCAACCGAAACTATTTCTAAGGCTTCAAACTGAGTTGTTTTTAAATTAACAACAGCCATTTTTTTATATTGCCAGATATAATGTAAAAATGATTCTTGCATAATCTAAAAATACTAAATTATCTTGTATATTTAACTAATTACTAAGGGATTGTTATTATAAATACACGTAAAAATTAGCAGCCTCCATTTTGAAAGTAAAGTCTTTAAAATTAAAGCATTTTATTATATAGGTATTGTTAAAGTTATCTTACTCTATATCTAGTTTTCGTAAAACCTTTTTATATTTAAAGTATATGGAAATATTAATACAATTATATACATCTACAAGGAATAAAACCCAAGATCTCTGTAAGCCCTTAAAAAAAGAAGATTATACACCGCAATCTGCCGAGTTTGCAAGTCCTCCAAAATGGCATTTAGCACATACATCTTGGTTTTTTGAAGAAATGATTCTAAAAGCTTACTCTAATGCTTATCAGGTTTTTGATGCTTCTTACAGCTTCCTATTTAACAGTTATTACAATAGTGTTGGAGAAAGAATTGAAAGAAAAAACCGAGGATTAATAACAAGACCTTCTATTGATAAGGTTTATGAATATCGTGCTTATGTAGACAAACATATGACAGCGCTTCTACAATCAAATCCATCTAAAAAAATTGAAGAACTAACCGTTTTGGGGGTCAATCATGAGCAGCAACATCAAGAACTATTAATAACCGATTTAAAACACACATTTTCCTGTAATCCTATTTACCCAAGATATTCCGAAACAAATTATATGGATGCCCAAAACAAAAGCAACGGCTGGGTAGAAATACCAGAAGGGGTTTATAATATAGGTCATGACGGAACCAATTTTTGTTATGATAATGAGCTTGGAAAACATCGGGTATTTTTAGAACCCTTTAAAATGTCTAAAGCTTTAGTTACAAATGCCGATTATATAAAGTTTATAAACGACAATGGATATGAACAAGTAAAATATTGGCTGGACGATGCCTGGCATTGGATAAAAGAAAACAAAATTAAAAGTCCCTTATATTGGAAATTAATTGATAATGTTTGGCACCAATACACCTTATCTGGCTTACAGCCTGTAAATCCTGAGGCTATTTTAACACATATTTCTTATTACGAAGCAGCTGCTTATGCGTTTTGGGCAGGATATAGATTACCAACAGAATTTGAATGGGAAATAGCTTCCAAACAATTAGATTGGGGATCAGTCTGGGAGTGGACCAATTCGGCTTACCTACCATACCCAAATTTTGAAATTGCAAAAGGAGCCGTTGGGGAATATAACGGGAAATTTATGGTCAATCTCATGGTACTTCGAGGCGCATCTTTAGCAACGGCCAAAAACCACAGTAGAAATACCTATAGGAATTTCTTTTCCCCTAGTACACAATGGCAATTTTCCGGAATACGATTAGCTAAATAATCTCTATGAACAAAAAATTTAAAAATGATATAAATGAAGGTCTTAGCAAGTTATCAAAAACCTTACCTTCAAAATATTTCTACGACAAAATTGGAGACGCCTTATTTGTAAAAATAATGAATCTCCCAGAATACTATTTAACAAAAGCTGAATTTGATATTTTTAAGAATCAAACTAAAAACATCATTTCATCTTTAGATATAAAACCCAACACCTATTTTGAGTTAATAGAATTAGGTGCTGGAGATGGCACAAAAACCAAAGAACTTCTTAAAGTCTTATTATTAGAAAATTTTCAGTTTGAATATCTTCCTGTAGATATTTCACAAAACGCTCTCGACAACCTAGAAGCTAATTTAAACAAAGAATTGCCAAAACTGAAAGTAACAAAAAAACAAGGCGATTATTTTAGTGTTCTAGACAGTTTAAAAACATCTAAACATCCCAAAGTTGTTTTGTTTTTAGGTTCCAATATAGGGAATATGGAAGACGAAAAAGCCAGTAGATTTATTACAAACCTAAGTAATAGCTTAAACACTAAGGGCAAAATACTTTTAGGAGTCGATTTAATAAAAGCCCAAGACATAGTTTTACCTGCATACAACGATAAAGCAGGAGTAACTAAAGCATTCAATTTAAATTTATTACATAGAATTAATAGAGAGTTGGATGCGAATTTCAGTATAAAAGATTTCTCGCATCAACCTGAATACTCAGAAAAAGAGGGCATTGCAAGAAGTTATATTGTAAGCAATATAGACCAAGATGTATCCATTGGCGCTTTAAACAAGGTTTTTCATTTTAAGAAAGATGAAAAAATCTATACGGAAATCTCCAGAAAATATAACGATCTTGTTTTGAATGAGATTTTAAAAAACAGTGAACTTAAAATTGTGACAAAACTATTGGATGCTAAAGGGTATTTTGCAGATTATATTCTTATAAAAACATAAAATCATGCTCAAAACCCAAAATATTTTAGGAATTCTAGGCTTGGGCAACAGAAGTACCTTGTTTTATATAGATACATTAAATACTGCGTATAACAATGAAGAGAAAGCATATAGCACCTTCCCTTTTTTACTTTACAACACAGATTTTAATGAAATAAATCCGTATTTACCTGATAATTTTAAAAAACTACTTCCAACACTTTCAGAATGTTTTAATCAATTAGAAAGACTTCCTATAAGTCATCTTTTAGTTCCAAATATCACGTTGCATGAAGCTATTGACAAACTTAAAACACCTTTTCCTATTCTTCATCCATTAGCTTTAAGCCTTAATTATTTAAAGGAAAACAAAAAAGAGCAAGTAGTGATTTTTGGATCAAAATATACAATGACTTCCAGATATATTTCAAATTACTTAGCTAAGGAAGACATTGAAGCAACTTCGCCTTCAAAAAAAGATATGGAATTTATTGATAATTTAAGAACCAAAATCTATTCAAATTCTGAAACTCCTTCAGAAATAGAAGCCTATAATATGTTGGTAAAGAAATATAGTCGAAATGCTCTTGTTATGATTGCTTGTACAGAGCTATCCATTTTAAAAAGCTCTATAGACGTTTTAGACTTGACATGCCTTCAAGTTGAAAAAGCTTTAAAACTCCATAAAAATTGAAACTCTTCTCATAGAATTAAATTATTTCAAACTTACTATTTAATGTTTAATAAATATGACAGAGAGCTAAGAGTAAAAAATAGTAATCATTGGTTCATATGGAAGAAGTTTATAATTTTATATATTCGCATCTTTACATAATCAGCCATTATTTAACTAGAATTAAATTATAATGGCGTATAAACCTTAAATCTATGAAGACATATTTAGCAGTTTTATTATTCGGTGTATTTTTATTTTCCGGATGCGAACAATCTAATTCTAAGAAATCAGACACTAATACAGATCAGACTGTTACTAAAGAAGAGCAGGTAAATAATGCTCCTGAAAGTAGTTCTGATAATGGTTCTGATACTCCAAAGCCTGCCAAGGCAGCTACAGGTTTGAATCCAGCTCATGGTCAGCCTGGTCACGATTGTGCTATTCCTGTTGGAGCGCCATTGAACAGTAAGAACAATTCATCGCCTATGGTAAACCCTGGAAGCTCATCTCCTATGGTAAATCCAGGAAGCTCATCGCCTCTTAAGGCTGCCCAAGGCACGAATCCTGCTCATGGACAACCAGGTCACGATTGCGCAATTCCAGTTGGTGCCCCATTAAATAAATAGTTTTCTGACTTAATTATTTACAGTCAAAAAACTAATAAGAATTAATAAAAAAACCTGAGCATTTGGATCAGGTTTTTTATTATGTATTGTTTTTCTGTCCTACTAAAAGTTATATTATTCAATATACCCCATTTTCTTCATCCAGTCGTTGTTAAACATTTTACCCACATATCTACTACCATGATCGTGAAATAAAACCACCACCACATCATCTTTTGTAAAATGTTCTTTTAATTGCAACAAACCTTTAATAGCAGCTCCGGCAGAGTTCCCAAGAAACATACCTTCTTCTTTAGCTAATTTTTGAGTATATACTGCTGCATCTTTATCGGTTACTTTAGTAAACCCATCAATAATATCGAAGTCTACATTTTTTGGTAAAATATCTTCTCCAATTCCTTCGGTTACATAAGGATAGATTTCATTTTCATCGAAGATTCCTGTTTCATGATATTTTTTAAACACAGAACCATAGGTATCAATTCCCCAAACTTTCACATCCGGGTTTTGTTCTTTCAAATATCTACCAACTCCAGAAATGGTTCCCCCTGTTCCAACTCCAACAACAAAATGAGTGATTTTTCCATCAGTTTGTTTCCAAATTTCTGGTCCCGTGCTTTGGTAGTGAGCTTTTGTATTACTTAAATTATCATACTGATTTACGTACCACGAATTTGGTGTTTCTTCACCTAAACGTTTAGAAACAGAATAATAAGATCTTGGATCGTCTGGTTCTACATCTGTTGGACAAACAACCACCTCTGCTCCTACAGCCCTCAACATATCAATCTTTTCCTTGCTTTGCTTGTCGGCCATTACAAAAACACATTTGTAGCCTTTTACAATTGCCGCTAATGCCAAGCCCATTCCTGTGTTTCCGGACGTTCCTTCAATAATAGTTCCTCCTGGTTTTAAACGTCCATCTGCTTCAGCATCTTCAATCATGGTTAATGCCATTCTATCTTTTACAGAGTTTCCTGGGTTAAAAGTTTCGTATTTTGCCAATACCAAACAAGGTAAATCTTCTGTAAGTTTATTCATTTTAACCAAAGGCGTATTCCCAATAGTTTCTAAGATGTTATTTACGTAATCCATATATTTGAAAACCCCATTAATAATGGGAAAGTATCTTTTATAATTAATCAAAAAATTTCAAGTGCAAATGTAAGATTTTGCTATGAATTCACGAATTGTTTTAAGAAGGAATTATATTAGAGCGTCTAAATTGACTTAGGAATATTACTCAAATCGGATAGCTTTTACCGGCGAAATTTTTGTAATAATATAAGATGGCAGTAACAACATAACCAAGCACAGTACAAAAGTTCCAATATTTAATGCCAAAATATAACCTAAACTAATATAAACTGGAGCTTCAGTTACATAGTACACATCTGGGTTTAACGGAAATAATTTTAAATACTTTTGAGCAAATAATAGACCAAGTCCAATTACATTTCCCCAAATTAAACCTAAGCTAATTAAATAGGAGGCGTTGTATAAAAATATTTTTCTAATGGCCCAATTGTTAGACCCAAGCGCTTTTAGAATCCCAATCATTTGCGTGCGCTCCAAAACTAAAACAAGTAAAGCGGTTATCATATTAATACCCGCAACTAAGATCATAATGCCAATAATGCCATAAATATTTTTGATAAAAATTTTAATCCATTCAAAAATAGAACCGAACTTTTGTTCAACTGTTACTACATTTAATAAGGATGGCGTATTTTGATACACTTGATTAAAGGTCTCATTTAACTTAGCATAATCTTTAACAAAAACTTCAAAGTGACCAGCTTGGTCGCTTTCCCATCGGTTTAGACGTTGTAAATGTCGTAAATCTCCAAGTACGTAGGTCTCGTCAAAATCTTTAAAACCCGAACTATAAATACCAACAATATGATATGTAATCATACTTGGTGGCTTATTAGGATCTTCTTTTCTAAATAACGTTGTAAAACTATCTCCTAATTTAAATTGCATTCTATTTGCTAAATATTTAGAAATAAGCACATCTTCGTTTCTACCTTCACTATAATCCGGAAGCCTTCCTTCTATTAAAAAATCTTGAAAATAAGACCATTTAAAATCGGCCCCAACGCCTTTCAAAATAATAGCCTCAAAATCTGTTTCCGTTCTAATAATTCCAAATTTAGTAGCTACAGCTTGAATATGCTCAACCTCATCTACCGATTTGAATTCTGGATAGAAATCCTGATTCATGGAAATGGGCTTTCCACTTTCTTGTGAATTATTACTATCGAAATTTGAAATAATAATATCGCCATTAAAGGCCACTACTTTTTCTCGAATCTTTTGCTGAAGCCCTATTCCTGTAGCAATAGCAATCATCATAACTACAATTCCTATAGCAATAGCGGCAATACCAATTTTTATTATTGGTGCCGAAACACTACTTTTATACGCTTTACTATCAATTATGCGTTTTGCTATAAAATATTCGAATTTCAAATGATGCAATTAAAATTTATACATGTCAAAAATACAGTTTTATTATTTGTTTTAATAGGCATTTCATGTGGAAACTTTTCTAAAAACAAAAGCGAAAACCGAGTTCAATCTTCTACTCATGTAATTGCTAAACCTCAAAATCCGCACAAGGATAAAAATATAATTGTTGCTGCCAATCAGACCGAAAAATATCTTCCTTTATTAAAAGGAAAACGGGTTGGAATTGTTGCCAACCAAACCAGTGTTATCTTTAAAAACGCAGATCACACTAAAAACACACATTTGGTAGATTCTCTAATGACTTTGAATGTAGCGATTAAAAAAGTGTATTCTCCAGAACATGGTTTTCGGGGAAAAGCTGATGCTGGTGAATTAGTAGCTCATGGAAAAGACACAAAAACAGGCTTATCTATAATTTCGCTTTATGGAAAAAATAAAAAGCCGTCTCTGGAAGCTGTTAAAGATATTGATATCATGATTTTCGATATTCAAGATGTTGGGGTCCGGTTTTACACCTATATCTCAACATTACATTATATGATGGAAACTTGCGCAGAGGCCAATATTCCTTTACTGATTTTAGACAGACCCAACCCCAACGGACACTATATTGATGGGCCAACCCTAGAAATTGAAAACAAAAGTTTTTTAGGAATGCATCCCATTCCTTTGGTACATGGATTGACAATTGGCGAATTTGCGCAGATGTTAAATGGTGAAAAGTGGTTAGAAAATAAAGCACAATGTAATATTACGGTTATTCCTGTTAAGAATTATACCCATGACACTTTTTATAGTGTTCCAATAAGACCTTCTCCAAACTTACCTAACGACCAGTCTATAAAATTATATCCAAGTCTTGGACTTTTTGAAGGCACAGATATTAATGCCGGTCGTGGAACTGAATATCAGTTTCAACGTTACGGCGCCCCATTTTTAAATAAGAATGTTTTCTCGTTTAGTTATACACCCAAAGAAAATTTTGGTGCTAAAAACCCAAAACATAAAGATGTGCTTTGCTATGGGGAAGATTTACAAAACAGCGATTTGAAAAATGAAGTATCTCTGCAATGGTTAATAAAAGCCTATAACAACGCTACAGACAAATCTAAAGTTTTTAATACAGCTAATTTTACCAAACATGCTGGCACGGCCAAACTACAACAACAAATTGAAGCAGGTATAAGTGAAAAAGACATTAAAGCCAGTTGGCAAAAAGATTTAGAAAACTATAGAAAAATGCGTGCTAAATATTTAATTTACAAATAAACAATTAATCGTAAGGCTTCCCGTTTGGCCTTAAATTATTTCTTCTGTAATCTGCTCTAGATTGAATATTATCTCTTCCAGAGCGTATATCTGTAAGATTATAAGCTTTAGAATATGAAGGTTTATTGTTTCGTTCCAGAATATTATCAATTTTTCTAGTTCGCAAATGCTTAGCGTCTAAAGTCTCTTTTTCTTCTAAAGAAGCTAAGGTTTCAGGGGTTACAGCACTAGTTGAAACCTCGATACTATTAGCATCTAAGTTTATATGGTTATTAGCTGTATTTTCGGCTAACTCAGTAGACCTTGGAAAGTCTTTTATAATTTTGTTTTCTTCAAGATCTAAAATTGGAATATTACTATCCGCTAAATTTATCGAAGATGGCAAGGGTTTCATTCCCTTATAGGAATTCATATCTATTGGAAGTAATCTGGAAATTTTAAAAACAATACTCTTTGTGTAAATATAAGTATCATCGCGACCTTCAGTTTGCACAACTGCAAAAGTATAATCGCCAATATCTAAAGCGTTTAAAGGAACTTTAATTGTTTTTGTAATATTATTAATTGGGTAAATTTCTAAACCATCATCACCAATAATTTCAATTCTATTAAGGTCGAATTTACTCTCTAGATATAAAGTATCACCAGAAGCGTTTAGTTGGTGCTTTAAATTTTCGGCTGTTTTGTTTACGTTTTTAAAAAGTGAGGAATATACAACATCTTGACTGTAGGATGTATTTACAACAATCATAACGATAAACATAAACATTTTGAAATTAGGGGTCTTCTTCATAATGTGTATAATTTTGTTCTACAAATAACTTAATGTAATAAGTAATTCTTTGTGTAACAATTCAAAAATAAGATAATATGAGAAGCAAAAGCAAAATCGATTTAGATATTCGACAAGTCCATGTGTATAATAGACAAAGTGTTTTTTAAAATACTTAACAACTACATTTTAAGCATTTAAACGGATGGTACCAAGAGGTTTAATTGGAAAAATAATTTTAGAAAACTAGCTTTAATCGTCTGTTGCCAGTAAAGACGTATAACCTAAAACACGAATAACAAAGAGGATTTTTTTCGGGGTTTGATCCACAATAAACACATGCTTTCCTGGAGATAAATCAACAAGAGAAATTTTTGTACTGGTTGTATTTAAGTACACATCTATTTCTTTTTCATTCTCTGCATTTAAAGAATAAACATGTGAAATTTCATTTTTACTCTGTAATAATAAGGTGTCTTTTGTTGAATTTAGTTCATGAAATAAACTACTAGCCAAAAGGTTTTTATTTTTTTCGAGCTTAGCAAAAGCTGCTTGAGAAAAAACAGAACTAGTAAAAACGACCAAGCTAAAAGTTAATAAAAGTGATTTCAAAAAAGGTTTCTTAGAATTATTAGATGTGCAAAATACGTTATAATAAACTTCAAAATTCGTTTGTTGTTATATTTTTTTAAGAATTTCTTTTTCCGGAATAACAGTAGATTCTTCGTAGTTTGTAAATGGCTGCTTTAATAGTTCCTTTATTTGACCATTTTTAACTTCATCTGGAAACACATCCACGCCATAAACTAATTTCTCTCTATCAAACTCCATATAAGTTCCAAAAATCCGGTCCCAGATAGAAAAGATATTTCCATAATTAGAATCCGTATATGGCAACACGTAATGATGATGAATTTTATGCATGTCTGGAGACACAAAGAAGTAACTCATTAATTTATCCAGTTTTTTAGGCATTTTTATATTGGCATGTGTTAGTTGCGTAAAAACTACAGATAAAGATTGGTACATAAACACAACGGCAATTGGAGTTCCAACAATAAACACACCCAATAAAGTAAAAGCGAAACGAATAACACTTTCTAAAGGATGATGTCTATTTCCGGTAGTTGTATCCACATAATGATCTGTATGGTGAACAATATGAATCATCCATAAAGGTTTTACTTTATGTTCGACATAATGTGCTAAATATGCTCCAAAAAAATCTAATAATAAAACACCTAAACCAGCATAAAGCCATAGAGGCATTTCTGGTAACCAGTTTATAATTCCGAAGTTATTTGCTTTAACCCAATCTGCTGAGAATAACAACAAAAATGCCAGACCAAAATTAATTATTATGGTTGTGGCTGTAAAAAAGAAGTTAGGCCAAGCGTGTTTCCATTTTTTATATGAAAATTTAAACAATGGTAAAGCCCCTTCCATAATCCAAAATAAGGTAATTCCTCCAGCTAGAAGTAATGCTCTATGAAGTGTTGGAATGGTCTCGAAATAATTAAAAATAGTTTCCAAGAGTAATAATTTTGACTAAATATACTAAAATTATTAAAATTTCAATTTTACAATTAAAGAATTCAAGTTACAGTTTAATTCGTTTTTTCATTTCTTCAACAATATTATAAGCCGCCGGACAAATGGCGACGTTTTTAAGAGTTAAATTGGATATTTGCTGAAACTTTTTCCGGTCGGTATGGGGAAATTCGCTACAAGCTTTGGGTCTTACATCGTAAATAGAACAATAATTATCTGCTCCCAGAAAAGGACATGGCACAGCTTGTAAAACATAATCGTTGTCCTCATCAATACGTAAATAAGCATCTATAAATTGCTGTTGTTTCATTTTAAAATGCTTAGAAATACGCACTATATCTTTATCTGTAAACAGAGGACCAGTAGTTTTACAGCAGTTGGCGCAGTTTAAACAATCGGTTCGTTCAAACTCCTCTTCGTGCAATTCCTGCATGATATAATCCAATTGTTTTGGAGGCTTCTTTTTAAGCTTAGCAAAGAAGGTTTTATTTTCCTTATGCTTATCTTTGGCGAGTTTAGGAAGTATTTTAATAAATTCTTGCATAAAACAAAAGTAATGAAACTTGTTATTTAGAGCGAAGCGAAGAATCTAAAATTTAAAAAAGATGTTTCGACTGTGTTCAACATAACACAAACAAAATACCTTGAAAGACCTATTTGGAAAAGCCTTATTAGATTATCAAAATGATAATTACACAGAAGATATAATAACTTCTACCAATATTTCGGACGAAGACGAACTAGCGCTCCCCTATCTTTTTAGGGACTTTAAAGAAATGCCCAAACTAGAGCAAAAAGCTTTAAAACTGTCTAAAGGAAAGGTGTTGGACGTTGGTTGCGGTGCTGGAAGTCACAGTTTGTATTTACAAGAAAAAGGGCTTGATGTAAAAGCTATTGATATCTCTAAAGGCGCCATTGAAGTTGCTAGAAAACGGGGTGTTTTAAAGGTGGAACTAAAAGATATTTTAGATGAAACTGAAACTTTCGATATTATTTTATTACTTATGAATGGTACAGGCATTTTTCAAGAACTTTCTGAAGTTGCCAGATATTTAAAACATTTAAAATCGCTTTTAAATCCGAAAGGACAGATTCTGATAGATTCTTCAGATATTAAATATATGTACGAAGATGAAGATGGCGGACTTTGGATTGATACCAATGCGAATTATTACGGCGAATTAGATTATTTTTTAAGCTATAAAAATGAAGATGAAGCGCCAATGAAATGGTTGTATTTAGATTTTGAAAGCTTAGAATTTGCTTGCGAAAGTGTGGGATTGAAATGCGAAAAAGTGATGGACGGCGACCATTTTGATTATTTGGCGAGACTAAGTTAATTTCTCACTAAAGCTTTATAATTTTTCTCGCAAAGATGCAAAGGCGCTAAGTTTACCAACATGTCGTACTCAAAGACACGATGTTTAAGCTGTAACTAAAAAATATTCAACCAATAAAGTCTACCTAAAGGCACAAACTATATCACTTATTTATAATATTATCTACAATACGTTGTTCAGTGGGAAATCTCATAATCGAGTTTTTATATCTATTTCCGTTAACGCTTTTGACTTTTAACAAAAGTATCTTTAAAAGCTAAACCAATCTATTCAGCAACAAGCAACAAGCCTATTGCTTTACACCACCTATATACGTTTGTTCCACTTTAGTACTTGGAATGTTTTTTAAATCTGTGGTCATTAAATCATGATCTAAAATGATAAAATCCGCAAACTTTCCAACTTCAATACTTCCTTTTTCATTATCTTCAAAATTGGCATAAGCGGCCCAAATAGTCATGCCTTTCAAGGTTTCTTCCCTAGATAAACCATCTTCTATATTAAAACCACCTTCAGGATATCCGTCTACATCTTGTCTGGAAACCGATGCGTAAAAAGTTAACAACGGACTGACATGTTCTATTGGAAAATCGGTTCCAAGAGCCACTTTCCCACTTGCATTTAGTAGAGTTTTAAAGGCATAAGCTCCTTTTATACGTTCGGCTCCTAACCTATCTTCAGCCCAATACATATCGCTTGTAGCGTGAGTAGGTTGCACTGATGGAATGATATTTTCGTTTTTAAAGATTTCAAAATCGTTGTCTGTAATTATTTGTGCATGTTCTACGCGCCAACGTCTATCTCTTTTTGCTTGTAAAATTTTATCATAAGTTTTTAGAACAAAACTATTGGCAGAATCTCCAATAGCATGCGTATTCATTTGAAAACTGGCAGCTTCAAGTCTTTTTGCTAGACTTTCTAACTCGTCAAGTCCGATAACCATGGCGCCAAAATGATTCTCCTTATCTGAATAAGGAGCTTTTAAAGCCGCACCACGAGACCCTAAAGCCCCATCGGCATATACTTTTACTGATTGTACATTTAGTCTGTCTGTTTTAATTTTTCCTTTTGGAAGAAAGTAATCCAAATTATCTTTAGAGTTTTCTACCATGGCATATACACGCATTTGTAAATCGCCTGTTTGCTGTAAACTATCAATTAACTCGATAACATTTCTATCTAATCCAGCATCTGAAACCGTTGTTAAACCCAATTCTGTACAGATGTCTTGTGCATCTAAAAGGGCGTTGATTTGAAATTCTCTATCAGGTTTTGGAAAAACGTCATAGACCAATCCCATAGGGTTATCGACTAAAACCCCTGTTAACTCACCATTTTCAAGAACTATTTCTCCGCCTTCAATTTTTGTTTTCTTGGTTATTTTCGCCAAATCTAAAGCCGCTTGATTACACAACAATGCATGACCATCAATTCTGGTTAAAGCCACTGGTGTATCAGGAAACAAGGCATCTAATAATTTCTTATTAGGGAAGTTTTTATCTTCCCAATCGTTTTGATCCCAACCACGTCCTATAATGAAATCTGTTTGTTTATCGTTTTGGTAATCCAACACGCGTTTCATGACCTCATCAAAACTCGTTGTTCCTCTTAAATCTACTTTTTGAAGATTTGTTCCTAAGCCATAAAAATGACAATGTGCATCTATAAATCCTGGAAAAACGGTCTGTCCTTTAGCATCAATAATGGTATCTGCTTCAAAAGTCTCTTGAAGTTCTTTAGATGTTCCTATTTTATAAAACTTACCGTTTTTTATAGCGAAGGCTTCAGCTTTATCAAAACTTGAATTAACCGTATAAGCATTGGCATTGATAACAATAGAATCTACGTGTTCCTTGTCTTTACTACAAGAAAGAATGGAGATTAAAACGAAAATAGAAAGGAGTTTTTTCATAGGTATTTCCCATGTACATGGGAATCTTTTAGATGAATATCAGAAAATTTGTGTAAATATAAAAAAACACCTTTAATAAGCAAGATTCGCGAAATTCAATGAAAGAATGCTTTCATCTCAATAATCCTCAAGGGGACAAAAAAAGCGTTCAAATTTTGAACGCTTTTATTAATGATTTAGAATTTTTTGATGAGATTCCCACTTTCGTGGGAATTAGAAATCAAACTTATAAGTAGCTCCTCCAATAATTTGAATGCTTTGTACTGGGTAATTTAACCAACGTTGATAATTCTGGTTTGCTAGGTTATTCCCTTTTACAAATACCGAAAGTCTATCGTTTATATGATACCCCACATGAGCATTGGCATCAAAATAGCCATCTAAAGTCTTGGAGGTAAAAGTTACTGGCGCCACCATGCTATCATACACTTGATCTTTGCGCTCGCCAGTATAAAACAAGCTGGCTCCTGCAAACCAATTCTTATCAATCTGGTAATCCATAAATAAAGAACTGGTTATATTTGGTAAGTTCCAAGCTTCACTTTCATTATCTGTGCTATATGCAAAGAAATCTGCTTTAAGGCCTAATTTAAAATTTCGGTTCACATCAATACTTAGCTCACCTCCGATATTGAAAGTTGACACATCATCATAAACCACAGAGAAAGAATTCCCATACTGGTAGGTTTTTTCTGGGTTGATAAAAACTATGTCGTTGTGTCTATAAAGCGCTTTGTTCTTTTCGGAGAAATAAGCTCCTTTAATATCATAACTCACACTATTAGATACTTTTCCTCTTAAACCAACATACCCATGATATTGTTGATTGGTTGGGGTAATTAATAAAGTAGGTGATACAAACTTATTTTCTTCCGTAAAATTCTCGTAGGTGTTTTGAATTAAACCTCCTTTTATTCCTCCATACGCAATCAATACTTCGGCTGCCAAACGGTAGGAAGCTGCAATATTAGGATAGATATAAAACTTACTTTCTTTAGCCTGAGTATCGTTTAAATAAAATAGAGATACTCCTAAATCTAAAGTCAAGTCGTCTTGAGTATATCTATAAGTTGGAGCCAAACCAATACTAAAATTGCCATACTTGTTTTCAGAATCTATATTATAATATCTATCGAAAGATCCTCCAAGGAATTCCAACATCACTTTGGCCGAAATATCCAAGTCTGAAATAGGAAGATCTGCTAAGAAATCTGCTGAAAATCTATTTTCTCCCGAGTCGTAATTATCGCCAAAATGTCTAAACATAACATTGGCTTTTCTAAAATAGGAGTCTTGAAATGAAATATCTCCTCCAATATTTGCTCCGTAATAAGTATGACTAACACCATATTGAGATTCTGGAGAGGTTACATCGTAATAAGGTTGTGGCAAACCATACCAGTTAAACACTTGATGTTTAAAACCACCTTCCACATTCCAGTTTAAATCTCTTTCCTTTCTGGAGAATTTTACATTTAAATTGGTATCATAAAAATAATCGTCTAATAACACATCGTCAATACCTCCTTGTGAAGAGTGATGACTTAAGTAACCGCCAATATTATCTGTGGAGCTCAACTCATGATTTAAATAAACTTCGCCTAAAATGGTTGTATAACTTCCTAAACCAAGGGAGGCATAATTATCGTAAAATATAGCAGGTTTCTCCTTATCTATAACAGCTGCTTTTCCTTTTGCAGGTTTAAAGGTTGAAGCTACGGGAAAAGAAAAAATATTGTACTCTATTTCTTTTTTGGCTGTAGTTTCATCGTCGTCTAAAGTTGGTATTTCCTTCACCTTAAACGCATCTGAGATGGTTGGCGTATATGGTTTTACTACTTGAATAACATCGGTTTTAATGGTATCGTTACCTCTTTCTTGAGCCGAAGTTATACTTACTTGGAAAACAAGAATTAAAAGAATGATTTTATGAATGTGCTTTCGCATAGATTTAAATTTTATGGACGAATTATGATTTACAAATTACTACTAACCGAGACTGTCTGACCGCCTGAGATTGTAATATAGACGGACGACTGATAACTAAATCAATCTTCATCGTCTTCTGGTAAAATTGAGGCATTGGTTTTGGCTTGTTCCGTTTTAATTTTACTTAACTCTTCTTGAGCTTGAGTAACTACTTCGCTAAATTCTTTGAAATTTTCTATTACACTTTCTAGGATATAAGTGGCTTGAAAAGCATCGTCTAATTGGTAAAAGTTCTTAGCCATTAGCACCAAGCCTTTTGCACTAAAATATTTATAACTGGAAAAGTCCTTAGCTAAACGTTGAACCACTTCGTTGGAAGCTTCATAACTTCCAGCTCTATTTTTAAAATAGGCATTATAGTACAAGGCCTCGGCAGCAGCTTCTCCTGTGGCCGTTTTTTCAACTTCGGCATAAGCTGTTTTTGCTCGTTCTTCGTTTTTGGTTTTTATAGCAGATCTGGCAATAATTAAATGAGCATCGCTTTTAATTTTTGTATCCACAACCCCTTGATTCAATACTTTTTCAGCATAAGAAACAGCTTCAGTATATTTATTTAACTGATAGTTGGCTTTCATTAAATTAGATTGTGCAAAAATAACGTTCTGTGGAAAACTCGCTTCTTGCTCCAATCGCTTTAATACTGGAATAGACTGAATCCAATCTTTCTTCTCTAAATATATTTGTGATACTTTGGATAATGACTCTTCAGTAAATTCACTTGGAGAGGCATCTGCTACATATTGGTAATGTGGGGCAGCATTCTCTTTTAAACCCTTTTTATAATACAATTGAGCTAAATAAAAATGAGCTTTCAAGCTGTTTAAACCTTTTGGAAACTGATTTAAATAGCTGTTAAATTGCTTGATAGCATCGTCTGTTTTATTATCTATATACTTCTTTTCGGCAGATTCGTACGTGGTATTATCTAAATCTGCATCTGTTACTTCCATATAATCCAAGGTTCTTACCCAAGTAGCATAATCGTTAACACGACCTAAATCTATATAAATTAATCGGGCTGTAGCTACTGCTTGATTAGCTTCTGGTGTTCCTGGATAATCTTTGGCAACTGTTTTAAAAGTATTTAACGCTTGTTCGTTATCACTTTTATTATAGTGAATTAAACCTTGCCGCAACATAGACCTTGGTACAAAGGTGCTCATTTTGTAATCTGCCTGAAGTTTGGAATATATTTTTAAGGCTTTTACATCTTCATTTGCTTTTACGTATGAATTCCCCAAATCGAACATAGCATCATCGCGCAAGTTAGAATTTGGATATTTTTGAAGGAAATTTTCTAATTCTGATATTTTTTTAGCCGATTTACCTTCGTAACCATAACTTATAGCTTGTTGGAAGAATGCATAATCCGCATCAATTTTATTTATTTTTATAGCTTCGTCATAAGCTTTAATGGCATTACCATACTGACTTGAAACAAAATGTGCATCTCCTAACCTTAAGTATGCATCGTTTAATCGAATAGCATCATTTTTTACGTTTGAAATATACTGTTTGTAATGTGAAATAGCTTGAGTATAATTTTTCTGCTTAAAATATGTGTAGGCCAGATTGTAATTAATGTTTTTATTTTCTGGTGTTTCAGAAGCATTTGCTTGTTGCTGGAATTGTTTAAAACCAATTAATGCATCTTCGTAATTAGTTAAAACATAATTTGTTTCTGCTTTCCAAAAAGTGGCCCTTGTGGTAAATCTGGCATCCCTAGGTTCCTTTAAGGAGCTGGAAAACATTTCTAAAGCTTCCTGATATTTTGCGTCATCATAAAGTTCCAAGCCTCTATAGAATGTTACTTTTTGATAAGCCACTTTATTCTCGAAGCTATTTTTTCCTTTAAGTAACTGTAAAGCTTCCTGGTAATTTTTAGAAGTGATATAAGAATCTATTAAAAGTGTTTCTACTTCTTCTTTATAAGCTGTATTTGGATATTTAGTTAAATAACTGGTTAAAACCTGAGGAGCTGATTGGTATGGATTTCCAATCTCATAACTAATTTTAGCATAATTTAACCAGGCGTCTTCCTGAATTTTTAAATCGAAATCCATTTGCGAAGCATTTCTAAACGCGTTTAATGCTTCTTGCTTTTTTTCTAACTCCACATAGCTTTCCCCTAGATGATAATAAGCATTTTGAGCTACAGAATTGTTTCCATCAATTATTTTATTGAATTCCGAAATGGCTTTTTCGTAATTATTTTGTTTGTAATAGGCATAGCCTAATTGATAATAATCGGTATTATTCCATTTACCTTTTCTGCCTCTGTATTCGGTTAAATAAGGAATGGCTTCGGCATATTTTTCAAGGTTAAAATAACTTTCACCTATAATTTTATTCAACTCAGAAACTTCATACCTATCGCTGTTAGGCAATTGTTCTTTAGCCAGCTTAATTGCTTCTTCAAATTTCCCTAATTTAAAGTTTAAATCGGCTTGATAATAAGACAGCTTTTCTCTGTATTTATCATTGTCGCTAACCTGATCAAAATACTGATTTGCCTGGTTATAATCGTCACTTTCATATGCCATAAACCCAATATAATATTTAGCTTGCGATCCGTATTTCTGAGAGTTTTCTACACGCGTAAGGTATTTTCTGGCGTCTTTAAAGTTTTTTGTTGTAAAAGCGACATAACCATTATTAAAATTAAACTTTTCACGTTCATTTCTGGCTAAAGAATTTTCATCTACCTTATCGTACCATTTTTTGGCATGAGCATATTTTCCATTTTTAAAGTAATATTCAGCCACATCTACATAGGCTGTATTTCTTTTGGTACTGGTTGGATAATCTTTTACAAAACGCTCCATTAATTGGTCTGCATTTCTCTGGTTTAAACGTATAGCACTATTGGCTATATAGAAAGCACAGTCCGATTGTAAAACCTCGGTTTCTGCTGTTTTTTGAATTTCTGTGAATAAAGCTTGAGCAGCAGCATATTGCTGATTGTCGTACAATTTTAAAGCTTTCTGATAGTCTGCCAAATGATTGGTGTAGATTGCAGATTCCTGACTAAAAGCATTTAAATTAAAGCTAAAAGCAATAACAAAAATTAGAATTCTAGGGATACTCATAGAGGCGTTTTTACAATTAAAATCAAAGATAATTCAATCTTAATTTTATAACGTTAGAATTATGTTATAATTATAAACAGACTTGTTATTATTGTATTTTGGCTTCAGAATTAGTTCGTTTTAAAGTTTGGTTCTATTTTTATAAATTGAGAAATATTTCATTAGTATTAAATCTTAACTCGTTACTTTTACAAATCTTAAGAAAGGTAGAATCTATTGTATGCAAAAAACCTGTGTAATTATTCCTTGTTATAATGAAGAGTTTAGATTTCAAACTGAAGATTTTAATACCTTTTTAAAAAATCATCACGAAATAGACTTATGCTTTGTCAACGATGGCAGCTCTGATAATACCGTCTCTTTATTAACCAATTTACAATCAAAGTTTGATAATGTTTCGGTGTTTAATCTTGAAGAAAATGTAGGAAAGGCTGAAGCTATTAGATATGCTGTATTAAACTTAGATGCCGAGAAATATCAATACCTGGCTTATTTAGATGCTGACCTATCTACTTCTTTAGATGAAATACTACGCTTAACTACATTTACCTCCAATACAGCAAAATTTATAATTGGATCTCGCATAAAAAAACTAAACTCATCTATAGAAAGAAGTCAAATACGACATATTTCAGGAAGGTTTTTGGCTACAGTGGTACACACATTTATATTAAAAATGCCTATTTACGATACCCAATGTGGTGCTAAAGTAATTGAAACAAAATTAGCTAAAGAGATTTTTGAAGAAGCTTTTGTTAGTAAGTGGTTATTTGACGTAGAACTCCTGCTAAGAACTAGCAAATTAAAGGGAAACGATTTTTGCAAGGAAGCCATTCTTGAAGTGCCTCTGAAAAAATGGCATGATAAAGGAAATTCAAAAATCACCTTTTTCGATTTATTAAAAGTTCCTACAGATTTAATTAAAATTTATTTTCAATATCGGAAATAACATGTTTAAAAAATTAAATACATATATTAATAAATATCCCTTAGCTATTTTGCTTAGTTATGGCATTATTATAAGGTTATTGGTGTTTATTTTTTACCAGGGTGTTACCATTTACCCAGATTCTGAAGACTATCTCAATCTAGCAAATTATCTATTAAATTTTAGTTTAGAAAACTATTCTGGAGAACGCACTCCTGGCCTGCCTTTATTAATAGCTTTAGTTGGCGGAAATATATACCTCACAGTCTTTATCCAAAACTTACTCGGTCTTTTAAGTCTTTATCTTATTTTCGATTTCAGCAAAACAAAAACCGGAAGCACAAAAACAGCCTTTTGGATAGCTTTTATTACAACATCATTTTTACATTTCGTTTTTTACGAGTTTGCTATTCTAACAGAAACACTCGCCCTGTTTTTTCTGTTTTTATCCTTTTGGTATCTTCAAAAATTTAAAGTTTTAAAATCTGAAACCTCGCTAAAACATTATATAATATTATCAATTATATTGAGCTTTCTGTACCTGATAAGGCCAATGTTTATATATGTTCCTATTGGTTTTTCGCTGTTCTATTTAGTAAAAAACTTCAACTTCGGAATAAGACAAGTTCTTTTAAAAGCAGTTATATTAAGCTTTTTACCACTACTTACATTTTATGGTTGGTGTTCTTTAAACGAAAGAAATATTGGACAGTTTACTAGCTCGTATTATTTTGGAATGAATTTAGCCCAAATGACTACCTCCTTTTTTGAAAAAGCGCCCGATGAAGATGCCTTAATAAGAGATGTTTTTGTGAAAAACAGAGATTATATTGAAGAAAACCTACCCTATTACAAATACCCTATGACAGCTTGGTATGCCTACGATGAATTGTTAGAGGAAACAAATTTAACAAAACATGAGCTAGTGCTGGAGTTTGGTAGAATTTCTAAAGCGTTAATAAAAAACAATCCAGATTTATATGCAAAACAAGTATTGGTTTCCTTTAGAGACTTTTGGTTTACCACAACACTTTTATGGAATGTAGAAAAATTTGAAAATTTCTATATTAGAAAAGGACTTATTGGCTTATGGATATATTTACAGAATTATTTACTCATTCTTTTAAATATATTGTTCTTAATTTTTTCTATAAAAAAACTCTTCCATTTTTTTAAATCTAAATGTCAGATTTTCGACCTCGACTTATTAATTGTTGCCATTGTTCTTTCCGGATCTTTGGCGCAAGCCTTAGTAGCTTATGGTTCAAATTCTAGATTTTCCTTTCCCTATTTCCCTTTAATTGTTTACTTTGTGGTGGTAAATATAATGACCCTAAAAAACAACTATGCAAAACGTACTTTATCTTAAAGATGCTTCTATATTTCAAGGTGAAAACCTTGTACTTTCCAATATTAATATTGAAATAAACAAAGGTGAGTTTGTTTATTTAATAGGAAAAACTGGAACTGGAAAAAGTAGTTTTATGAAAACTCTTTACGCCGATTTACCCTTAAATAAAGGAGAAGGAAGTATTGTAGATTTTAATTTAAGAACTTTAAAAGAAAAAGATATTCCGTTTTTAAGACGAAAATTAGGGGTTGTTTTTCAAGATTTTAAATTGCTAACAGATAGAACTATAAACGACAATCTGTTATTTGTTTTAAAAGCTACTGGATGGAAAAACAAAAACGATATGAATACTCGTGTAGATGAAGTTTTGAAAAAAGTTGATATGAAAACCAAAGGTTTTAAATATCCTCACGAACTTTCTGGTGGCGAGCAGCAACGGGTAGCTATAGCCAGAGCTTTACTTAACGATCCGGAGTTAATTCTAGCAGATGAGCCTACAGGAAATCTAGACCCTCAAACGAGTATTGAGGTTATGGAAGTTTTACAGGAGATTAATAAGAATGGAAATACTATTTTAATGGCAACTCACGATTATGCTTTGCTTTTAAAATACCCGAGTAAAACTCTTAAATGCGACGAGAACCAAGTGTTTGAAGTGGTACAACGTAGCAAACCTACTACGTAATTTTAGTCTTAGAAAGTGATACCAAAACATGATTTCTTATATATCGGACTATGATTCTTACAGGTAATTAGTAGTGACTTAACACATATATAGCATTTCAACAAAAAACCATCAAATCTCTACTCTATGATTCTTGAAAATATAATTCCTATTTTAATAGTCTCAATCCTAATGGCTTATCTTTACAGTGCTTCAAAGAAAGCACCGAAAAGAAATAAAGATAACGATATCATTCTTCAATTACCAAAGCTGTATTTATGGGTTGGAATTATAGTTTTAATAGCTGGTATGGGTTTATTTATTTTCGCTTCCTTTTTTGCTAATGGAACTGACAAAACTCTAGCATCTATTTCTGGTATAATAGCAATAATTACCGGGTTAATTCTGTTTTCTAAAGCATATATAGCCCATATTAAAATAACAGATACCGGAATTGTAGAAACAACTATGTTTGGAAAAGTGAACGAAATGAAATGGAAAGAAATAAAAGACTTCTCTTTTGGAAAAGTTAGTTCCGAATTAAAAATTATCAGTTCAGACAATACCATTAAAGCCCATATGCATTTAGTTGGATTCCAGGACCTAGTTTCCATATTAGAAGAGAAAACCGGAAAATCCAGACTTGATAAAGGCATACCAGATGGAGTAAAAAAATAATTACATAAAACTTCCAAATGGTTTTTTAGTTTGAACTATTGAACTTACAAAAAGTGTTCATCATATTAATTTTGAAATATTATTAAAGCGCAGATGCTGTCTATATTAATTCCCACATACAATTATAATATTACTACTCTTGTTGCTAAAATACATGAGCAAATTACCCAGCTCAATATCCCGTTTGAAATTTGCTGTTATGATGATGGTTCTACCAATCAAACCATTATAAGTTCCAATAAAAGCATTAATAAATTAACCAACACTTCTTATCATATTTTAAGTAAAAACATGGGGAGAAGCGCTGTTAGAAATCTATTAGCCAAGGATGCCAAATATAAATGGTTGCTGTTTTTAGATGCCGATGTTATTCCAAAAAGCACCAATTTTATTTCCAGATATTTAGATGCTATTACAGAAACTTCACAAGTTATTTATGGCGGCATTTTATATAAAGAAGAAAGACCACACCAAAATAATTTACTGCGTTGGGTGTATGGAAATGAACGAGAAGCCCTTAATGCAATAGAACGAAATAAGAATAAATACTTAACATTCTTAACTCTAAATTTTCTAATTAAAAAAAGTGTTTTTTCTAAAGTTTCTTTTAATGAAGATATTCCTAATTTAAGACATGAAGACACACTCTTTTCTTACAATTTAAAAGTTGAAAATATAAAAGTAGAGCATATTGAGAACCCAGCTTACCACATGGGCTTAGAAGAAAGCGATCATTTTTTTAAGAAGTCTTTGGAATCTGTTGATGCTTTATATTTATTCTTAAATCAAGGACTTATTCCAAAAGATTACACCAAAATTACACGCGTATTTTTTAAACTAAAAAAATTCGGACTCCATTATATTTTAGCTCTAGTTTATAAAGTTTTTAAAGGCTATTTTAAAAGAAATTTGCTTTCCAAAAAACCTTCGCTATTCATTTTCGATTTATGTAGATTAAGTTACCTTTGTAGTCTATACACGCGATAAATGCCATTATTTTCCATAATCATTCCATTGTACAATAAAGAAAATTTTATTGTAAAAACCGTTCAGAGTGCTTTAGACCAAACCTGTCCGGACTTTGAAATAATTATAATCAACGATGGCTCTACAGATTCAAGTTTAAAACAGGTTAAAAATTTAACAGATTCTAGAATTAGAATTTTTAATATTGAAAACCAGGGGGTTTCTCATGCTAGAAATTTTGGTATTACAAAAGCGTCTGCCGAGTATATAGCGTTTTTAGATGCAGACGACTTATGGTTACCCAATCATTTAGAAGCATTAAAAAATTTGATTGATACCTATCCTGATTGCGGACTTTACGCCAGTGCTTACGAAAAGAAAATAGGACATATATCTATAGCATCAAATTACCTAAACATTCCACAAAATTGGACAGGAATTGTAGACGACTTTTTTAAATCTAGTTTAGTGAGTTGTATTGCCTGGACTTCGGCAGTAGTTGTACCAAAAACTGTTTTAAAAAACCTAGGTGGTTTTGATGAAAAAATTACACTTGGCGCTGGAGAAGACACCGATTTATGGATACGAATAGCACTCCAATACCAAGTTGCTTTCAATAACCATGTTACGGCAATTTATAATCTACACGCAGAAAACAGGATTTCTAATTCCAACACTAATCTACGTCAGTTTTTAGATTTAGATGTTTATGAAGAAGCTGCTAAAAAGAATCCTTCGCTTAAAAAGTATTTAGATGTAAATCGGTTTTCTATTGCACTCCAATATAAGCTAGTTAATAATAAAAAGCAGCAAGCATATTATATAAATAATTTAGACAGAGGAAATTTAAATTACAAGCAACGGTTTTTATTAAATTGCCATAAAAATACGCTGGTTTTACTTTTAAAAACCCAACATATTTTACGCCAATTACATATAGATTTAAGTCCGTTTAAATAGCTTAAAATCTTCGTAATCACGAATATAATCAGACTCATCATACTCTTCAGACGCCAATACTAAACATACTGATCCTGAAGAGAAATTACCAATCTCTCTCCATATACCAGGTACAATTAACAGACCTTTATCCGGTTTATTAAGTGTGATTTTTGTTTCATTTTCACCATCTTTTAAATGCACTTCGAAGCTTCCACTTAAAGCGACCAAAACTTGATATAATTTTTTATGAGCATGACCTCCACGATGGGCAGAACTTGGTACATCATACAAATAATATACACGATTAATATGAAAAGGGATTATATCTTTTTCTATAAAAGCCAGATTCCCTCGTGGATCCTGAACTTTTGGGATGTCTATTATTTCTAAATTTTTTATGCTGGTAATCATACTGTGTTTTTTAATAAATCTTCCCATTGTAGTGCTATATGCTCCATAGAAAACGGCAAGACACTTTTTCTAGCATTTTCTTTACATGTAAGATATAAAGCGTCATCAAAGATAAAACTATTCATGGCTTCTGCGAATGCATTCACATTAAAATTTGCAACCAATAAACCATTAAATCCATGTTTTATTATTTCGTTAGGACCCGATTTACAATCTACAGAAATAACGGGTGTTTCTAAACAGAGAGATTCGGGTATAACAAGAGGAAATCCTTCATACCTACTGGTAAGAACAGTATATAAAGCTTTTTTGACATAAGGAAACGGATTTTTTATCTGAGGCTTAAATACAACGTCATTGCTTAATTGCAAGTCTTCTGCATATTGAATAAGATGCTGTTGGTCCGGACCATTTCCTAAAAGCAATAGTTTTATATTATTGGAACTAAGTTTAGATGCTTTATATGCTTCTAAAAGAAGTTCTATATTTTTTGAAGAATTATCCAAGCGTCCATAAAACAAAATAAAACCTTCGTTTAAAAGTTTGTCTGTAACTGGCTCTTCTGCGCGTTTTTGAATCTCTTCAAAAAGAAAAGAATTATAAATAGTTTGAATCTTGGTTAGCTGATATTCATTTTTATAAAAGTCTGTAATTGCTTTAGAAACGCCTACCATAATTTCGTTTTTGTATAAATACGTATTTAAAGCAGGGTACTTGGTAAACATAATCGAGGTTTCAAACGAATGAATAACATAAATAGTCGGACTTTTATAAATGAATTTGGTAATAATAAATTCACGATATGCCTGAACCCGAGATCGATGATCTATAATAATATCAAAATTCTGTTCTTTTAAATAGTGTTTAAATTTTAAAAGCCTTGACATTCTATTCCAAACAGAATTCTTCTCACTCTTATAAAGTCCCAAATTAAACAAAGTCCCAGAATACGCGTAAAACACTTCAGGAAAAACAGTTACAATATGAACCTGATATCCTAGCTTAGCAAGCATTTGAGATTGAATGGCAGCCGAATGCTGCGCACCTCCTTTTCCTAAAGAAGATACAACCAAACAAATCTTTTTATTGTTACTTTGCACAGATGAGATTTAAAAAATCAAATATAATAAATGAAATAGCGCTTAGTCTAAATAAAGTCTTTTAAATTGCTTTTTCAAATTAGGCACTAAACTAATAATTAAAATGAAAATCTTACTTCTTGGTGAATATAGCAGATTACACAACTCTCTTAAAGAAGGACTGCAAGAATTGGGTCATGAAGTAGTAATTGCCGGAACCTCTGATGGTTTTAAAAAATACCCTGTTGATATCTGTTTTAAAGAGAATTACAAAACAGGAGCATCCTTACTTTCCAAAAAGGTAATTAATAAGTTAACAAAAACGGATTTGACGTCAATAGACCTTCAAAACCAGTTTAAGAAACATCAAAATAACTTAAAAGGATATGATGTTGTTCAATTAATAAACGAAAACAGTTTTTATACAGTTCCAAAAATTGAAAAAAAGCTACTGGATTTTATATTTTCAAATAACAAAAATGTTTTTCTTTTATCCTGTGGTGCCGATGTTCCAAGCGTAGAATATGCCTTTCAGAAAAAATTTAAATACTCTATTTTAGATCCCTATTTTGAAGGCAAATTATCAAAAAGAGATTATTGGTCTGTCCTTAAGTATTTAACAAAACCATATCAAGACCTTCATAAATATATTTACAAACATATACAAGGTGTTATAGCTTCAGATTTAGATTATCATATTCCATTAAAGGACCATAAGCAGTATCTGGGATTAATCCCTAACCCTATTAACACTAAAAAACTTGTGTATTCTCCATTAGATCTTTCAGATAAAATTGTAATTTTTCATGGAGTGAATTCTGAAAATTATATTAAAAAAGGAGGTCCCTTTTTCGATTCAGCTTTAAAAATTATAGCTGATAAATATCCGGATAAAGTTGAAATAATTAGAACAGAAGACCTTCCATATAATCTATATCTGGAAAAGTATAATCGCGCACATATTATACTGGATCAAGTTTTAGCCTACGATCAAGGTTTTAATGCCTTAGAGGCTATGTCTAGAGGGAAAGTGGTATTTACTGGGGCCGAGCATGAATGGCTAGATTATTATAATCTAAAAGAAAATACGGTGGCAATAAACGCTTTGCCTCAAGTTTCTAATTTAGTAAAACACTTAGAATGGTTAATAGACCAACCCGAAAACCTTTTAGAAATCTCCAAAAACGCGCGTGCATTTGTTGAGAAAGAGCACGACTATATAAACATAGCTCGAACTTATTTAGATACCTGGAAAAATCACTCTAAGGTTTAAGAATTATAATCATTTTTTTCTGGAATAACTCCAAAAAGTGAAGAGCTAAAAATTAAAAGTATCACGCCATAATACAATACGTAAGTTACAAAATGTGCAATATTTGCACCTTTAACTCCATACATATCTATAAACAAGACACTAGAAAGATATAGAACTATTACAGAAAAAGCTTCAGTAATCATATAGTGCCAAAACATTTTTTTTGCTAGAAATTGATAAGCAATTACAATAGACAACACCTTTACAAAGTCTCCTAAAAGCTGCCATATAAACAGTTCTTCCATAGGCTTAAACTCACTGGAAAAAACAATAGTAATAATATAAGTTCTAAGCAAATAGATAAGAAACAACCCAAATGCAAAAATTGGTATTATGGTTTTGTAAAAATTAAACACTTCATTTCTAAATTCTTTAGCATTGTCAATTTCGGATAATCTAGGTAAAATGTATAGTGTTAATAAAGAACTTACAAACATTAAATAATAATTAGAAATCCGGTTCATCCCTTCCCAAAAACCTGCTTCTTTAAAGCCCACATTATCTATAATATAAGACCTTATAGCAATAGCTACAAAGGGTAAAACTATAGCAGAAAACAAAGCCATTATAGAAAATGAGCTTAGTTTTTTAATGGTTGTAAACCTAACATTACTAACTTTTATAAGAGGCATTAAACTACGTTGATTAATAATACCTACAAGCGTAATTAAAAAGATTAAAGATTCTGAAATAGCTACCGAAATTAATGCGCCATCTATACGGTTTTTATAGATTAAAAGTAGAGTCACCGAAACACCTAAGATTTGTCCGATAATGTTGATTATAATCAAAATTTTAAACTTTGAAAAACCATTCATTATAGAAAAAGTAAACAGGTTTAAGGTATAAAAGGGAAGAGCTATAGCAAGAACTCTTATTACATAGGCGTAATCGTTATACTCGGGAAAAATTATATTGTTAATCGCTTCTGCATTAAAATAACATGCAAATGACACGATTACTGTTGAAATAAAACCTAGGTAAAATGCAGATGAAATTGTTTTACTTAACTCAAAAGTATTGCTTTTAAATTCGGCAACATATTTCACTACTCCGTTGTATAAACCTAAAGTAGAAATGGACTGAATGGAATATAGGAAGTTTCTTAAATTTCCAATTAGTGCCATCCCTTCCGGCCCAATAAAATGGGCTATGGCATTAGAAGTTAAAAGTCCTCCAACAATTCGAGTAATTAAAGACACCGAATTTAACGAAGCTACCTTAATTAACACATTATTATTTATATACTTTACAAAGCGTTTCAACTAATAAGAGTTTATTATTTTTACAACCTGAGCTATCTCTTGGTTAGACATAACTGGACTTATTGGTAAACTAACAACTGTTTTATGAATCTGTTCAGTAATAGGCAAATTTAAATGACTAAAATTAATTAAAGCCTTCTGTTTATGAGGGGGAATTGGATAATGAATTAAAGTTTCAATATCATGATTTTTTAAATAGGACACAAATTTATCTCTATTTTTTACCCTAACAACAAATAGATGAAATACATGGTTTTTAGAACCATCGTAAAAAGGAAGTTCCACTTTTTTAGATGAAATTTCACTAAGATATCGGTTTGCTATTTCCTGACGTTTCAAGTTATCAGAATCTAAATGCGCCAATTTCATATTTAAAAAAACAGCTTGAATTTCGTCCAATCTATGGTTATAACCTATTAAGTCAAATTCGTATTTTCTTTCTGTTCCATAATTATGCATTTTTTTTAACACTTCAGCCAAAGCCGCATTGTTTGTTGTAATGGCTCCACCATCTCCCAAGGCACCTAAATTTTTACTTGGATAGAAACTAAAAGCAGCAGCATGACTCAAGTTGCCAGCTTTTATTCTTGTCTCAGTTTCTGCGCCGTGAGCTTGTGCTGCATCTTCTATTACTAGCAAATTATGTTTTTCTGCAATGGTATTAATTGCCCCTATATTAGCTAATTGTCCATACAAATGCACAGCCATAATAGCTTTTACTTTAGGGTTTATATGCTTCTCAATTTCTTGAATGGATATATTAAATGTTTCTTCTTCTGGTTCTATAAAAACAGGTACCAATCCGGAATTTACTACAGATAAAACACTGGCAAAAAACGTGTTAGCAGGTATTAAAACATGGTCTCCAGGCTTTAAATTGCCCAAGCATAAATAAGCTTTAAATATTAAGGTTAAAGCATCTAAGCCATTGCTGGTTCCTATACAGTACTTAGTTCCACAATAAGCTGCAAAATTTGTTTCAAAAGCTTTAACCTCTTTTCCTAAAACATAATGACCAGAATCTAAAAACTGCTGAAATTTCTTTTGAAATTCAGGTTCAAACCTTTTATTGATTTTATATAAATCAAGAAACTTTATCATAATAAAACATCGTTTAAAAAATGATGGTTTTTTGTAAAAACACTATAAAAATCATGAGAAATACTACTAGCTCCAAAAGATTCTTTCCAAGCTTGTAAACCAGAATTTATTTGTTGTCCATTTTTTTCGCTACATACTCCAAAATCAAAATAAGGTTTCGATTTATATTCCTCATGAATTAAATGATGAAACAAAAAGTCCAAACTTCCATACTCTTGTTTAGTATGGTTTGCAGAAATATATTGTGCATGAACAACCTTCTCGGTCTCAAAAACAGTTGTTCCTGCAATTATACTATTGTCTTTATACACATTAAACTGCCTGATGTTTTTAGGAAACTTAGATTTTAAATAACGTATTTCTTCTAGAGTATGAACAGGCTCTACCCCGTGTTTTTCTTCTAAATTTGGAATTAATATCTGATTCCAGAACCCTTCGAAGTCTTGCTCTTCTTTAACAAAAACCTCGTTTTTTTGAGCTCTTTTCAAACCTCTCTTTCTGTTTGACGAACTTACTTTAATAGGCTGTGTTGTATCTATAGCCAAAGACAAATCCCTTCTTAATAGTTGAGCTTTAAGCTTAAATAATAAATAATCCACCTCATCACTTGGTTGTACATGATACATTCTTGGGGTTGGCTTAATTATCAATTCTTCAACTCCTATCTCTTCTAAAGTTTCTAGCAAAGCTTTAAAAGCTTGTAAAGTAGTTTTAAAGGTTGAGTTCTTTGCAACTATTAAACCGCCATAAGTAAGACCTTGATGCGAGTATATAATATGGTTTTTAATATTGGCAGGGAAAACCGCTACGAGTTTCTTATTTTTAAAAATTAAAAAGGACTGATCTTGGAATCTATCTTTATGATATTCCATAAAATCGCGATGACATAAAAAAGTTCCATTTTTTGAATTTTGAACAAATTGGTTCCAAAGTTGGAAGTTTTTATCGGAATATGTTACAACTTTAAAGTCGCTCATGAGTAGGGATGTGAAAATCTAAATTTAAAGTTCTTTTCTTTCAAAAAAAATTTATGACTGTATTTTTATAAAATAAATCGTTCACAATGTAAGGGAATCCTATTTCTAAAACACGACATTTTCTTAGAATTTTGATTCTAGAGACTATAATTTATGGCAATAACATTTTTAGTTAAATGGATTACTTATATTTAATCGCTAAACGAATTTTCATTGAATTTCTCAAAATACATAAACAAACAATCTGGGTTTCTAGCTGTCTATATTATAACCTTTATGATCTTAATTTTTCATGAAGCTATTCATACTCCAGACACTTTCAGCTATTTACATGCTAATATTTACAGATCTCCTGGCTATGTGATTTTTGTCAAACTATTTCAAGTTGTTTTTAAAGATTATTTCGATTTTTTTACGGTAGGTTTTCAGCTTCTCTTCGGACTTTTCGCTACACACCTTGTATTGACAAAAGTTTCAAAAGCACTCAACTTGCATATTATAAGTGAATTCATTTTCCTGGCCATTTTAATTTTTCCTTTTTTTGCTCCCCTATATATTGCAAATAATATTTGTTCTGAAGGTTTGAGTTATCCGCTTTATCTTTTATTTATTGCATTTACCGCAGATTTCTTTACAGATTATAATCAAAACTCATTTCGATTACTATCGGCTACCTTCATCTTATTGGCTTTAACTCGCGGACAATTTATAGTGCTACCAATTATAATAGCCGTTATTTATATAATTAAAATTAAAAAATTAGCTCTTAGAAGATACCATCTTAAAAATATTGGTTTGCTGTTTTTAATTCCTGTTCTTATTATTTTAATGGATAAAAGCTATCACAAATTAAAAGACGGGCTTTTTGTTTCAACTCCTTTTACTAATATATGTTTATCTGGAGCTGCATTTTATGTAAGTGATGCTTCAGATATAGAATCTATAGAAAATAAAGACGATAAGATTATTTTTAAAGACTGTTATGGTTTTTTAGAGGAAAACAACTGGTTATTATCAAGTAAAAAAAGAGATTCTTATACAGAATATTATAAGCATTTTCACAACAACTTAGGTAATATATGCAACTATACAGTACACGATCGAGGTACTGAATATTATCTAAATCAAGGTTTTGATATAAGAGAAGCCAGAGTAGGAATTGAAAATAGTAGTGGAGATATTGTAAAGGTTTTAATAAAGAATAATTTCAGTAAATGGATAAAACTATATTACAGCAATCTAGTTCATGGATTTAAATCGGAATTACTCATGTTTTTTATACTACTTGTTTTTATTTTTAGTGGCATAAAATTCTTGTTTTCAAGGAATAATTATATGCTCTATTTATTTTTATTTTCATCTTTAATACTATCTAACGCCTTGATTGTTGCTTTGGCAGGTCATTCCATTATGAGGTATTTATTCTATAATTATTCTTTGTTTTTCTTAATACTAATCATTCTTTTAAAATTACTCAAGCATGAAAAAAAAGCCTGAATTATCAATCGTTATGCCTTGCTTAAATGAAGCTGAGACTCTAGAAGTTTGCATTTCTAAAGCAAAACGTTTTTTAGTTAAGAATCAGGTTAATGGTGAAATTATTATTGCTGACAATGGTAGCACCGATGGCTCTCAACAGATAGCGGAAGCATTAGGAGCTAAAGTTATTCCTGTAAAAGAAAAGGGTTATGGAAGTGCTTTACGAGGAGGAATTGAAGCTGCATCGGGAACTTATATAATTATGGCAGATGCTGACGATAGTTATAACTTTGAAGCGCTCTCTCCTTTTTTAAAAGAACTTAGAGCCGGAAACGACTTAGTTATGGGAAACAGGTTTAAAGGAGGTGTAGAAAAAGGTGCTATGCCGCTCTTACACAAATACTTAGGTAATCCTGTTTTATCTTTTTTAGGGCGTTTGTTCTATAGAATAGATATTGGCGATTTTCATTGTGGCTTAAGAGGTTTTAGCAAAGAAGCCTATTACAAAATGGATTTAAAAACAACCGGAATGGAGTTTGCTTCAGAGATGATTGTAAAATCTAAATTGAATAATCTAAAAATAGTTGAAGTTCCAACAACCCTAAAACCAGATGGAAGAACTAGAGCTCCACATCTTAATACATGGAGAGATGGCTGGAGACATTTAAGATTCTTACTTTTATACAGTCCGCAATGGCTATTCTTAATTCCAGGTATATTTTTAATCTTAGTTGGATTTATTTCTTCTGTACTCATTATAAGTCATCCAATTAGTTTTAATACAATTCAATTAGACGTCCATACCTTACTTTACACCTCAAGTGCTGTACTTATTGGTTTTCAGTTTATCGTATTTTATGCGTTGACTAAAATTTATGCCGTAGAAAATAATTTACTACCTAAAAGTACGCGTTACAATAAGCTATTTAAGTATTTAAACCTTGAAACAGGTTTAGTTATTGGAGCTCTTTTTCTAATTCTTGGATTAGTACTAAGTTATTTCGGACTCGATATTTGGAGGCATTCGAATTTTGGTGAACTAAACCCTTCTGAAACCTTAAGAATTATTATCCCTGCAGTATTTACCATACTTCTAGGAATGCAAATAATTTTCTTTAGTTTGTTTTTTAGTATTCTTGGATTAAAGAACACAAATAAATAACCATTAATTCTTTTTAAGAACTAAATAATAAAGATTAATTAGCGCTATAGCACCATTAGAGATAATAATTGGCCAAGAAGTTTGCAACATAAAACCATAAATTACAAAAAGAATACATCCAATGGTATTAATAATTCTTAGTTTTCTTACATCCTTCATAGTGAAGGAGATTAATAATCCTGCCATGGCTGCATACCCAACCCATTCTGTTAGAGGAATTCCAAAAAAATCCATATAATAACTGTTTATTTAAGTCGAAAAAAGAGGAATCCGTTTATAGGATTCCTCTTTTTAATATATTAATTGAACTATTTAAATTAAATAGTTTTATTTCTTTTACGTTCTACTTCTGTCAATAAAATTTTACGTAAACGTATGTGATTTGGTGTTACTTCAACATACTCATCTTTTTGAATATATTCTAAAGCCTCTTCCAACGAGAACTTAATAGCTGGTACAATTTTAGCTTTATCGTCTGCACCAGAACTACGTACGTTACTCATCTTTTTAGTTTTAGTAACGTTTACAGTCATATCATCTCCACGAGAGTTTTCACCAATTACTTGACCTTCATAGATGTCTTCACCTGGATCTACAAAAAACTTACCTCTATCTTGTAATTTATCAATAGAATAAGGAATAGCTTGCCCCTTTTCCATAGAAACTAAAGATCCATTCTGACGTTCTGGAATACCTCCTTTTAAAGGTTGGTACTCTTTAAATCTATGTGCCATAATAGCTTCTCCGGCAGTAGCTGTTAACAGTTGATTACGCAAACCAATAATCCCTCTAGATGGAACTAAAAATTCACAAACCATTCTGTCTCCTTTAGCCTCCATGCTTAGCATTTCACCTTTACGCATAGTCACCATTTCAATTGCTTTTCCAGAAACTTCTTCTGGTAAATCGATGGTCATCTCTTCCACTGGTTCACATTTAACTCCGTCAATTTCTTTAATAATTACTTGTGGTTGACCAATTTGTAATTCGTAACCTTCACGACGCATAGTTTCAATTAAAACCGATAAGTGTAATACACCACGACCAAAAACCATAAACTTATCAGCACTATCGGTTTCATTAACACGTAAGGCTAAATTCTTTTCTAGTTCTTTGTTTAAACGGTCTTTTATATGTCTAGAAGTTACAAACTTTCCGTCTTTTCCAAAGAAGGGCGAATCGTTAATAGTAAACAACATACTCATTGTAGGCTCATCTATTGCTATAGTTTTTAAACCTTCAGGATTTTCAAAATCGGCAACGGTATCACCAATTTCAAAACCTTCCAATCCAACAATAGCACATATATCTCCAGGTTGAACTTCTTCAACCTTCTTACGTCCTACTCCTTCAAAAACATGAAGTTCTTTAATCCTATTTTTTACAATACTTCCATCTCTTTTTACCAAAGAAATGTTTTGTCCTACTTTTAATTCGCCACGAGTTAACCTACCAATAGCAATACGTCCTGTAAAAGAAGAAAAGTCTAAAGATGTAATTAACATTTGCGTATTTCCTTCTGGAATTTTTGGAGAAGGAATATGTTCGATAACCATATCTAATAATGGTTCGATATTTTCAGTTTGATTTTTCCAATCATCACTCATCCAGTTGTTCTTAGCAGAACCATATACCGCTGGAAAGTCTAATTGCCATTCTTCAGCACCAAGTTCAAACATTAAGTCAAATACAGCCTCGTGTACATCGTCTGGCGTACAGTTTTCTTTATCAACTTTATTAATAACCACACATGGCTTTAAACCTAAATCAATAGCTTTTTGTAATACAAAACGTGTTTGAGGCATAGGACCTTCAAAAGCGTCAACTATCAATAAAACACCGTCGGCCATATTCAATACACGTTCAACTTCACCTCCAAAATCGGCGTGACCAGGTGTATCAATTATATTTATTTTAGTGTCTTTATAAATTACAGACACGTTCTTAGAGGTAATTGTTATTCCTCTTTCTCGTTCTAAATCGTTGTTATCTAGAATTAAATCGCCAGTATTCTCGTTTTCACGGAATAATTGACAATGGTACATGATTTTATCAACCATAGTAGTTTTACCGTGATCGACGTGGGCAATAATTGCAATGTTTTTAATGTTAGCCATATAGGTGCTTTATTTTGAGCGTGCAAAGTTACGTTTTATTTTTTTAGCACAACTGTTTTATTCTTATTAATAGTTAATTAAATGTTATAGTTCCCTATGTATAAAGTATCAGTTTGTACCTTTCGTTTATAATGTTATTAATTTTTAGCAAAAGGCATTGCTCAGCAAATTACCAAACTTAATAGCATTAATTACCTTGGTTTGATTTAGATAATAAAATCGCTTATAACATGAAACTCCTGATTAACAAATATACAAAATTCATTCCTTACCTATATTTTATAGCTGCTGTAGCATATTGGTTTTCAAGCGTTAACAAAATAGAAGGAGTAACTGCCTACCCGATTCTATTATTTGGGATCCCATTTGTTTGGCAACTAATAAAACCCAGCAAACAATTAAACTTTTCTTTGGGGATTATTTTTGTTTGCTTATCTTCTTATATGATTCTAGCGTATTTAATGAACTCCCTTAATATCATTTCTTTTTCCGAAACCATCCAAGACTTCCTTATTCTTAGTGGCGTATTTGTTTTTGGCAACTTTTTAATGTCGCTTTGGATGATAAGAAATAGTATGAAAAAAGCATTCTAAATATGTATCTTTGCAGTCTAAATTTAAGTAGATATGACTCTCAACGAAGTACCTAAAATAAAGTTTACTAATTCCAATAATTTTTTTCTACTTGCCGGACCATGTGCCATTGAAGGAGAAGATATGGCTATGCGTATAGCCGAAAAAATTATAACTATTACTGATAAACTCGAAATTCCGTTTATTTTTAAAGGTAGTTTTAAAAAAGCAAACAGAAGCAGAATTGATAGTTTTACGGGTATTGGAGATGAAAAAGCGCTTAAAATTCTTCAAAAAGTTTCTAATACATTTAGCGTACCAACGGTAACAGATATTCATGAGGTTTCTGATGCTGCAATGGCTGCCCAATATGTAGATGTTCTACAAATTCCCGCTTTTTTAGTGCGCCAGACAGATTTAGTTGTTGCTGCTGCAAAAACAGGGAAAGTTGTCAACCTGAAAAAAGGACAATTTATGAGTCCCGAATCCATGAAACATGCAGCGCAAAAAGTATTGGATGCTGGAAATAATAAAGTTTGGATTACAGATAGAGGCACCATGTTTGGCTATCAAGATATGATTGTCGATTTCCGTGGTATTCCTACCATGCGCCAATATGCACCCACTATATTAGACGTAACCCATTCTTTACAACAACCTAATCAAAGTGCTGGAGTTACAGGTGGTAGACCAGATATGATTGAAACCATTGCTAGAGCTGGAATTGTAAACAATGTTGATGGTCTTTTTATTGAAACACATTTCGATCCGGCACATGCTAAAAGCGACGGTGCTAATATGTTACACCTAGATAATTTAGAGAAGCTATTATCTAATTTAGTGGCTATTAGAAAAACCGTTCAAAGCTTATAATAAATATAGCTGTAATAGTCATGTCTTATTACCTTCTTATAGGATAATTATCCCTATTTTTGCAAACCGAAAAAAGAACTAGCTGCAGTTTTTCTGTTATACGTATTTTCTCTAAAAACAAATAACAGCAAAACTGTTGCTTTTTTTTGCTCGGATGTTAAGGAACCGACAACCTTGACGTCTAACACTAGAACTAAATATAAAGTAACTAACTAATGACAGTAAACTTGTCTAAAACGTTAATGATATTACTCTTTAACGTTTTAAGCTGGAGCGTCTTTGCCCAAAAAGATTCCACATCGCTTTACACTTCGCATAATAAAGGTAAATTATTCTTAAGCTGGGGAGGTAATAGAGAAGCTTTTACAAAATCTGATATCACATTTAAAGGTGATAACTACAAATTTACATTACAGAATGTTAAAGCCCACGACAAAGGAAAAGGTTGGCATATAGATTATATAAACCCTAAACGCCTAACCATTCCACAAACCAATTTTAAAGTAGGCTATTTTATTACAGACAATTATTATTTAGCTTTTGGTCTTGATCATATGAAATATGTTATGACCAAAAACCAATATGTAAATATAAATGGATATATCGATTTACCAAGTGACGAACCTGGTTCTATATATAATGGTGTTTATCAAAATGAAGAAATTCAAATGACAGAAGATTTCCTGATGTTTGAACACACAGATGGGCTAAACTATCTGTATTTAGAGTTTGGTAGATTTGATGACATATCATCAATTTTTGGAATTACTAATACAGATAAGTTTCAAGTAAATATTACTGAAGGAATTGGCTTTGGAGCTCTATACCCAAAAACAAACACTACCCTAATGCACAAAGATCGTTACGACGAATTTCATTTGGCTGGCTATGGTATGTCTTTAAACGTAGGACTAAACCTTACTTTTTTCAAGCATTTTTATATTCAAGGAGATGTAACAGGTGGATATATTAATATGCCGGATATTAGAACAACAAGAAATCCTAACGACAGAGCTTCTCAGCACTTTATGTTTATTGAATCTGTTATTTCATTCGGAGCCATTTTTAAAGTTTAATTGGTTATAACTTGACGCTTGGCTTTAGTCATAAAACCTCCTGTCGCGAATACTATAAGCTCCGTTTACAAGATCTTTAAGAATACTTTCATCAATTTCCTCTAGACTTTTATAACGCAAAGATTTCATCTTTTTTCGTCCCGCTAAAGTTAAATGTTCGGTATGAACGGTTAATTTTCTACCATTCCAAAAAACGACATCGACATAATCTTTACTATGGTTTAAATAGCAAAGTGGTCGTGTTCCCACATAAAAAAATGGCAAACGCCATTTGTAAAGTAAATTAGCATCAGATACTTCCTGCTGAATAACACGTTGTAAATAAATTAACATGGACTGGAATGGCTCTGGCTGATTTAATATGTATTCTTCGGCTGGTTTCATTAAATGCTATCTTAGTCCTCTCTATTCTTCTCCTGGATCTTTTTAACAATAGTTGCTGCAGTATTTCTAGGCATTATACGAGGCAAAGTAGCTAATAGCTTGTTAAACCTTCCTGGAATAGCATATACTTTCCCCTTATTCATAGCTTTATAACCATAGGCAGCAACATCTTTAGAGCTAGCCATATTGAAAGTTATTTTATTATTAGATGAACTACTGGAAACCACTTGCTGAAAGGATGTTTTTGTAGGTCCAGGACATAAGGCTGTAACTGTAACTCCCGTGTCTTTTAATTCGCACGCAATGGCTTCCGAAAAAGATAAAATATACCCCTTAGTCGCGTAGTATAAAGACATTAGTGGCCCTGGCTGAAAAGCTGCCAAAGAAGATAAATTCAAAATCTTTCCGGAATCTCTAGCAATCATACCTTTAAGCACTAGTTTTGTTAGTTGAGTCGTGGTCATAACATGTAAATTGAGCATCTGCTCCTCACGTTTCCAATCGGTTTCCAGAAAGGTACCGAATAAACCAAAACCAGCATTATTAACTAACACATCTATTTCTAAACCATTTAATTCGGCCATAATTTTCTCAGAAATATTGACTTGACTTAAATCCTTAGTTAAAATTTGAACGCCAACCGAGTAATCAGATTCAATTTGTTGTTTCGCTTCCTTAAGTTTTTCTGCTTCAATATCTATTAAAACTAGATTATGAGCATCTTTAGCCAGTAAAAGTGCTAACTCAAGACCTAAACCAGAAGCTCCCCCTGTAACCAATGCGGTTTTACTCATCCAAATTATTTTGAGATTTACTTTCCATCTACATAATCTTGTAAATAAGAGAACCTATCTGTAAGTATTCCGTTTTCCGTAGTAATTCTTGCTCTTTTTAAAATTCCACGTTCATCTCCATTAAAGAAAGCAGGAATTACGTGCTCTAAAAACATTTCTCCAAAACCTTCACTAGCATCCTTAGGTAATTCGCATGGTAAATTATCTACTGCCATTACTGTTATGGAACCTTTAGTATTAAATGGCACTTCACTTTCCGCTTTTGCATCATAGCCATAAAATGGATCAGCTATAGTGGAAGCTCTTAAGGTAGAAGCTACAGGCCCATCGACATCACAACTAATATCTGCTACCAAATTAATTCTAAAATCAGCGTGTTTAGCATCTTCCCTGGTAAACAAATAAGGTGCATTATTGCCATAAAAATGACCAGCAATAAAATAATCTGTCACCTTAGCATAAGGCATAAAATTACTTTTATATCCAGTTGGATCTTTATAAAACTCTTGTTTTCTTCCCACCTTACCGTCTATACGTACGTTATATTCCATAACATCTGCCATACAGTATACTGGCTCAGAGAATTTAGAAGTTAAATACAAGGCGTCGCTCACCTCCTTTATTTTTAAATGGTCTAGAATTTCTTTAGCTCCTTGAGCAACTTTTCCTGTTCCTGTTAGAACTATTTTAATATTTGGAATTGTAATTTTATCTAACTCTGCCTTTACTTCATTTAAGTCTGCCAAAGTTTCCACTTTAGGTAAGTTAAACAAACCATCTCTTAAACCTAAAGCTCTAAACCCATTGTAAGCCCCTACCAAACCAGCATAACGACCAAAGCCTATTAATCGTGAATTACTTTTTTTAACAATACTCTCGTGATCGTACATTTCAATCTTTTTGTCAAGCATGGCTTGAAGCAATTTCCTATTATAAGGTTGCTTTTTGATAGTATGTGAGAAGTAAAAATACTTTTTATTTGAAATTAAATTGTCAATAGGAACTTCTTTTACCCCAAGCATTACGTCGCAATCACTAACATCGTCTGTCACTTCAAAACCCAAAGCCTTATAGGCCGAATCAGGAAAAACACGAATATCGCTGGCTTCTACTTTAAAGCTTGCCTCCGGGAATTGACTTCTTACTTCTGCAAGTTTTTCTGGTGAAAAAACCACACGTCTATCTGGTGGATTTTTGCGTTCTTTTATAAGGGCAAATTTAATGTTCATTGATAAAAAAAATTTAAATTGATACTATATTGTTTCCTTGGGAAATATCTCGAGGAGACAATAGATTTTGGTATAGAATTTGCACGAAAATACATGGATTTATGAAGTTGCACAACTTTTTTTTTGTAACTTCGCTTTCCTTTTAAAAAAGTTCTTTATAATAAAGAAAATTAGATAGAAGGTACTTACAAAACTTTCTAAGTATTGGAACGGGATAAGCTTATAATAAGAGAACTTATTTTTTTATTTAATTAACAAAATCCCTGTTGTAATAAAAATATTGGGGTCGACTGGTTTTGACAGCGAGATTAATTAGATAGTAAGCACGTCGTGTAATGACTTTGAGACACGTAAAAGGCTAGGTCACACTTTTAAACGGCGAGAATAACTACGCTTTAGCTGCCTAATCTGAATTATAGTAAGATTGGCCTAGGTACACAAGGTGTACAAGCTAAATGTCTCCTGAAAGCCTTGATTAACGGCGTTCGAATAGAGGCATCGTAAATGTTAATATAGAAAGTAGAACGCTTCGGTTTACTTTTGAAACTAAAGAAGATAAGTTGCAAGTGGGTTGTCTTTAACCAGCTTGTAATCGAAAAACCAAGAAAAGAATAAACGTGTAGAAAGCTCTTTGATTACTTGTTTGGACGAGAGTTCGATTCTCTCCGACTCCACATTTAACCCTTGTATGCACCAGCATACAAGGGTTTGTTTTTTTAGGTAACAAATTAGGTGTCAGTTTTATAAATCTTACTTCATTAGTCTAAACCTTTAACTATTGAATAAGTACTTAAGTATGCTATAACAAAAAGCCTCTAAAACAGAATATGTTTTAGAGGCTTTTTGTTTAAGATTTGTAAAACTCTAATTAGCTTGTATTTGCTTTGAGTTTTTTAGTTCAAGAAGCTCTTGTTGTATTTCTTTACTTCGTTCAATAAATCTATCAAGTTTTTGACGTCGCTTTTCGGAGCGCTCTTTTCGACGAGCATTATAAGCCATTTCTAAATGACGTTTTTTCTCCCAAATTTCTTTTCGCTTTTTGTCCTCTAAAATTACAGTTCGATAAGAATACGCGTAAATAGCGAGAAACATAAGGCCAATAATTGCTAAAATAAGATAACCGTTCATAATGATAATAAGTTTTAGTTAATAAATGATACTACCTACGCTTTATGAATGAAAATTTGGGGCCTTATTCTTTAAATACGTAATTACTTAAACATACAACAAATTATCAACGAACTACAAAAGAACGGACTAAGGTCAAGTTTATTAGACGAACGTACATTATTAACACATAAAATATTAAAAAACAAACAAATATTTAAAAATTAACATAATATCTTAGACTTTTATCAGCCGCCTTATTATTATTATTTCTTTTTCGGTTAAAGGTTTATTCTTTAAGGAACGAAACAATTTTGAGAGCTTCCTACTACTTTCCAAAGAGACCACCTCTGCACTAAAATCTATTTGCTTGAGAAGTTCCCGTAAATTAAAAAGAGCCTCCAATAAGTCTTTATTTTTTTCAGGTTTCTGAATTAATTCTTGCTCTAAAAACAATAATTTGGCTTGAATCATAACTATTTACACCTTAGTTTAATTGAAGGAGTTTGGATTTTTATTATCAAAACGCTTCTTAATGATTTTATTTTCATCCATAATCCTATTCAACTCATTAAGACAACTTATAACAGCATCTATAGTCGCCAAACTACTAATACTTTCCTCGAAGGCTTGAGCTACAATTAATTTATTTTCTTCCCGCCTTATATGTTCAAGATTAAACAGCTTATCATCGTCTCCTTCACTTGTAGTTTTTACCATTTTATAGTTTTACAGTTTATTGAAGCAAATGTAAAACCTAAGCAGTTTCTATGGTATGACATATCATGTCATTAAATTAAAAAAACCTATTTTTACATAGATAAAGAAAAAAGTTCTATGAAAAAATACACATCTTTAGGTGCTTTATTTATAGATTTTAGAAGCTATAAAAATATGTCTCAGGCCGAATTGGCTGGTAAATTTGATGTGGATATTAGAACCATAATTAGATGGGAAAAGAATGAAACCCTACTAAAACCAGATAAGGAAGAGGCTATGGTAGATATAACTTTTATTCCGTATCAGGTAATTAGAAATCTAAATGCCCCTGTATCTATTCCTACTTTTTACGATTTTAATGTAAGAAGATACTCTTTAAGCACAATGTCTAAAGAACTACCGGATCCAAATTGGATTTTAGACCTAAAAACCTCAACCAATAGATTACGAACAATAAAATATGATTCAGATTTAAATGAAATTATTCGCTCTACTTTAATACAAGCGCATATTTTAAAACCTATTTCTAAAGAATTAATTCTGAAGGCCACACAATTGCTCCCTGAATTAAATAAGATTATTTTTGATAGCTCTGGATTCTATTCGGGACATACCGTATTTCTACCAATTTCTAAGAGATTTTATAATAAAATTAAAAAAAGAGAGCTAAGCGAAGAAGATATTACAATAAACGATTTAGTTGATTATAAGAAACAGAAGACCCCCGTTTTTTATGCTTATGATATTAACACGGATTGTAATGAGAATTTTATGCTGTTAACTGCAGAGATATTTAATTTCTTTAAAAGAATAAATAGAGACTATTTATATGCTTCTTATGCATCCAGAAATGACAGTTTCGACTTAAATTCGATTATAGGTGTTCGAATAATTTGGGAAGATAAAGAGCTGCAAAAAGAACTTAAGAGCTTAGCTCCGCCTAGACTTTATGAAAGCGATTACGAAACGATTAAAACATTTATCGATAAACACTTTTTTCACTAGTTATTAGTTTCCAATCCTTGATGTTTCCATTGAGTTATTCCTCCTTTTAAATCGTAAACTTTAACAAAACCAGCTTCTACTAATTTTTCAGAACAAGCAGCACTTCGTCTACCTGATTTACAATATAAAATAACAGGCTTGGATTTATCTAATTTTAAAATATCTTCTTCAAAAGTATCGGAGTAAAAATTGATGTTTTGAGCATTTGTTATATGACCATCATTAAACTCTTCAGGCGTTCTTACATCTATTAATTGAACCTCTTCTAAATCTAATATATCTTGCATTTCTTCTGCTGTAACAACTTTTATTTGCTCGCTTCTAGTTTCTTTACAACTAAAAAATGTAATTAAAAATAAAGAGAATATTAAGACGTGTTTCATTATATAAATTTTTTAAAATTGAAAGCTTAAGAACATCATGCAAGTTTATTCACAGGTTGTTTCACCTTCCCATTCACTAATTCCACCTAACAGGTTATAAGTGTTTTTAAAACCTAATTGTCCCATAATAGCACAAGCTTGAGCACTTCTTCCTCCAGAACGGCAATAGATGTAATAGTTCTTACTTTTATCTAAACACTCTACCTTGTCAATAAATTCTTGTCCAAGATAGATATCTATACAGATGGAATTTGGAATTTTTCCTTCCTCTAATTCTTCTTCTGTTCTAACATCTAAAATTTGAGCGTTTTGATCTTTAGATAACTGCTCTTGCCATTTGTCTTGCGTTAAATCTGCCATAAAACTTGTATTATTTTTTTTGCAAAAATACCAATTCTTATTCAATTAAAACCAATAAAACCCTTTAGAATTGCTGTTCAATATATAGATAGAATTATATTTTTATAGTACAGCCTACAGCCCTGGTATGCGTCTCTTTTATAGGCTGATCTTCCAATAAAGCATCTACAGCATTTTCAACATATTTCTGATTTACAGAGTCTGGATGTTGGTAGTTATCATCAATGGCACCAATATATTTTACTTGGTTTCCCTTTTTCGCTTTTTGTAAGACATAGACATGTGGCGTTTTGGCTGCTCCGTATTTTGGGTAAATATGCTGGCCTTTATCCATTAAATAAGGAAACGTAAATCCTTTTGCTTTAGCCCTAGCCTGCATAGCTTCCATAGAATCACCTGGACTAGCTGCTGGATTATTTGTCATAATAGCTATTACAGGATAACCTTTAGAGACATACTTTTTATTTAGAGCATTAATCCTATCTTCATATGCCACAGAAAAAGGGCAAGTATTACAGGTAAATACAATTATAAACCCCTTGGACTGACTGTAATCTGATAATGAAACCATTTTTCCATCAACATTTTCTAGACTAAAATCTGTTGCAATATCCCCTACTTTATAACCACTTTGAGCCATGGAAATAACTGACATGAATAATGCAATAACCGTAAATATCTTTAATTTATACATAATAATTATTTTAAAAATTGATTAATTTCGTGTTCTAATTCGGCGTAAGTAAAAGCCTTCTCAAAAAACACACGTTCTTCTTTATTAAAAATTAAAGTGGCAGGAATAGCACCAGACCAACTTTTATCTACTTTTGGAATCCAGGTATTAGAATCCATATCGTTTAATACTACAACTTTAGATTCTAAATTATTCTCCGCTATAAATGGCTTTAATTTAGTTTCATATACATGTGGAAAATCTAAACTCACCAAGATAACTTCTACGTTCTTATCGGAATATTTTTTATTTAAAGTTTCAAAGTAAGGCAGTTCCTTAATACAGGGCGCACACCAGGTAGCCCAAAAATTAACAATATAAGTCTTATCTGTGTTAGTACTTAAGTATTTTTCCAAACCCTTAAAATCCACAATCTCTAAGTCCGATTTTTGCACCTCTGTACTCGCAGACTCATGTGCTTTTACTTCTCTTTCATTTTTACATGAAATCAACGAAAACACCAATAAAATCAATAAATACCTCATGGCATAAAATTAGGAATCACTTTTCAAGAAAATCTAACTTTAACAAAATATTAAACAGATTTCCACTAAAATAAGAAAAATTATAGGCATCGGTTCCTTTCATTTCAATTTAAATAAAAATTATTAAATTTTTATTTGATAAGCTCATTATCATTTCTATCTTTGACTTCTTAGAAAATTACAAATGAATCTATTTTTAAATAATACTTGGTGGTGGAACTTTCGAAACGCAAACTTCGTGAAGTAACTCCATTGTATATTTTAAACTCAAAATAACAAGGCTTGTCATTCACGACAAGCCTTTTTTTTGTTTAAATTAATTAGAAATTTTCACTTAATGCTTGTCAGATAGCAAGTGCAGAAAAAAACAATAACAATTAGTATGAAGACATTTAGTTTATACACACATTATAAAAAAATACTTGCAGATACCATGACGCCTGTCAGCATTTATCTTAAAATACGGGATAAATTCCCCAATAGTATTCTATTAGAAAGTAGCGATTACCGTGTAAACCACAACAGCTTTTCGTATATCTGTTGCAATCCAATTGCCTCTATAGAAGTAAAAGACGAAGTAATTACTCAAACCTTTCCTGATGGGAGTATTTTTAAAAGCAAAATAGATAAAAACACACATGTTCCAGATCTGCTCCATAAATTTACAAAACGTTTTAAAATACAATCTGACAAGAATTTCAAATTTATAAATAATGGCATTTTCGGATATATAGCTTACGATGCCGTTCGATATTTTGAAGATATTAGTATTTCAAAAAAGGAAAACAACCTTCGCATTCCAGACATTTATTATACTGTTTATCAAAACATTATTGCCATAGATCATTTTAAAAATGAAGCCTATATATTTGCTCATTGTTTTAATGCTGAAAATAATATAGACACCTTACTTCAACTTATAAAGTCTAAAAACTTTGCCGCTTTCAGTTTTTCAGCACAAGGTAAAACCAAATCAAACCTTAGCGATAATGAATACAAAGAGCAAGTTGATCTTGCAAAAAAACACTGTGCTCGTGGCGATGTATTTCAATTAGTGCTTTCAAAAAAATTCTCTCAAGACTTTAAGGGCGACGACTTTAATGTGTATCGGGCGCTACGCAGTATCAATCCCTCACCTTATCTCTTTTATTTCGATTATGGGAATTTCAAAATCTTTGGAAGCTCTCCAGAAGCACAATTGGTTATTAATAAGAATAAAGCTGAAATTCACCCAATTGCAGGAACTTTTAAACGCACTGGAAACGATGAAAAAGATGCTGAATTAGCAAAAAAACTAGCATCGGATAATAAGGAAAATGCCGAACACGTCATGTTGGTCGATTTAGCGAGAAACGATTTAAGTAGAAACGGAAGTGAGGTGGAAGTACAGAAATACAGAGAAGTTCAATTTTTTTCGCACGTCATACATTTAGTGAGTAAAGTAGTTGGTACTGTACATAAAAACACAAAAACCATGCAAGTTGTAGCAGACACATTTCCAGCGGGGACTTTAAGTGGTGCTCCCAAATATAAAGCGATGCAGCTTATTGAAAAATACGAAAAAACCAATAGAGGCTTTTATGGTGGAGCCATTGGTTTTATGGATTTTGAAGGAAATTTTAATCACGCCATAATGATTAGAACCTTTTTAAGCAAAGATCATCAATTACATTGGCAGGCTGGAGCTGGTTTGGTGTCAAAATCAAATCCTGAAGACGAACTACAGGAAGTTTATAATAAATTAGGAGCCTTAACAAAAGCTATTGAAATTGCGGAGGAGATATAAATTCCTGCGAAGGCAGGAACCTCGTGAATGATAACTATTTTAAATTTGAAAATTAACAAATCTCAAATCTTAGCTTATTATTCAAAAAATAAATATTAACAAAAAGATTCCCACTTTCGTGGGAAATGACTATGAAAAACATATTAGTTATTGATAATTACGACAGTTTTACCTACAACCTGGTTCACTACTTAGAAGATTTAGCGTGTAAAGTAACCGTAAAAAGAAACAACCAACTTCATTTAGATGATGTTGAAGCATTTGACAAAATTATACTATCTCCAGGTCCAGGGATTCCAGACGAAGCTGGTCTGCTAAAACCAATTATTAAAAAGTATGCTGCCACAAAAAGTATTTTAGGTGTTTGCCTAGGACAGCAAGCTATAGCCGAGGTATTTGGTGGCAAACTAATCAATTTAGAAACAGTATTTCATGGCGTAGCAACAAAAGTTACAACATGTGTTACAGATGAAGTTTTATTTAATGGCTTGGACAAATCATTTCAAGTTGGAAGATATCACTCGTGGGTAGTAGACACCAATCTCCCAAAAGAATTAGAAGCAACCTCTTTTGATGACAATGGACAAATTATGTCTTTAAGACATAAGTTTTACGATGTAAAAGGCGTTCAATATCACCCAGAGTCCGTTTTAACACCACATGGAAAACAAATATTAGCAAATTGGTTACAAATTCCTGAAAAAGCAGGAATCCTATAAACAAAAACAATCATTTAACACCAATTAAAAAACGTCTGCTATGGCAGGATTAATATGAAACAAATTTTAAACAGCCTCCAAAATCAAGAGCGTATTTCTAGGGAAGACGCTAAACAAGTTTTGGTAAATATCTCTAAAGGGAACTATAACCAAAGCCAAATGGCATCTTTTCTAACTGTTTTTATGATGAGAAGTATTACTATTGAAGAACTTTCTGGGTTTAGAGACGCCCTTTTAGAATTGTGTATTCCAGTAGATCTAGAGGCATACAACACAATCGATTTATGTGGTACTGGCGGGGATGGCAAAGACACGTTTAATATTTCAACCTTGGCCTCGTTTGTAACAGCTGGAACGGGTATAAACGTAACCAAACACGGAAATTATGGCGTATCATCGACCTGTGGGTCTTCCAATATTTTAGAGTATTTAGGTGTAAAGTTTACAACAAACACAGATATTCTAAAACGCTGTTTAGACAAAGCTGGCTTTTGTATTTTACATGCACCGTTATTTCACCCAGCCATGAAAAATGTGGCTCCAATTAGACGAGAACTTGGAATGAAAACATTCTTTAATATGCTCGGGCCTATGGTAAACCCTTCGTTTCCTAAACATCAACTGGTTGGTGTTTTCAATTTAGAATTACTGCGTATGTACGGTTATTTATATCAAAATACAGATACAAATTACACCATTCTCCACGCTTTAGATGGATATGACGAAATTTCTCTAACAGGACCAACAAAAGTTATTCAAAACAATTCCGAATTTATAATAAGTCCTGAAGATTTTGATGTAGAACCGTTAGAACAAGAAGCAATTCATGGCGGAAATTCTGTAGCAACTTCAGCAAAAATATTTACTCATATATTAAACGGTCAAGGTACAGAAGCCCAAAACAATGTAGTCTGTGCCAATGCTGCTATGGCAATTGCAACAGTTACAAAAAAGCCTCTAGCAGACAGTTTTAATTTAGCAAAAGAGTCTTTGGAAAGCGGGAAAGCTCTAAATAGTTTTAAACAATTAGTAGATATAAGCAATAAAACATGAACATTTTAGACAAAATAATAACAGACAAACGTCAAGAACTCATCTTAAAAAAAGAGATCTTCACTGTAAAAATGCTTGAACAGATTCCTTTTTTTGAGAGAAACACCTTTTCCTTAACCCGGAAATTACAAAATAGCCATTCTGGAATTATTGCCGAATTTAAAAGGTGCTCCCCTTCAAAGTCCATGATAAATAATACGGCCTTAGTAGAAGATATAGCCATTGGTTATGAAAATGCAGGGGTTTGTGGTATCTCCGTTTTAACCGATGAAATATATTTTGGAGGCACATTAGACGATTTAATAACTGCCAGACAAAATTGCAATTTACCCATTCTTAGAAAAGAATTTATAATAGACGAACTTCAAATTATTGAAGCCAAAGCCTTTGGTGCAGACGTCATTTTATTAATTGCCGCCATCCTGACAAAAGCTGAAATAAAAAGATTTTCAGAATTAGCAAAAAGCCTGAATTTAGAAGTGCTTTTGGAAGTTCATAACGAAGAAGAACTACATAAATCTCTTATGCCTAGCCTTGATATGATTGGTATTAATAACAGAGATTTAAAGACCTTTGAAGTGAGTCTTGAAACCAGCAAAACCTTAAGCAAACTTATACCAAACAATTTTCTAAAAGTATCAGAAAGTGGCATTAGTTCTGTTGAAGCTATTACAGACTTGCAGGCTTATGGCTATCAAGGTTTTTTAATAGGTGAGAATTTTATGAAGACTGAGAATCCTGGAAAAAGTGCCAAAGAATTCATAAAAAACATAGACAGATGAAGCTAAAAGTTTGCGGTATGAAATACCCTAAAAACATCCAAGAGGTTGCAAGTTTAGAGCCTGATTATCTAGGTTTTATTTTCTATGAAAAATCGTCACGGTTTTTTGAAAACGAACACTCTATAATACCAAAACAAATAAAGAAAGTTGGTGTTTTTGTAAATGCCGAAGTTTTTGATATTGTAGAAAAAGTAATAAGACACAAATTAAATATTATTCAACTACATGGCAAGGAAGACGAACTTTATGTATTGCGTTTAAATATGGCTTTAAGGCTATTGTCTCCAAATGTACTTGTTTGGAAAGTATTTGCTATGGAAGATCATTTCGACTTCAACAAGCTAAAACCTTTTGAAAATAAGGTCGATAAATTCCTTTTCGATACTAAAGGGAATAATCCAGGAGGAAATGGATATACTTTTAATTGGAAAACTTTAAATATTTACCCTTTTACAAAACCATTTATTTTAAGTGGAGGCATAGGCTTAAACGAATTGGAAAACTTAAAGACATTTTTTAAAAAACCAGTTTCCAAGTATTGCTATGCCATTGATGTTAATAGTAAATTTGAAACATCTCCAGGACTAAAAGACATTGAAAAGTTAAAAACATTTATAACGCAATTATGAGCTACAATATAAACACAAAAGGTTATTATGGAGATTTTGGAGGTGCTTATATTCCAGAAATGCTCTATCCAAATGTAGAAGAATTAAGGCAGAATTATTTAAAAATTATGTCGGATTCAGAATTCCAAAAAGAATTCCATCAGCTATTAAAGGATTATGTTGGCCGGCCATCTCCCCTCTATTTTGCCAAACGCCTTTCCGAAAAATATGAGACGAACATCTATTTAAAACGCGAAGACCTAAACCACACAGGAGCTCATAAAATTAATAATACCATAGGTCAAATTCTTATGGCAAAACGCTTAGGAAAACATCGTATTATCGCCGAAACCGGAGCAGGACAACATGGGGTAGCCACAGCTACTGTTTGTGCTTTAATGGGTTTAGAATGTATTATTTATATGGGAGAAATTGATATTGCTAGACAAGCTCCAAATGTAGCACGAATGAAAATGCTTGGTGCAACAGTAATTCCGGCAAAATCAGGAAGTAAAACTCTAAAAGACGCAACTAACGAGGCTATAAGAGACTGGATTAACAATCCAATAAACACACATTATATTATAGGTTCTGTGGTTGGGCCTCATCCCTATCCAGACATGGTTGCTAGGTTTCAAGCTATAGTTTCAGAAGAAATTCAATGGCAATTAAAAGAACAAACGGGGAAAACAAAACCAGACTACATAATAGCTTGTGTTGGCGGTGGTAGTAATGCGGCCGGAGCTTACTACCATTTTTTAGACAATACAGATGTTAAATTAATTGCCGTAGAAGCTGCTGGAAAAGGCATTCATTCTGGAGAAAGTGCTGCTACCTCTGTATTAGGAAAAGAAGGCATTATCCATGGTAGTAAAACACTTTTAATGCAAACAACCGATGGACAAATTACGGAGCCCTACTCCATTTCGGCAGGACTTGATTATCCCGGAGTTGGACCTATGCATGCACATTTGTATAAGTCAGGTCGTGCAGAATTTCTATCAATTACAGATAATGAAGCTATGAACGCAGGATTAGAGCTTTGTCAATTAGAAGGAATTATTCCCGCTATAGAAAGCTCTCATGCCTTAGCCACCTTTAAAAAGAAACAATTTAAACCAAACAATGTTGTTGTGCTAAGTCTATCTGGCCGTGGCGATAAAGATTTAGAAACCTATATCAATCATTTTAAATTATAGCATCATGGCGTTACCACAAGGGTCAGGCTTTCGGCAGTCGCTCTTTGCAAGGAGCTCCAACAACTGCCTCAATCCTTAACGCAGAAGAAAATCTAGGAAGTTGTTTTTTTACTTCAGACTTGATAATTAAGAAATAAAAGACACGCATTTAAGCAATAAAAAATGAATAGAATTAATAAAAAACTACTGGAAAACAAAAAACTACTTTCTATATATTTCACAGCAGGTTACCCCAGTCTAGATAATACAGTTTCTATTATAGAAGGTTTAGAAAAAAACGGTGTAGATATATTAGAAATTGGACTACCATTTAGCGATCCACTTGCCGATGGCCCAACCATTCAAGCGAGCTCCACTCAAGCTCTAAACAACGGAATGACGACCAAAGTTCTTTTTACCCAACTTAAAGACATTAGAAAAACTGTTTCTATTCCTCTAATTATCATGGGATATTTTAATCCAATCTTACAGTATGGCGTAGAAGCCTTTTGTAAAAAATGTCAGGAAGTTGGCATCGACGGACTTATTATTCCAGATTTACCTGTCGATGTTTATCACGATGAGTATCAAGAGATTTTTGAAAAACACAAACTCATCAATATATTTTTAATCACACCTCAAACAAGTGAAAAACGCATAAGATATATCGATTCTATTTCCAACGGGTTTATCTATATGGTAAGTAGCTCTAGTGTTACTGGAAGTCAATCAGGTTTTGGCGAAGCACAAACTCAATACTTTAAACGCATTGCTAATTTAAAGCTTAAAAATCCTCAAATAGTTGGTTTTGGAATTTCAGATAAAACAACTTTTAACCAAGCCACACAATTTGCAAAAGGTGCCATTATTGGAAGTGCATTTATTAAATATGTATCAGAATTTGGTGTAAATAATCTCAAAAGGTTTATAAACACTATAAAAGATTAGCCAAAACAAAGACAATTTTAATATCTTTATGGTTTCTAATCAACCTTAAACCCTAATGAAAAAGTTCACATCAATCCTATTATTAGCTCTTGTTTTCTTTACATCTTGTAAAGAAAAAAGCAAACAAGAAAACACTACTAATATAAGCAAAGCTACTGTGTATTACGGAGGCGATATTTTAACCATGGAAGGTGAAAAACCTGAATATGCGGAAGCTTTAGTTGTTCGAGACGGTAAAATAGAATTTGTTGGCGATTCTAATAAAGCTATGGAAATTGCTGGTGCAGGTCACAAAATGATTGACTTGCAAGGAAAAACACTTTTACCAGGATTAATAGATGGACACACACACTTTTCTATGTTTTCCACCCAAGCAATTGGAGCTCAAATTCTACCTCCACCAGATGCTGAGGCCAAAGACATTCCTACACTTATCAATATTTTAAAAGAGTGGAATACACCTGAAAACAGAGAACTGACAGGATGGATTTTTGGAATGGGGTTTGACGACTCGGTTCTTGAGGAAAAACGATTTCCTACCAAACACGATCTAGATCAGGTTTCAACTGAATTTCCAATTATAATTGTTCATATTTCTGGACATTTTGCAGTTGTTAATTCAAAGGGCTTGGAAATGCTTAACATCACTTCTGAAACTAAAGACCCTGAAGGCGGTTTAATTAGACGCGAAAAAAACAACGAGCCTAATGGTGTTTTAGAAGAATTGGCAGCCATCCCATATATGATGAAAACTTTAATTCCAACAAATAAAGAAGCTGCGGATAAGTTTTTTGAAGCTGGACAAAAAATGGCTGTTTCTTATGGTTATACAACAGCTCAAGATGGTAGAGTAATGCAAAACCACGAAGATTTAGTCTCATTAGCAAAAGCAGATAAATTAAAAATAGATGTTGTTAGCTATATAGACTATCTATTTGTAGATGAATTTATGGATTCTGAATGGAATAGTAAATCTTATATAAACCATTATAGAATTGGCGGAATGAAGGTAACCTTAGATGGGTCGCCACAAGGTAGAACAGCCTGGAGAACACAACCCTATTTAATTCCACCAGATGGAGCAAAAAAAGATTATTTAGGCTATCCTGCTATTCCAGAAGACAGTGTATTATCTAATATTTACGAAAAAGCTTTTAAAAATAATTGGCAAATTTTAACCCATGCTAATGGAGATGCTGCAATGGATCAAATGATTCGAACCATGAAGCCTCTTACAGAAAAATATGGTAATAAAGATAGACGTAACGTCTTAATACATGGGCAATATGTACGAGATGACCAATTAGATTCCTATAAAGAAATGGACGTTATTGCCTCACTTTATCCCCTGCACACATTTTATTGGGGAGATTGGCACAAAAAAATTATTGGAGATAGTTTAGGTAATAAAATTAGCCCTACAAGAACAGCTCTAAACAAAGGTTTAAAACTTACCATACATACAGATGCTCCTGTAGCTTTACCCAATCTTATGCGCGTTGTTTGGATTGCTGTTGAAAGGACTTCTCGTTCCGGAGTAATTATTGGAGAAGAAGAAAGATTAACTCCTTACGAAGCTTTAAAAGCTATTACCATTTGGTCTGCTTATCAGCATTTTGAAGAAGACACAAAAGGCTCTTTAAAAGCTGGCAAACTTGCAGATTTAGTTATTCTAGACAAAAACCCTCTAAAAGTGACTCCTTCAGAGATAAAAGATATTGTTGTTTTAGAAACAATTAAAGAAGGAAATACAGTGTACAATTCTAATTAAAATTAAATATTAATGTCTTTAAGTTTTACTAACCCAACCAAACTAACCTTATTATTATTTTTATTTTTCAGTAGTTTTTCTTGGTCTCAAAACGACACGCTTGTTTTAAAAAATAAGGACAAAATTATTGGAGAAATAAAATCTATGGACAGAGGTGTTTTAACATTAAAAACAAGTTATAGCGATTCTGATTTTAAAATTACATGGCTTGATATTATTAGCATTAGAAGTGAGCAAACTTATATGTTAACCTTATCTGATGGAACCCGAGTAAACAGCACGCTGTACACAAAAACTGGAAACGAAGGAAAAGTAACCCTAAACCATACCGAAGAACTTACTACAGATATTAAAAATATAGTCTATATAAAACCTGTAGAAAACGATTTTTTATCTCGTTTAACAGCCTCCGTATCTTTAGGTTTTAATATTACAAAAAGTAATAATTTAAAACAATTCTCTGTAAGTAGTAATCTAAGCTATACAGCATACAAATGGTTACTATCTGGTAGTTATAACTCGGTTAGAAGTAATCAAGACGATATTGAAGAAACGCATAGAACAGATGCCAATGTTATGATTAATTACTTTATGAAAAACGACTGGTTTTATTCTATGTCGGCCGATTTCCTATCGAACGATGAACAAAAATTAAAATTACGGTCCACTATAAAGGGAGGTCTAGGTAAATATATGGTTCATACAAATAGAATGTATTTTGGTGGAGGTTTTGGTTTGGCTTTTAACAATGAAAAATATACAGACGAATTAAATACAAATAGAAACTCCCTGGAAGCCTATGGAGGTTTACAGTTCAACATTTTCGACTTAAATGACATTAGCTTAAACACGGATATAACATTTTTCCCGAGTTTAACAGAGGGAGGTCGTTATCGTTTGGATTATAATCTTAATTTTAAATACGATTTGCCTTTAGATTTCTTTATAAAACTAGGCTTATCTTATAACTACGATAGTAAACCAGTAGAAGGAACTTCAAATTCAGATTATGTGTTTCAGTCTTCTTTTGGATGGGAGTTTAACTAATTATTTAAATGCTTATAATTAAAAACACCATTTTAAATCAAAATCACCAATTTAACATTTAAAACACTGATTTTAAGATAGTTTTAATATTGTTTCATTTTAAGATTTGTATATTCTATATGAATCATAAAACAAAACAAACGCCATGGGCAAGATAAAAGATAAAAAGAAATTTGAACGAACCAAGGAACAAACCAATCCTACAAATCCTATTGGAAAAATAAAAAACGAAGTCAACCAGTTTGATATAGATAAGGACACCATAAAAAAGCAACAAAATAAAAAATAAATAAAATTATTCAGTTTTTACAGAAACCTATTCCTATTAGAATGGGTTTTTGTTTTGTCTAAAAATAACACTAGTTAAACTACCTTATGGCATTAAATATTGTACTTATAGAACCAGAAATACCAAATAACACGGGCAATATTGGACGCTTGGCTTTAGCGTCTGGTTCCAATTTACATTTAGTAAAACCTTTTGGGTTTGAGATAAGCGATACGCGATTAAAACGTGCCGGATTAGACTACTGGCAACATTTAAATGTACATTATTACGAAAACATCGACGAGTTCTTTAGTGCAAACTCAAATGCAAAAATGGTGTTTCTATCTAGTCATGGTACAAAATCTCATTGGGATATCTCCTTTGAAGATGAGATGTTTTTGGTTTTTGGAAAAGAATCGGTGGGTTTACCAAAATCTATTCTTGAAAGCCATTCGGAAAAATTATTTAAAATTCCTTTATTTAGTGAACATGTTAGAAGTTTAAACCTGGCCAATGCTGTAGGCATTGTTGTTTACGAAGGACTTAAAACTATATAGAAATAATTTCTATTACCTGCTAAACAGAACGTATAGAAGTTGTTCTAATTTCTTAATATAAATTTTAAACTTATGAAATATCACGTGATTATCAATAGTGTAAAATCTGTTGAAGAATTAAAAGACGCTTGGTCAAATAATGATTATATACAATTACTTGAAAAATTTGGTTTTGACGATGCAAAAGACTCTAAGCCGGAGGATTTACTTGAACTTCTCTTTATGGCAATATCAGATTTTGAACCAGAAGAAGCTGCTGCCATTATTTTAGATTATAAATTATCAGAGCATTTAAACGAAAATCAGATAGAACAAATTTCTCATGAAATGTTATTGGATAAAATATCAGAAGAATATGCTGACATTACATTACATCATGAATTATATAATATCAATCAATTATTAAATAGGGCTTATAATGGCACCTTTCCAAATGCTAAAGCTACATTAATTGAGTTTGAAATGACTCCAAATAAAGAGGTTTCAAAAGAAAATGTATTAAAAGCTTTTAATGCTACACTTGCCAATAGCAATATTATAAAGCGTTTATTTTCTAATCAACTTGCTGGCCAAGAACCATTTGAAGAAGCAGAAAGTATTATTTGGGATTTAACTTCTAACGGAGAAAACACATATGTATTAACCACATCTGAGTATTGGATGAGTAAAGACGAGTTTTCTGAAGCAGAGTTCGACGTAACTACTATCGAATTTGAAGGGGAAGAAGACGATTAATCTTCTACTTATTAGGGTTAAGGTTGTTATTTTTTTCTTGCTCGTACAAAATCCACTGTAAAGCCTCTTCCCTATCTGAAAATATGCGGAGGTTCCAAGCTTCTTTTCTAGGAAGCTTATCTAACATATCTGTTGCCATGCTGGTTGTTTGATTATATGCAACTACAGCCATAGCCGCAATTTCCTTGATAGTTGCTAAGTTTCTTTGTGCAAGAAAATTATAAGTATAAGCATTTTTTTTATTGATAATTAAGTAGAACGGAGCTTTTAATTTAGATCTCAATAAATCGTGATAATGGCCTATCATTTCTTCGTCCATAACCACTCCTCGGTTGATTATAACTTCAGCAATTTGCTCTTGTAAAACAATTATTTTACCGTAAGGCACTGTTATTATTTTCATTTCTTAATCGGTTGGCATATACAAAACCTAGAAATCTAGATAAGGCCAATTATCTATACCAATAAAGTTACAATAAAAATAAAAACAATCTGTTTTACAATGTATTTTTTTATAAAATAATTCTCAGCATATTTACATGCGCTCTGGCACCTGAATCCCCAGCAAGCTAAAAGCATTTTTAATAATGTTAGCCACAACCATAGATAATTGTATTCTTAATAGCTTTTCGGTATCTGTATCTGCACCAAGAATAGATACATTCTGATAAAAAGAATTGAATTCCTTAACTAAATCATAGGTGTAATTTGCTATTAAAGCTGGACTATGATTGTCTGCTGCGTTTTGAATAACCTCCTCAAAAAGTTGAATTTGTTTAATTAATTCTCTTTCTTTTTCATGTAGAGTTATTTCTGTTGAATCTAAGACAACATTAGAATCCATATTGGCTTTTCTCAATATAGATTGAATTCTGGCATAAGTATATTGAATAAACGGTCCTGTATTTCCTTGAAAATCTATCGACTCCTTTGGATCGAATAAAATTCGTTTTTTAGGATCTACTTTTAAAATGTAGTACTTTAAAGCTCCTAAGCCAATTACCTTATACAAATCTTGTTTTTCAGATTCTGTATAACCGTCAAGCTTTCCTAATTCTTCTGAGATGTCTCCAGCTGTAGAAGCCATTTCTTTTATTAAATCGTCGGCATCTACAACAGTTCCTTCACGGCTTTTCATTTTACCCGATGGCAAATCGACCATCCCATAACTTAAATGAAACAAGTTATCAGCCCATTCAAAACCTAATTTCTTCAGTATTAAAAACAGTACTTGAAAATGATAATCTTGCTCATTTCCAACCGTATAAACCATTCCGCCTACGTCCGGAAAATCTTTAATACGCTGAATAGCTGTTCCAATATCCTGTGTCATATAAACAGCAGTTCCATCACTTCTTAAAACGAGCTTTTCATCTAAACCTTCGTCTGTTAAATCGCACCAAACAGAACCATCTTCCTTTTTAAAGAAAACACCTGTTTTTAAACCTTCAGTAATAAACTCTTTTCCTAATAAATAGGTTTCGCTTTCGTAATATAAGGTATCAAAATCTACCCCTAAGTTTTTATAAGTAATGTCGAAACCAGCATAAACCCAAGCATTCATTTTCTTCCAAAGTGCAACCACTTCCTCATCGCCAGCTTCCCATTTTAAAAGCATGTCTTGAGCGTCTTTTAAAATAGGCGCATTCTTTTTTGCTTCCTCTTCAGTTTGACCTTCTGCAATTAAATTTTGAATTTCCTTTTTGTATTCCTGGTCAAATTTCACATAATAGTTCCCAACAAGTTTATCTCCTTTAACTCCCGTAGATTCAGGGGTTTCGTTATTTCCATAATGCTGCCAAGCAACCATACTTTTACAAATGTGAATACCTCTGTCGTTAATGACTTGTGTTTTATAAACTTTCTTTCCAGAAGCTTCTAAAATTTCAGATACGCTATAACCCAATAAATTGTTTCTAATATGTCCAAGATGTAATGGTTTGTTGGTGTTTGGCGAAGAATATTCTACCATAACAGCTTTATCTTCTGGCTTTGGACTAACATAACCGTACTGTAAATCTGTACTAATCTTGTTAAAAAACTGAATATAATAACTATCACTTATTTCAACATTTAAAAACCCTTTTATAACATTAAAACCAATTACTTCTTCCACATGCTCAACTAAGTATTCTCCAATAATTTCGCCTATTTGTACTGGGTTTCCTTTAACAACTCGTAACATGGGAAAAATAACTACAGTTATATCTCCAGCAAACTCCTTTCTTGTAGCCTGAAATTCGACGGATGGAAGTTCTTTCCCAAAATTAGTTTGAACGGCTTGAATAACTTGCTTGCTTAGGATATCTTGAAGACTCATGGTTTATGTTTTTTAAGGATGCAAAGATAAAACTTTTATCACAGCTGAAAAGCCTATCCATGTAGTTAATATGGCTTATTAAATTTTATAAACTCAAAACACCAAATTAATTCTAATTTTAGCACCATATCCAATTGTATTTTTAGAAAATGCAGAACATGCATTTCATCGACTAAAGTGCAGTTTTTCCTACTTTTTTACCTTTCATCGAAAGCTCTTTTTTAGTCAATTTTTTTTAGCATCATTTCAACCAATTTTTTGGCATTAAAACCCATAAATTAGATTATTACGTCTCTTTTCACAATTTTTGTTAGACAAAGCTATTAATCGTCCCCAAACTATGGACACAATTGAACTATCTAACTATTGCGACTCTAAATAAAAGCTACCCCTCTTAACCTCAACAAGTTAAAAGCTCATTTTATTGTTGCAAAGCTATCTTATGAAAAACTTATTTTCTATAGTTGCTTGCCTTGTTTTTTTCATTGGTTTTACTCAAACCAGAGAACAGGATAGTCTTACCATTCAATTAGCTTTTCAAAAATCTGATACCACCAAAATAGAGACCTCTTTACTTCTTATTAAAGAATTATACAATAATGATGAATATGATAAGGCTCTAAAGTACATTTCGCAAACAGAAAAACTGTCGCAAAACCTCAATTACAAAAATGGGATTGCAGAAATTACATATTACAAAGCTTTAATTTATGCGTTTAAAGATGATTATATAAACTCTAGAGACAATTATTTAAAGGCAAAAGAGCTATTTATTCAGTTGCAAGATACCTTACATATAGCAAAAGTTAACAACAGCATTGCTTTAAACGAAATTAAACGAGGCAACTACAACACTGGGCTTCAATACTCATTGCTGGCATTAAAAGAGTTTGAAAAAAGAAACTTAAAACAAGAGTTACTTACAGCTTATAAGTGTTTAGCTAGGGCCTACTTTCAAATAAACAACCAGTCAAAAGCGACCGAATATTATTCAAAAGCTTTAGAAATTGAAAAGCAATCCAATAATAATAATAATAATAATAAAGGTTCTATTGAGGTACTGGAAAAGTTAGCTAGTCTATACTCTCTTCAAAAGGAACATAGAAAATCTATTGACTATTACGAACAAATTTTAAAGCAAATTCCTTCTGAAAACGATTCTCTAAGAGGCGAAATACTTCCAAAATTAGGTGGCGAATATCTGCAATTTAATGAGTACGACAAAGCTTTAGAGCATTTGGTTAAAGGATTAAGGTTAAACCGAAGTTTAAATAATTCGCATGGAATTCTTGTTTCCTTAAACAATCTTGGCGCATTAAATTTACATAGAAAGCATTTAAAATATGCCGAAATTCAGTTATATGAAGCTAAAGATATTGCAAATGCAATTGACGACAAACAGGAGCAATTAAAGAATTATGGCCTATTAAAATCTTTAGATTCAACCAATAAAAGGTTTGATCGTGCATTTATTTGGCAAAAAGAATATTATCAGCTGCAAAACGAATTAGAGCAAGCTGAAATTAAACCACAAACAGAAGAAGAAACTCCTCAAATAATAAATAACTTAGGAATAAGCTCTAAAGTCAATAAGGAGGTTTCTAAAAATGAGCAGGAACCTGTAAAAACTCAAAAAGAATTTGATAGATTAAGGCTTATTTTTTATGGATTACTAGGAGCTATTGCCATACTTTCTACATTCTTAATTCTTATCTATTTAAAACGAAATAGCCGTCTGAAATATACTAGAGAACTAGAAGAAAAAAACGAACGTATTGAAATTCAAAATGAAGCCATTTTAGAACAAACAAAACATTTAGAAGATATTAATAAGGTTAAAGACAGACTTTTCTCTATTGTTTCGCACGATTTAAAAGACTCCTTAACCTCTATAAAAGGTTTTATAGATTTATTAAAAGATGGCTCCTTAACTCATGAAGAATTTAAATCTTTAATTCCAGAATTAAGCGATAATGCGAATAATGCGTCTTTGCTTTTATTTAATCTATTAAATTGGTCTAAGTCGCAAATGCAATCTCTAGAATCGAACCCAACCCTTTTTGATTTACAAGAAGTATTTACCGATAAAATTAATTTATTGGAACAAAGCATGGAAAAGAAAGGTATTATTTTAAGAGATAAAACCTTACGCGATTTTGTTTATGCCGACAGAAGTATGGTAGAAATAATTATACAAAACATTCTAACCAATTCTATAAAATTTAGTAAAGAAGGAGATACAATTACTATTGCAAATCAAATAAGCAATGGCAAGTCTATAATCAGTATTTCAGATACTGGAGTTGGCATTTCAAAAGAAAACCAACAAAAACTATTTAAAAGCTCTTCTTTTACAACCATAGGTACCAAGAATGAAAAAGGTACTGGTTTAGGTTTAACTATCTGTAAAGAATTAGTAGAACTAAACCATGGTAGAATTTGGGTTGAAAGCGATTTAAATATTGGAACTACCTTTTATGTGGAGTTACCTAAATCGAATCCTCAAGATTAAGACTTAGGTAAAAACACCTCGGCCATCATGCAACGCGCACTTCCACCTCCACAAGTCTCAATAGTCTCTAAAGAACTTGATAAGATATCACAATGTTTTTCTATGGTTTTAATTTGAACCGGAGTTAAGCAATCGTGAGCAGCTTGACTCATTACTAAGTAACATTGGTCGTTTTCTCCCTTAACTTGCAGCATATTTCCAGCAAAATTAGCAACTTGCTCTTCTGTAATAGCAATTACTTCTTTCCCGTCTTCCTTTAATTGTTTTACAACATTTTTACGTTCTTTTTTATCGTCTATGGCATCTAAACAAATAACTGCAAATGTTTCTCCCAATGTCATCATTACATTTGTGTGGTAGATAACCTTACGTGTGTCTTCTACGGTTTGATAGGCTGTAAAAATAACAGGAGTATATTCAAAATCCTCACAAAATTCAATAAGTAAATCTTCATGAGCTCTTGCAGATAATGCACAGTATGCCTTTTTGTTAGCTCTATCTAAGATTAAGCTTCCTGTACCTTCCAGAAACACCTCTTCGTCTTCAGCCGAAGTATAATCAACAATTTGATTAATATGATAACCTAAGCTCTCAATTTCTTCGAGAACATCTTCTCTGCGTTCCACACGTCTATTTTCAGCAAACATTGGATATAAGGCAACATCCCCATTTTGGTGAAAAGAAATCCAGTTATTAGGGTAGATAGAATCTGGAGTATCAAACTCATCTGTATCACTAACAACAATAACCTGAACACCTACTTGCCTCAACTTTTTAACAAACACATCAAATTCTTCTTGAGCTTGAGTATTAATTTCTGCATTCTTCAAGTCCAATTCTTCCTGAAAATAATTATTTACAGCAGTTTGCTCATTCATTCTAAAATTAATAGGACGAATCATTAAAATGGTATTTGTGGTCTGTTGCATAAGTTTATTTTTTAAAGTGCAAAATTACCTATTTAAAACGAAAAGATATTGTTTAAAGCAATAAAAATTGTTACTTTACTCTGTACATATTTACTTTATTTAATTACAAGAATTTATGAAACGTTTATTAGTTATTATGCTGTGTTCGCAAGTACTTTTTCTATCGTGTATCGAGAGTAAAAGCACGAGAGAAATCAAACCTATAAATTGGGAAGAAAGAGAAATTAGCATGACCAAAACGGATAGTTTTAATTTAGGACAAAGTTACCTTTCTGTTTATTCTGAAATTTATAGCATTACAGAACACCGTACCATTAATTTAACCGCTACTGTAAGCTTGAGAAATATTAGCCCTACTAAGGATATCTATTTATTAAATGCCAGTTATTACAATACTTCTGGAGAATTATTAAGAACCTATTTTAATAAACCAGTAGCCTTAAAACCCTTAGAAACCTTAGAGATTATTATTGATGAAAATAATAAACACGGAGGTTCTGGTGCCAACTTTGTGTTTGATTGGGCCGTTGAAGACGAAAACGATCCAGAACCGCATTTTGAAGCTGTTATGATTTCTACTTCTGGACAGCAAGGGATTTCCTTTTTAACTCAAGGAGTCAAACTGTAATTTATGTAATTAGTAATAAATTAATTATAAAGAAATATAATAAAGCCTAAATGAGCTGGCTAAAAAAAACCTTAAAAATCTATACCAGAAAATGCCAAGCACCAACCTGATATTTATAATTCCTGTTTCAACCGGACTCATTTTCATAATTTCGGGATTCATAATGCTAATATTTCCACCTCAAAAAATAAATAATCTTTACGGTTATAGATCTCCAAGTTCTAAGAGAAATCAAGAAACTTGGGATTTTGCTCAGAAATACTCCTCGAAGGAATTGATAAAACTTGGAGGTTTATTAGCCTTATCTGGACTGCTTGGATTTATCTATCACCCAGTTAGAGACACAGCCATGATTATTGGTCTAGCATTAGTTATTTTAACTGTAATTATTCTCATAATTAGAGTGGAATCTGCAATAAAGAAGAATTTATAAAGACAGGTCGCAACCTGTCCTAACAAGAATAACATCTATAAACCTAAACAAATTACGCCACTAATCACCTTTTAATCTAAGGTGTAGAATTCGCCACCTGCAACAACTTTCCATTATAAAATTGATGTCCTTCTAAAGAAAAATTTCCAATATATTTCGACATTTCAAAAGCTGAAATTGGTGCTTCATAGCCTGGAAATGCTTCCTCTAACATCTCGGTTTGTACAGCGCCAAGAGCCAAAACATTAAAACTAGGTCCCGTTTCTTTAAATTCTTCTGCTAATAATTCAGTCAAAGATATCACGGCTCCTTTACTGGAACTATAAGCCGAAAGCCCAGGAAATTTAACGCTTCCTTGAACACCACCCATTGAACTAATACTAACTACATGCCCCATTTTACCCATAAATGGAAGCACGGTTTTTATCATTTCTGAAACTCCAAAAACATTGGTTCTATAAACCCACTCAAATTCCTCAAAAGTAGTTTCTATAAACGGTTTATTTAATAAGGCACCTGCATTATTGATTAAAATATCAACCTGTTTCCAATTATTTTTAATAAAATCTGTGATTTTACTAAAATTAGAAGGCTCAGTTATATCAAACGAAAACGTAGTAACATTCTCTAATTGAAGTGTTTCAACCGAAGCTTGATTTCTTGACAATGCCAATACTTGATGTCCTTGCTCTGCAAAATGCTTTACAAGCTCAAAACCGATTCCTCTACTAGTTCCTGTAATTATAATATGTTTAGTTTTCATGTAATGTAATTTCTTTTGTTGGTGTTTTACTCATTCTTTCAATTACGGGAAGCATCTTATTCATTAAACTTGCCATATGCTCATAATCTAACTGATCTGCTTCGTCTTTTACATGATGGTAATAGTCGTAATTAGATAAATCGCAAGACGAAATAGTCTGACTTGGCAATTTAAATTCCTCATAAAAAGGATAGTTATCAGAGGCTTTAAATAATTGATACTGCTTAGCAACTTCCGATAAACCTACAAGATTAGTTCCAGCATATTCGTTGATTTTATCTGCCATATTAGAGCTGTCATACCCTGTTACAAAAGCAACATATTCTCTGTCTGTAAACGGAACTCCAATCATTTCGAAATTTAACAAAGTGTACAGATTTATTTCTTCAGTCTTTAATTTTTTAGCCAAGTGTTTGGCACCTAACAAGCCCATTTCTTCTGCAGAAAATAAGACAAACATCAAGCTTCTTCCATTTGACTTAGTTTTTGTAAAGTATTTTGCTAAAGCTAAAACTGCACTGGTTCCAGCTGCATTGTCGTTAGCTCCATTGGCAATAGAATCAGTTCCTACAGCTTTTCCATAGCCAATATGATCGTAATGTCCGCCAAGAATGATAACCTCTTCTTTTAGTTTTTCATCATTCCCTTCAAGAAAACCAATGATGTTATATGCATTCTTTTCACCTACTTTAAAACTATCTCTATAAGTTTCAAAATAAGGTTTAAGCTTATAGCTCTTAAACTTATTCTCTATATAAGAAGCTGCTTGCTCAATACCTTCAGTTCCAGTATTCCTTCCTTTTAATTCATCTGAAGCTAAAAACTCAACCGTTTCTTTAAGTTCTATACTTGTTATTGGTTTGGAGTCTGAAGACGAAGTCATTATAACATCGTTTTTTGAAGGACTAGGAATCGAATTCTGACTAGGATCTTCATTATTCATTACAACCTTTGTAGACTTACAAGCCACTAAAAGAAATACAAAGCCAAAGAGGGTTAAAAAGTGTTTCATGAGTTTTATTATATTTTGTTTAAAGATAAAAAAACCTGTTTCATTTTAAATGAAACAGGTTAATAATATACTTAGTTTGGTTTAATATAAAAATAATTATACCAACATGGTTACAGGGTTTTCTATATAACCTTTTAAAGTAAGTAGAAATTCTGATCCTGTTGCTCCATCAACTGTTCTGTGATCGCAAGCCATGGTTAATTTCATGGTATTTCCAACTACTATTTGCCCATTTTTAACCACTGGTTTTTCAACAATAGCTCCAACAGATAAAATAGCAGAGTTAGGTTGATTGATAATAGATGTAAAGCTCTCTATTCCAAACATTCCTAAATTAGAAATAGTAAAGGTGCTTCCTTCCATTTCTTGCGGTGTCAGTTTTTTATTTCTAGCTTTTCCTGCAAATTCCTTAACAGACGCTCCAATTTGCGTTAAACTTTGCTCGTTAGCAAATTTTACTACCGGAACAACCAAACCATCTGGAACTGCAACTGCTACACCAATATGCACATGGTTATTTAATTTCATTTTATCGTCAAACCATTGCGAGTTTACTTGTGGATGTTTCTTTAAAGCCAACGCACAAGCCTTAACAACTATATCGTTATACGAAATTTTTGTGTCTGGTAACGAATTATATTGAGCACGGAAAGCCATAGCATTTTCCATATCAAACTCCACATTTAAATAGTAATGCGGTGCAGTAAATTTAGATTCCGCTAAACGCTTAGCTATAACCTTACGCATTTGAGAGTGCTTTACCTCATCGAAATCTTCTTGTCCTGTTGGAACAAATTTCCCAACTGAAGCCGTAGCCGAAGGACTAAAGTTTTCTATATCGCGTTTTATAATTCTTCCATTTTCTCCAGAACCTTTTACTTGAGAGATATTAATTCCTTTCTCATCGGCCATTTTTTTAGCTAATGGAGAAATAAATACCCTTCCTGAATCTGAAGATGATGCCGAAGTGGAACTTGAAGATGATACTTCTTTTTTAGTTTCCGTCTTAACAGGTTCTTCCTTTTCTTTTTTAGGCGCTTCTTTTGATGAAGCTTCATTTTTAGAGGAAGCACCTTCTGCTTTAAAGTTTTTAGCAATATTTGAAACATCTGTTCCTTCCGGACCAATAATGGCTAAAAGAGCATCCACCTTAGCCGACTCTCCTTCTTTTAAACCTATATATAATAAAGTTCCAGCTTGAAAACTTTCGAATTCCATAGTGGCTTTATCTGTTTCAATTTCTGCCAGGATATCGCCTTCAGAAACTTCTTCTCCTATTTTTTTAAGCCATGTAGCCACGGTACCTTCTTCCATGGTATCGCTTAAACGTGGCATAGTAACTACAGTTACTCCTTCTGGTAATTCTGTGTCTGATTCTTCTTCTGATTCTGAATCGGCTTTTTCTTGCCCCGTTTCTTCGTCCTTAGACCTGTCTTTATCCTCAGATGGCTCTTCAGATTTATTTTCTGATTTAGAACTGGATATTAAATCTGAAATATCTTCTCCCTCTTCGCCAATAATCGCTAATAACTCATCAACTTTTGTTGTCTCTCCTTCTTGCACCCCAATATGAAGCAAGGTTCCTTCATGAAACGACTCGAACTCCATAGTTGCTTTATCTGTTTCAATTTCAGCAAGAATATCGCCTTCTTCAATTTTATCTCCAACTTTTTTCAACCAAGTAGCAACGGTACCTTCTTCCATGGTATCGCTTAAACGTGGCATGTTTATAATTTCAGCCATAGCTTATATTTTGTGTTGTATAAATGGATAATCTTTTTGATCGTAAACAGCATCGTACATAACGTTTAATTCTGGATACGGAGATTCTTCAGCAAATTTTTCGCATTCGCTAACTAAATCTTTTACACGCTTATCTATTTTCTTTATATCGGCTTCCGAAGCATATTTCTTTTCAAGAATAATATCTTTTACCTGAGTAATAGGGTCTATTTTCTTGTATTCTGCTACTTCATCCTTTGTTCTGTAATGCTGGGCATCACTCATCGAGTGACCTCTATATCTATATGTTTTTAACTCTAAGAAAGTTGGTCCATCTCCACGTCTGGCTCTTTGAATAGCCTCATCGAAAGCTTCAGCAACTTTTACAGGATTCATACCATCTACTGGGCCACATGGCATTTCGTATCCTAAACCAAGTTTCCAAATATCTGTATGGTTGGCTGTACGTTCTACAGATGTTCCCATAGCATAACCATTGTTTTCGCAAACAAAAACAACTGGAAGCTTCCAGTTCATAGCCATATTAAAGGTTTCATGAAGAGAACCTTGTCTGGCTGCTCCATCTCCAAAACAACATAAGGTAACAGCGTCTATATTATGGTATTTATCTCCAAAAGCAATTCCTGCTCCTAATGGAATTTGTCCGCCAACAATTCCGTGGCCTCCATAAAAACGATGTTCTTTAGAAAAAATATGCATAGAACCACCAAGACCTTGAGAGGTTCCAGTAGCTTTCCCATACAATTCTGCCATAACACGTTTAGGATCAGCCCCCATCCCTATGGGTTGTACGTGATTTCGGTATGCCGTAATCATTTTGTCCTTAGTCAAATCCATGGCGTGTAAAGCACCAGCTAAAATAGCTTCTTGACCATTATACAAGTGAAGAAATCCTCTTACTTTTTGTTGAATATAAACGGCAGCAAGTTTGTCTTCAAACTTTCTCCAGAACAACATATCCTCATACCATTTTAGGTAAACTTCTTTGGTTATTTTTTGCATTTAATTACATATTAAAAAATATTTTTCAATATAAACCTCTTTAGGGTTTAAGAACATTTTCCTCATTTTTAGAAACAAGGAGAAACAGTCTACAAAAGTAACACTTTAGTCACTAATGAAAAAACTGTAAATCGTAAAATTTTAGCTGAAGACTCTTAAAACTTTTAAAACTCCTTTATAAGACAGCCTTATCGAATATTAAAGGCAATAAGTTTGCTAAGGAATGAGATCTCATAACCTTCCCTGTCTCCCCCATAAAGTAGATTTCAATATTGGAATTCTGTTTTACTTCATATTCTGCAATAGCTTGCCTACAAGCACCACAAGGAGGAATAGGGTGAATAGTTTGATGTATTTTAGAACCTGCAATAATAGCCATTCTAACTATTTTAGCGTCTGGATATTGAGACCCAGCATAATAAATAGCTGTTCGTTCTGCACATAAACCTGACGGATAAGAAGCATTTTCTTGGTTGCTTCCTAAAATTATTTCGTTATTATCTAATAAAATTGCTGCACCAACACTAAACTTCGAATAAGGTGAATATGAATTATTTCTAGCAATAGCCGCCTGATCCATCAATGCAACAACCTCCTTTGGCAATTCTTCTAAATTGTCGTAAACGTTTAATTTAGATTCAATTATTATTTCTTTCATTTGTTTGAAATATACTTAAAGATAATGATACTATTTCAGACAAAAAAACTATTGCGATTGGCAATAGTTTTTTTGTGGGCTTTTAAAATATAGCTTAATACTCTGTATAAGCTTCTCTGTCTATATTGAAAGTTAAAGAAAAACGCAAGGTGTTTTCTAATGGACTAGGCACTTTTGATGCCGAGAACAGATAAGACAAGTCAATACCAATAACATTGTATTTAAATCCTGCTCCTATAGCAAAAAACTGTCTGGCTCCTTTTTCTGGACTTTCATGGAAATATCCAGCTCTAAAAGCAAAAGAGTCCTGGTAATAATACTCTGCCCCTAAAGCCCAGGTCCATTCTTGCATTTCTTCGCTAAAACCTCCAGGTGCATCAGCAAAAGACTGGAACATACCTTTCATGAAACCAACGTCCGGGTCTTTTCCTTCAATAATATAATTGGTGTCCCTTTCAATTAGATTGTCTACTGACGCGTCATAAACGCCATCTCCATCAACATCTTCATACACCAACTTTGTTCCTGTTATTGGCGGTGTTGGTACTAATAGTTTTGTAAACTCGGTAGATAATGAAATTTTATTATAATCGTCTAAAATAAAATCAAATCCTGCTCCTAAACGTAAAGTTGTAGGCTGAAAGTTTTCTTGCCCCCCTTCGTCGTACTTAAATTTTGGTCCTATATTCTGAATAGCAAATCCAAACCTGTATTTACCATTAAAACTATTATATGCTTCCTCTTCACTTTGGTAAAAACCTGATATATCTACACCAAACGTACTAGCTGCAGAAGTATCGTTATTACCATCCGGAATTTTCAAATCTGAATTTAAATAACGCATAGCAACTGCCATTCCAAATGCATCACTTAATCTCAATCCATAAGAAAGATCGAAAGTAAACTCGTTCGGACTTTGGATTAATGGGGTTTGATTTTCATCTTCAACAAACTCAATATCTCCTAAAGAAAAATATCTAAAACTAGCTGCAAAAGAACTTCTTTCATTCAATCTATTAAAGTAGGTTACATTTCCTAAGAAAATATCATTTACTAATTTACTTAAATAAGGTGTATAACTTATTGCAACTCCTTGTTTGGTTTCAGAAAACACATATTTAGAAGCGTTCCATTGTTGCGAAAAACCATCAGCAGAAGTAGCTACCCCCATGTCTCCCATAGCAGCTGCACGTGCATCTGATGCAATAAGTAAGAAAGGAACTCCTGTTGTTATAACTCTCGAGTCGTAGGGATTAGGAGTTATTTCTTCAACAATATTTTGAGCTTGCATTTGAACAGCAAAAACGAATGCCGACAATATTAAAATTGATTTCTTCATAAATTATTTTTATTTAACAAATATATATTTTTATTATAGTATAACAAGTTTCTCTATTTTCTCAACGGTTTTATTTAATACTGCAGAACGCACAGTAAGTTTATAAATATAGACGCCTTTCCCAATTTTATCTCCAAAATCATCACGGCCATCCCAGACCATATCTCTTGATAATGAGGTAGCTCCGTTATTACAACATTCTCCACTGTTGGTTTGTCCGTTTATAGTTTTTACTAATTTTCCAGAGACAGTAAATATTTGTACTAAAACGTCTAAAGATTCTGAACTATTGTGATTGAACCAAAATTCGGTATAATTAACAAAAGGGTTTGGATAATTTAAAACGTTTTCAATAACCAATTGCTGATTCTCATCATACACTACAAATTGAATTTCTGTAGTAGAAGAGTTATTATAAACATCCCAAGCTTTAACAGACATGGTATGTAAACCAGGTTCTAAATCTCTTAAAGGGTAATTTACAATCCCCTTTTTATAATCGTCCAATTCTGTTTGATAGTAGTCGTTTAAGACATAAGGATTTGCTTCGTCTCCATCTAAAATGCCAACAATATCATGCCCAATGCCACTAGCTGTATTAATTCCGTTTTCGTCCTCTAATTTTATTAACAAATTAGGCGATCTATTTGTTATGCCTCCAGATACAAAACTTTCGTCGTTCATATAGGCCGCAATTACTGGTCCTATATTATCTTCTGGCGCATTTTCATTTAAGCCTCCTATTTGAATTTGATTAACACTGGCCCCTGCCTGATCTTCATGAACTCCATTTCTTTTTGCATATAAACTTACGCGTCCAAAATCTACTGGAATACCTATATCTCTTGGCACTACAAATTCAATATCAAACTGTCCATTAGTTATAGAAGATTGTCCTCTAAAAATAATTGGTCCCAAGGTTTCAAAATCCATAATTATTAAATCTCCGCCCTCTGTAACTCCATCGTTTCCTAAGGTTTGTCTTTCTATGTTTTTGTCGTAAACCGTGGCTGACAGAACTCCATTATAATTGGATAATATGTTTCCAGACAAGTCTGTAACTTCTCCTGAAAGCTTAACACGACTTAAAGCTTGTAACACATCTATGGTTCCGTTTATGGGAGCATCGTTAACTTTTGTCAATACAATATTGGGTTTTGGAAAAGCCAAAGTCATAGCAGGATCTCCAATATAAAAAACCAGCCTTCTTTGACCGAGAATTGAAATAGCAGGATCGTTTTTAGTCAGTCTTAAAGCTTCTGCCATAGATGGGTATTCATGCCCAGAATACGGGGTATTGCTCCCATAAGAAAACAAATATTGCTCTAGTGCTTTATTAAAAGTAACGCCCACATTTACATAAACCTGTCTTGTTGTAGTAATTAGAGAAATAGCTCCTCCATCTTTATTCCAATAGGTGTATTCTCCTGCTGTAGGACGAAGTGGATTATCGAATTTGGTAAATTCGCAAGTTACAGTAACAAAACAATTGAGTTTACATACATTATTTAAACTTTGAGCATCGGGTTTTTCAAAAATACGCTCATGGGCCAATCCATCTTCGCCGCCATGTCCAAAGTAATTTATAACCAAAGCACCTGTTTCAATAGCATTGTTTATAGCCACATTGACCGTAGGATACCTATCGCCCCCTGCTGAAGACTCTTGTTTATAAGCATCCGAATGAATTTTAGTAACATTAATAAAAGGTTTTTCTATGGCTACTTCATCTCCAATAAAATCTGTAGTTTCCTGAAGAGATTTTTCCCAAGCTATATTGACATCATCAGAAATAACTACAAAATTATTTCTCCAGCTCCCATAAGAATCGTCTATATAATATCTTTCTATTTTATCTACAAGCTCTCTGGCACTCTGATAGTTTTCGGCTAAAATTCTACCTACAGCTATATCTAATTTATCCGAAATCTCCATAGACCCTTCGTTCTCATCCATCATTCCATAATAATCATCGGAAATAAAAGAGTTTGCAAGACTAAAACTATTATAGGAATGCCAGGAAGGTACAAAATTAGTGTTATTAGGAATTCGGTCTTTATAATCATAAGAGCCATCTCCAAACAAACAAAGGTATTTTATACGGGAATCTTCAGAACTGGCATTGTCATAAATATATTTTACAAAATTTCTAATAGCTCCAATATCCTGATTTCCGGTACTAAATTCTGCATATATTTCATTTAAACCAACAACTTTTACTTTCAAATTGTTGTTTATTCTATTTATTTGTGCCAATCTTTCGGCTTGACCGTAGAGACTATTAGGAGTAACTATTAAATAATCAATATCATCGTTTTGTCCTTGAGTATTTTTAAAAATAGTCCCTTTTAAATTTTGATTGTAAACGGAAGAATTAGAACTCTGAGAAGGCTCGTAATAATTTAATGGAGTTACAATAGCGTAAGATTTCAAGGTTCCCAGACTAGAGGTAAAACTAAAACTAGAACTATTATCTTCGTTTACAGCTGTTGTTACATTATATATGTCTGTAACATCCCAAATTTCCTTAACCTGAGATGTATTGCTTATATTATATTGACCAATTCCCGTCAATTGGGTAACTGCCTTATTTTTAAAAGTAAATTGATTCCCTGAAAAATTTAAAGCCCGGGTTGCTTCTAAAGAAATATAATCTACATATGCTAAAGCGGAAGGGTTTCCACCTTTATTGTATATTAACGACACAGCTATGTTAGAAGAGCTCACATTAATATTGTTGTTAAAAATAGACTCAGTTGCCAAATTAGCGTCTGAGGTTGCTGCAAGTGGCATGGTAGTAATATTATCACTATTAACCTTAACCGTCATTGTTGTTGGTATGGCAGATGTAGCTCCAAGATACACTTTTAGATTAACAGGTTCCGAAGTTACTAGATCGGGAAAGTTAAAATTGAAAGTTTTGTCGGTTTCTAAATCAAATTTATCTCCAAACCAACGTCTTCCTACGGTTACCAAATTATATTCATCCTTTTCGTGAAACTTGTAATCTTGAAAAGTGTCTATCATTAAATCAACGGGTCCAGAAGGCTGCATAAACGGTTGAACACGCTTTCCATTTCCAGGACTTATATTTATGTAATAATAGGTCTTTTCTGTATAATTATTAATATGAGTATTACTAACGGCATCGAACCCAAATGGTCCTTGACCATAAAAGAGAATATAATCTGTATCGTTAAAAACGCCATCATTTTCTCCAACTACTCTAATAGCATTTTCTTTTACGTCTATGGGATAAGGCTCCGAGTTAGCAAACGGAATCATCCTTCCACCATTACCATATAGCTTTATGGTGCGTGGGTCAATATTATTGACATTAACTCCCATTCTAGACAAGAAGTCTTTAGTTATTCTAAATACGCCAGTGGCTTCTATATAAAACTTGTACCATTGTCCATTATTTAAAACAGAATTACTAATAACACGTTGGTTTCTATTAGAAGGTAATCTGCCATTGGAATAACTAACCGAAAACGAGGTTACTTTCTTAATGGTTCCGTTAGCTTCTTTTATAATTGGCGATAAAACAAAGAACGCACTCATTTTGTTTCTTGCTACCGAAGTCTTTAAACTATATGTTAATTCCGAAGGCAAAGTTTTTTCATCTAAATCTAATAACTCTTTAGATGTTATAGTAGTATAACTAACGTTAGTTACACGAACGGAAGCCTCATCGACCGCTTGATTAATCTGCCATTGCGCTACAAATTGAACTCCATCAATATCATCATAATTATAATTAGCTTCACTAAAACCAGGCAATTTAATGGTATAGCTTTCCGTTGCAAGCACCTTTTCTCCTTCCCAAAGAATTTTAAATTGCTTTTGTTGCGAATAGAGAACTAGAGTCGTAAAAAAAAATAGGAATAGGAATTTCTTTTTCATTGATTAAATAACGTGATTAATTGTCTGTTAGTATGACAAAACAAACAATTTTAGAAAACCTTTCAAAATTACAATAATAATTTATAAATAATACCGTTATTTAGACACAAATTAGTGGGGATTAACGACCAAAAATCATCGTTATAACGCACAATAAATAGGATGAAATACATAAAAAAATCATCAAATTTTATAAATTAACTTGTATTATTACCGATATTTCTTATATTGCGTCACCAAAAATAGTATAAGCTTACTTAAAAGTATGAATATGAAAAAAGTTATGGCATTTAAGATTTTGTTACTCTTAGCAATTTCTATAACAACAGTTGGTTGTAAACGATCATCTAGCTCCAACAGCTCTAGAGCTACTGGTTGGCAAATAAATAATAAGGATGGTGGGTTCCAATACAACACACAATTTAAAGAACAAGAAACTGCGCCAGGCCTCGTTTTTGTAGAAGGTGGAACATTTACCATGGGTCGCGTTCAAGACGATGTGATGCACGATTGGAATAACACGCCAACCCAACAACACGTTCAGTCCTTTTATATGGACGAAACAGAGGTAACCAACAAAATGTACTTAGAGTACTTAGATTACTTAAAAAAATCATATCCTCCAACAGAAGATAATTACAGAGCTATTTATAATGGTGCGCTTCCAGATACTTTAGTTTGGAGAAACCGTTTAGGATATAACGAAGTGATGACAGACAACTATTTACGTCACCCGGGCTATGGAGAATATCCTGTTGTTGGTGTAAGTTGGATTCAGGCTGTAGAATTTTCTAACTGGAGATCCAATCGTGTTAACGAATTAAAGCTTATGAATGAGGGCTATATCAGTAAAGATGCTGCTTACCAAAAAGGAGAAGGAGAAACTTTCGATACAGATACTTATATTAACGCACCAACTCAAGTTTACGGAGGTAACACAGAATATACAAGCTCAGAAAACACCAGAAGAAGAGTTCAAACTAATGCGGAAGGTGAAGAAACAGGACTATATGCTACAAGAGAAACTGGAGCAATATCTCCTAAATACAGACTTCCAACAGAAGCAGAATGGGAGTATGCGGCTTTAGGTTTATCTGAATTAAGAAGCTACAACACCATTAGAGGTAGAAAAAAATATCCTTGGGATGGACAATATACACGCTCTGGAAAACGTAAAGTAAGAGGAGACCAATTGGCTAACTTTAAACAAGGAAAAGGTGATTACGGTGGAATTGCAGGATGGTCTGACGATGGTGCCGATATTACAAACGAAGTAAAACAATATGCTCCAAACGATTTTGGATTATATGATATGGCTGGAAACGTAGCAGAATGGGTTGCGGATGTATACAGACCTATAGTTGACGACGATTTTAACGATTTTAACTACTACCGTGGAAACGTTTATACTAAAAATGCCATTGGAGAAGATGGAACAGTAAAAATTGTAACTGCAGACGAAATTGTTTTCGATACCTTACCTAACGGGAAAGTTATTGCAAGAGATTTACCTGGACAAATTGCTCAAATACCAATTGATGAAGATGAAACGTATTTAAGACAAAACTTCGACAGATCTGATAACAGAAACTTTAGAGATGGAGACAAACAATCTTCTCGTCAATATAGAGAAAGCGACTTTGGAGACGATGAAAATGCTGTAGATGGTGAAAACTCTTTAACTAGTAAAATGTACAACTCGCCTAAACATAATGTAGAAGTAGACGATTCTACAGGGGCATTAATTAGAGAGTACGACAAATCTAATAAAAGAACCTCTTTAATAAACGACGAAGTTCGTGTGTATAAAGGTGGATCTTGGAAAGATAGAGAATACTGGTTAGATCCAGCACAAAGACGTTATTTCCCACAAACTATGGCTACAGATTATATTGGCTTTAGATGTGCTATGTCAAGAGTTGGTTCTAAATCTAAAAACAAGAACAAAACAAAAAACTAAGAATTTTTCATATCTTTTAAAAAAGTCCTAACAATTAGTTAGGACTTTTTTTATACTTTTATTTTATGAAAATAGAACAACTACATGCGCTTTTTTTAAAGCATCCCTCTGTATCGACAGACACACGGAAAATAGCTAAAAACGATTTATATTTTGCTCTTAAAGGCGACAACTTTAATGGCAATGTGTTTAGCAAACAGGCTCTGGAAAACGGAGCTTCATATTGTATTGTAGACGAAAAAGAATACGCCGTAAACGACCATTGCATTTTGGTTGAAGATGTACTAGAAACACTTCAAGAATTAGCTAAATTTCATAGAAAGTATCTCAATTTACCAATTATAGCCTTAACCGGAAGTAATGGAAAAACTACTACCAAAGAGTTAATTCAGGCTGTACTTTCTAAAAAATATAAAGTTTCTGCAACTCTTGGCAATTTAAACAATCATATAGGTGTACCACTAACTTTGCTAAAAATGACTAATGACACGGAGATTGGAATTGTTGAAATGGGAGCCAATCATCCAAAAGAAATAGAGTTTCTATGCAATATAGCGTTTCCAGACTATGGACTGATAACTAATTTTGGCAAAGCCCACCTAGAAGGTTTTGGTAGTATTGAGGGTGTTATAAAAGCAAAATCTGAATTATATGAACATCTTATAGGTCATAAGAAAACTATTTTTATAAATTCCAACGACCCCATTCAAGTAGAAAGAAGTAAAACAGCTACCACCTACTCTTTTGGACAAAACAAAACAGACAATTTTATTATCCATTTTAAGAGTGCGCAACCCGAGGTAACAGTTACTTATAATAACAACGAAATAAATAGTCAACTTATAGGAGAATACAATTTCAATAACATCTCAGTTGCCATAGCTCTTGGGGCTTATTTTAAAGTGAATACACAACAAATAAAAGCAGCTATAGAAAACTATATTCCCAAAAACAACCGATCGCAAATTGTTGAAAAAGGAACAATTAAAATTATTCTGGATGCTTACAATGCCAATCCTTCAAGTATGGCAGTTGCTTTAGAAAATTTTGGGAAACTAAAAGTTGAAAATAAAATGGCCATTTTGGGAGACATGTTCGAGTTAGGTCAGGATGCCCAAAAGGAACATCGAGCCATTGCCGAATTAGCTAATTCCATAAACATATCGAAAGTGATATTTATTGGAGAAAATTTTTATCACGCCATTCCAAAAACAAAAAATACGTACAAGTCTTTTCAAGACTTTAAAACAGATTTTAATTTTGAAAACTTAAATAATGCCAATCTTTTAATTAAAGGCTCTCGTGGCATGGCTTTAGAACGGATTTTAGATTTGTTATAAAAATCTTAAACTAAAAAAGAACAAGAATTATATTAATTATATTTATCCCTTCTTAAAATTCAAAACTAAACTTTCCATTATGACCTTTTTTCGTTCCTTTTTCTTATCGCTTTTTATACTCTCTTTAGTTGGCTGTCAAACCCTACAACCTACAGCTCCTCCTCCAGAAATCAAGCTCAGTACTTTTGAAAAACTAGCAGGTATGAAAAACGTGGTTAGTATAGAAAAAAAAGACCCAGTAAGTCATTTTGACGAAAATTATGAAATCTGGTTTGAGCAACCGGTAGATTATGAAGATTCTTCAAAAGGAAGTTTTAAACAACGTGTTTTTTTAGGTTATGAAAACCCAGAGCAACCAGTAATAGTAGAACTTAAAGGTTATGGTATTGGTTCAGAGAAAGCAGGAGAATTAGCGAACCATTATAAGGCAAACCAATTAAGTATTGAGCATAGATATTTTAACAACTCGCGTCCAGAAGAAATAGACTGGAACACACTTACAGTTAAAAATGCAGCTAAAGATCAGGCCAGAATTATAGATGCAATTAGAAATGCTTTATATCCAAACACTAAGTTTATTTCTACCGGAATTTCAAAGGGCTGTCAAACAGTTATGTTACATCGTAGATATTTCCCGGACAATGTGGATGCCTGCGTATGTTATGTGGGGCCTTTAAATTTTGAACGTGAAGATCCTCGAGTTTATAAATTTTTAAAGGAAGTAAGCACGCAAAACAATAGAGACAAAGTGAAAGCTTTTCAAGAATTGTGTTTTGAAAATAGAGAAGCACTTCTAGAAATGATGAAAACGGCAGCCATAGAAAAAGATATGTCTTGGGAATTTGGTGTAGAAAAAGCCATAGATTATACCATTTTAGAATACTCTTTTGCATTCTGGCAATGGGGAACACCCATTGAAAATATTCCAACAGGTGAGGTGTCGCCTGAGGAGATTTACAGGCATTTGATTAACGTGGTTGGATACAGCTTTTTCGAAGAAAAGTCTGTAGAAAGTTTACAACCGTATTTCTGGGCAGCTTTAACCGAACAAGGTATTTACGGCTATGAAACGGCTCCATTTAAAAAATATTTAAACACGGATAAAGACATTTATACATTCGATTGGGCTTTTCCAGAAGGTTTTTCTAAATCCTTTGATTATGCACCTATGCAAGAAGTTAAAAACTTTTTAGACTATGTGGCTGAAGATATGCTTTTTATATATGGCGAATATGATTCTTGGAGTGCAACAGCCGTAGAATTAGAGAACGACACTAAAAACAGAGAACTTTATAAATATGTCTTACCAGAAGGAAGTCACACGACAAGAATAAAGAGTTTTAGTCCAGAAAAACAGAAGGAAATCTATGATATTATTGATGCTTGGCTAATAAACGAATAAGTTTATTTTCTATGGATTAGATAGAATAAACACATCAATTTTTATAAGTAAAAAGGCGAAAAAGGTTTGGTTAAACTTTTTTCGCCTTTCTAAATTTAATAAAACAGTTTATACGTTTTGTAGCTTATTAGGACGACATTAAAGCTTCAATATCATCAATTTCAATAGGCATGGCTCTGGTAAGATTAATATTTCCTTCTTTGGTAATTAAGTAATCATTTTCCAATCTACAGCCTATTCCTTCTTCTGGAATATAAATACCAGGTTCGCAGGTTAGCACCATTCCCGGTTCTAAAGCTCGAGTATATAATCCCACATCGTGAACATCTAAACCAATATGATGTGCCGTTCCATGCATAAAGTATTTTTTATATAAAGGTTTTTCAGGATTTTGATTTGCTACAGCTGTAGCATCTAATAAACCGAGTTTTATAAGTTCGGTTTCAACCAGTTTTGCCATTTGTGCTTCATATACCGAAGGAATAACTCCTGGTTTAAGCAATTTACTACCTTCCTTTAAGCAATGTAAAACAGAACTATAAACCTCTTTTTGCCTTTTAGAAAATTTGCCATTTACAGGGAAACACCTAGTGGTATCGCTATTGTAATTAGCATAACACACTCCAAAGTCTAAAAGAATCATATCTCCACTTTTACAGATGTCATCGTTGGTATTATAATGCAAAGCACAAGCATTTTTTCCTGACGCCACTATGGGTTTAAAAGCATGTCTTGTTCCTCCTGAGGCAATTAAATTGTATGCTAATTCTGCTTCCAGCTGAAATTCTTTAATATCTGGCTGACAAGCTTTTAATACCCGTTTAAAAGATGCCACACTAATATCTGCAGCTTGTTGCATTAGCCCTACTTCTTCTTCAGATTTAACTGGTCTTAAGTCTCTTGTTATTTTTGCTGCTCGATGATAATCATGCAACGGATATTTTTCCTTACACCAGTTTATCATTCTGTCTTGCTGGGTTTGCTGATTGAAGGTAACACGCTTTATATGCTCATTATGTCCTAGATAAATGCCATCAGCTTCAAAAGCCATAAGCTGTAGTACTTTTTCAAAATCATGAATCCATTCTACTCGGGCAATTCCAGAAATATCTGTTGCTTGTTCTTTGGTTAACTTTTCGCCATCCCAAATTTTAATTTGCTCATTTGTTTCTTTAATAAAAAGTATCTCCCGATTTTCTTTCCTATTGGCTTCCGGATATACTATTAAAATAGTTTCTTCTTGATCGATCCCACATAAATAAAACAAATCGTTGTTCTGGGTAAATCCCATAACATCGTCTGCATTGTTATGCTTAACATCGTTTGAAGTTAGAATAGCTAACGTGTTAGAACGCATTTTAGCTGTAAAATTGTTTCTGTTTTTTATAAATAAACTCTTTGGTATCTGATTGTAGCGCATCTTTTAAAATTTTCTATCTGGATGAAATAAATTAAGGTCTAATATAGGTTTTTTATCAGAAATAACTTCTGAAACCAGCTTTCCTGTTACGGGTCCCATACTCCAGCCCATCATAGCATGACCTGTAGCAATAGTTAGGTTTTTACATTTTAAAGACCGACCTATATAAGGTAAACCATCTGGGGTAACGGGACGTAAACCTGAAGCTGCATCGTTCTTTTCATCTTGTGTTAAAAGAATGTCGGGATAATAACTATTTGTCGCTTTGGCAATGGCTTCAACCCGATTTTTATTTATTTTATGGTTGATTCCTGCAATTTCCATAGTTCCTGCAAAACGTGTAAATCCGTTCATAGGAGTTATGGCTACTTTAGCTTCTGCTAGAATAGAAGGAATAGTAATTCCAGTATGTTGAGTGGTATTTATACGATAGCCTTTCCCCGCTTGAAGCAATAAGTTAATTCCCAATTTTTTACTCAATAAAGCACTCCAGGAACCGGCAGACAAAACAAACTCATCTGCTTTTAAAGTCTGATTTTTGGTTTTTATAGCTTCTATTATTCCCTTATTTACAACTAGGTCTTCCACCTTTTCATTTATAAATAACTGCACTCCTACTGCTTTTAAATACGCTTTCATTTCTGTCATAAATTCTTGAGGGGTGGTATGGGAATCGCATTTATAATAGGTGGCTCCTTTAATATTAAATGTAGCATTTGGTTCTAAAATTTTTAAATCTTCTTTACTTATTTCATCAACCTCCAAACCTTCCTGTTTTGCCAAATGCATTGTCTCAATTTCTTCTTCTAGCATCTTATTTGTCTGACATAACATAAGCAAGCCCTTTTTTTCGTACTGAAATTTAAATTGCTCATCGCGTTTAATAGCATCGTATAAACTCTGACTTAATAAGGACATATTCTTAATGGCAGGAATGGATTTTCTAACATGACTAATAGTACAGGATTTATTAAAAGCTAAAGTCCATTTTATAAAATCAGAATTCAAACGAGGTTTTATATATAAAGGACTTGTTGGGTTAAACATCCATTTCAGACCTTTTTTCATAACTCCCGGAGCTGCTAATGGCACAAAATGACTTGGCGATAAATAGCCCGCATTAATATAAGACGCACCCATATCCATATTAGATTGATCTATAATACTTACCTGGTGACCTTCTTTCTGAAGGTAATAAGCAGAACATAAACCTATGATCCCTCCTCCGATGATAATAACTTTTTTCATTGAGTCATTGTTTATATCACTTGAAATCCTAAAGCATACGGATCGTCCTCTGTATCTATAGTAATTGTATTATGTCCGTAAATTTTTGCCCAGCCTTTTACACTTGGAATAATAGCCAACTTTCCGTCTAGGCTTGTTTCTTTTTCCACCCGACCAATAAATTTGCTACCTATAAAACTCTCATGAATAAAATCTTCTCCAACTTTCAATTTCCCTTTGGCATATAATTGTGCCATTCTAGCTGAAGTTCCTGTTCCACACGGACTTCTGTCAATAGCTTTATCTCCGTAGAAAACAGCATTTCTACCGGAAGAAATTTTATCTATAGGCGTTCCTGTCCAAAGTAAATGAGTGACATCTTTAATAGTTTTATTTTCTGAATGAATAAATAGATTGGGATATTTTTGATTGATTCGCTGTCTAATAACTTGAGAAAACTGAATAATTTTTGATGCTGAGAACGCCTGAATCCCTGAGAAATTTTCTTGCGGATCTATAATGGCATAATAATTCCCTCCGTAGGCAACATCGAATGAAATTTCTCCCAATTCCGGACAAGCAACGGTTAAATCCTGAGCTGCTAAAAAACTTTTTACATTGGTTATTTTCACCCAATCTACTTTGCTTCCGTTTTGATGATATTCAATCTCTATCACACCAGCTGGAGCTTCCATTCTAATTTTACCTGGAATTTTAGGACTTACTAAACCTTCTTCAATAGCTATGGTAATGGTTCCAATAGTTCCATGTCCGCACATTGGCAAACACCCTGAAGTTTCTATAAATAGAATGGCAAAATCGTTTTCTGGATGGTGGGGTGGAAACAAAAAACTTCCACTCATCATATCGTGACCTCTAGGTTCGAACATAAGACCTTTTCTAATCCAATCGAATTCCTTGAGGAAGTACTGACGTTTTTCGCTCATATTATTTCCAATCAATTCTGGAGCACCTTGTGTTATAACCCTTACGGGATTACCACAAGTATGAGCGTCGATACAAACAAAAGTCCTTTTACTCATTTTTTATTCTCTGAATATAATTATTTACACGAGCTTCCATAATGGCCAGGGTTACGGTACCTTCACCCAAAATTACTTCGTGAAACTCTCTAATATCAAACTTATCTTTTAATTCTCTCTCAGCTTTTTCACGTAATTCTCTAATTTTTATTTCACCAATTTTATATGAAATGGCTTGTCCTGGCCAAGAAATATACCTATCGGTTTCTGTATGAACTTCGTGCATAGACAAAGCTGTATTTGAAGCCATATAATCAATAACTTGCTGTCTTGTCCAACCTTTAGCATGAATGCCAGGATCCACAACTAATCTACAAGCTCTCCACATTTCGTAGGTTAACTGTCCAAACTTTTCATAGGGAGTTTGGTATATTCCCATTTCATCCGCTAAGTATTCAGAATACAAACCCCAACCTTCTCCATAAGCTGATAGATATAAATTTCTTCTAAATTTTGGAATAGAATCTCCTAATTCATTATTTAAAGAAATTTGTAAATGATGTCCTGGAACAGCTTCATGAGCTGTTAATGCAGGAATGGTATACAAAGTTCTACTTGGTAAATTATAGGTGTTTACCCAATAAAACCCAGCTGTTTTAGCGTTGTGGGATCCAGAATATCTACCACTTGTATATTTAGGAGCAATGGCAGCAGGAACCGGAACTACTCCATAAGGTTTTCTTGGTAAAGTTTTAAAGTATTTTGGCAGTTCGCCATCAATTCTTTTTGAAATATCTCGAGCAAACATCATTAACTCTTTAGGTGTTTTTGCATAAAACTGAGCATCGGTTCTAAGAAAATCTAAAAACTCTTCAAAGCTTCCTTTAAAACCTAAATCGGAAATAATTACTTCCATTTCGGCTCTAATTCTCGCTACTTCTTTTAATCCTATTTGATGAATATCTTCGGCCGTATATTGATTACTGGTCGTAAAATAATTAATTCTATTCTGATAGAATGCGTCCCCATTTGGAATGGAAACAACACCTAAGTCATCTCTTGAATTTGGAAGATATTCGGTTTCAAAGAAGTTCTTAATTTTTCTATATTGAGTTATTACATCGTTTTCTATCTGGGTTTTTGCAACTGCCAAAACACTGTCTTTTTGATGACTTGTTAAATCTTCTGGCAACTTTTTAAAAGGCGCATAAAACTCGCTCTCCTTATAATCTGCAACAAGGTGTTTGCTATAAGAAAAACTATAATCCCCAAAAACAACAGCAGGTTGCGCCATGCCTTCTTTAATACTCTCTCTTAAAATTGCTAAATTATAATCTACCTTTTTAGGCAATTCACTTAACTTGTCTAAATAAGATTTAACCGCTTTATAATTAGAAAAAGTAGTTTCTGCCATCTGACTTAAATTCAAATGAAAAGCAGATTCCGAAGTAATAGTATTGAGATACGTTTTATAGGTATTAGAATCGATTTTATCCTGCAGGACAAAACGTAAAAGGTCTAAGGAGATTTGCTCAGATTCGCTCAAAGATTCTTCATTTATATTTAAAAGCTGCTGCTGAAGTTCTTTGGCAAAATTGGCTTCCTTCTGATAGAATTTAGCTGTATTTTCAACCGACTCATAAGGTTCAAAATCGTACTTTCTTTCAGTTTCATAGGTTTTTATAACATCCTCTAAAAAGACTTCTGAAGATTTTTTTTCAGGCGTATCTTTCTTACAAGCCATAAGACTTACAAAACAAAGACCTACTAAGTATGTTAAAACTTTCATGGAATTAGATGCTGTCTGTAGATGTTTTATTATTGATTAAACGTGAAATCTGCAAGGGATTTTCGTTTTTTAATTCGTCTGGTAATAAACTATCGGGCCAATCTTGATAGCTAAATGGTCTTACCCAACGTTTTATAGAGTGAATGCCTACAGCTGTAAAGCGGCTATCAGTCGATGCTGGATAAGGTCCGCCATGAACCATAGACGGACAAACCTCAACTCCTGTTGGAACACCATTGTAAATAATACGTCCAACTCGGTCTTGAAGCGCCTCTATAACTTGAACATAATCACTAACTTCCTCTTTTTCGGCAATTAGAGTTCCTGTTAATTGTCCTTCAAGTTTGGAAATAATCTGTTCTAACTGTTCCTTATTTTCACATTGAACGACCATAGAATAGGGTCCAAAAACCTCATGATGTAAGCTCGTATTTTTTAAGAACGTAGCTCCTTCTACCGTAGTTATTGTCTGTCTGGCATAATTGCTTTTTACCTGATTATCAAAATCGGCAACAACGGTTAAATCAGCTTGAGAAAGAGCTTTTTGTTTATTGGCTTCATAAGCATTAATAATATTTGGATGTAACATACAGGAAGGCTCAATTTTTACAATTTCGTCAGATAAATTTTGAATAAAACTCGAAAGAGCGTCTCCTTTTATCCCTAATAATAATCCTGGGTTTGTACAAAACTGCCCTGTTCCCAGAGTTATAGAGCCGGCGTAAGTTTTAGCTAAAGCCTCTCCTCTATTCTTTAAAGCATGAGGCAAAATAATTACAGGGTTAATACTTCCCATTTCGGCAAAAACAGGAATGGGTTCTTCACGTTTGGCGGCTAAATTGTATAAAGCTCGGCCGGCACGAATACTTCCTGTAAATCCAACAGCTTTTACACCAGGATGAGATACTAATTGCGTACCTACTTCAATGCCACTACTGTTTAAATTTGAAAACACCCCATTTGGCATTCCAGTTTTTTCAGCTGCTTTTATAATAGCCGAAGCTACTAATTCTCCTGTTCCGGCATGCATGGGATGAGATTTTACAAGTACCGGACATCCAGCTGCCAAAGCTGCAGCTGTATCTCCTCCAGCCGTAGAATATGCCAAAGGGAAATTACTCGCTCCAAACACTACAACAGGTCCTAATGGCACTAACATTTTTCTAATATCAGATTTTGGCATGGGTTTTCTATCCGGTTGTGCCGTGTCAATACTTGCTTCCACCCAAGAACCTTCGTTTAATAATTCGGCAAAAGCCCTTAATTGCCCAACAGTTCGTCCTCTTTCTCCCATGGCTCTCCCTTGTGGCAAACCAGTTTCGGAACAGTAAATGTCAATTAATTGAGAATCTAATGCTAATATTTCGTCTGCAATGCTGTTTAAAAATTCAGCTTTCTTCTTTCCCGAAACATTCCTATAAACTTTAAATGCTTTTGTGGCAAGATTAACCGCTTCATCTATTTCTTCTTTTGTTGCTTCCGTATAAATAAGCGGGTTTTCAATGTTTAATTGCGGATTAAAAGTTTTATATGTCTTACCTGCCTGGTTCCCTTGTGCTGAAAGTTGATTTCCTATATAATTTTTTCCTGTTATCATAATCTCCTTTTATTCCTCTAAATAGGGAGGTTTTTAATTTATTCTTTATGTCTTCACCACTAATAATTTTATAAATACGCGAGTAAAAACTACTTCCATTTGCTATATATATTATAAAACAATTATTAGAGGTCTGTTAAAGGTAAATAATTAGCTTATATTTCTTTTAAGTTTATAGGTTTTTATAATCTGGCAAAATGGGTCTGTTTTTAAGGCATTGTTCAATAACTCGTAATACCTGTTTCCGTTCTTCTCCAATTAGAGGAAGTCTGGGGGCTCTAACGTTTTCAGATCCAATTCCTGTGGCTACTTCTGCCAGTTTAATATTTTGAACTAAGCGTGGCACAATATCCAATTCCAACAAAGGCATAAACCATCTATAAATCTCTAAGGCTTCTTTAATTCTACCTGCTTTTTGCAATTCGTAAATAGCAACTGTTTCGGCAGGAAAAGCACAAACCAATCCAGCAACCCAACCATCGGCTCCTATTAATAAACTTTCTAAAGCAATAGTATCAACACCGGTCATTATTTTTAGTCTATCTCCAAAATTATTTTTAATTCGGGTAATATTAGTAGTATCTCTGGTGGATTCTTTAACTGCTTCTACATTATCATATTTCAATAATTGATCAAACATCTGCATGCTTATTTTAACCTTATAATCTACCGGATTATTGTAAATCATAATAGGCAAATCGGTATTTGTAGCGACAGATTTAAAAAACTCTACCGTTTCTCTATCGCTGGAAGTATAACGCATAGGCGGTAACATCATCAATCCTTGAGCTCCGTCTTCTTCGGCTTTATGCGCTGCCTCAATGGCGGCTCTTGTGGTTTGTTCGGCAATATTAATAAATACGGGAACCTTGTCTTTAACTAAATCGACAGCTGTACGTGTTAAGCTACGTTTTTCTTCATCCAACAAGGTACTTGCCTCGCCTAATGTCCCTCCAAGCACAATTCCATGAACACCGGCTTCTAATTGCGCTCTAATATTAACTTCAAACATGTTTAAATCTAGTTCATCTGCATCTGTGAACTTGGTTGTAACTGCTGGCATAATGCCTTTCCATTGAATACCCATAATAAAATTTGTTTTAATCTACACAAATTTAATTAAGTTTTGTACTTGACTATAAGCTATTTTTATCCAATTTATGTACTATCTTATCCTATTTTAAGTAAAAACAGAATATAATGCTTAATTTTGTATTTAAAATGAAATCTAAATAATGAAAGTCCTTCCGTTTAAAATCCCAAAACCTGAACTGGCTAACCTGGTCTATCAAGTAGATCGTGAACCTTATTTTTATGATAAATTACATCAACACGAAGACATCCAAGTAAGTTTAATTCTTCAAGGTGAAGGTACGCTGATTGCTGGTGATGCAATTAACTATTACAAAACAGGCGATATTATTGTTCTTGGGAGTCAGCTGCCTCATGTTTTTCAAAGTGATAGAGAACTAGTAGAGCAATCGCATATGCAGTCTTTATTCTTTACAGATGATAGTTTTGGTAGCGATTTTTTTAAATTAGAAGATCTAGCCGAAATACAAGTCTTTTTTAAAAGAGCACTTCACGGATTTATGGTAACTTCTCACCAAGATGAAATTAAAGCGCTTTTTAAAAAGATTGAATCTGCCAGTAAATTAGAGCGACTTATAATCTTATTAAAATTATTGAAACTACTTTCTATATGTGAATATAAAAGTTTGTCCTCTTTTATCTATGAAAAAAACTTTTCTGTGACCGAAGGAGAACGCATGAGAGATGTTTTCGATTATACCATGACTAATTTCGATAAAGAAATCACTCTAGAATCTGTAGCCGATGTGGCCAACATGACTAAAAATGGTTTCTGTAAATATTTTAAAAAATATACCAACAAGACTTATATTGTTTTTTTAAATGAATTGCGAATAGAACATGCGTGTAAACATTTATTGTCCAACCAAGATTTAACGATTTCCGATGTAGCTTATAAAGTGGGGTTTAATAATATTTCAAATTTTAACCGACAGTTTAAAAAAGTGAAGCACAAAACTCCTTTGATTTATAAACAAGAAAACCTCAAGTCTTAGCATAAAACAAGAAAAGATCCATACAAATTGTATAGATCTTTTTTTATATGAGCGATAGAAGTTTAAATATCTACTTTAACAAAACATTTTAGTTAAGCTCTAGCCAAACTTTCAATTGAAATCTACCTTTTTGAATTTGCTTAAAGTTTAATTTTAAATATGGAATTTAGCCTAAATAAAAAATCCACACTAAAAAAGTGTGGATTTTTGGTGGTGGGCGCGAAGGGATTCGAACCCCTGACCCCCTGGGTGTAAACCAGGTGCTCTGAACCAACTGAGCTACGCGCCCTTCGTAATTGGACTGCAAATATAGATATGTTTTCCATATTGCAAAAGCTTTTTTGAAAAAATTTTAAATTATTTCTGCAACTACAAAAGTACTACCTCCAACATAGATTAAATCTTTAGAATTTGAAGCACTTTTTGCTGCTTTTAAAGCCTCATTTACACTTAGATAGCTTTTTCCTTTCAAGCCAACAGACAAAAATGCGGCTTGCAATAAATTTTCATCCATGCCACGTGGCACATCCGGTTTACAGAAATAATATGTGGCATTTTTAGGTAAAATGTCTAAAATTGAATTTAAATCTTTATCATTTACTACTCCAAAAACAATATGTAGCTTATTATATATTTCTTCTTCCAACTGTGCAATCACATATTTTAACCCTTCTTTATTATGTGCTGTATCACAAATAACTTTAGGATACTCTTGTAATATGTGCCACCTGCCTTGTAAACCTGTATTCTCTACTACCTGTAACAATCCTTTTGTAATTTGATTTAAAGAGGTTTTAAAGTAGCTCTGGTTTAAAACCTGAAGCGTTTGTAAAACTGTTTTTATATTTTTCTGCTGATAATGTCCTTTTAAATCGCTTGAATATACTTCTTGGATTAACTTATCGGCAAAATAAATTTCTGAACACTTCTTTTTAGCATACGCCTTAAAGACCTGTTGGGTCTCTTTTTGGGTTTCCCCAATAACTACTGGAACACCTGGTTTTATTATACCCGCTTTTTCACCGGCAATAAGCTCTAAGCTATTTCCTAAGAACTGGGTATGGTCTAAACCTATATTGGTAATAACTGAAACTTCAGGAGTTATAATGTTTGTAGAGTCTAACCTCCCACCTAAACCAACTTCAATAACGGCAATATCTACCTCTTGCTTTGCAAAATACTCAAAGGCCATTCCGGAAGTCATTTCAAAAAAAGATAAACTTTCAGATTCTAAAAAGGCTTTATTTCTCTTTATAAAATCTATAACAAAAGCCTGACTCACCAAAACGCCATTAATTTTAATGCGCTCTCTAAAGTCTTTTAAATGTGGAGAAGTAAACAAACCTACCTGATAACCTGCTTCTTGTAAAACTGAGGCTAACATATGACTTGTAGAACCTTTCCCATTAGTTCCAGCTACATGAATGGTTTTAAATTTGTTATGTGGATTATTTAAATGTTCGGCTAGTAAATACGTGTTTTTTAAATCTGCCTTATATGCGGACTTCCCTTGCTTTTGATACATTGGGAGTTGAGAAAACATCCAATTGATAGTATCTTGATATGTCATGAATTATTGACCTAAATTGAAATTTACTTTAACAAAGCCTATTTGCCTATCTGGCGCTTTACTATCTGCACGCCATTTATGAGATAAAGCTATTTTCTTAGCCGGTTCCAGTAAGCAAGCTGCCGTATTAGTTGTGCCTTTTACGCCTGGTTTCGCTTCAATAACATCGCCGTTTCTATTGACAACAATTTCTACGATAACCATTCCGGACTCATTACAATCTTGTTTAAAGACTTTTTTAGTTGGAGTTCCTCGTCCTCTTAAACCGTAGCCAACACCTCCACTACCAGAGCCTGCTGCCCCAAAATAACTAGCAGCATACGGATCGCCATCAAGTTGCCCCTTATCTCCTGCTTTATTATCATCTCCTTCGCCTCCGGTTTCTTGTCCTTCAGATTTACTTACACCCCCAATTAAAGCATCCAGTTTTTTCTTCTTTGCTTCTTTTTCTGCTTGCTCTTTTGCTTTCTTTTCTGCTTCTGCTTTGGCTTTTGCCTCTGCTTTAGCCTTGGCTTCAGCCTCAGCTTTCGACTTAGCATCTGCTTCTTTTTTGGCTTTTGCTTCTGCCTCTTTTTTCTTTTTAATAGCAATAGACTCCTCGCTATCGTTTGTTAAAACATCTTCGGCTTTAGAGTTTGAAGCTGCAGCATCGGCCTGCTCTTGTTCTGGTTGTTTAACTGTTTCCTGTGGTTCTTTTATAACTTCCTTAGGTTCAGATTTAACAGGTTTTGTAGGTTGCACTTGACCAGATCCAAAATCTGTAGTACCAAAGTTAACAGCAACACCATATTCTTCAGGTGGATCCATATATTGAGCCCCAACAACAAAAAGCAACAAGACTATCAGCACTGCAATAAGTGCTGTAATCTTAGCCGAATTACGCTCGTGTATGGTCTCGAAATATCTCATTTATCTAATTAGGTTTTACTGCCAGAATAACTTTGAATTTATTTCTATTAGCAATATCCATAACTTTTACCACATGTTCTACCGGTACAGATTTCTCTGCCCGTAAAACTAGAGTTGGTTTGTCTTCTGTAGAAAGTGCTGCAATAAGTTCTTCTTCTAACACACTTTCTCCAACCCTTTTTTGGTCTATATAATAAGTCAAATCCTTTTTAATGCTTACGGCAACCGACTTTTTATTCTCGGTTTTTCCACTAGCTGTAGGTAATAAAATATCTATGGCATTTGTAGTTACCAAAGTAGATGCAAGCATAAAAAAGATAAGTAACAAGAAGACAATATCTGTCATAGACGACATATTGAATTCTGGAGTTACCTTATTTCTTCCTCTTAAATTCATTAAATAGGTTCGTTTAAGTGATCTAAAAATTCTAAGGAATTAGCTTCCATTTGATATACAACCTTATCTGTTTTAACCACCAAATGGTTATAAGCTATATATCCAATAATCCCTACAATTAAACCTGCAACTGTAGTTGTCATGGCTGTATATAAACCATCGGCTAAAAGTTTAATGTCAATCTGACCTCCTGAGTTTGCAATTTCAAAAATGGAAAGAATCATTCCAATTACGGTACCAAGGAAACCAATCATTGGAGCTGCTCCAGAAATGGTTGCTAACACACTTACATTCTTCTCGAGACTGTAAATCTCCAAGCGGCCTGCATTTTCAATAGCTGTATTAATATCTTCTAAAGGTTTTCCTATTCGGGTGATTCCTTTACTAATTAAACGGGAAACAGGCGAATTTACTTGCGCGCACAACATTTGAGCAGAATCTATTTTTCCATTAGATACATGATCTTTTATTTGATTCATAAAATTAGCATCAATTTTCGAAGCAGCTTTTATGGCAAATAAACGTTCAAAATAAATGTATGTGGCTACAATTAGTAAAATAAACAAGATGGTTATAATAACCATTCCAGCAGTTCCTCCGCTAGTAATTAATTCTATAATGGATAAGGTTTTTTGTACTGGTTCCCCATCTGTAAGCATCTCTGTTCCCTCTTGAACTTCTTGCAACATTGAATTTATCATAAATTATTTCTATTATTAAGTTTATAACGCAAGTTTGTATTTTAAATTATATTAAAAGATGGTTCTTGTAAACATAAAAGTTAAAGAACCAACTAAGAAGCCAATTAAGGCTAACCATGCAATATTTTTAAGGTACCAGAAAAAATCAATTTTTTCCATTCCCATAGCTACTACCCCAGCAGCCGAACCAATAATCAACATACTTCCACCAGTTCCTGCAGAATATGCTATAAAGTGCCATAGCTCGTTATCAATTGGCTCAGAAAACATTCCTAAACTGGCTGCAACTAATGGTACGTTATCAATTACTGCAGATCCAACTCCTAATAAAAGTACCACTAAGTCTGAAACACCTTCATGATGCAACTCAGTACCTAGCATGGGCATATTCTCTTGTAGGCTGGAAGCAAAATTAAATAAAATACCCAAAGATTCTAAAGCAGCAACTGCTAATAAAATTCCTAAGAAGAATAAGATACTTGGCATTTCTATCTTAGACAACGAGTAATGTACTGGACTGTGGTGTCCGTGTATATCGGTATCCTGATTAGCATCATAAGTTAAAGCAAACTTTCTGTTGCTATATACTTCTGCAAATGTAGCTACTATCCCAAGGGCTAACATCATCCCTATATAAGGTGGTAAGTGGGTAAAGGTTTTAAAAATTGGAACAGAGACAATCCCTCCTAAACCTAAATACAGCATAATAGAGCTGTATTTATCTTTTGGTTTATCGGTTCCTTCTTCTTTGCTTTTGATATTGCCTTTAAACGCTGGTAAAAATGAAGCAATAAAAACTGGCACAACCATACACAATAAAGAAGGTAGAAATAAATAAACAAATAAATGTTCTGTGGTTACTTTTTTACCAATCCAAAGCATCGTTGTTGTTACATCTCCAATTGGTGACCATGCTCCCCCGGCATTTGCAGCTATAATAATTAATCCCGCATACCAAATACGAGAATCTCTATCTAGAACAATTTTCTGTAAAATTGAAATAAGTACAATTGTAGCAGTTAGATTATCGATTATAGCAGAAAGAAAAAAGGCTAGAAAGCCAAAAATCCATAAAATACGTTTTTTACTATTAGTTTTAACGTAAGTTTTTATAGTTGAAAAGCCATCAAAATAATCAATAATTTCAACAATGGTCATGGCTCCCAATAAGAACACAATAATTTCGGCTGTTTTACCTAAATGGTGCAACAGGGTTTCTTCCATTAAATGAGTTTTCTCTTCTGTACTAAAGGTTCCAAAATTTTCAATCAGCATATGTTTCGCCGAATTGAACCATTGTGGAAAGGAGTCTATTCCTAAAGCTATTAAAGCCCAACAAATAGCCATCATTACTAAGGCCGGAATAAGTTTGTCTATTTTTAATTTATGTTCTAAAGTAATAGCCAGGTAGCCCAGTACAAAGACTAAAATAATAATTGCTTCCATTAATTTAAATTATTAAACAAGCTGTTTTAGTGCTATTTCGAATGCAGTTGCACTAATATTGGTTTTAGAATCGTTTTTATTATAAACATCCTGAATCACTTTTCTAATAGTTTCTGAAATATCATTAAAAATAGCTTCATCCGTCATTTGTACTTTCGCTTCCATAAAATAAGCGAACACACGAGCCATTCCACAGTTAGATATAAAATCTGGAATCAAACTAATATGTTTATCTGCATGCTCCATGATAGGTCCAAAAAAGATTTCTTTATCTGCAAATGGAACATTAGCACCACAAGAAATAACTTGCAAACCACTATCTATCATTTGGTCTAATTGATCTTTAGTAATTAATCTAGAAGCAGCACATGGTAAGAAAATCTCAGTTTGAATACCCCAAATTTTCTCATTAACTTCTTCAAAAGGCATAAGCTTATCAGATACTAAAGTATTGCCATCTTTTGCTAAAAATAATTCAGTAATTTCTTCAAAAGTAAATCCATCTTCGTTAATAAGCCCGCCAGAGATGTCTAAAATCCCAACTATTTTAGCTCCCATTTGAGACAGGTAAAATGCAGCAGCACCTCCAACATTCCCAAATCCTTGAACCACTACCTTCTTATCTTTTACATTACCTCCGTAAATACTGTAATATTGTTTAACGGCTTCGGCTACCCCAAAACCTGTAATCATATCAGCAATTGTATATTTCCTTTTAACACTTGGAGAGTAGTCCGGGTTTTCAATTACCTTAATAACTCCTTGTCTTAACTGACCAATTCTGTTAATTTTACCAGCTTCAGAGGCTTTAAAGTGGCCATTAAAAACACCTTCCTGTGGGTGCCAAACGCCTCCACCTTCTGTCATAGGTATTACTTCGTGAATTTCATCCACATTCATATCTCCACCGGTACCATAATAACTTTTTAACAGAGGAGAAACAGCCTTAAACCAACGTTCTAAAACACCTTTTTTCCTTGGGTCTTTAGGGTCGAAATTAATACCAGATTTTGCTCCTCCTATGGGCGGTCCCGAAACAGTAAATTTAACTTCCATAGTTTTAGCTAGAGATAACACTTCGTTCATATCTAAGCCCTTTCTCATTCTAGTTCCACCACCTGCAGCTCCTCCTCGAAGCGAGTTGATTACTGTCCAACCTTCTGCGTCTGTTTCTGGATCTTTCCAATTAAATATAATTTCTGGTTCTGTGTTTTCGTACTTCTGAAGTAATTCTTTCATGAGGTGAGATTCATTTTAAAAAAATGGAACGAGATGGAACATTGAAAATTCATAGGAAAACAAATATTCAACATATCAACATTTCATTCAGTTAGTTAATTTATAAATGTGCAAACAAATATAAAAAACTAATAGCCTTCTTAGCTAAAATTCTAGTAAATTTAATCATTAAAAATTATTCCGGAACTATGATCGTATTTTGCCCCTGTAACACTACTGAGGCAGTTGACTTCGTTTTGAAGTTTTAAGACTCCTAGAAAACCAAAAACCAAAGCTTCTTTAAATTCGACCAACGTGTTTTCTGGGATAACTAATTTATTAGTAGTCCTCTCATTAATTTTTTGGATTAAAAAATCGTGGTAGGCACCTCCACCAGTTACCAGAACCTGAGCGTGATTTTTTTTATTGATTTCTGCTGAAATCTGAATAGCTACATGCTCTACAAAGGTTCTCAAAATAGTTTCTATTGGTAAGTGAAACGAATCTATTAATGGGAATATATATTCTTTAACCCATTCTAATCCCAAGGATTTTGGAGGCTCTTTTTTATAAAAAGCCAGATTATTCAATTTGCTTAAAAGTTCTAAATTGATATTTCCAGTTGAAGCAATTTGTCCCTTATCGTCAAAATCATGTCCTAAATAAGATACATAATGATTTAAAACAATGTTTACTGGACAAATATCGTATGCTATTCTTTGCTTCTCTATGTCGGTTGAAATATTTGCAAAACCGCCTAAATTTAAACAGAAATCATACTTAGAAAACAGCAAGGCATCGCCTATAGGGACTAAAGGAGCACCTTGCCCCCCTAAAGCCACATCTTCAATTCTAAAATTACAAACAATAGGTGTTTTTAGAGCTTCATATATACTCGCCAAGTTCCCAATCTGATAGGTCACCCCTTTTTCTGGCCTATGTAAAGCTGTATGCCCATGAGAACAGATAGCATCTAAATTATCAATATTATTTTCAGTAATAAAAGCTTTAATAAGAACCGCTAAGTATAAGGTATAACTTTTGTCTATTTCCTGAAGCTCTTCTATCGAGTTAGATACCAGATTCTTGAGAGTGTTATACCATTCTTTACTATACGCTATGGTTTTGGAATTATGAATTTTATAGAACCAATCCCCCTTGTTTTTAGTAAAACTTACATCTACTAAATCCACTCCATCTAAAGAGGTTCCAGACATAACACCAACAACATGATATTCAGATTTATTCATATCCCGTAAAAATAGCAATCCCTTTTGAAAAAATGCTAATAAAAAAGTATCTTTGTGGACTTTTAAAATAATATTACAATTACAAGAAACTATGGATTTTAACCTAACAGAAGAACATATAATGATTCGCGATGCCGCTCGCGATTTTGCACAAACTGAATTACTTCCTGGTGTTATAGAACGCGATAACGCTCAAACTTTCCCAGACAATCTGGTAAGAAAGATGGGAGAACTAGGGTTTATGGGGATTATGGTAGACCCAAAATACGGTGGATCTGGAATGGATGCAATATCTTATGTGTTAATTATGGAGGAACTATCTAAAATAGATGCTTCTGCTTCTGTAATGGTTTCTGTAAACAATTCTTTGGTATGCTACGGTTTAGAAGCTTATGCTAGCGAAGAGCAAAAACAAAAATACCTTACAAAATTAGCCACCGGTGAAGTGCTTGGCGCCTTTTGTTTAAGTGAGCCTGAAGCTGGTAGTGATGCAACATCGCAAAAAACTACAGCTATAGATAAAGGAGATCACTACGTTTTAAATGGAACTAAAAACTGGATTACTAACGGAGGTCGCGCAGATGTATATTTAGTAATTGCACAAACACACAAAGAAAAAGGCCATAGAGGAATCAATGCTTTTATTATTGAAAAAGGCATGCCAGGTTTTGATATTGGACCCAAAGAAGATAAGTTAGGAATTAGAGGAAGTGATACGCATACCTTACAGTTTAATGATGTAAAGGTTCCTAAAGAAAATAGAATTGGAGAAGATGGTTTCGGATTTAAATTCGCCATGAAAACGCTTTCTGGAGGTCGTATAGGAATTGCTGCTCAGGCTTTAGGAATTGCTGCAGGCGCCTATGAATTAGCTTTAAAATACTCTAAAGAACGTAAAGCTTTTGGAACAGAAATTTGCAACCACCAAGCTATTGCTTTTAAGTTAGCCGATATGGCAACTGAAATTGAAGCTGCAAGAATGTTGGTTATGAAAGCTGCATGGGATAAAGATCAAGGCAATAATTACGATATGTCTAGTGCTATGGCAAAACTATATGCATCTCAGGTAGCTATGACGCATACGGTGGAAGCGGTTCAGATACACGGTGGAAATGGTTTTGTTAAAGAATACCACGTAGAACGTTTAATGCGTGATGCTAAAATTACACAGATTTACGAAGGAACATCAGAAATACAGAAAATTGTAATTTCAAGAGGTGTTATTAAGGATTAAGACACTCAAGTTTTAATAAAATTATAAAAGTCCAAACTCAATTTATTAAGTTTGGACTTTTATAGTTTTAATCTCTTTTAAATTGTCAGAAAGACGATGCTTCAACTCGCCGATTTTAATGGAATAATATAACCTTCTGCTTGGTGATATTTTTCAGATTTAATAATGTTTACTAACCAGTCTAAATGGTTTTCAGACTTTCTTCTAAAACTGTAATTTAAGGTTGCTTCCATAATAATAGTGTTTAAAATTGAATCAAATTAAATTTACAACTTGAAAGATTGTAATTATAATTTTTTAGTCAAACAGCATATTTATCAACCTAATATGTAGGCAATTACATAAAAACAAGATAAAAAACACATGCATAGCTGTTTAAAAAACTTACTATCTAATCGCAATAAATACTAAACAGTTTTTACTAAAGGGTAGAACACACCTTGCAGTCTTCTTTTTCTTTTATCTCTCCCACCAATACACCTTTGCTATTCATTTTTAAATCGCAGCAATCCATATATCCTTGAGTAATCAGTTTTCTAGCTCTTTGTATTTGCGACTTAATCGTGGGAAGTGGCAGCTTTAATTGTTCTGCTACTTGAGCTTGTTTTAATCCCTTAATATCTGCCAAAAATAAAGGGTCTCGATATTTTTTAGGTAACTGCTTAATAATTCCATGTAAGCAATCGTGTTCCGTATGTTCGTTTTTATTCTCTATAAAAACAATATCGGTCTCAGATAGTGTAGTCGATATTTTATTTTTTCTAAAATAATCTAAGACCGTATACCTAGCCACCGAAAACGTCCAGGCTTTTAACTTCTCGGTATCGTTTAAAGAATCTTTTTTGGTATGTATTTTAATGAAAGTGTCTTGGAGTAAGTCTTCTGCAATAACTGGATTTTTCACCTTACTTAAAATAAAGTGTTTGATATCGTCTGCATATAAATTCCAAATCGTTTGGGTAGTCATTCTTCAAAAAATTAAAAAGCAGTAATTTCTTTAGCATAAAATTACTAAAAAAATTACCGCTTCTTTATTATTTAGCATTACTTAACAATTGCAATTAGCACAAGTACAATTTTCGCAAGTACAGTTTTTACAATTTCCATCTTGGCAACCTGAGCAGGTGCAAGTACATTCTTTATTATTCATAATATATTGTTTTTAAGTTCGTATAATAGACGTGGAAACTTGGAAAAAGATGCATTTTAATATAAAAACCTCACAAATTTTTAAAATTTGTGAGGTTTTTATATTAAATTCTATGACAGGCTCTGTATAAGCGATTCACACAAATTTTCAAAAAAGAAAATTTGGTTCTCTGCTTACATATTCCGTCTATACTGTCCGCCTACTTCAAATAATGCAGAAGTAATCTCTCCTAAAGAACATACTTTACAAACCTCCATCAAGGCTTCAAAAATATTCTCGTTATGAATGGCTCTCGTTTGAAGATCTTTTAATAAATCCTCCGTGTCATATGCTTTATGAAGATTCTCTAAGGTTTTTATTTGATGTTGCTTCTCCTCTTCAGTGGCACGAATTACTTCTGCCGGCTGAACCGTTGGAGAACCTTTTGAACTTAAAAAAGTATTCACACCAATAATTGGGAAATCGCCATTATGCTTTAAAGTTTCATAATACAAACTCTCTTCTTGAATTTTACTACGTTGATACATAGTTTCCATAGCACCAAGAACGCCTCCTCTTTCAGTAATTCTATCGAATTCTAAAAGAACAGCTTCTTCCACTAAATCGGTTAACTCTTCAATAATAAAAGAACCTTGAATTGGATTTTCATTTTTAGCCAAGCCTAATTCTTTATTAATGATTAATTGAATGGCCATTGCACGACGTACAGATTCTTCGGTAGGTGTAGTAATCGCTTCATCGTATGCATTTGTATGTAGCGAATTACAGTTATCGTAAATAGCATACAAGGCCTGAAGTGTGGTTCTAATATCGTTAAAATCAATTTCCTGAGCGTGTAAACTACGTCCAGATGTTTGAATATGATATTTCAACATTTGAGCTCTGGCATTAGCGCCATACTTATGTTTCATGGCTTTTGCCCATATTTTTCTAGCTACACGACCAATAACAGCATATTCTGGATCGATACCATTTGAGAAGAAAAATGATAGGTTTGGACCAAATTTATTAATATCCATCCCACGAGATAAATAATACTCTACATAGGTAAACCCGTTAGAAAGCGTTAGTGCCAATTGCGTAATTGGATTGGCTCCAGCTTCTGCAATATGATATCCTGAAATAGACACCGAATAGAAGTTACGCACGTTATTTTCAATAAAATACTCCTGAACGTCTCCCATTAATCTCAAAGCAAATTCCGTAGAGAAAATACAGGTATTTTGCGCTTGATCTTCTTTTAAAATATCGGCTTGAACTGTTCCTCGAACTTGAGCAATAGTTTTAGTTTTTATATCTAAATATACATCGGCAGGCAAGACTTGATCTCCGGTTACACCTAATAACATCAATCCTAAACCATTATTACCTTCTGGCAAATTACCGTTGTATTTAGGTCTTTCTATCCCTTTATCTTTATATTTTTTTACGATTTTAGTCTCTACTTCTTTTTCTAAACCGTTTTCTTTAATATAAAGCTCACATTGTTGGTCTATGGCTGCATTCATAAAAAACCCTAGCAACATAGGTGCAGGACCATTAATCGTCATACTTACCGAAGTCATAACATTTGCTAAATCGAAACCAGAATACAGTTTCTTAGCATCGTCTAAACAGCAGATTGAAACCCCTGCATTACCTATCTTTCCGTAAATATCTGGACGTAAATCTGGATCGTTTCCGTAAAGTGTCACACTATCAAAAGCAGTGGATAATCGCTTAGCTGGTAAACCGGCACTTACATAATGAAAACGTCTATTGGTACGTTCTGGCCCGCCTTCTCCCGCAAACATTCTTGCCGGATCTTCTCCTGTACGTTTAAACGGATATAATCCTGAGGTATAAGGAAATTCTCCTGGGACATTTTCTTGTAAACACCATTTTAAAATATCTCCCCAGGCCTGATATTTAGGTAAGGCTACTCTTGGGATTTGTAAGTGAGATAACGACTCTGTATGTGTTTCTATTTTTATTTCCTTATCTCTAACTTTAAAGGAATAAATAGGGTTTTTATAGGTATTTACTTTTTCGCTCCATCCTGTAATCACTTCCCAGTTGTAAGGATCCAGATTCAGTTTTACTCGATCAAATTCTCCAACAAGCAATTTAATAAAGTCTTTATTCTCTTTAGATTCTATAGATTTTGAATCGATACCTGCTTTGTCTAATTCAGGGACATTTCCAACAATAGATTCTATGGTTTTATAAATACCATATAGTTTTTGAGCTACCTCAACTTGTTCGCTAGCTGTTTTATCGTACGCGCGATTATTTTCAGAGATTTCAGATAGGTAACGCGTTCTAGAAGGAGGTATAACAAAAACCTTTTCGCTCATTTCTTCGGTAATCTTAAAATCAGATTTTAAATTAACCTTTGTTCTTTCAACTAATTTATCCATGATAGCTTTATAAAGCGTATTCATTCCAGGATCGTTAAATTGCGAGGCTATAGTTCCAAAAACCGGCAAATCTTCCGGCTTGGCATCCCATAATAAATGGTTGCGCACATATTGTTTTTTTACATCACGTAAGGCATCTAAAGCTCCTCGTTTATCAAATTTATTGATAGCTACCAAATCGGCAAAATCAAGCATATCGATTTTCTCCAATTGGGTTGCTGCTCCAAATTCTGGCGTCATAACATATAAAGACACATCTGAATGTTCAATAATTTCGGTATCAGATTGTCCAATTCCCGAAGTTTCAAGAATTATTAAATCGTATCCTGCCGCTTTTAAAACTTGAATAGCTTCATGAACATATTTTGAAAGTGCTAAGTTAGATTGACGGGTGGCCAAACTACGCATATAAACTCTTGGAGAGTTAATAGCATTCATTCTAATTCTATCACCTAAAAGCGCTCCTCCCGTTTTTCTTTTTGAAGGATCGACTGAAATTAATCCAACAGTTTTTTCTGGAAAGTCGATTAAAAACCTACGAACTAGCTCGTCTACTAAAGAGGATTTTCCTGCTCCACCAGTTCCTGTAATTCCTAGAACAGGTGTTTTAGATTTTTCATTAATCGTGTGAATTTTATCTAAAGTATCTTTTGCTACTTTCGGAAAGTTTTCTGCAGAAGAAATAATTCTCGCAATAGCTTTAGCATTTTTCTTTCGAAGTAAATCTAGCTCATTATTTAAAGAGTCTCCTATAGCATAATCTGCTTGCTCTACCAAATCGTTAATCATGCCTTGTAAGCCCATTTCACGACCATCATCTGGAGAATAGATACGAGCGATGCCGTAGTCCATTAATTCTTTAATTTCAGAAGGAAGAATTACACCTCCACCTCCACCAAATATCTTGATATGTTCGGCGCCTCGTTCTTTCAGCAAATCGTACATATATTTAAAGTACTCATTGTGTCCGCCTTGATATGAAGTTAAACAAATAGCATTGGCGTCTTCCTGAATGGCTGTATTTACAACCTCTTCAACACTTCTATCATGTCCTAAATGAATGACTTCTACTCCTGTAGATTGAATAATTCGACGCATGATATTAATAGCCGCATCATGCCCATCAAAAAGAGAGGCTGCTGTTACTATTCGTACTTTATGTTTAGGGGTATAAGGTGCTATAGGTTCCATGTATAATTATCTTATTTTTTTAATGGGACAAATTTACGCAATATTCAACAAACCTACCACACTCCTTTAAATTTATAATGTTTGCTTTAATCTGAAATAAGCAATTGATACATTATATTTGTCAAAAAAATGATATTATGATAAAGAAACTGTTTGTTTTAGCCCTAATTTTAAACCTGACTACCTGTGCCGAATTACAAGAAGTAGTAAATCAATTACCAGAAAACACTACCGAAATTAGTAACAGCCAAATTGCAGCTGGCTTAAAAGAGGCTTTAGACCAGGGAATTGATAGACAGGTAACCAAACTAACCCAAACAGACGGTTATTATAAAAACGATTTGGTAAAAATATTATTACCAACAGAATTACAGAAAGTAGATAAAGCGCTTCGAGATATTGGCTTAGGTTCTTTGGCAGATGAAGGCTTAAAAGTCTTAAATCGCGCAGCTGAAGATGCCGTTGGTACAGCAACACCAATTTTTGTAGATGCTGTTAAATAAATTACTTTTAACGATGCAAAAACTATTCTTCTTGGAGAAAATGATGCCGCTACACTTTATTTAGCAGGTAAAACCGAATCGGCTTTATATACGGAGTTTCATCCTGTAATAAATAACTCGTTTAAAAAAGTAGGAGCCGATCAAATTTGGTCCAACTTAATAAACAAATACAACAGTATTCCTTTTACTTCTAGTGTGAATCCTGATTTAACAGATTACGTAACCGAGGAAGCTTTAAAAGGAGTTTATAAAATGATTGCTGTTGAAGAAAAAGATATCAGAACAAAGTTCTCATCTAGATCTACCGATTTACTAAAACAGGTTTTTGCTCTACAAGATTAGGAGTTACATTTTCCTTTAAAATCTAAAATCCGTAAGTTAATTCTTAAAATTAAAATCGATTCTCACAAAATCGATTTTTTTTATTAACAAACTAAACATTTAACTTGCTGAATCCCATTATTTTAAATATATTTAAAATTCAAAAGGTATGAGTAATGGAAAATTCTAGCAAAATCAAAAAACACCAAATCAAGTTACAAAAACGATACAAGCGCTTAATAGAACAAGCTTATAACCTACGCCAAACGGATTGCGCTATGAGCGATATTTCCGAATTTAAAGCTATCAAGCTATTAAATAAAATAAATAGATTAAACTATTTAAGCAGAGAACCGGGAAAGCAAAGATTAGCACCTTAGATTCTTTTTTAAAACAAAACTTCAGTAAAATCTTTAATCTATAAAGATTCAAGTCTGAGTGTTTTAAAATATTGAAAAGATTTAGTTAGTCTAGAACCATACCAAGAAAATAATTCCCCATCCACCAACAATACCTTAGCTTTTGGATATTTCAATTTCATAGCGTTTATATGCTCTTCTTTAAACGGAAAAGGTTCCGTTGAAAGCAAAATAACATCTACATCCTGGCTCAGATCTTTCTCTAAATCAATTTCTGGATATCTCTCTAAATCCTCAAAGTAATTTTTAAAGTGTCCGGCAGACAATAGCGTATTAATAAAGTTATCATTGGCAGCAACCATCCAGGGGTTTTTCCAAATAAAATAGGCCGTATTTAACTTGGGTTGGTTTTTTATGAAATCTTGAAAGGTTTTGTGTTCATTTTTAATTTTCGAAACAATCTCTTCTGCATTACTTTCTACCTGAAAAATGGTTCCATACATTTTTATTAATTCCAAACAATCTTCAATCGTATAAATATCGCTTAAATGAACCGGAGCAATCTTCTCCAGCTCTACTATCATCTCTTGCGTATTTTCTTCTTTATTACACAAGATAATATCTGGTGCAAGCGCTTTAATTCTATCGAAGTGAACTTGCTTGGTACCACCTACTACTTTTATATTGGAAATAAGATGATATGGATGCACACAGAATTTCGTAATTCCTACTAAAGAAGATTCCAGACCTAAATCGTATAGCAATTCTGTTTGTGAAGGTACTAATGAGACAATACGAGTTGGCTTGCTCCTTAATTCAATAGTTCTGTTTAACTGATCTTTCATTTGAATAAATTACAATAATTGCATTTTTAATCAAAAAAGTGAAATTATTTAATACGACTGTACACTTAAGATATTTTCCATTTCTTGCTGAAGTTCTTTTGCTTTAATTGCTGCTGCTTGAGCAAAATCTTTCTGCTGGGAAGCATAAATAATGCCTCGTGAAGAATTAATAAGTAAACCTACATTTTTATTTAGACCATATTTACAAACGTCTTGCAGGTTTCCTCCTTGAGCTCCAACTCCTGGAACAAGAAAAAAGCTATCTGGGACAATGGTTCTAATATGAGCAAAGTATTCTGCTTTGGTTGCCCCAACGACATACATTAAATTCTCAGAATTTTTCCACGTTTTCGATGTTTCTAAAACCTGCTTATATAATTCTTTTCCTTCTAATGTTTTCGTCTGAAAATCGAAAGCACCTTCATTAGATGTCAAAGCTAACATAATGGTGTGTTTTTTTTCGAAAGCCAAAAAGGGTTCAACCGAATCTTTCCCCATATATGGAGCTACAGTGACACTATCAAAGCCTAAATCCTCAAAAAAAGCTTTAGCGTACATACTGCTAGTATTACCAATATCTCCTCTTTTGGCATCTGCAATGGTAAAAATCTCAGGATGCTTCTTATTTAAATACTGAATCGTTTTTTCTAAAGATTTCCAGCCTTTTAAACCATAGGCTTCATAAAACGCAGTATTAGGTTTGTAAGCAACACATAAGTGATGTGTGGCATCGATAACAGCTTTATTAAAAGCAAAAATTGGATCTTCTTCGTTTAATAAATGTTGAGGAATTTTATTTAAATCCACATCTAATCCTATGCAGAGAAAGGATTTCTTTTTTTGTATTTCTGAAACAAGTTGGGTTGTTGTCATCTAATAAAAAAAGCCTCTAAAAGAGGCTAGGTTTTAAATTACGTCTGTATTAGCTTTTAATTTTTCGGTATTTTCGGCTAACTGAAGTTCGTCAATAATTCTTTGAATATCTCCGTTTACAATATTATTCAAATCGTATAATGTTAAACCAATTCTATGATCTGTAACACGACCTTGAGAATAATTATAAGTTCTAATTTTAGCACTTCTATCACCAGAACTTACCATAGACCCACGTTTTTCGGCATCTTCTGCATTTTTCTTTGCCAATTCCATATCGTACAATCTGGAACGCAATACTTTAAACGCTTTTTCTTTATTTTTATGCTGAGATTTTTGGTCTTGACACTGAGCTACCAATCCTGTTGGTGTATGTGTTAAACGAACAGCCGAATAGGTTGTATTTACCGACTGACCTCCTGGTCCCGACGAACAGAAATAATCAATTCGAACATCTTTGGGATTAATTTCTACATCAAACTCTTCTGCTTCTGGGAATACCATTACCGTGGCAGCACTTGTATGCACACGCCCTTGAGTTTCTGTTTGTGGCACACGTTGCACACGGTGAACACCAGCTTCAAATTTTAAAGTTCCGTAAACATCGTCTCCGGTAACTTCAAATTGAATCTCTTTAAATCCGCCATTGGTTCCTTCACTATAATCTACAGTATCTACTTTCCAACCTTTACTTTCACAGTATTTACTGTACATTCTAAATAAATCTCCTGCAAAAATACTGGCTTCATCTCCTCCTGTTCCAGCACGTAATTCCACAACCGCATTTTTAGAGTCTTCCGGATCTTTAGGAATTAATAATACTTTTATTTCCTCTTCCAACTTAGGAATTCCTTCTTTGGCTTCTTCGTATTGCATTTTAGCCATTTCAACCATTTCTGGATCACTTCCATCTGCAATAATCTCTTCGGCTTCTTTAAGGTTTTCAGTAAATTCTATATAGAGATCACGTTTATCCATTAATAAGCGTAAATCTTTATATTCTTTGTTTAATTCTACATAGCGTTTTTGATCTGTCATTATATCAGGTTGAATGATTAAATCGCTCACCTCATCAAAACGTTGCTTTACTATTTGTAATTTATCTAACATGTATTTTACTAAATTATGTTGTCAAAAATACGATAAATTATGGATTTTTTTAGATTCTTCTATTTTAACTTAAATCAATTATTAGGAAATATTTCGTTAAGAAAAGCGTTTTTATTTTATGATTCAGCGTTTTGGAGCCATATTATTATTTTATAAACCTTATGTTCTTTGGTCGTTTGGCGTGACACTATTTCTAATGGCTTTTAAATCTAATTTGGCAATTATTTATATGGCAAAGTTATTTTTAATCATCTTTTTATGGTATTTTTTATCAAAAACCACAGCAAAACGGAAACTGCTATTTTATAAAAATCTTGGAATTTCTACTCTCAAACTCTTTAGCGTTATCTATATTATAGATGTATTTATAACTACTTTTTTCTTTAAGTTGATTGGTGATTTTATTTAAATGCCATACAAATGCTCTTTGTAAAAAATAACCAGAAAAGCACAAAATATTTTGCTTCTACAAACCGTTCCAGAAAACAACCTCTTCAGATAAGCAACAATAGAAAAACATGTTATAAACAAAAAGAAGCCACTTAAATTTTAAGTAGCTTCTTATTAATTACAGTCCTTTTACAGAAATCTATCCACATTTAGAAGAACCACAGTCCTTACATGTTAGACAGCCTTCTTGATATATTAAATTGGTAGAACTACAGCTGGCACAAGTTTGCCCTTTGGCTTGTGTGCCATCTTCTACATAACGTTTAATGGCACGAACTACGCCATTTTTCCATGTATTAATAGACTCGCTGTCTAATTGAAGACTATTAATTAAATCTACAATTTTATCAATTGGCATTCCGTGACGTAAGGTACTTGAAATCAGTTTTGCATAATTCCAATATTCTGGATTAAATTTATGCGAAAGTCCTTCAATAGTGGTTTTATAACCCCTTTTATTTTTATACTGAAAATCGTATCGCGAAGTTCCATCTTCATTTCTATTTTTAATGATGACACCATTATTTGCCCAACGTGGAATTAATATTCCATCTTCGTCATCTGCTAATCCCGTAAATACTTCGTAAGGTTTCCCATCTATCAAGCCAATAAATGCAATCCACTTATCTTTATTATTCTGAAAACGAACAACATCGGCTTCTAGTACTTGAGGTCTTTTTGTAGGAAAAGCTGTTAACAATTCTTGAGCCTCTTCTTCGGTTTTCTCTTCGTTTGAAATTAATACACCAGAACGAGATCCGTCTCTATAAACAGTTACTCCTTTACAGCCAGCTTCCCAAGCTTCCAAATACAATTGTCCAACCAATTCCTCTGTAGCATCGTTTGGTAAATTAATGGTCACGCTAATAGAATGATCTACCCATTTTTGGACAGCTCCTTGCATGCTAACTTTACTCATCCAATCAACGTCGTTAGAAGTTGCTTTATAATAAGGCGATTTTTTAATTAATACATCCAATTCTTTTTGGGTAAAGTTCTTATTGGAATCTATATTATTAACTTCCATCCATTGTTTAAATCTATGATGAAAAACCACATATTCTTCCCAGGAATCCCCAACCTCATCTACAAAATCTACACGAACATTTTTATCGTTTGGATTTACTTTTCTTCTTCGTTTATAAACTGGCATAAATACAGGTTCTATTCCAGAGGATGTTTGAGTCATTAAACTGGTTGTTCCAGTTGGAGCAATAGTTAACAAAGCAATATTTCTTCTTCCGTGTTCCAGCATCTCGTAATAAAGCTTTTCGTCTGCTTCTTTTAAACGTAAAATAAACGGATTATTTTTTTCTCTTTCTGCATCAAAAATAGCAAACGGACCTCTGTCTTTTGCCATATAAACCGAAGCTCTATAAGCTTCTATTCCTAAGGTTTTATGTACTTCTACAGAAAACTCATTACCTTCTTTACTTCCGTATTGAATTCCTAAGGCAGCTAACATATCACCTTCAGCAGTAATACCAATTCCAGTTCTACGTCCTTCGTTTGCTTTAGTTTTAATATTTACCCAAAGGTTTCTTTCGGTTGCTTTCACCTCATCTAATTCTGGATCTGCATCAATTTTTGCAATAATAGCATCGATCTTTTCAAGTTCTAAATCGATAATATCGTCCATAATACGTTGAGCCACATGTACGTGTTTTTTAAATAACTCGAAATTAAATTCAGCTTTATCTGTAAACGGATTTTCCACATAAGAAAATAAGTTGATAGCCAACAATCTACAAGAATCGTAAGGACAAAGAGGAATTTCTCCACATGGATTTGTAGAAACAGTTTTATAACCTAAATCGGCATAACAGTCTGGAACAGATTCGTTGATAATTGTGTCCCAAAACAAAATTCCAGGTTCGGCAGATTTCCATGCATTATGAACAATTTTCTTCCAAACTTTATTCGCTTCTATAGTTTTGGAAAACTTTGGGTTTTCACTAAATATCGGATATTTCTGAGTGTAAGTTCCATTGGCTTTAACAGCTTCCATAAACTCGTCGTCTATTCTAACAGATACATTTGCACCTGTTACCTTACCTTGTTCTAATTTAGCATCGATAAATTCTTCTGAATCTGGATGATTAATAGATACTGACAACATTAATGCTCCACGGCGTCCATCTTGTGCCACTTCTCGAGTAGAATTAGAGTAACGTTCCATAAAAGGAACTATTCCAGTAGAAGTTAAAGCCGAGTTTTTTACCGGAGAACCTTTAGGACGAATATGAGATAAATCGTGACCAACACCTCCACGACGTTTCATAAGCTGCACCTGTTCTTGGTCGATTTTCATGATTCCTCCATAGGAATCAGAATCTCCATCGTTTCCAATAACAAAGCAGTTTGAAAGTGATGCAATTTGGTACGGATTACCAATTCCTGCCATGGGACTACCTTGCGGGACAATATATTTAAAATCCTTTATTAGATCGAAAATTTCTTTTTCGGAAAGCGGATTAGGATACCTCACTTCTACTCTTGCTATTTCTTTGGCAATACGCTTATGCATATCGTTTGGAGTTAACTCGTATAAATTGCCTTCAGAATCTTTTAAGGCATACTTATTAATCCATACGCGAGCAGCCAAATCATCTCCTTTAAAGTACTTTAAAGAGGCTTCAAAAGCGTCATCTTGTGAATACGTTGCAGGTAGAACTTCTTGTTGGGTTTGAACACTCATTTTTTGATTATGTTTTAAAATATTTTGATTAATTTACTATGGTGTAAAGTAAGCAAAAATTTCTCACTAAAAAAATAAGATAATCTGAAAAGTTTACAGAAAAATGGTTTAATTAATTGATTTACAATGTTTTAACTATTTATCAATAACAAAAAGTTAACAAATATATTATTTTGTATTAAAAATCAACAACCACTCCAACCCCTAGCAATTGCTTCCATTGCATCTTGGCTCCTTGGGTAAAATACTCCCCTTCTACATCAGATTCAATTTGGGTTTTTATATCATTATCGTACTTAAGATGGGATCCAAAATTGGCCTTTATAAAATTATTCACTCTAAAGTCGAAGTTAATCTGCCAATCGACGTCAATATTTCCAAAATCGTTTAAATAATCCGTATAGAAACTCACATAGTTTCCTATAAAAACATTTTCAAATAATTGGGTTTCGTATGCACTAGTAAGCAAGATTCCTACTTCGTTTCGTATGCGCTCTCCAGCGAGAACCATATTCCCATCGTCGTCATAAACCGCGCCTACAACTCCAAACGCTCCGGCATTTGCCAATTTTTCATCTAGAACAAAGGTCGTTTTCATTGTTAGTGGCGAAAAATACAGGGAAAACTCATCAATATTTCTTCCATATTCAATACCTCCTCCAATAAACAGATAACCTGGAGCCATAAATTTAGACAACACATTGGTCTCATCGGGGTAATTATAACCTTCCGAAAATTGCGATTTAAAATTAAATTTGGCCGAATAAAACCAATTAGTATATTCGTCCCGTTTAAAGCCTAAGGTGGAGCTAATATCAATAATATCGTCAGTTTTTCTTAAACCTTGATCCTCTTGTTTATTAACACCATATCGAGTTATTAATAAACTATTCCATATCAAGTGTTTGTAACGGTATTTTAAGGAACTCTCAAAATTGATTAAAACTGAGATAGAGTTACTTCCTCCTGAATTCCAATTTACAAAAGCCACTTCACTCATAAGCATGCTGGCTTTGTTTTTAAGTGTCCATTTTGGAACATTGATGTTTTCTATTTTAAAAAACAACGAGTCCGGTTGCGCAAATGCAAATTGAAAACTAATTAGAAATAAAACAAAAACAAACTTCTTCACTAACTCGAAATTTTAAACTTAATAAACAAATTCACCAAATTCGCTAGAAATGCTAAGTTGTTTTTTTTCTGAAGCTTCTACGCGTCCAATAATTTTAGCATCCACATTAAAGGATTTTGAAATAGCTATAATATCTTCTGCAACCTCTGGAGACACATACAGTTCCATGCGATGTCCGCAATTAAACACTTGATACATTTCTTTCCAATCTGTTTTAGATTGTTCTTGGATAAGCTTAAACAACGGAGGAACAGAAAACATATTATCTTTTATAATATGAAGTCGATCTACAAAGTGAAGTATTTTAGTTTGAGCGCCTCCACTACAATGAATCATTCCATGAATAGTGTCGCTCTTATATTGAGATAATATTTTTTTAATAATTGGCGCATAGGTTCTGGTTGGCGACAAAACTAACTTTCCAGCATCTATAGGTGAATCTGCTACAGAATCTGTTAGTTTTACTTTTCCAGAATAAACTAATTCCTTTGGAACCGAAGGATCAAAACTCTCCGGATATTTTTCTGCCAAATATTTATGAAAAACATCGTGTCTAGCCGAAGTTAGACCATTACTTCCCATGCCACCATTATATTCTTTTTCATAAGTGGCTTGCCCAAAAGATTCCATGCCAACAATTACATCTCCTGCTTTAATATTTGCATTATCAATAACATCGCTGCGCTTTAATCTTGCGGTAACCGTGGAGTCGACAATTATAGTACGAACCAAATCTCCAACATCGGCAGTTTCTCCTCCCGTTGAATGGATTGTTACTCCAAACGATTTTAATTCTTCAATTAGCTCTTCGGTACCATTTATAATAGCCGAAAGAACTTCGCCTGGAATTAGGTTTTTATTTCTTCCAATAGTAGAAGATAACATAATATTATCTGTAGCTCCCACACAAAGAAGATCGTCCACATTCATAATTAATGCATCCTGAGCAATTCCTTTCCAAACAGAAAGATCGCCAGTTTCCTTCCAATACATATAAGCTAAAGAACTTTTGGTTCCTGCTCCGTCTGCATGCATAACAAGACAATGCTCTTCGCTATTGGTAAGATAATCAGGTACAATTTTACAAAAGGCTTTAGGAAAAAGACCTTTATCGATCTTTTTGATAGCATTATGCACATCTTCCTTTGAGGCCGAAACACCCCTTTGCGAATATCTTTTGCTTACTTCTCCACTCATAAAATTGATTTTAAAATGCAAAAATAGCAATTGTTATCTACTTATTTGGTAATAAACTGAATGGAATTAACAATAACGAACTCATTAATCTTAGATTTAACTTTTCTTTTAGAACCTCAAAAATAAAAATCAAAAGCTAGAAATAAATAACAGAAAATGTCATCTAAATTTATACACATATTTATATAAGGTTTAGAGCAAAACTGGCAACAATAAAAAGACTATTTTTCCACACAAAAAAAACACTAATTACGCTTGAAAATTTCTTTTCATGCATAACTAGTGTTTTCAAAATCTTAACTAAAAGATTCTATTAAAATAGACTAACGTCTACTAAATTTTTTGAAACAATTTAATAATTTAAAATTTCGCTGCTTGTTGGTGAACAACTAAGTCTTTCTGCGTTTCTTTTTTATTATCGCTGTTTCTTTGCGAGAATATAAAGGTCGCAGCCATAAGCATAAGAACACTTATAATGAGCCTTTTCATGTTAATTTGAATAATTGATTAATAGCTCTGCTAAGATACTAATTAACAGGCTAACAAAGGACTCATACACTACTTTTTCGTTGACCTACGAATTATTTCAGACAAACTACACGATATATTGCACACAACAAATAAAACCTGACAGTTAATGGCTATTTTACAAGGTTTTGAGCTTAGTTATAACTTACCTAGTAAACAATAATTCTCTGTATTTTGTTAACGGCCAAAGCTCGTCGTCTACCAATAATTCTAATTTATCGCAGTGGTATCTAATCTCATCGAAAAGAGGTTTTACCTGAAAGCAATAGGCTTCTGCTTTTTCTTCTAAATTATCAATATGATTAGCTACTTTTCTAGCATTAATCATTTTAGTAACATTAGAGTTGATAAATTCTATATGTTCAGAGATTTCTTCGATCAAAGTCATTTGCTCTCCAGCAAATTTCTTAAACTCGACGCCATATATTTCTTTTAAACCTCTTACATTTTCAATTAAAACATTTTGGTATTTAACTGCAATTGGAACCACGTGATTTCTAGCTATATCTCCCAGAACACGACCTTCAATTTGAATATGCATTACGTAGTCTTCAAGTTCAACTTCATAACGAGAAATACTCTCTACACGATTTAAGACATTTAATCCTTCAAACATCTTAATAGTCTTTTCAGAAATTTTAGCCTTTAAAGCTTCAGGTGTGGTTTTATAATTGCTTAAACCTCTGCGTTTAGCTTCTATTTCCCATTCTTCGCCATATCCATTTCCTTCAAATAAGATATTTTTGGACTTTTTAATATATTCTCTTAATACATTAAAGATAGCTTCGTCCTTCTTTAATCCTTTTCCTTTTTTATCAATTAAAGCATCGACCTCCGCTTTAAATTCAATTAACTGGTTAGCAACAATTGTACTTAAAACCGTCATAGGCTTCCCACAGTTAGCTGTTGAACCTACCGCTCTAAATTCGAATTTATTCCCAGTAAACGCAAAAGAGGATGTTCTATTTCTATCTGTATTGTCTAATAATATTTCAGGGATTTTACCAACTACATTCAACTTTAAGTCTGTTTTCTCTTCAGGCGAAAGCTTGCCGTTAGTTACATTTTCCAATTCATCCAACACATTAGTAAGTTGTTCTCCAATAAACACGGATATAATGGCAGGAGGTGCTTCGTTGGCTCCTAAACGATGATCGTTACTAGCTGAGGCAATAGAAGCTCTTACCAGCTCTTCGTTATCGTTAACAGCTTTAATAGTGTTTATAAAGAAAGTAAGAAACTGTAAATTGCTCATTGGCGTCTTTCCAGGCCCCAGTAAATTGACCCCTGTATTGGTACTTAAGCTCCAGTTGTTATGTTTTCCCGAACCATTAACTCCTTTAAAAGGTTTTTCATGGAACAACACCTTAAAATCATGGCGTTCTGCCACTCTATCCATAAGGTCCATAAGCAAAGAGTTATGATCTACTGCTAAATTTGCTTCGTCGAACACTGGCGCAAGCTCAAATTGATTTGGAGCCACTTCGTTGTGTCTTGTCTTAACGGGAATACCCAATAACATGCATTCGGTTTCTAAATCGCGCATAAACTGCATAGCTCGCTTAGGAATAGTTCCAAAATAATGATCGTCTAACTGTTGTCCTTTTGCAGAAGAATGCCCAAGAAGGGTTCTACCTGTTAATAGAATATCGGGTCTCGAAGCAGCCAAGCCACGGTCTATTAAAAAGTATTCTTGTTCCCACCCCAAAGAGGTATTGACTTTTTTTACATTTTTATCGAAGTATTTACATACGTCCACAGCAGCAGCATCAATAGCTTGCAGTGAGCGTAGTAACGGAGTTTTATAATCTAAAGCTTCTCCGGTATACGAAACAAATACTGTTGGAATACATAAAGTAGTTCCATATATAAAAGCAGGAGAAGTTGGATCCCAAGCTGTATAACCACGAGCTTCAAAGGTGTTTCTAATACCGCCATTTGGAAAACTAGAGGCATCTGGTTCTTGTTGTACCAATTGTCCACCACCAAACTTTTCTATAGCTCGACCATTGCCAACAGGCTCGAAAAAAGCATCGTGTTTTTCTGCTGTTGCGCCTGTTAAAGGTTGGAACCAGTGGGTATAATGAGTAACCCCTTTAGAAATTGCCCATTCTTTCATTCCCGTAGAAATATGATCTGCGACCACCCGTTCTATTTTTGAACCATTTAAAACAGCATCCATTACACTTACAAAAGCCTCTTTAGTAAGATATTGCCGCATTTTATCTTCGTTAAATACGTTTCTACCAAAAAGAGCAGATCTACGTTCGTTCTCGTCTATTTTAATGGGTTTTTTATTAAGCGCTTGCTTAATGGCGTAAAATCTTAATGTGGACATAATGTATTTGTTAGTTGTGAAATTTTATAAGGCAAATTTATAAAAAAAATCTTTTTCAACAACACTCACCCCCTAAAAATATAGGGTGTAACCCTAAAAAAACTACAAATAACGCAAACCACCCCTATCTAATCTGCAGAAAACGCTGAATAAACAAAGAAAATATAAGCACCCAGAATAATGAATCCTTTTAATCTTCCTATTTCAAACTTTTTAGGTAAAAGCATAAAAGGAATTAAGATAGCAGAGAAACCAATCATCCAAAAAATGTCATTTGTAAGCAGCTTCGGATTGACTAAGTTTATAGGCTGTATCATGGCTGTTAGACCAAGAACAGAAGAAATATTAAAAATATTAGAGCCAATTAAATTTCCAAGAGAAATAGCTTTTTCTTGCTTGACAGCTGCAATAACTGAGGCTGCAAGTTCTGGAACACTAGTTCCAATGGCAACCATTGTAACAGAAATAACTCGTTCGCTTACCCCATAAGATTGAGCCATTTCTTTAGCTCCAAAAACCAACCAAGAACTACCAAAGTAGAGTGCAGAACCTCCGATTAACAACCATACTATAATTTTAAAGTTTGAAGTTTTCTGTAAAGTATCGTCAACTTCCTCAATAGCATCAGAATTTGTACCTCTTGATTTTTTTATTAATACAATTAAGAAGATAATTAGGGAAACAAAAAGAATTAAACCTTCTATAAAACTCAAAACTTCTCCACTTTTCAAAAAGAAGTACAAAAGAATGGACAAAAACATCATCATTGGCCAATTGAGCTTATAAAAATCGCTACTAATAGTCAACGGGGCAATGATAGCGGTAATACCCAATACCAAACCAATATTAGCTATATTAGAACCAATAACATTTCCTAAGGCTATATCTGGCGAACCATCTAAAGCTGCTTGCAAACTAACTAAAAGCTCTGGAGCTGAGGTTGCAAAAGAAACAACCGTCATACCAATTACTAGTTTAGATATATTGAATTTAAAGGATAGAGCAACTGAAGACCTTACTAAAAACTCTCCTCCTACAACCAATAAAATAAGACCTAGAACAATCCAAAGTACACTCATAAACTATTTTTTTTTGCGAAGATAACATTTCCCTTGAAAAATTAATTAGAACAAAAGTATTCGTTATACATCAAACTCAATACTTTTTTATTTAAAAAAAAAGCTACTTCCAAGAGTAGCTTATTTTCTATGAAGTCTTAAATAATTATTTCACAATTAGTTTTGTAACCTTGATTTTATTCTCCGATTTAAAACTCAGTAAATACATACCACTTGCTAGGTTTATATCTAAATATCCACTTTTATGAACAACATTAGATTGCAAATGTCTTCCATCTACAGAAAATACATCGACCGTTGTTTTAGATACAATACCGTTAACAAACACCCGTCCATTTGTAGGATTAGGATATAAAGACACTTTAAGTTCTTGATTTTCATCAATACCTAAGTTTTGCTCCCATATCTCTCCCACCATATCTCCCCAGATATATTCTATTAAATCTGGTTGATCGATAAAGGGATTTCTATTAATCTGCCACTCGTAAATAATATTGTTTCTATTCATTTCAAAATCGTCTGGCGGGTCATTCCTATGCCATTCCAACAAAGTTTGTAAATCTCCAAACTGGCCAGTTAAGCCATCGGGATAACCATTTACTATTTCTAAGCCATTATAACGAATGGCCAAATAAAACACACCACGAGCTACATCTCCTTTAAATCCTCCTAAGGTTCCTGCGGGCCCATTATACTGCCCATAAAACTGATTTCCACGACTACTATTTTCTGGACCATCGGCTGCTCTTAACGCATGTGCATCTGAGTTTCCATGACGTAAGGAATCGGCTGTTGTATCCCAAAAAACATCTTTCCCATCAGCAACCTCGTCTTCCTCAATACTATAATATCCTGCGCGAGACCTAGGAAAGGTATGCTCTCTATTCCATTTACCTGTACTTACAGAAGTTGTTTGATAATCCAACTTTGGTCTTCCTTGCTCTAAATACACCAACCACACTTCATTACTGTTTTCCGGATTTTGATCTGCTTCTTTTAAAATATCAATAACATCTGCATAAGTTTGAGCTCTTACTACATTTGGATCTGCTATAATATCTTGTAATGCCTGACGCAAACCTTCGTCTGCTAAACCATCTAAGCTATTGTAATAATTATTTGGCTGTGCACTTAAAACATTGCCATAAGTAGAGTTTATTGGCGTTCCGAAAGGAGCTACGGTAAAATCGTTGTCCACAACACGGACTAATAAAAAGTTATTATAAGGAATATATGGCCATTGTAAATCTGAGAATTTAATAATAAGTTCTTCGTCTCCTTCATCAAAATCATCATCTACTAATGTTATTGTAGTTGTTACAATGTTTTGACCAGTTGGAATTGTAAGGGTTGTGTTTCCAGTAAAATCATCCTCATCAAATCCATAGTTATTTAAAGAAATAGTAAAGGTAACATCCTCGGTTACATTTTCCTGTGAAGTAAACACAATATCAAAAACATCTCCTTCATTATATTGTGTATACTCAGTTGATATTGAAAGAGCATTAAAAACCTCTCCACCACCATTGTTTAATAGTCTTGGTGTTGGCACACCTACACTATAGGTCCCATCATCATTTCTTTGTATGGAGTTCGTATTATTTCCTGGTCCTTCGTTTATTTGTTCTGTCAGCCCTAAAAGTTGTAATAAGCCAGTAGCCTCAGAGTCGTTAGTTCCATAAACCAACGCATCAATTAAATTAGTTTGGGTGGCAAGCGTACCTTCAGGAAAATCTTCTTCATTGCCTAAATAAATCCCCACGGCATCTGCCCCATTCTGAATAACATTTGGTGAAATTAACAACTGAGGAAAAGGAGTTACAAAACTACTCCCTATTAATAGTAAGCCATTGATGTCTGTAGTATATCCATTTAGATCAATAGTCATATAGCTAGAGTTTCCTCCAGAGATCGAACCATTAAAAAACACGAGAACATAGCCATCTAAAGAAGCGTAAGGTGTATCTGATTTGAGTTCAACAAACTCCTTATCGTCAATTCCAGGAGTATCACAATCCAGTTCGTTTATTACTAACTGCGAATAAGATAATTGTCCAATAAATAAGAAGCTAAGAAAAGTAATTAATTGTTTCATATAGTAAGTTTATAACAAATGTAAGCTACACTTTAGCTTATAAATTGCTGTCAATATTATTAAAAAGCTAAATTTAACAACTTTTAGAGAATAAAACACAATTGAAATGAATGTATTACTTTTGTGTTGAAAAACAGAAATAGAAAAATTATCTATCGTCAAATTAAAATATTTCTATAACTAGTAAGACACCTTTTCCTCGAAAACATGAAAAAAAAATTCTTTAAATTTTTAGCCAAAGTAAATAAAGCCTTACTTCCTAGTTACACGAAACAAGGTTTGGACTTAAGTAAAGCCAGCAAATTCCAGATGGCTATTTTTGGATGGAGATTGTACGTTACAAAAAATGCTTTAGATTAATTAGATTTCTTTTTGAGGTTTCAATAATTAAGAATATATTTGCACCTCCAAAAAGGCCTCGTGGCGCAACTGAATAGCGCACTTGATTACGGCTCAAGAGGTTACAGGTTTGAATCCTGTCGAGGTCACAACAAACAATAAACCACATTCTTTTAAGATTGTGGTTTTTTTTATAAACATGCTGAAGTTAATTTATTTAACTTTCCATAATTAATTATTTGCCTAATTAACTATACCTATGTTTATAATTATCTATAATGAATTCTCAATTTCATAAACAACCTACCAGCAACCACCTCCTCTCCAGTAAATTAAATACTACATTTTTGAACTTTAACAATACTTTACATATTCTCAGTTCGGTTCGCACCGAACTAATCGTATATTTGTAAGTGGAACGTTAAATTATAAAAATGAAAATTAAATTAGCAACTGTATTCTTATTGGCAATTACAATAATTGGATGTAAATCGACTGAAAAATCAAATACAGAAATGACAGCAGACCAAGCTTCAGAAAGCATTTTTGATGTGGTATGGAACATGACCGTCTTAGAAGGTAATGAATTAGAGACCTCCTTGTATAATGACAAAACTATTCATTTTGTATTGCATTCAGAAGGTAATCGTGTTAGTGGATTCTCAGGATGTAACTCATTTATGGGAACTTACACCATTTTAAAAGGTAATCAAATATCTTTTTCTCAAATAGCGAGCACAAGAATGGCCTGTCCTGATTCAAAAATCAACGAGCAAGATGTTTTAAATGTCTTCAATTTAGCAGATAATTTCAGTATTTCTGGGAATACCTTAACTTTAAATAAGGCAAAAAGAGCCCCTTTAGCTATTTTTCAAAAATCGGAAATAGAAAAGCCAACTATCACAGAAAAATATTGGAAACTTAAAACACTAGAAGGTCAAGAAGTTAAAATGGCAGAAAATCAGGAACGTGAAATTTATTTTATTTTAAAAACAGATGAAAACCGTCTTACCGGATTTTCAGGATGCAATACTTTTTCTGGTACTTATACTTTGGAGGAAGGACAAAGAATACATTTTACACAAATAGCGTCAACCATGAAAGCCTGTCCTGATGTAGATGTCAATGAAAGCGCATTCCTAAAAGTTTTTGAATTGACAGACAACTATACTATTAAAGATGATGTTTTATCTCTTAACATAGGTAGACGTGCACCTTTAGCTGTTTTTGAAGCTGTATATTTTCAATAACATGTAATTGTTGTTTCGCTTTTATATAGAAGAGTAAACATAAAACATCATGAAGAAACAAAAGACTATATGGACTATTGGACACTCTACCCGAACAGAAGAAGAGTTTCTAAATCTTCTTGAGTCTTTTGAGATTAAGCAACTATTAGATGTTAGAAGGTTTCCAGGTTCAAGAAAATTCCCCCAATTTAATAAGGAGAATTTAGAAGTTGTAGTGCCTAAAAAAGGAATGGCTTATATCCATCTAGAAAATTTAGGTGGACGAAGAAAAGCAAGTCCAGAGTCGAAAAATACGATTTGGAATCATCCCTCATTTAGAGGTTATGCCGATTATATGGAAACAGACAGTTTTGAAAGGGCTTTCAGCAACCTGCAAAATTTAGCGCTTAAAAAACCTTCGGCTATTATGTGTTCTGAAGCTGTTTGGTGGCGTTGTCACCGTTCCATGATAGCAGACAAATTAAAAGCAGCTCAATGGGACGTATTGCATATTTTAGGCGAACACAAATTACAAAAACACCCGTATACCAAACCCGCCAAAGTAATAGACGGACATTTAAGTTATCAATAAAAATTATTAATCGAAATCAATAAAGTCTCTTTTATGAAAAAAACACATATTTTACTTACGGGAGCTTCAGGAACTGTTGGTTTTGAAGTTTTAAAGCAGCTAATTAAAAAAGGAGATTATAACATAAGCGTTTTCGACAAAGAATCTAAATTGTCTAGAAAAAAACTATCGCCTTATAATGATCAAATAAACCTTATTTATGGTGACATCTCTAATCCTTCAGATTTAGAAGAAATCATCAATATAGATGTCGTAATCCATTTAGCTGCGATTATACCTCCATTGGCAGATGAGGTACCCGAATTGGCAAAAAAAGTAAACATCCAAGGTACCCAAAACTTAATTAAGCAATTAGAGACTCACTCTCCGGAGGCTTTCTTTTTATATAGTTCGAGTATTTCAGTTTATGGAGACCGGATTGAAAACCCTTATATACAAATTAACGATCCGCTTATTCCTAGCGAAGGCGATGCTTATGCAGAAACAAAAATTGAGGCAGAAAAACACCTTCAGAATAGTAAATTAGATTGGACCATTTTTAGGTTAGCAGCTATAATGGGAGGACATAAAATGTCTAAATTAATGTTTCATCAACCGTTGAATACAGCTTTAGAAATTGCAACGCCAAGAGATACAGCTCGCGCCTTTGTTAATGCTATTGAAAAACAAGAAGAGCTATCTAAACAGATTTTTAATTTAGGTGGTGGTGAAAATTGCCGAATTAGTTACGAGCATTTTTTAGAACGCTCATTCGCTATTTTCGGTTTGGGAAAACTCGATTTCCCCGAACATGCCTTTGCAGATAAAAATTTTCACTGTGGTTATTATGCCGATGGTGATAAACTTGAAAAAATTGTCAACTTTAGAAAAGATTCTCTTGAAGACTATTTTAAAATGGAAACAAGTAAAATATCAACCGTAAAAAAAACAGCTGCTTCCATATTTAGGAAACCTATAAAATGGTATCTACTTAAACAATCTGAGCCCTTAGAAGCCTGGCAAAATAATGATAAAAAACTAAAAGAACATTTTTTTAACAAGTAGTAATAACAGTATTATATGACAAAGTTTATACCCTTATTCCTCATAACTCTCATCCACTTTCATGCACATGCTCAAGATTGGAAAACACCAATAATTGATGGCTATGGCAGAATTGTCGATTATGAAAAAGCAGTTATTAAACCCAATCCAGCAAATGAATACAAGTTACTTTTTCATATTACAACAAACAAAGAACGAGAAGGTGTTAACGTAGCCTTATGGAAAATTGCGCGTACTATTAACTTATTAGAAAACGGAGGGGTGCCAAAAAAAAACATCCATGTTGCAGCCGTAGTTAGCGGTCCAGCAACCCCTCTAGTACTCAATAAAGAAGTGCATTTAAGTAGAATGAAGAAACCAAATCCAAATTTAGACTTAATAGACAAATTAGTAGAATACGGAGTTGCACTTCATTTATGTGGGCAAGCAGCTGCCGAAAGAGATGTAGATCCTACGACAGATTTAAACCCTAAAATAGAACTAACATTATCGGCATTAATAGACATTCCCACCTATCAAATGCAAGGTTATAGTATTATTTTTTAATTTCTTTAAAAAACAATGTCTAGAGACTATTACAGATGTTTCTTAACATAAAGATTCATTATAAAAATTAATAAAACATTTCATTTTAATAAAATCAATCCTTTATGAACACTCTTTTTATCTATTTTTTATTAGCACTTAATTTAGTTAATAGCACCCCTCCACAATTAACCATTAATATAGAAAACATTGAATCTGTTAAAGGAGAAATAGTTATAGGTATTTATAATTCAGAAATAGGTTTTTTAGGAGAAGAGACTGTATTGAAAGAGTATAAGATAACTGTAGACAATACAACAGAGCGTTTTATAATAACCGATTTACCTATTGGTAATTACGCTGTTTCTCTTTTTCATGACGAAAATTCTGATGGCATCTGTAATCTCAATTTTATAGGTATCCCCAAAGAACCTTATGGTTTTTCTAACAATTTTAAACCTAAATTTTCAGCACCAAAATTTAAGGATTGCAAGTTCTCACTAAATAAAGATCTTGTTTTAAACATAAAACTAATCAACTAGCTATTAATCAATATAGACCGTAGAAAGAGTCTATAGATAAATTTATAGTAATTGTAAGTTTCAAACAAAAACAATAAATAATCAACTAAAACTATCATTATGGAAACACCATTCTTAAAGTCAATCAAAGAAGCTATTAAACATTGGTATATCCCCTTACTCGTAGGACTATTCTTTGTTATAGTAAGTATTGTGGCTTTTGCCTCGCCAAAAGGCTCTTTATTGACCTTATCTTTTCTTTTTGCATTTTCTTTTTTATTTGGAGGATTAGCAGAAACTGTATTTTCGATTATAAATAGACATCAGTTAGAAAATTGGGGCTGGTCTTTAACTTTCGGAATTATCACTTTTATTGTAGGAACCTCTCTATTAATCCATCCAGGGTTATCTTTAACAGTACTAGCATTTTATGTTGGGTTTATTATTCTTTTTCGTTCAGTATCTTCCATCAGCTTTGCTTTAGATTTAAAAAGATATGGTAGTAAAAACTGGGGCGTTCTATTAGTGCTCGGAATATTAGGCACCATTTTTTCTTTTGTTTTAATTTGGAATCCAGTTTTTGCTGGAGCATATATTGTTATTCTAGTAGCTTTAAGCTTTTTATTTGCTGGTCTTTTTAGTATCTATTTATCCTTACAATTACGGAAACTACATAAATCTTCTAAATCTATTTCTGCTGAATTACAAGAACGCTACGATGATTTAATGGAAGACATCCGAGATGAGTGGGAAGATTAATTTTTTTAAAATCAATTGAACACGGATATACCTAAATCTTTGAACACTTTTTTACACAATAATATACAAAACAAATATTATGGATACATCAAAATTTTTCGATTTAAAAAATAAAACAGCTATCATTACAGGTGGTGCAGCTGGAATAGGTAAAGCAAGTTGCGAAATTTTAGCAGCTTATGGAGCAAACGTCGTTGTTTCGGATTACAATTTAGAAGCTGCCGAAAAAACAGCCAAAGAAATTAATGCTAATGGTGGAAAAGCCAAAGCAATAGATTGTAACGTACTGGATGACGATGCTCTGGTAAATCTAGTGGATAAAACGGTTAAAGAGTTTGGAAGCATAGAAATCTTGGTTAATAATGTTGGTGGCGGTGGAGCTGGCAAAGAAAGTCCTTACGATATTAGCGTAGAGCAGTTTAAAAAAGTGTACGATATGAACGTGTTTAGTATGTGGAGATTGTGCCAATTGGTAGCACCACATATGAAAAAAGCAGGATATGGAAGTATTATTAACATGTCGTCTATGGCATCTATAAACAAAAGTCCTGCTATTAGCGCTTATGCGTCTTCTAAAGCTGCCATAAACCACATGACACGTAATTTAGCATTCGATTATGGTCCTGATAATATTAGATTAAACGCCATTGGACCAGGAGCAACCAGAACACATGCTTTAAGTACCGTTTTAACTCCGGAAATAGAAAAAGCCATGTTAAAACATACGCCAATTAACAGATTAGGTGAAGCAGAAGATATTGCCGGAGCAGTACTTTATTTTGCAGCTCCAATTTCTAGCTGGACTAGCGGACAAGTAATCTTTATTAATGGTGGTGGAGAACAAACTTTAGATATGTAAGAACATTTAAAGTCACTATTATACATTTTATTTAAAAAAGACTAATAGCATCTTATATATGATAAAATAATAGAATGAAAAGCGATTATTCATCAAAATTGATGGATAATTGCTTTTTTTATTCAAAAGACAAGCAAAACAGATATTCAGTATAAAAGCAAGTTATTTAATGCTTTTTCACTGTTCATTATTAGGTTACCTTTAGTAAAAGTCGTACCTTATCGGCTTCGGTATAAGAAATTCAACTAGCCTAAAGATATTTATAAAATACTATATTTTCTTTTAGCCACTTTTAATGTTGAGAACTTCCTAACTGCCACACGCAGTCATTTACCTAAAATTATTATTAACAATAGTCTGTATGGATATTTCATGCGGACTTATAAATTTATATGTATATATGAAAAAAACACGTATTGGAATTATTGGTGCTGGACCCAGTGGTTTAGCTCAACTTAGAGCATTTGAAGCTGCAAAAAAAGAAGGGCATGATGTGCCTGAGATTGTCTGTTTCGAAAAACAAAGTAATTGGGGTGGTATGTGGAATTACTCATGGAGAACTGGAGTAGGTAAATATGGAGAACCAATTCACGGAAGTATGTATAAATACCTTTGGTCGAATGGTCCTAAAGAGTGTTTAGAGTTTTCTGATTACTCTTTTGATGAGCACTTTAAAAAACCTATCTCCTCCTATCCTCCAAGACCTGTTTTATTCGATTATATTCAAGGTAGAATTAAAAAAAATAAAGTTCGCGATTATATCCGTTTTGACACCACAGCACGCTGGGTTAGTTTTGATGAAGAATCGAAGAAATTTACAGTTATTTTAGACGATTTAAAAATAGATAAAACCTATTCAGAAGAATTTGATTATCTAATTGTTGCTTCTGGTCATTTTTCTACGCCAAATATGCCGTATTTTAAAGGAATAGAAAACTTTCCTGGGCAGGTAATGCATGCACACGACTTCCGTGGTGCTGACCCTTTTAAAGATCAAAACCTATTAATTATAGGAAGCAGCTATTCTGCCGAAGACATTGGTGTTCAATGTCATAAACACGGTGCTAAATCTGTAACATTAAGTTATAGAAGTAATCCTATTGGGGTTAATTGGCCAGAAGGCATTAAAGAGGTTCCGTTATTAACCCATTTTGAAAATGATATAGCCCATTTTAAAGATGGAACATCAGAAAAATATGATGCGGTTATAATGTGTACAGGATATCAGCATAAGTTCCCATTTCTTCCAGATGAAATGCGTCTAAAAACTAAAAACAACTTATATCCAGATAATCTGTATAAAGGTGTCTTTTTTAATCCTTTACCACAATTAATCTATTTAGGCATGCAAGATCAATATTACACCTTTAATATGTTCGATACTCAAGCTTGGGTTGCCAGAGATTATATGATGGGAAAATTCAAACTACCTTCTAAAGCTGAACGAAGATTGGATATTGACAAATGGTTAAAAGATAATGATGCCTTAGAAACGAGTTTTGATCATGTCGATTTCCAAACAGCTTATATAAAAGACTTACTGGCCTTATCTAACTATCCAGATTTTAATGTGGATAAAGTTGGTGTCATGTTTAAAGAATGGCTAAAAGATAAAGATGAAAATATTTTAACATACAGAGATAAAACCTATCGAAGTGTGGTAACAGGAACCATGGCAGAAACACACCATACAGAATGGATGGACGAGCTAGACGATAGTAAAGAGCGCTATTTATACCTAAATGAAAGTGAAGAGGAACTATCAGAAAAACTAGAAACAAGTTCCATTTAAAATTGTAAAAACAACACTCTAATCAAGATTGTTGTTAGTTCTATTTTATATAATATCCATTAAAAAGCAATTGTATTCAGCAATTGCTTTTTAACTTTGCACCCATGGGAAAACTATTTGAAAATCGTTGGTTTTTATTAATTATCATTGCACTTACCTGGGGAAGCTCTTTTATCTTAATAAAAAAATCCTTAGTTGCATTTACACCTTATGAAATTGGTGCCTTTCGAGTTGGAATTTCTGGGCTACTATTAGCATATATAGGCTTCCCAGCCTTATTAAAAATGTCGAAAACTAATTTGTTTTGGGTTATCATTGCAGGTTTTTTTGGAAATTTCTTTCCTATGTTTCTCTTTCCTATAGCACAAACTCAAGTTAGTAGTTCTATGGCGGGAATTTTAGATTCTCTTGTTCCTGTTTTTGTATTAGTTTTAGGATTTACTCTCTTCGGAATAAAAAGTAAAACCACACAAGTTATTGGTGCTCTAATTGGGTTTCTAGGCGCCGCAATCTTAATGTTCTTTTCAAAAAGTAATGGGGAAGAGTCCAATTTAGGATATGCTTTGCTGATTGTTCTTGCTACTGCTTGCTATGCCTTAGCTGCCTTAATTATTAAAGTAAAATTAAATCATGTGCCCTCTAAACAACTTTCTGGAAGTGTTTTTACTGTTTGGATGATTCCGTCGTTTTTTATTTTATTTAATTCGGAATTTTTCAATACTTTTAATTCAAATCCTAAAACTTGGGAAGCTTTGGGATATTTGGGAATTCTTACTATTTTAGGAACAGCAATTGCCATAATTTTATATTATAAACTAATTCAAAATACATCGCCTGTATTTGCTAGTAGCGTTACCTATTTATTACCTGTAATTGCAGTGATTTGGGGACTATTGGATGGCGAAGAGTTTTCAATATGGTATCTTTTAGGTGGCATTTTAATATTTATTGGTATTTACTTAATTAGAGAAAAGAAAAAGAAACCTCAATTGGTTCCTAGATAAAACATTTACTAACATGACAGATTTTTTTGAAGCCTATAAATCGCAATTAACAAATTCCACACTAGTTGTTCTAGCTGTTATAGTTCTTTATTTCTTAACTAACATTTTACATAAATGGTTGTTAAACAAAGAAAAAAAACTATTTCCAACTGCCCCTTTGAGACCTATTAATATGATTAAGCAAATCTTAAATTCCCTATGGTTAGTTTTAGGGATTATTGCCATCATATTTATTTTTGTAGATAGTACAAAAAGTGAAACACTTATTTCTACTTTTAAACTAGTCGCTTATCTAGGTGTGGTAGCTGTTGTAACCATTAGCACTGCTTCCATTGTCAATATGTGGTTTAATTACAAAATTCAAGAAAAAATAGATCATAATTACGATCCTACAAGTTTTAAATTCTTTCGCTATGTAGCTGTATTTATAATTTGTTTTGTTGGATTTTTATTTGGTTTACTGGCCTTTCCTTCTCTAAAAGGTGTAGCGCAAACAGCTCTAAGCGGAGCTGGAATACTAGCATTAATAGCTGGTGTTTCTGCGCAAGAAGCCTTATCTAATTTAGTTGGAGGGCTGTTTATTATTTCGTTTAAACCTTTTAAACTTGGAGATACAGTTAAGATTACAGACTCTATGGTAGGTACTGTTACAGACATAACCTTACGACATACTGTTATTCGTAATTACGAAAATAAAATGATTGTAATTCCTAATGCTGTAATGAATAAAGAAAAACTAATAAATTACGATTTAGGAGAAGCTAAAAGTTGTGAACGTATAGAAATTGGAATTTCTTATGATAGCGATATTGACTTGGCAAAAAAAATCATGCAAGAAGAATGTGAAAAGCATCCACTCCTTATAGATAACAGGTCTTTTATGGATAAAAAACAAAATAAACCTATTGTGAAAACTGCTTTAATACAATTTAATGATTCTTCAATGACCATAAGAGCTTGGACTTGGGCAAGAAATTATTCTGAAGGTTTTAGTTTAAAATGTGATGTTCTTGAAAGTATAAAAAAACGTTTTGACAAAGAAGGTATTGAAATCCCTTTTCCTTATAGAACCATTATTATTAAGGACTTTAAAGACAAAACGAAGAACAATACAACTTTTGAAGAATAAACAGTGTTTTTTTTAAGATTGCCAATAATCGTGTTTAGGAAATCTCTTAGTTAAAATTTAAAATTTTACACTATATAATTTCTGCACTCAGCCCAGCTTCTAATAACATAGAACACCTTGGCTCCAACTCCTTATAAACTCCTGTTTTTACGGTACATTTTCCTTTGTAATGAACAATTATAGAGCATTGTTCAGCTTGTTCTGGAGTGTGATCGCAAACATAAACAAGTGTATTTATAACATGGTCAAAGGTATTTACTTCGTCGTTATACAAAACAATCTCATTGTTCATTTGCTCTAAAGTGTCAACACTTCCTTGTTCTTGTATTTTTTCTTTAGTACTCATTTTTAAAAGATTTATTCTACTAATTTAAGAATTTTAATGCAACCCATTGGTTTTTCTCAAGAGTTTCAACGTGTTTTAACTGGTATTTATTGCACTCCTCTTCAATAGCTGGAATATCTTCTTTATAGAATCCACTTAATAAAACCATGCCATTTGGATTTAGACACTTAATATAAGCTTCCATATCATTGAGTAAAATATTCCTGTTAATATTAGCTATAATCACATCGTAATTTCTCTCTCCTAAAACACTAGCATCGCCTTCTAAAACTGTAATATGTTTACAGTTATTACGCTCAACATTTTCAAGGCTATTTACAAAGCACCAATTATCATAATCGATGGCATCAATTGGTTGTGCGCCCTTCATTTCTGTAAGAATTGCCAAAACTCCCGTTCCACATCCCATATCTAAAACAGACTTTCCTTCAAAATCATTCTTTAGAATATGCTGAATCATCATATGGGTAGTTTCATGATGTCCTGTTCCAAAACTCATTTTTGGCTCTATAATAATATCGTATGTTGTATCTGGTTTTTCATGAAAAGGTGCTCTAACCGTTACGCAATTATCTACAACAATGGGATTAAAGTTCTTTTCCCATTCTTGGTTCCAATTGACTTGTTCAATTTCATTAAAGGAATAATTAATTTGAAACTCTTTAGAATTTAAAATCTGAATATCCTCTAAAATAGTATCATGCCATTCATTTTTTTGAATATAAGCTGTAACCCCTTCTTCTGTCTCTACAAAACTTTCAAAACCTGCATAACCTAGTTCTGCAATTAAAATTTCTACTGCCGGTTGCAATGGCGATACCTTAAAATCGTATCCTATATATATTGTGTTTGACATATTTAAATCTATTATTAAGAACTAATAATTTTACTTGTATTAAAAAGCGTTTACTATGGCATAAAAGTCTTCAGCCTTAAGCGCTGCTCCTCCAATTAAGCCTCCGTCTACATCTGGTTTAGAAAAAATTTCTTTTGCATTACCCGGCTTTACGCTACCTCCATACAAAATAGACACAGAGTTTGCGGTTTCCTGTCCATACTTTTTAGCCAAGGTTTCTCTAATAAACGCATGCATATCTTGAGCTTGTTCTGGACTAGCTGTTTCACCAGTTCCTATAGCCCAAACAGGCTCATAAGCCAGTACAATTTGTTCAAAAGCACTTGCTTTTAAATGAAATAAAGCTTTTTTAATTTGATTCTCGACAATTGATTCATGCTTGTCTGACTTTCTATCGGCTAATTCCTCACCGAAACAAAAAATAACACGCATCTTATTTGCTAATGCAGCATCTACTTTTTTTGCTAACAATTCATCGGTTTCATTAAAATAAGCACGACGTTCGCTATGACCCAAAATAACCGTTTGCACTCCAACACTTTTAAGCATTTCTGCACTAACTTCTCCCGTATAAGCTCCAGATTCAGCAAAGTGCATATTTTGAGCAATAACTTCAATCTCCAAACCTTTTAACGCTTCAAAAGCAGCTGAAAGATTAGTAAAAGTTGGGGCAATCATTACCTCAGCATCCGAAGTTTGAGATTGCTTTTTTAATTCGGTTATTAATGATTGTGTTTGTACCAAATCATTATTCATTTTCCAGTTTCCTGCAACGATATGTTTTCTCATCTCTAAGCCTGCGAAAGCAGGTGTCATTTAATTAATAATAATTTTTAAAGCGCTATAAATACTATTTAAGAGTCTTTATTTTTTTAGCCTATTACTCTAACTTTACCTTAGGATCTAGCCAAGCATAAATTATATCTACAAAAATATTAATTATTATAAAGAGTAGGGCAATAATTAACACAGAACCCATAATTACAGGTAAATCTAATGTGTTTAAAGCATTTACAATTTCTTTACCTAATCCATTCCACCCGAAGATATATTCTACAAAAACAGCTCCAGCTAACATAGAGGCAAACCAACCTGAAATAGCTGTAACCACGGGATTTAAAGAGTTTTTTATAGCGTGTTTTCTAATAATTTGAAACTCGCTTAACCCTTTTGCTCTAGCTGTTCTAATATAATCCTGATTAAAAACTTCCAATAAAGAGTTTCGCATGAGCTGAATAACAACTGCCAAAGGTCTTATTCCTAAAACAATTGCTGGAAGAATTAAATTTTTCCATTGAATATGCATGGCTTCTCCATAATCGTCTAATTCGTATAGGCTTCCTGTCATTTCTAAATTGGTGTACTCATGAAGCACAAAACCAAACAGCCAAGCAAATAAAATAGCACTAAAAAAAGATGGCACACTCATGCCAACCGTACTCACTATTTGAATTAACTTATCCAACCAAGTATCTTTATATAAAGCTGAAATTACACCAAAAATCAAGCCTATAAAAAGTGCAATGCAAATAGCACTTACTGCTAAAACAAAAGTATTTGGAAGGGTTTCTGCTAAAACCTGACTTACTTTCTTTCCTTGTTTGGTGAACGACTCTCTCAGGTATGGAAATTTTAAAACTGTGGTCGAATTTCCTATAGAGAACAAAGAAGTAGCCGTATATTTTCCATCTTTTAAATAGGTGTAATCTGTCTCCAATTTTGAATGGAACGAAATGGGTGACAAATCGTTTAGATAATAAAAATACTGTGTACTTATTGGTTTATCAAAACCGTATTTATGTTTAACAAGTGCTAATTGCGTGCTATCTTCATTTTGACCAAGCATCATTTGAGCTGGATCTCCAGGTAGAACATTAAATAAAAAGAATATCACAGTTACCACTCCAAATAAAGTGAGTAAAGCATAAAAGATTTTATTTAAAAGATAGCTGAACAGATTATTCTTTCTTTAAAGTAACTTCAATGATGGCATCAAAATCCATAACACCTCTTTCTCTAATAACAGTTGTGTCTTTTACGATATTAACCGACTCAATTAGTTCTGGAGCAATTTGATCTACATAAGACTTTTCGTGTGTTTCGCCATCGACAAGATAGAGTATATTTTCTTCAACAACTTTTTCTTTTAACGGTTCAGCTTCGCGTTCTACTTCAGGTAGATCCATAGACTCCAAGTCGTTCCAATGTACTTTTTGAACAACAGTACCCTTTTCTATTTTCAAAATTCCAGGACTAGAACGTACAATGGTTTTTATAGCTTTCTCATCACAAAGGAAAAAGTCGAAATTAAGATTGTACTGTTCTTTGATATATTGTTTAGCCTCATCGCCAGAAGCTGTTAATCCAATAACTGTATATCCATTTTTCAATGCTTTATCTGAAAAAGCTGTCAGTTTTGCAACCCCTTCTTTTTCAGCTGTATCTAAATTGTACATAGCTATTAAAATCAGATGCTTTTTGTTTAAATAATATTCTGTTAGATCTTCATCGTCTGTTTCAATAGAAAAATCTTTTACAGGAGGATCATATCCTTCATCAATAATTTTAGTTTCAACACCAACATATTCGCCATCAACCTCTGGATAACTACCGTCTGTAACAAATTCTTTGTCTTTTCCATCTACATTTAATGTCCAGGTAAATTGCTGTACAGGTTTTGGTGCATCTTCCGGGATAGTCATCCCTTCCATGATATTTTTACCAACGGCATAAGCTCTAAAATCTATAGACGGTAAATGCATTAAAACATGATAACCAAACCATAAACAAGCAATAAAACTAAGTAAAGCTACTACTGTCAATCCTAATCTACTAAAGATAGGTTTTATGTGTTTAACACCTATAAATAAAATTAAAATAAGAACAAGTAAAATAACATCTTTTGTAAAACTTTCCCATGGAGTTAGTGGAATAGCATCTCCAAAACAGCCACAGTCTTTCACTTTTTCAAAGTAAGCCGAATAGAATGTTAGGAAGGTAAAAAAGACAATCATTCCTAATAAACTCCAAACTGTAAATTTTGGTTTGTACCCTATTAATAAGAAGATCCCTAAGATTACTTCAAAAATTACCACAATAACTGAAATAGCTAAAGAATAAGGTTCTAAAAATGTAATATTGAGTACATCTGCACTAAAATACTCTTGTAGTTTGTACGAAAACCCTAAAGGGTCATTAAGTTTTACAAATCCAGAGATGATAAATAAAACGCCTACTAAAACTCTACTAATGTTTACTATGTATTTCATGGTATTAATTTACATTCCTTAAATAACAGGAATCTTTTTATTTATTTTTTTATTTCATTTAAATGAATTAAAGCAAAAACTGCATAATTTACCATATCTTGATAATTAGCATCAATCCCTTCGCTAACCAAGGTTTTTCCCTGGTTGTCTTCAATTTGCTTGACACGCAATAACTTTTGCAAGATTAAATCGGTTAGACTACTTACTCGCATATCTCGCCAGGCTTCGCCATAATCATGGTTCTTATCCATCATAAGTTGCTTTGTAATGGCTACTTTTTCATCGTACAATTTAGTCGCTTCATCAACCGATAAATCTGGTTGTTCTACAACACCTTTATCTAATTGAATTAGAGCCATGACGCTATAGTTTATAATCCCTACAAACTCGCTTTCCTGACCTTCATTTACTCTTTGAATTTCATTTTGCTGCAAACCACGAATACGTTGTGCTTTTATAAAAATTTGATCGGTAAGCGACGGCAAACGTAAAATGCGCCAAGCACTTCCGTAGTCTTTCATTTTTTTAGTAAATAAATCCCTACATGTTTTAATAACTGCGTCGTATTGTTTTGAGGTGTCTTGCATGAATTAAAATGAATTTTGCGTAAATTTCGCATAAATAGTTAAGAGTTCAAAGTTCTATAATCAAAGTTTCGTTTCTTTGTTGAACTTTAAAACAATGAATCTTAAATTTTAACTCTTTTTATGACCATAAACTGCAAAGGTGAGCTCATTGACCTATCGACTCCAAAAGTTATGGGTATCTTAAATCTGACTCCAGATTCATTTTATGATGGCGGGAAATACAAAAACGAAAGCGAAATCCTGTCTCAGGTTTACACCATGTTAAAACACGGAGCCACTTTTATAGATATTGGAGCATACAGTTCTAGACCAGACGCCAATCATATTAGCGAGTTGGAAGAATTAAACCGCTTATTACCTATGGTTTCTATAATTCTAAAAGAATTTCCTGATACCATAATTTCTATCGACACTTTTAGAAGTCAAGTTGCAAAACAAGCTATTGAGTCTGGAGCAGCTATAGTTAATGATATTTCTGCTGGAAAATTAGATCAAAATATGTTGAATACGGTTGCAAAACTTCAAGTGCCTTTTATAATGATGCATATGAAAGGCACGCCACAAAACATGAAACAACAGACTTCTTACAAAAATTTGATAAAAGAGGTTTTATTTTATTTTTCTGAAAGAATAGATCAGGCAAGAGCTCTTGGAATAGTAGATATAATTGTAGATCCAGGATTTGGGTTTGCAAAAACCAAAGAGCAAAGCTTCGAAATTTTAAAGCATTTAGAACTTTTTAAAATGCTTGACAAACCTATTCTATCTGGGGTTTCTAGAAAATCTATGATTTATAAAACTTTAGAAAACTCCCCTAAAGAAGCATTAAATGGCACCACAGTTTTAAATACAATTGCTTTACAGAAAGGAACTTCAATTTTACGGGTTCACGATGTTAAAGAAGCTGTAGAATGCATTAAACTTTTACAACAATTAAAATCTTAACAATGAAATATCTTCAAATCTTAATCTTATTTTTATTCGTTTCTTGTAATAATGAAAAAGTGGTACAACTTCCAGAAATAGATCATTCTGAAATTTCAGAAATTTTAGATGTTTCTCCAGCCTATCTTTTTTACGATGAAACCCAAGAAGACCATATAGAGCTCAACAGAAAATCTTTAATAATTACAACTAACTGGCTTGTTAATGTAGATAAGCGCTTAAGTTTAAAACAAGCTATTCCAAAAATAGTTTATTTACAAGAGAAAAAGCGCAATTCCGAATTACATAAAAATGAGGATGCTAAAAACTATTATACCTGTCATAATACAAGTATTAATAACTTGGGGTTTATTGAGTTTACAAACGTTTTTTATGTCGAAAAACCAGCAGAAAATTTTGGTCTAGAATCCTACCAGTTTGCTATTGTTTTCCATGACCCTTCGAGAATTGAGGTGAAATCCTCTGAAACGGAAAATAATTTTGAAACTTCCATAGAGTCATTCATACAGGACCTTAAAAATCTTGTTTCGCAAAGTGATAGTGGTAGCATGTTTCATTTATATTTTAGCAAAGACCTCAGTTTTCAGGACTATATTAGTTTTAAATCAGCTTTAGATAAACTAAAAGACCAAAAGGTTATTATTATCAATGAAGAGTTCATTTTTTAATTAAGACATATTCTAAGGATATTTTTTTAAATTTACAAAAACCTCATTCCCTTGAAAATTTTTGATGACCTATTAAAATTTACAGTTATAGATATAGTAGATGTGTTATTGGTAGCACTCCTACTCTACTATATTTACAAACTTGTTAAAGGTACTGTTGCTATCAACATCTTTATAGGAATTGTAATAATTTACTTCATCTACCTCTTAACAGAAGCCTTAGAGATGAAAATGCTGAGTAAAATTCTAGGAGGTTTTATGAGTGTTGGTTTAATAGCCTTAATTGTAGTTTTTCAACAGGAAATTAGGAAATTCTTATTGATGGTTGGTTCTACAAATTTCAGCAAACGTCGTAAATTTTTAGGTAGATTTAATTTTCTAAAAACGGAAAGCAATACAGAAACAGATGTTGAAGCTATTATGGCTGCTTGTAACAAAATGTCAACCACTAAAACAGGAGCTTTAATTGTTTTTGAATGTAATAACAATTTAGACTTTTTGGTAAATACGGGAGACGAAATGAGTATTAAAGTCACCAAACCAATTATAGAAAGTATCTTTTTTAAAAATAGTCCCTTGCATGATGGCGCAATTATTGTTGCTGAAAATATTGTAAAAGCTACTCGAGTAATTCTTCCTGTTAGTAACGAAAAGAACTTGCCGCAACGCTTTGGTTTAAGACATAGAGCAGCCGTTGGAATTACTGAAAAAACAGATGCTTTAGCACTAGTTGTGAGCGAAGAAACTGGACAAGTATCTTATTTTAAAGATGGCGAATTTATTATGTTTAAAGACACGCAAGAACTTATTGAGATTATTAAAAAAGATTTAGTTTAATGGTTTTATCTTCACGTTTTAGACCTAAAAACATCCCGCTATTAAACAACCTCTTCTTTTAAAAACTGAACTTCGTATAGGTTTCTATAATAGCCATTTTCCTTTTTAAGCAATTCTTTATGGGTGCCTATTTCCACAATTTCTCCTGCATCCATAACCATAATCTTATCCGCTTTTTTAATGGTTGCTAATCTATGGGCAATTACAATAGAAGTTCTTCCTTTAGTAATTTTATAAGTAGCGTTTTGAATTAACTGTTCCGAATAAGAATCTACAGAGGAGGTTGCTTCATCTAAAACCAAAATACTTGGATTTGTTACGTAAGCTCTTAAAAATGATAATAATTGTCGTTGGCCGGAAGACAACATAGAACCACGTTCTTTTACATTATAATCATAGCCGTTTGGTAAACTCATTATAAAATCGTGAATACCAATATCTTTTGCAGCCTGTTCCACATCTTCTCTGTTTATAGCTGGATTATTTAAGGTTATATTATTTAGAATAGTATCTGCAAACATAAATACATCTTGTAAAACAACTGCAATTTGTGTTCTTAAAGAAGCCAACTTGATATCCTTTATATTGATGTTATCTATAAAAATTTCGCCTTTATTGATGTCGTAAAATCTATTTAACAAATTAATAATAGTGGATTTTCCAGCGCCAGTAGCACCAACAATAGCAACAGTTTCTCCGGCCTGTACTTCAAAAGAAATACCTTTTAAAACTTCTTCTTCCTCGATATAACTGAAGTGCACATTTTTAAAAGAAATATCTCCTTTAAACGATGATACATCCAAAGTTCCAAAATCGTCTATCTGAGAAGTAGTTTCAAGCACTCTAAAAACTCTTTTAGCAGCAACCATTCCCATTTGAAGCGTGTTAAATTTATCGGCTATTTGACGAAGCGGTCTAAATAGCATAGGAATCATCATAATAAATGCGGTCAAATCTCCCAGCGAAGCTGTCTGATCTACAACAACATTTAAACCTCCATACCAAGCAATAAGCCCAATGGTTATAGAAGACGACAGTTCGGCTATTGGAAAGAAAATAGAGTTGTACCAAACTGTTTTCAACCAGGCTTTTTTATGGCGTTCGTTTATTTTCTTAAACTTTTTGTACTCGGTATCTTCTCTGGTAAATAGCTGAAGGATTTTCATTCCAGTAATACGCTCTTGCACAAAGGAATTTAAGTTAGATACTTCGGTTCTAACTTCTTCGAAAGCACGTTTCATATATTTCTGAAAAACACGGGTGGCGTACAATACTAAAGGCAACATTAAGAACACAATGAGGCTTAACTCCCAATTCATATAAAGCATCACTATAGAAACGACTAACATGGTAAGTAAATCTCTAAAAATCATGAAGAAACCTGCACCAAATACATCGGCAATTCGCTCCATATCTGTAACTGCTCTTGTAATTAAAACACCAACTGAGGAGTTATCGAAGTATTTCATTCTAAACCTAATCATATGATCAAAAAGCTTAACCCGAATGTCTTTTACTACACTTTGCCCTAAAAATCCAGAATAATATATAAAGAGCAATTGACATAGAACTTCTGCTATTAAAAGTCCAGCCATAATAAGTATGTAAGGCAGAAAACCATCTAAGGTTTTTGTTACAATATTATTATCTATAGCTTGTTGTAAAACATAAGGTCTTACCGCTCCAAATATGGCTAGTAATACCACGGCAAAAAGCACACCAATAAACACAGCTCTATAAGGTTTTACAAACTTAAAAAGTTTTTTAAATAAGGTGATTTCTAGTATGGACTCTATTTTACTCATGTCTATTTATCAAAGAGGTGGGCACCACTTTTATATTCTTATAATTTAATAGTTTCTGGATAGACCACTTCTGTTAGGTATAATCCATGTGCTGGAACAGAAAAACCTGCTTTGCTCCTACTTTTGGAAGTTATGATAGTATGTAAATCTTCTACTTCAAGTTTTCCTAAGCCAATACTTATTAAAGTTCCAACAATAGCTCGAACCATATTTCTTAAAAATCTATCTGCTTTAATATAAAACTGTAGTTCATTTTCTGTTAAGTGCCATTTGGCTTCCATAATATCACAATTATACGTATTTACATCGGTTTTCGTTTTAGAAAAGCATTGAAAATCCTTATACTCAAATAGTATTTTGGTAGCTTCTTTCATTTTAATTAAATTTAAATCCTGTTTTAAATAATAAGATTCATCATAATTAAAAACGTCCTTTTTTAAAGAAATCCTATACAAATAAGCACGACTAATAGCATGAAATCTGGCATGAGCATCTGGCTTTACCTTAAATATATCTTGAACCGAAATATCTTTTGGCAAAAAAGAATTTAGCTTATAGAGTAAATCATTTATTTGAAATAATATTTCCGTATCAAAATGAGCAAACATTTTTTTGGCATGCACTCCTGCATCTGTTCTCCCCGCTCCAACTATAGCCGTTCTACTATTTAAAAGCGTTGACAAAGATTTCTCCACAACTTCCTGTACAGAAATTGCATTGGGCTGATTTTGCCAACCATGATAATCTTTTCCATTGTATGAAAGCTCTATAAAATATCTCAAGGGATAACACTATTTTTGTAAAAAACAAAGATAGAATTTTAATCTTTCTTGAAGTTTCAAAATAAAGTTAAATAAAAAATGGAACTCAAGTTCTGGAGCCATATATATAAGTAATTAACATGAAAAAAATACTTCTACTTTCCGACACACATAGTTATATAGACGATGCCATTTTAAATCATGTAAAACAAGCTGATGAAGTTTGGCATGCCGGAGATATTGGCGATTTAAATGTAACTAACCAAATAAAAAAATTAAAACCCCTGAAAGCTGTTTTTGGCAATATTGATGGTCATGAAGCTAGAGCTGAATTCCCAGAAAATAATAGGTTTATTTGCGAAAATGTGGATGTTTGGATTACGCATATTGGGGGTTATCCTAATAGATATGATTTAAGAATTAGGGAAGACTTAAAAAAGAACCCTCCAGATTTGTTTATTTGTGGCCATTCGCATATTCTAAAAGTTATGCCAGACAAGAAACTAAACTTATTACATATGAATCCTGGAGCAGTTGGAAAATATGGTTTTCATAAAGTAAGAACCATGTTAAGGTTTATAATTGACGGTAGTAATATTAGAGATTTAGAGGTTATTGAATTTGAATCTAGATAATTAATCTAAAAACTATATAAACATGTTGTGCAAAAATAAACATAAAAAAACCCAAGGTCTTCACCTTGGGTTCACGCACTAATACTACTAAGATGTTAGGTTTATCTCAATCGATCTACAGATTTTACAAGATCTTCATCCTTTTTAATGGCCTTATTGGCTAGTGCCAACAACACGATAGAAATAATAGGAAGGAAAATCCCAATACCTTTCTCTGAAACTTCCGTTTCTCCAGATACATTTAGAGAGCGATACAAAAACAACCCTAGTAAAAAAAAGTTTAATATTATATTTAATCGTCCCAACATAAATTGAGACTTTCTATGTTTATATCTTAAAATAGCTGAAATTGACAAAATTGCAGACACCAAAAACATAGCGAAAATATAATTTATATCATTTGCATAAATTTTTACATCTTCTGGATTTGTCCACAATTCAAACACATATATAAGTCCTCCAGAAACTCCTGCAGCAAGTAAAAGATATATAGTTTGGATTCTTTGTAACATTATTTGTCATTATTTACAGCGGCAAAAATATGCTTTCTTTTTAATAATTTAACTAAAATAAATAAAATAAAGTTGTATAATTGCAGTAACAAATCACAACTACCACAGTTGTAGGCTGTTATTCTTCAGAATAAAATCTATTTTTTTCAGAAAAATTCAATTTTAATATTTAATACAAATATTCAATTCAACATAAATGTTTGAAATCTCACAGTTAAAAGAAATGAAGCTTCCTGAGTTGCAGGAAATAGCTAAAAAACTGAACGTGGCTAAATATCGTTCATTAAAAAAATTAGATTTAGTATATCAAATACTAGATCACCAAGCAACTAATCCAAAAGCAGTAAAAGAAGTTGTTAAAGAGGAAACTCAAAAAGATGTTTCACCAAAAAAGCAGCCAAGAGAACGCATAAAGCGTCCTGTAAAATCAGCTAAAAAATCTGATAATACACCAGCTACTGATAAAAAAGAAACAGTAAAGGCCAAAACTGAAGATTCTAAGAAAGAAGCTCCAACCAAAGATGCTTCTATAAGAGAAACTCCAAAAGCTGATACAAAAAGACCTCCACAGCAAAAATCTTCTAAACCAGTACATAATAAGGATAGCAAAACAAAGGAGAGTCATTCTAAAGACAAAGAAGAAAAAAAGAACAATCCTAAAAGCGATAATCAAAATCGTTCAAAAAGAGATAACAAACACCAGAACAAGAATCAAAACTCTGGGAGCAACGGAAATAAGGACACTAGAAACAGATATAGAGAACCAGATTTTGAATTTGATGCTATTATAGAAAGTGAAGGTGTTTTAGATGTCATGCAAGATGGGTATGGATTTTTACGTTCTTCGGATTATAACTACTTATCTTCTCCAGATGATATTTATGTCTCTCAATCTCAAATCCGTTTATTCGGTTTAAAGAAAGGTGACACCGTTTTAGGAAATGTAAGACCTCCAAAAGAAGGTGAAAAGTATTTTCCTCTAATAAAGGTTATAAAGATTAATGGTCTTAATCCAGAAGTTGTTAGAGACAGAGTGTCTTTCGAACATTTAACGCCACTTTTTCCTCAAGAAAAATTTAATTTGGCAGATAAGCAAAGTACTATTTCTACTAGAATTATGGATTTGTTTTCACCTATTGGAAAAGGGCAACGTGGAATGATTGTTTCTCAACCAAAAACGGGAAAAACCATGTTACTTAAAGATGTGGCAAATGCTATTGCTGCCAATCATCCAGAAGTATATCAAATGATCTTGTTAATAGATGAACGTCCAGAAGAAGTAACAGACATGCAACGTAATGTTCGTGGCGAAGTTATTGCTTCCACTTTCGATAAAGAAGCACACGAGCATGTTAAAATTGCAGATATTGTTTTAGAAAAAGCAAAAAGACTTGTAGAATGTGGACACGATGTAGTAATTCTTTTAGATTCTATTACTCGTTTAGCTAGAGCATACAATACGGTACAACCGCCTTCAGGAAAAATATTAAGTGGTGGTGTTGATGCGAATGCACTTCATAAACCAAAACGTTTCTTTGGTGCTGCTAGAAATATTGAAAATGGAGGATCTTTAACAATTATTGCTACCGCTTTAACCGAAACAGGTTCTAAGATGGATGAAGTAATTTTTGAAGAGTTTAAAGGAACAGGTAATATGGAATTACAATTAGACAGAAAAATTTCTAATCGTAGAATTTTCCCTGCTATCGACTTAACTTCTTCTAGTACGCGTAGAGATGATATTTTACTAGAAAGCAGTACCATTCAAAGAATGTGGGTAATGAGAAAGTATCTAGCAGATATGAATCCTGTAGAAGCTATGGAATTTATTAATGAACGATTTAAACAGACTAGAAACAACGAAGAGTTTCTAATTTCCATGAATGGATAAAACTCTCTAGAGTAATTATAATAAAAAGATAAAGCCTCGATTACATCGAGGCTTTTCTTTTATATACTATATGATAGAATTTAAAAACAGAGCATAAAAAAAACCTTCCAACATACATTGAAAGGTTTGTTATAGAATTCCTTCTATTTATTATCTTATAAAGAAGCTATATGCTTAGTTAAGTTAGATTTTAAATTCGCTGCTTTATTAGCATGAATAATATTCTTCTTTGCTAACTTATCAATCATAGACATGATATCTGGAAAAGCTGCTTGAGCTTCTTCCTTAGATTCCATCTCGCGGAACTTTTTAATAGCACTACGAGTTGTTCTATGCTTATATCTATTAGTTAAACGTTTTGTTTCGTTACTTCTAATTCTCTTTAATGCTGACTTATGATTTGCCATTATATTCTTCTTTCTTTAATAAAAATTGTAGCCCGTAGGGGAATCGAACCCCTCTTACCAGGATGAAAACCTGGCGTCCTAGCCGATAGACGAACGGGCCATTATCTTTTGAGTGTGCAAATATATATTATTATATTTTAATTTGCAATACATCATTTCAAAATAACTTACAATGTTTCCATTGTTAACTTTCAAGAGACAACTTTTGTTGCTTTATGTCTTTCAAGCGGCTGCAAAAATACAACTATTTTTAAATGTTGCAACACCAAATCGATATTTTTTTAAAAATTTTTCAATTAATACGCTTTTGCAAATAAAACTCTCGTTTTTGAAGGCTTCCCGGAGTACACACAAGTACCGTTTTCAGGAACCTCATCCGTAGGAATACATCTAATAGTTGCCTTAGTTAGTTCTTTAATTTTAGTTTCCGTTTCTTCAGTTCCATCCCAGTGAGCTGAAATAAATCCGCCTTTGTCTTCTAAAACCTTTTTAAAGTCTTCAAATGTATCCACTAAAGTAATATGCGAGTCTCTAAAATCTAATGCTTTCTTATATAGGGTATTCTGAATTTCTGTCATTAAACTTTCAACTCTAGCTGTTAAATTATCTAAAGCAATAACCTCTTTAGTCAAAGTATCTCTTCTAGCCAATTCTACAGTTCCGTTTTCCAGATCCTTAGGTCCAATAGCAATTCGTAAAGGTACACCTTGCAATTCGTGCTGAGCAAACTTAGCTCCTGGTCTAAGCGTGGTTCTATCGTCGTATTTTACGGATATATGTTTAGCTCTTAAATCGCTAATCATTAAATTTGCTAGTTTCGAGATTTCCTCAAACTGTTCATCAGTTTTATAGATAGGCACAATTACCACCTGATTAGGAGCTAGATTTGGAGGAAGAACTAGACCTTTATCATCACTGTGAGTCATAATTAAAGCTCCCATCAACCTTGTTGAAACCCCCCAAGAAGTTGCCCAAACATAATCTTGTTTACCTTCTTTGTTTGTAAACTTTACATCGAATGCTTTGGCGAAGTTTTGTCCTAAAAAATGAGATGTTCCTGCTTGCAAAGCTTTTCCATCTTGCATTAAAGCTTCAATACAATAAGTGTCTACTGCTCCTGCAAAACGCTCGCTTTCTGTTTTAACACCTTTTACCACTGGAATAGCCATAAAGTTTTCAGCAAAATTTGCATACACATTATTCATTAATTCAGCTTCTTTTATAGCCTCCTCTCTAGTTTCGTGGGCTGTATGTCCTTCTTGCCATAAAAACTCGGCTGTACGTAAAAATAAACGAGTTCTCATTTCCCAACGCACCACATTAGCCCATTGATTAATTAATAAAGGCAAATCTCTATAAGATTGAATCCATCCTTTATAGGTATTCCAAATAATAGCCTCGCTCGTTGGTCTAACAATAAGCTCTTCTTCTAACTTAGCTTCAGGATCCACACGTAATTTTCCTGGACTATCCGGATCGTTTTGTAATCTATAATGTGTAACAATTGCACATTCTTTAGCAAAACCTTCAGCATTTTTTTCTTCGGCTTCAAACAAGCTTTTAGGCACAAATAGTGGAAAATATGCATTTTGATGTCCTGTCTCTTTAAACATTCTATCTAGTTCAGCTTGCATCTTTTCCCAGATAGCGTAGCCATAAGGTTTAATAACCATACAGCCTCTAACAGCAGAGTTTTCTGCAAGATCTGCCTTGACAACAAGTTCGTTATACCATTTGGAATAATCTTCGGCTCTACTTGTAAGATTTTTACTCATATTCAGGGTTTTGGCACAAAAATTGTGATTATGTTAAATATATATAATAGTTGCGCAAAACTAACTATTTTTGTTATGTTCAACAATAAAATTCAATAGATATGCAAATTAATAACTCCTTTTTAACCAAAGTACCAATAACAGCCGTTTTTGGCTTGTTTTTTGTCTTGGCTTCTTGTGGATCGTCACAGTATGCTGTACAGGACAACGATGGTATTTATGGTTCAGATCCACAAGTTGAATATCAAGAAGAGGCTGTTGCAACCGCAGGTACAGAAACAAACAGCAATAATTACTATAAAAATTATTTCAAAGAGAAATCCTTAGAATATCAATTGCCAGAAGAAAACGAAGATGATGTTTTTACAGATGTTGATTCTTATGAAGGTGATTATGCCGAAACTCAAGACTCCGTAGACGTAGAATACAACAATTATGCTGGATGGGGAGAAGAAAGCAACAGCAATGTTTCCATTAGTATAGGTATGGGCGTTGGTTTTGGTTATGGATACGGTTGGGGTTACAACCCTTGGTACTCTCCATATTACTACGGAGGTTTTTACCCATATTATGGCTATGGTTGGGGCTACCCATATTACCCGTATTACCCATATTATTATGGCGGAGGTTATTACGGTGGTCGAGGTGTAGCTTATAACTATGGTAGACGTGGATCTAGATACTACGGAAACAATTATTATAACAATAGAAACTCTCATTATTACAATTCTAGAACGAGAAGTAATGCTGCTTCTTTAGGTTATTCTACACCAAGAACAAGATCTAATAATGTAATAGGACGTGCAAACACCACAAGATCGAACTCTACTGTTAGACCAAGAACTAGAGGTAATTCTACTGTGAGTCCTAACACAACAGTTAGACCAAGAACAAGAGGTAACTCTAATCCGTCAAGCCCTAAACCAAGAACAACCACTAGACCTAAAACAAAGTCAAGTCCTAAATCTAACAATACGGTAAAACCTAGAACTAGAACAAATTCTACACCGCGTTCCACTAGTCCGTCTAGATCTTATACACCCAACAGATCTTTTGGTAACTCGCCATCCCGTTCGTTTGGTGGTGGAGGAAGAAGTTTTGGTGGAGGTCGAGGCAGAAGGTAGAATTCTATAGAGTGAAAAAGAAAAAAGAAAAATTATGAAAAAGTTACTTTTAATGTTCGCTGGGGTGTTTGCTATCACTTACACGAACGCTCAAGACGTTACGGACGCCTTACGATATTCTAGTGATGAAATTCAGGGAACCGCAAGATACAGAGGTCTAAGTGGTGCTTTTGGAGCTCTAGGTGGAGACATGAGTGCCGTAAGTATCAATCCTGCTGGCTCGGCTGTATTTAACGACAGTCATATATCTTTATCCTTGTCAAATAATAACTTTAAAAATGACGTTCGGTATTTTAATGGTTTTAACACCTCAAAAGAATCGAGTATCGACTTAAATCAAGCTGGAGCTTCCTTTGTTTTTAACAATAGGAACAGCGATTCTAAGTGGTCTAAGTTTGTTTTTAGTGCAGCTTATGATAAGGTTCAAAACTACAACAACGATTGGTTGGCTACTGGAGTCAATTCAACTTCTATAGATAGATATTTTTTAGATATTACAGAAAATCAATCTATTCCCTTTGGAGTTCTAAAACTTCAACCTGGAGAATATTTAGAAGAAGCTTATGCAGATATTGGATCGAACCCAAATTACGGCTACTCGTTTCAACAAGTGTTTCTAGGATATTGGGCAGGAATTATTGACCCTGTAAATATGGACAATAGTACCAATGATGACGAAACAAACTATATGTCTAATACTGCTCCTGCAACTTCATTCTACCAAGAGTATTATTACGCTGCTAAAGGTTATAATGGAAAATTTACATTAAACTTTGCGACCTCTTATGATGATAAATTATACTTAGGAGTTAATCTAAACTCGCATTTTATTAATTACGATAAGTTTACTAGTTTTTACGAGAATAATGCAAATCCTAACTCTTTTGCTAAGGACATTCTTTTTGAAAATTGGCTATCTACAATAGGTTCAGGGTTTTCTTTTCAACTAGGAGCCATTGCAAAAATTACAGATGGTCTTAGATTAGGTTTGTCTTACAACTCCCCTACCTGGTTCCGAATTGAGGAAGAACTAATTCAAGGAATAGACTCTAATATAGCCGATCAGGATATAGGCTACATTTCAAACATTATAAATATATATCCAGTCTATAAACTACAAAGTCCTGGAAAATATACCGGTAGTTTGGCTTATATTTTTGGATCATATGGTTTAATCAGTTTCGATTATTCTTTAAAAGATTATGGAAACACTAAATTTAAACCGACTTCCGATCCTTATTTTACTAGTCAGAACAGAGCTATGAGCAATCAATTAACAACGGCCTCCACCATTAAGGTTGGTGGTGAACTTAGATTAAACCAAGTTAGCTTAAGAGCTGGTTACAGATTTGAAGAAAGTCCGTATAAAAACAAAAACACTCTTAGCGATTTAAACGGTTATTCTTTAGGTTTGGGTTATAATTTTGGTGGTTTTAGAATGGATGTGGCTTTCGATCAGGCTAAGCAATCTTCGGAATATAGATTATACAACAACTCTGGGTTTCCTAGCAGTGCAAGCATAGACTCTAGACTTAGTAACGTTACTTTGTCTGTTGCCTTTAATTTGTAAGCAAAATCATATTATAGAAAACTAAAACTCGAACAGATTTATTTTTGTTTGAGTTTTTTTTTATGCTTAATCTTAAGATTCTAGACAACTTATTACGCTACTCTTAAATTACAAGGGCTCAAACTTCATGCTGAATGGTCTTTTATAAATTCTAATAGACTTCAAAAGAAATTACAATAATAAGGGTTGTAAATTTAGTCTTCTATACTCTTCTATTTTTAAAAGTTAAAATGAATGAATTCTAGGAAGCTATAACAACAAATGTTACGCAAAATATACGCCGTAAGAGTTTTATTCTACATCGTTTAATAACGATATATTAATTTAGAATACAATATAATTCTCTACATATAAATGGTATTTAAACGCCTCTTAATAATAAGAATTACGTCATCTAAAAGAAAAAACTCAGACATGTTAGACACGTCTGAGTTTTTTTTATTAATTATATTTAATGTAAATGTATTTATCTCTTTAAACTAAAGTGAGCTTTAAACTCTTTTTGAGGACCTTGACTTTCGCCTAATTCTCTATACTTTATAGTAAACCAGTAATCACTAGACGGCAATAACTCGCCATTATAAGTTCCATCCCATCCTGGACCTCCCGGATTAAGTTGCTTCAATAATTTTCCATAACGGTCGTAAATAAAGATTTGAGCATCGTATTGGTTTTGAATCCCAAAAATCTGCCATGTATCGTTATACCCATCGTTATTTGGAGTAAAGAACAACGGATAATCCATAACTAGAACCGTATCCACTGCTAATCCACAACCATTAATATCTCTGGCCTGAATAGTGTGCTCTCCAAATGGCACATTATTAAAAGTATAAGTATTACCATTTGGCTCGTTGCTTAACCACGGCCCATTATCTAAACTAAATTCGAATAAAGCAGCTCCGTCCCCCGTAGCTGTTACTTCTATAACATTGCTATTAGCAAAAGCCTGAGTTACAAGTGTAGCCGTTAAATTTGGTGGAGAACTCAACTGGACAACAGCTGTATCTGAACTTACACAAAGGTTATTATTATCTGTAACAATAACTGTATATGTTCCTTCTACCGTTGGCATATAAGACGAATCTGTGCTTAATACAACTGTTGGCGCTCCATCTTCAATCCATTCAAAAGTATAAGAAGTAGAACTTAATCCTGTATCCATTAATGGTGCTCCAATAACTTCGGTTCCATTAAGATTAACACAAATAGTATATACATCTTTTAAATCGAAAGCTGGAATAGGATCTACCTGTAATGTTAAGGGTTTAACATCATAACAAATTGAATTTGCGTTTGTATTATTATCTATTCGCACCCAAATAATTTGCGGGTTTGAAGTGTTAACATAAGGAGAAGATGTATCAATAGCTTCATTCATATTCTCGGCATCATCTTCAGATTCGTAATAAGTAATAATAAAGTTAGCTGGATCTTGTCCGTTTAATAATATGGTGTTTTGCGATAATAAATCAAATGCTACTGTATCGTTTGAAGGGTTCCCGTCAAACTCCATATTATCATCACATAAAGCATAAGTGTCATAATTCGGATTCACCTCAGCTGCTTCCTGAACTTCTATTAAGAAGCTCACTGTTGCAACATCACAAGTTGTAAGTGTGTTTGTAATATTCACAAAAATCTCTTGCGGATTAACAGCTTGTCCTGGGTTAGCAGGGTCCATCATATTGGTATAAGCTGAAGGGTTTGCAATAGCTCCAGTTCCCGCTTGAGCATCAGCTAAAGTGGTATAATAATTTACTTCAAAGTCTGGTTCTGGTTGTCCGTTTAAAATAGCATCATTTTGAACGGTTAAATCGAAAGTATAAAAACCATCTGTATTCAATTCACATGCTAAAATATCATCAACAGGAGTTGTAACTGGTAATGGATTTACAACAATCTCGAACGACACAATTGTATAACATCCCGTGCCATTATCTGCTGGAATATTTGGATCTCCCGTATTGGTGACACGAACATAAATGGTGCGTGTCTGACTTACATAAGCTGTAGGGTCTGGAATAGCATTAGCTCCAGATTCTGCATCTGCCATGGTTGTATGGTAGGTAGGTGTTTCATTATAAGCAATCATCATGGCTCCTTCATTTAGAGTAAGATCGAATGCTTCTTCTAAATCTCCAGAGTTAGTATCGTCACACAAATTCAAATCTGGTAATACTGGATTTGGCGTTGGTACTGGATTAACTATTAAAGTTAAAGTTGATAAGGCAAAACAATCTACACCGTTTTCTGTAGAAGACACTGTTACAAAAATAGTTTGTGGGTTATGTGGAAAACCATCAATAGCCGTATTAGCATAAGCTGTATAATCTGGAATTGGATTATTGGCTGTTACATCTGCCATGGTTTCAAAATAATTTACCGTCCAAGTAGAGTTCCCTCCTGTAATAACATTGTCTTGAACTGTTAAATCGAAAATAGCATAGCCATCATTATCTATCGTATCATCACAAATTTCATAAGATAAAGCTTCAGTTGTTGTTACTGGAACAGGCAATGGATTCACTATTAAATCTAAGGATGTTACCGTAAAACAGGTTGTTGTATTATTTTCAACTCGTACCCAAACGGTTTGGTTTGGTGCATTCGAATTGGTAAAGGCTCCAGGTGTTGTAATATAACTTGGAGAAGTTGTTCCCACTTCGGCTCCTGCCTGATCTGTATAATAAGTAACCGTATAATCTAACGGACTTAAACCATTTAAAATTTCTGTATTACTTGATGTTAAATTGAAGGTAGTCATCCCGTCTGCTGTACCATCATCGTCACAAAGTACAATTGGATCTGGATGTAATTCAATTTCTGGAGTTTTATCTACATAAATAAAGAAACTAATAATTGTCGGACAATCCGTTGTGGCTCCAACATAATCTACACGCACATAAATTTCTTGTTGATCAAGGTAAACGTTATTGTATGGACTACTAAGTGGTTCCACATTGTCAGATGCGTTTTGATATGTTTGGTGAAAGCTTACTTCCAAAGCTGGATCTGTTGTAATGAATGGAATGTTGCTATCTAAATCGAAAACACCATAGCCATCATTATTTGGATCGCAATAATGTAAATCAGGTGGAATATTTGCGGCTGGAGCTTCTACTACATTTAAGGTTAATGATGTGGTATCAAAACATCCTGTTGTTGCATCTTCTACTCTTACCCAAACCACTTCGCCATTGTTTCCAATATAGTTTGTTGCCGAAGGAGTTACTTGAGGCGATCCAAAATCTGCTGCTGCTTGAGTATTATAATAAGTAACTATATAATTAGTATTCCCACCCGAAATCTCATCATTCTTAACTGTTAAGTCCATTTCGGTCTCGCCATCAGGAATGTTATCATCGCATACAAATAATGGTGTTGGCACTACTACAACTGGTAAAGAATGGGTTGTAACAGTTTCAATACTACTAGCAATACAAGTTCCTGCTGTAGTATATTCAATGGAATATGTAGTTCCTGGAGTCCCTCCCGTTATTGTTCCTGTAGCTGGATCTATAGTTGCTCCATCTGTTGGGGCTGGGTTAAAAGCAAAAGTTCCTCCTGTATCTCCTGTAATGGTTGCTGTTGCACCATAACAATCTGGAGTTGTTGTAAAAGATGGGTCATCAACAAGAATAACTGTAACAGTTTCAGTACTGTTTGCTGGACAAGCCCCTGCCGTTGTGTACTCAACCGTATAAGTAGTTCCTGAAGTTCCACCAGTCACAGTTCCAGTATTAGGATCTATAGTAGCTCCATCACTCGGAACAGGATTAAAGGTAAATGTTCCACCTATTTCTCCTGTTATGGTTGCTGTTCCTCCATCGCAAGTTGCTGTGGTTGTAAAACTAGGATCTTCTGCTGGCAAAATTGTTATATTTTCTAAGCTTACAGCTGGACAAGGTCCAGCCGTGGTGTATTCTATAGTATATGTTGCTCCAGGAGTTGCATTAGTAATAACACCTGTTGCTGCATCTATAGTTGCACTATCTGTAGGTACTGGATTAAAGGCAAAAACTCCTCCGGCATCTCCGGTAATAGTCATGGTTCCTCCTGTACAATCTGGAGTAGTTGTAAAACTTGCATCTTCAGCAGGTAAAACAGTTACGGTTTCCATACTACTTGCTCCACAGGTTCCTCCAATAGTATATTCTATGGTATAGGTAGCCAATGGTGTTCCACCAGTAATAGTTCCTGTTCCTGGATCGATAGTTGCTCCATCGGTAGGCATCGGATTTAACGTAAAAGTTCCTCCTGTATCTCCTAATATATTAACTGTTCCTCCATCGCAAGTAGCTGTAGTTTCAAAACTAGGGTCTGCAACCGTTAAAACGGTTACATCTTCGGTAGAAGAATCCGGACAAGTTCCAGCAGTTGTATACTCTATGGTATAAGTAGCTCCCGGAGTTCCTCCTGTTACAGTTCCTGTTACAGGGTCTATTACAGCACCATCTGTGGGAGCCGGATTAAATGCGAAAGCACCCCCAGGAAGCCCTGTAACAGTAGCTACTCCTCCATCACAGGTTGGTGCCATTGTGAAAGACGGGTCATCTATTGGTGTTACTACAATTGTTTCGGTATCTGTTAGAGCACCATTACAACCTGTTGAAGGGTTTTCTATAGTTTCTAAAGTGATTGTTTGATCGACAGTTGCGCCTATTATAGTTACTTCTGCTTCTCCAAATGTGTCTAGCGTCACACTCTCTGTGGTATTTCCATCGGTGTTGTACTCCACAATATCTCCTGGGGTTCCTGTTAAGGTAAAAACAGCATCCTCCCCAGAACATATGGGCGAATTAGTCGTTATAGTTACAACAGGTATTGGTACAACATCTACTGTTTCTGAAACAGACATAGGTCCACCACAAACAGAATTTAAATTGTTGGCAGATAATAAATTAATTGTTTGAGAAGTTGTAATTCCTGTAAGTGTTATCTCGTAGGTTCCACTAGCATCTATAATAATTGTTTGTGTTGGCCCGCCATTAATATTATACTCTACTTCATCGTTTTCACCTCCTGTAATGGTAAAAACAGCATCGCCACCAGTACATGTATCTGGACTAGCAGTTACAGATACTACCGGGCTTGGAGGTACTACTACAGTTATTGGCTTATAAGCAACTGTAGAGTCTCCTGTATCGGGATCTGTATAGGTTACCTGCGCTATATATGTTGTGGTTACAGTTGGCGTAACAACTAAAGCATTTGGATCTGTACCTATTATATTATTAGCTTCATCTAACCATTGAAACGTGGTAACAACTGCTCCATTTGGAATAAATTGATAGGCTTCTGGAGTCATAAAATTAATATCCCAAACCCCAGTATTTCTCCCAGGTGCAGCAATACCTTGAGTGCCTCCTGGATTCTGAATCCCAATAGCAGCAAATCCGCCATTCCATGAACAAACAGGTTTTTGAAAAATATACGTTTCAACAATATTAGTCGTTTCATAAAACAGCATCATCTGAGAGGTATGCATGTCATTACAGTTATATTGTGCAGGATTATCAAAAGCAAACATAAAAACTCTAAAAGGCGCTTCTCCTTTAACACCATAAGAAATACTGTATGGCTGTGAATTAACAGAAGGTCTAGGGTCTATATCATGCATAGCTCCAAAAATATTAGCACCTTGAAACGCGGGACTATTATTTGGAATCTGATTAGTTCCATTAAAACTCCAAGCATGGTAATCGTTAGCTTTTCCCAGATTAAAACTTATAGCTCCATTGGCAGAAACCACACAATTAGTGTATGTTTGACCATAAAACTTAAATGGAAATAGAAAATTTATAACAGAACTCCAAACGTCATCATTGATTATTTCAGTATTGCCAGTTGTATCACCAAAAGTAAATGGTGGATTAAAAGAAATGGCATTCGCACTATAAGCATCAGTTGCTCCTATTTCTGTATAATCTGCACTTAGAGTTATGGGAGGTATGGTTCCTGTATTTAAATCTACACAGGGCCCTGTGGTAATATAACCATTTGTTCCTCCAGCGTACCCATTGGGAGAATCTGAGCTAAGTTCAATTACCGAGGCTCCGTTATTAAAAGTTGCGGGAAAAACACGTATTTCAATTTCGGCGGTATCACGATTGCTTGGATTGGCATTCTCATAAACTTCATAAGTAATATAATAAATACCCTGAGGTGTATTTGGAGGAATTTGAAGAAACCCTCCTGCCACAGGGTTTAGTACAATGTTCCCAACTCCATCGGGCACTACAGTTGTAATTGTATAGTTTGCATAGGTTGCAGGAACGATAGGCGTACCATTTAAATAATCGTTTTGCAGCACACGGTCTCCATAAGCGGAAGAAAGACCGGGATTATCAGATCTACCCACAACCACATCGTCTATGGCTAACATTTGAGCGTAACTAGTGCTAATTATAAATAAGCAAAATAGGGTAATTAACTTTTTCATAAGGAGAATCATCATAAAGTATATTTAATTAACAACCTACTGCTAATTAAACATCATTATATTGTTAAAATTGAGCTGAAAAATAAGAAAATTTTATTAAAATTTAGTTAAATTCTAATACTAATTAAATCTCTGTTAAGAGAAGGCCTTTAAATATGGAATTTCTTATCTTTGCAAATTAAATCACATATTTAAATTTTCGGATGAAATTTGATAAAAAAATAGAAGAATTAGAGTCGTTAGGAGAAAACCATATTGGAACATCCTCAGACACTCCTATGCGTGAAGATGCTTTTAAACTTACAAACGAAGAGAAGATTGACATTATTAAAGATGATGTGCAACATATTATGGAAACTTTAGGGCTAGACTTAACCGACGATAGCTTAAAAGGAACACCCAATCGAGTTGCTAAAATGTTTGTAAATGAAATTTTTGGAGGATTAAATCCAAAAATAAAACCAAACGCATCTACTTTTGATAATAAATATCAATATGGCGAAATGCTAGTAGAAAAAAATATTACCGTTTATTCTACTTGCGAGCACCATTTATTACCAATAGTTGGAAAAGCACATGTGGCTTATATTTCTAACGGAACTGTGGTTGGTTTATCTAAAATGAACAGAATTGTAGATTATTATGCCAAACGCCCTCAAGTACAGGAGCGTTTAACCATTCAAATTGTAAAAGAATTACAACAGGTTTTAAATACAGACGATGTAGCTTGTGTTATAGATGCCAAACACTTATGTGTAAATTCCAGAGGAATTAGAGATACGGAGAGCAGCACAATTACATCGGAGTTTGGTGGAAAGTTTAAAGACAAAGAAACCAAAAGAGAGTTTTTGGATTATATTAAATTAGACACTTCGTTCTAAATATTATTCGTATTAGGTTAGTTGCTTAGTCAATATTTGTTAATTTACTTTAGTAACAAGTCACTTAACAACAAGCAGCTAACGAATTTAGAATTAATGATTGTTGATTTAAAATTCTCAGCTAACCATTCAAGAATTTAACAATCTAGAATTTAGTTTCTTTGTATCCCTTAGAATGATAAATAAACAACTAACAACTCAACAAGAAACAGCAATGCCACTTTACAAAAACCAAGAGATAAAAATATATAATTCCCTTTCGGGCGAAAAAGATACTTTTAAACCTATCCACGAAGGTTATGTTGGGATGTATGTTTGTGGCCCAACGGTTTATAGCAATGTGCATTTAGGAAACCTAAGAACCTTTATGTCTTTCGATATGATTTTTCGCTACCTATTACATGTAGGCTATAAAGTTCGTTATGTAAGAAATATTACAGATGCTGGGCACTTAGAAAACGATGCAGATGTTGGGGAGGATAAAATCACAAAAAAAGCAAGATTAGAAGCTATTGAACCTATGGAAATTGTACAGAGATATACTGTAGATTTTCATAATATTTTAAACAAGTTTAATTTTCTTCCGCCAAGTATCGAGCCTACTGCAACAGGTCATATTATTGAGCAAATTGAACTTATAGAAACCATTATAGAGAACGGTTTTGCATATGAAGTTAATGGCTCCGTTTATTTTGATGTTCATAAATACAACCAAACAAACGATTATGGTGTTTTAAGCAAAAGAAAGCTTGAGGATTTAATCCATAATACACGTGAATTGGATGGGCAGAGCGACAAGAAAAATCCACAAGATTTTGCACTATGGAAAAAAGCTGAACCAAATCACATTATGCGCTGGCCTTCTCCCTGGAGCGATGGGTTCCCGGGATGGCATTTAGAATGTACTGCCATGAGCACGAAATATCTTGGCGATTATTTTGACATTCACGGGGGCGGAATGGATTTAAAATTTCCACATCACGAATGTGAAATTGCACAGAATAAAGCAGCAAAAGGGAAAGACCCAGTAAAATACTGGATGCACGCCAATATGCTTGAACTTAATGGTGCACGTATGAGTAAATCTACAGGAAATTATATAAATCCTGCCGAATTACTTTCAGGTGAAAATGATATTATGTCTAAATCTTACAGCCCTAGTGTTGTTAGATTCTTTATGATGCAAGCTTCTTATAGAAGTGTTTTAGATTTAACAGATGATGGTTTATTAGCAAGCGAAAAAGGTTTTAATCGCTTAATGGAAGCTATTAATTCTTTAAAGACTTTAACAACTTCAAATGAGTCATCAAAAAACGTAAAAGACAGTTTAGATATTCTAAGAACGAAGTTTTACGAAGCTATGAACGACGACTTCAATACGCCCATATTAATATCTTGGTTGTTTGAAGGAGTTTCTATTATTAACAAAATAAAGTCTGCTAAAGAAGCTATTTCAAAAGAAGATTTGAATCAACTTTCTATGCTTATGCATACCTTTGTTTTTGATGTTTTAGGTTTAGAACAAATTACAGAAACAGGTTCTGGAACAGAAAAACTATCAGGTACGGTTGAGCTTTTAATCAAATTACGTCAGGAAGCTAGAGCTAATAAAGATTTTGCTTTATCCGATCAAATTAGAGATGAACTTGATGCCCTTGGAATTCAATTAAAAGATGGAAAGGACGGGACGAGTTTCAGTCTGTAACATTTTCTAGTTTGTTGAAAAGTTGTTTCGTTGTACCCTCGATGACTCAATTTTTCGGATAAATATGTATTGTTAGAACCTTAGTTGTTCAGTTCTTTTATTTTAGTTCGTTATATTAATATTCTGAAATTTAAAATTATGCATGTTTACTCACTTGAAAAGCTAGAGGCTTGGAAAGAAAACATCCAGCTGTTAAAATTTATTTTTCTAAGATTATCTTTTGGATGTATGTTTAACCGGGAATGAAATCGAATAATTGAAGTCCCATTAGGGACAAAATATTGGTAAATAAAATAATTATTTTAGACCTCGTGCCTTTAGGTACGATATACAAATTGAAACATCCTGTACCTAACGGCACAGAAAACATATCAAAAACTAATGTCTTACCAATATGTAGTTCGGAACTTAAACAAAATTGTTATTCTTAAGAACTAACTGATAAACATTTATCCGCCCGAAGCTAATGCCAAGGAGGAAGTTAACGCCTTTACTTAAAAATTTTGAAGAAAATATTAACATACCCCTTTTTATTACTTATAAAAATATATCAGACGTTTATTTCTCCCTTAACGCCTGCTTCTTGTAGATTTCAACCTACCTGTTCGCATTATGCCAAAGAAGCTTTAGAAAAACACGGTTTTTTTAAGGGCGGAAAATTGGCGATTATTAGGATTTTTAGTTGTCATCCTTGGGGACGTTCTGGCTACGATCCAGTTCCCGAGACGGATGACAACTAAAAATTAGCCTGCTCGCATGTTCACTAAAAATGTACACAGTACATTTTCTTCTGCGTTCCATCGCCTTGGGGACGTTCTGGCTACGATCCAGTTCCCGAGAC
>NZ_JAPMLL010000011.1 GCF_026410255.1 Xanthomarina sp. F1114
TACGTTGTTATCTACCAATATGTCGTGCCTAAAGGCACAATATGTGTGCTCTATGTTTTATTGTTACCGTTATGTTGTACCTAACGGCACGGTTTGTATGCTATGTTTTATTGTTACCGATATGTTGTACCTGACGGCACAGTTTGTATACTATGCTTTATTGTTACCGATATATCGTACCTAACGGCACGGTAAGGCTAGCCTAAAGATACCGAATAGATTTTTATTATTGTATTATTTTTAGGTATTAGCATGGGAATGTTGAAATCTAGTAAGGGGCAGGCAGGCAGACATAGATGTTTTTATTGTTCGATTCGGCATAATATATAGGTAATTAAATTATGGTTATTTGTTTTTCTGTCCGTTTAGGGATAAGATTTTGGCAGGTATGTACATATTCATGATTTCATTGCCTCATTAAAGGCAACCTATGGGTGCCATTAACGTTTAAGGTTCCAATTGATATGGATCAATTTAATTTTGGTTAGGGAATAAACGAAGCCAAATGCCCAAAAAAAAAGCGACCTCTAAGGATCGCTTTTTTCTAAAATATATTTAAGAGTTTTTAATCTTGTTTCACAACAATTTTCTTATTAATAAGTGCATTATCTGAAGTCCTTACCTTAACAACATAAGTTCCTTCCGAAATGTTTTTAACTGGAAGCCTACTTTCATGAGATAGAGGCGCATTGGTTTCATTCCAAGATCTTACGGTTTGTCCTAACATATTTACCAAATACACTTGTTTGATGTCCATATATGTTGGTATCTGGATATAAATTTCATTGCTTGCGCTTAAATAATTAACCAAGACATCAGAGAATTGCTCATCTACAACATCTAAGGTGGCATCTTCCTTAAAGGCTATAAAATATCTGTTGGCATGACTTCCAGCGTCTAATGTAATTTGATATGGCACCGTATTGATACGAGAATAAGTCCCTAATAAGGCATCGTATACATACACATCAATTTCCTCATCGAAGTTTTCCAATTCATCTAATTCGATTTGGATGTTTCCTTCAATTCCTAAATCTAGGGTTACTGGATACATATTATCTACATCGAATTGGCCGACTCCCTGGATGACATATTTTTCATTTTCAATGATGAAGGACATGTCGCTAGGGTAATAATCTAGATTTTTAGCATCGTAGCCATAGTCAACATCTTCTGTTGCTTCATTATTAGGTGTAAAACCTAAAGCTAAATGTCTAATTGCACCTTCTGGTGAAGTAAAATCTAAACGGATAAGTTTAATCAAATCTTCTGTTTGCTCATCTCTGTTTGCATCTTCTTCAGAACCAGTTCTGAAAAATATTGATGAACCTCCAGATTCAGTTCTAAACGCACGTTGATTATTATTAAATAAAACATTAGCGTTACTTGATTCTGCATGAACATAAAATCCTTGGGCTACGGCGATATAAGGTTGTGGAATTTTTACACCAGCTGCACCTATACCATTAATTCCTGGAGGACTAGTAGCAGCTATCCCCGTTGTTCTATTTCTTACAGCATAACCACCTTGGTAATCCACTAGAATATGTGTTTGATTTGTTATTGAGTGTTCCCAGAAATATAGAGAGCCTGTAATATTTCCAACATTATCATCTATAAATTGATCAACATCAATGGCAGAAGGATATGGGTTTCCTACAAGAGCTTCATAATTAGCGGTAATAGGAACCGATACAGGTCCGTTATTTGGCTTGCCTACAAAAGTATAGTTTTGGTCATCGTTTATATAGTGTCCAACACCACTACCTTTCATAGTATATCCAAGTCCTACAGGAACGTTGTCTGCTGGGCTAATTCTGTACCAATCGTTATAAGTATTTGCCGGGTTATTTCTATATAAATATAACCATCTACTACTTAGAGTAACAGGGTTGTTACTTCCAGTAGCGTTGTGATCTGGAGTCCAATTAACAGGATCGGGACCGTCATATAATACAGAACCAACTTGGTATTCTACTCCATTTGAACTTACTGGAGGACTCCAATAATTATAGTTATATAAGTTTGAGGTTCCTTGTTGGTCCCGATGTAAAGCTCCATTTCCAGCATAATCTACAATACTTCCTGTAGGTTGCAATAATTGTGACTCGCCATCTAGATCTAAAACACCACCCGCATCAATTCTTAAATAGTTATTTACGTGTAATTCTTGATTGTTGTTAATGGTGTATCTGTTATTATCCACTATTAAACCAAGTAGGGTTGTAGCTCTGTTGCCAGAAGTTACGTTGTGTTGGGTTCTTACAATATTCCAATCAACACCATTGGTATTTGGTAACATTTGTACAGCCCCATTTTCCCATGTTGTAGAAGTCTCCCAAAGTCCATTTTGCGCACTTACATAAGGTAAAGGTGCAGATTCTCCTTGATCTGAAGTCATATTTCTTAGAACTCCTGGTACACCTACACTCGAGTTTAAATTACCTCCAGCAATATCTGTACCCTGGTTCATTTGGTAATATGCAATTAAATTACCCCATGTTAAACCTGAAATATCTAGCGGAACTTCTGAACCACGAACTAGACCACCATTGTTTTCTATTTCTTGATTCATCATTTGACGAACTTGAGTTGTAGTTAAATTGGTATTCCAAATTCGAACTTCGTCTATCCATCCATTAAAATAATTTGTGGGTGTATTATTTGTACGAGACATGGCTCCAAGCAACATATTAAAGGTATTGGATGTTGGTCTTGGTCCTGTAGTATTATTTCTTTGAACACCATCAACATATAAGGTGTAGTTTGTTCCATTATAAGTTACCGCAATATGATACCATCTATTAGAAGTTATCCCATTGGCAGAAATTGCTGAACCATTTGCACGGAAGGAGATGGTATTATTAACCAATCTCAAATCGTAACCGGTTGCAAAATTAGTGGCATTTCGCTTAGATAAAATCGTTTGAATACTACCATTAATAGCATTTGGTTTAATCCATGCTTCAATACTAAAATTAGTAGGAAGATTATAGTTGTTAGCAAAATTAACGCTATCGTCTGCACCGTCAAAATCTATTTGATTGCCACAATCAGTGAATACCACATTTGTAGTCGCAGAATTATCGCCACAAGGAGCCAAATTATCTACTTCCCAAGTAATATTATATTCCGTACCACTTTCTCCAGTGAAAGTTGCATTGGGATCTGTTGTACTTGAGAAAGTAAAAGGGCTTCCGGCAGGTACGGACACAGCAGTCCAAGTTCCTGTACCATCTGCATTCAAGTTGATAACAGTATCTGAACAATCTCCATTATTTGTAGCAAACGTATAGGTTGGATTTGCAGTAATATAAGGAATGATGCTAACTACAAAACTATCATTAGCTGCAATACATGGTCCTGTAGGATTGTTAGTAGTATAAGTTAAGGTTACTGAACCATTCGTTATATCATTAGCTCCAAATGTATATACAGCATTTGGATTATCGTTGTTAAAACTACCATCGCCAGATGTTGACCAAGTACCTGAACTTGCTCCACCTCCTAAAGTGGCGTTCATATTAATAGTGTTACTAGTAGAACAAACAGATTGATTGGTACCAACTGATACCGTTGGTGCAGGATTAATTGTTACTAACATAGAATCTGATGCAGCATTACATATGCCTGTAGGATTGTTAGTTGTATAAGTTAGTAATACTGAACCATTATTTATATCAGCAACACTAGGTGTATAGATGTTTCCTGCAAAAGTACCAGTACCACTTGTATTCCATGAAGCAGATGTGGCAGAACCACCAAAAGTTGCCAATGCTAAATTGACAGTATCTCCTTCGCAGATTGTTTGATCTGTTCCAGCATCAACTGTTGCTCCTTGATCGATTGTAATTTCTACAGTATCTATAGCTAAATTACAAGGGCCAGCAGGATCGTTACTGGTATAAGTTAAAATAACTGTTCCTGTTTCTCCAACACCTGGGGTATAGGTAGCATTTGGCGCATTGCCGCTAAATGTTCCAGTACCACCAGACCAAGTTCCAGAAGTTGCAGAACCACCAAAACTAGCTGTCATGGTAACCGTATCGCTACTACAAATTGTTTGATCGACTCCAGCGTCAACAGTTGGAGCCTGATTGATTGTCACAACCATGGTATCGCTTACCGCTGGACATATTCCATCACTAGGTGTGTTTGTGTATGTCAAAGTTACCGAACCATTAAAAATATCTACTGAACTTGGCGTATAAATGCCGCCAGAAATTGTTCCAGAACTTCCAGATGAAGACCATGAGCCAGAAGGATTAGTACCACCAAGTACAGCTCCAACTGTAGTTAAGTTTAAGTCATCTCCTTCACAAATTGTAGCATCTAAACCAGCATCTACTGTAGGAGGTTCATTAATGGTCACCGATTCTCCAGTTATCGTAGTTGTACAACCAACACTATCTGGATGTAAAGTAATACCTGTATATTCAACGGAGGTTAGAGTATAAGTTCCTGCTGGTAAACCAGAAAAAGTAGCAGTACCACTTGCGTCCAAAGGAAAGGTTGCTGAATTTGTTCCGTCTGTATAGGAAACGGTAGTATTTGGTGTCCCTGTAACAACTACATCATCACCTTGGCAAACAACACTTGGACTTGATATAATAGCTTCAGGTGTTTCTAATATGTGGATTTCAAGGTTGCTAATTATGGGAGCACATAAATCTAAATCTCCAATCATGGAAATGGTTATTATTTGACCTCCATGGGCATCATCGGGAAGTGTATATTCACTATTAACAGTATAATCTGTAATATCTTCACATACTGTTTCCCAGCTTCCAAACCAACAGCCTCCAAACATTTCTACACCAGTGCACACATCTTCACATATTTCACCCACATCTTCTAATGAAAATTCTCCACCAGCACCGTTATCATCCCAAGTCCATTCACTGTAATTTAAGCCTCCAGAATCTCCAGACATGGTAATAGATTCTGTATCTTCACAAACATAAATAACATGAGTATCGTCTGGAGCATAAGCATCAATTTCTCCTGAATTTAATTCAAGTAAAACAATCCATTCTGAAGCAGTATCTGTACCACATGGATTATGAGCCGTTACAGTGACAGAGTGATCAATAGTCCAGTTTGTTTCTGTAATATATACATCTATACTGTTTGAGTTTGAATCCGTTGAGACAATTTGAAAATTAGCACTTGAAAAACTCCAATCATAATATTCAATATTAGAGTTAAAAGGTAATGAAAATGTTACCGTTTGGGGTGTGCCACATATATTTGTTGGTAACCATCCTGTATTATTTATACTTCCATTAATTACTGGTGGTCCATCAAAAACTCTAATAACTCCATCTATAGTATCCTCTGGGCCACAACCGGTTGTTGTTATTGTATAGTTATATGTACCAACTTGTGTAGTTGAACCATTTATAGTAATGACACCTGTTCCTGCATTATAAGTGTCTGTTATTCCTGCAGGTAATGGAGGTGTGCTTGTTAAAGTGTATCCTGTTGCACCAGGACCTAACTGGAATTCTATAGGGGTCATGGGGTTTGAATGGGGGGTTCCATTACATAAACCTTCATAAGCATCAGGTGAAATCAAGTCAATAGTAGCATCAGGTCCTACTGAAATCGTACCTGTTGCAGTTACATTTCCACAACCTACTGCATTAATGGTATAATTAAAAACACCTACTTGAGTTGGTGTACCACTTATGGTAAACGTTCCCGCATTATAAGTTCCAGTTACTCCAGTAGGGATTCCAGTAATGGTTGCGTTGGTAGCATTTGTTATGTTATAAACAATATCTGTCATTGCAGTTCCATTACATACTGTTTGTACATCATTAGCTGATGTCAAATTAGTAGTTACGTCGGGATTCACAGTCATTGTAATACTTTGCGAAGCTGGAACTGGATTTGCGCAAGTTAGGCTTGAGCTTACATCTACAGAAACAACATCATTATTATTAATAGCTGTAGAATTATAGGAGTTTGTATTTCCTCCAACAGGCGTTCCATTTACATACCACTGGTAGCTTGGTGTGGCACCTCCATTTGTTAAACCTGTTACAAAGAAAGTAACATTTTCACCAGTACAAGCTGGATTTGATGAGCTATTTAATGTGAATGCGACAGGTAATAACGGGTTCACTGTCATTACAATGGTATTACTTGTAGTAACTGTATTACAAGGACCCGAGGTGATTTCCACATAAACATTTTCACCATTTGTTAAACTTGTTGTTGTATAAGTTGCGCTATTTGTACCAACTGCTGTACCACCTTGGTACCATTGGTAAGAAAGATTAGCACCTAAATTAGCACCAGTAGCCGTAAATGTTACCGGAGTCCCACTACATATTGGTGAAGTTGGAGATGATGTAATTGTTGCCGTTGCCCCTTGAACATTATCTAAAACAGTTACTGTGGTATTACAGGTAGCTGAATTCCCATTAATATCTGTAACTGTAAGTATCACGTTATTAACGCCTATATTAGAACAATCAAAATCTGTGATATTTGTATCAAATAATAAACCACCACAAGCATCGGTTGAGCCATTATTGACGGCATCTTCTACTATAGTTGCATTTCCAGTTGCATCCAAAGTAATTGTTATTGGTTGACAAACAACTGTTGGTGCTTCATTATCTTGAACAACAACGTCAAAATCGCAGTTAGAAGTAAGTCCGTTACCATCATCAGCAATCACATCTACTGTTGTTGTTCCTACAGGGAAATTGTAAGGGAAAGTTATTGGAGTTCCTGTAATTTCATAGGAAATAAGTGGAGATCCATTACAGTTATCTGTTGCCGTTGCATTAAAAGTTAAAGTAGCTTCACATTGTCCAGCATCTGTATTATAAAAGGCATTAGGTGTTGGACAAGTAATTACAGGAGGTGTATTATCAACAACCGTTACTTGTTGGGTACAAGTTGCTGTTAATCCAGCTGTATCTGTCACTGTCCAAGTGATGGTATGTGTTCCAACAGGTAAAGGTAATTGGCTCGCCAAGTTGTTCGTTACGGTTGATACACCACAATTATCATTAGTCGTTGGCGTTCCTAAAGTTACAGCGGTAGCTTCACAATCAGCATCTGCGTTTACGGTTACAGGAGCAGGACAAACAATGGTTGGAACTTCTGAATCTGTAACTGTTATGGAAAATGTACAAACAGTACTGTTTCCTTCAGTATCAGTAGCGGTATATTCTAAAATAGTTGTTCCAATTGGGAATTCGTCTCCAGTAGTTAATCCTGTTGTATCTGTTTGTGTTACAGCAGCTGTTCCACAGTTATCTGTTGCTGTAGGGATGGTGAAATTTACTATAGCTCCACAGGCTCCAGAGTCGTTGTTTCTTGAAACGCTTGAAGGGCAGGAGTTAAAGGTTGGAGCTGTACTATCGATAATTACAACATTTTGTGTTTGCGTAGATGTATTTCCGTTTACATCCTCGTAAGTCCAGGTTACTACGGTTGTACCTTGGGTAGTTATAGGAAGCGTAGCATTGTTAGTAACTGTTACCGTTCCACCACAATTATCGGTAGCAGTAGGAGGTGTAAGCGCAGTAACTGCACATTGATCAGTTACATCAGCCAAAGTAGCAAGATCAGCTATAGGAGCTGTTATATCTGTAATAACCACATTTTGCGTTTGTGTGGATGTGTTTCCAGCAGCATCTTCGTAAGTCCAAGTTACTACTGTTGTACCTTGGGTAGTAATAGGAAGAGTAGCATCGTTAGTAACAGTCACCGTTCCACCACAATTATCAGTAGCAGTTGGTGCTGTTAAGGCAGTAACTTCGCATTGAGCAGGAACATCAGGTAAAGTAGCCACGTCAGGAGTAGGAGCCGTGACATCTTCTATGATTACGTCTTGTGTTTGCGTAGATGTATTTCCAGCAGCATCTTCGTAAGTCCAAGTTACTACTGTTGTTCCTTGAGTTGTTATAGGCAGAGTTGCATTATTTGTAACAGTCACCGTTCCACCACAATTATCGGTAGCAGTAGGAGGTATAAGCGCAGTAACTTCACATTGGGCAGGAACATCAGGTAAAGTAGCAAGATCAGCTACAGGAGCTGTTGTATCTGTAATAACCAGATTTTGCGTTTGCGTAGATGTATTTCCAGCAGCATCTTCGTAAGTCCAAGTCACGACAGTTGTACCTTGGGTAGTTATAGGAAGGGTAGCATCGTTAGTAACAGTCACCGTTCCACCACAATTATCAGTAGCAGTTGGAGGTATTAAGGCAATTACTTCACATTGAGCAGGAACATCAGGTAAAGTAGCCACGTCAGGAGTAGGAGCCGTGACATCTTCTATGATTACGTTTTGCGTTTGTGTGGATGTATTTCCAGCAGCATCTTCGTAAGTCCAAGTTACTACTGTTGTACCTTGGGTAGTAATAGGAAGCATAGCATCGTTAGTAACTGTTACCGTTCCACCACAATTATCGGTAGCAGTTGGAGGAGTAAGCGCAGTAACTTCACATTGAGCAGGAACATCAGGTAAAGTAGCCACGTCAGGAGTAGGAGCCGTAATATCATCTACAATCACTGTTTGCGTTTGCGTAGATGTATTTACGTTACCATCATCATAGGTCCAAGTAATAGTATAAGTTCCTTGAGTGTTGTATGTAAGAGGATCAGAAGTTGTTCCAGTAATAGAACCAGAGCAATTGTCTGTAGCCGTTGGAGCCGTTGCTGTAGCAGAACATTCCCCAGTAACATCTGGTAAATTTGCTACATCCGGAGTAGGAGCCGTAATATCATCTACAATCACTGTTTGCGTTTGCGTGGATACATTTCCATTGCCATCATCAAAAGTCCAGGTAATGGTATGTGGTCCTTGAGTGTTGTATGTAAGAGGATCCAAAGTTGTTCCAGTAATGAATCCAGCACAAGCATCTCTTGTGGTTGGTGCCGTTGCTGTAGCAGAACATTCGCCTCTAATCACCCCTAATAATGCAGGCATTGGAGGGGTTGTATCGTCATAATTATAAGTTTGAGGCACAGAGATTGAGTTTCCGTTCCCATCATCGAAAGTCCAGTTTATAATTGTACTTCCACCTTCCACAAAAGCCAATGAATCTGTAGTAGCACCTGTAATGGTTCCAGCACAGTTATCGGTAGTTGTTGGAGTAATTAGTGTTCCGGTACAATCTACAGTAACTGGGTTCAGGGTTGGTGTAATAGGAGGTAAATTATCTAAAACAGTAACGATTGCAGTACATGTATCTGTATCACCACCATCTCCATTATCAGTAACGGTTAGAGTAACAGTAACTGGAGATCCAACATTAGAGCAGTCGAAATTTGTAATATCTGTATCGAAATCTAATGGTCCAATACCCGTACTACCATTATTGACAGCATCTTCGCTAATACTGATATTTCCAGTGGCATCTAAATATACTGTAATGGGTTGACAGTTAGCATCTGCCGCACGATATGAATCCCTGTAATCCGGTCTCAAAGAGACATACTTACTTAAGGACTGATAGTCGTTAAAAAATGTGGAAGTCTGATTAAATAAGGGATTGGGACTATTAATTTCTCGTGAGTGACTATTAAAACCACTAATAAAAACAGTTAAAATAAGCGAATAAATAGCTAGTCTTTTCATCATAAGGGTTGGTTTAAAGTGTATCTCATATTTTTTAAACATAAGATAGGCCTGATACTAATAATTCTATTAAATGATTTTTGCTATTAACTATAGGAGGGAATAACAAAAATACGAAAATAATTTAAGTAGCAAATTAAAAAGAATAAAATCGGTGAAACACTTAATTAAACTTTGAATATCATATAAAGTGAATGCCTTGAAAAAGATGTTAGTATTTTAGAGTTAAATATTCTATGCTTATGTAGAAGAATGCTTGTATAGCCAGGTTTTACTAACAGTCTGATTGCTAGACGATATCTAAAACACTTGGTTTTTTTGTTGAATCAGGCTCTTTTTGATAGAAATAATATGAACTAAGATAAATAATCCTGATTTGCTTGTGTTTCTGCAATTAGATGGTAATACTCAGAGTTCTCGTAGAAAGCTAAGTATGGTGTATAGACAATACATGTTGAACAAAAGAAAGGCTCAGTTTTAGTCTTATGTAGAAACAAAAACTCCTTTCCTTAGAATTAGTTTCTTTTTATATCTCTGTTTTCACTTAGTAAAACTCAAGTTCCTTTTTTGTTGTTATTATTTTATTTACAACACATATTTCCTTAATTTTATAAGCTTAAACAATCATGTTATGGCTTCTAAATCTTTAGGAATAAATACTATTTGTACACATACTGGCGAAATTATCGATACGCAGTTTAAAGGTGCTGTTTCGCCAATATTTATGTCCACTTCTTACCAATTTGAAGATGTGGATGTTAAAAGATATCCGCGTTATTTTAACACGCCAAATCAAGAATATTTATCTAAGAAAATAGCAGCTTTAGAACATGCAGAAGCTGCCCTGATTTTTGGTTCAGGAATGGCGGCTGTAAGTACCACTTTTCTTGCGTTTTTAAAGGCTGGAGATCATCTTGTGGTACAGAATCCGCTTTATGGAGGAACCAGTAATTTTATTAGAGAAGAACTTCCTAAATATGGTATAGAATTCACTTTTACAGAAGGTTATCAGCTTGCAGATATTGAAAAAGCCATTCAGCCTAATACAAAATTGATTCATATTGAAACCCCTTCTAACCCGTTGTTAACTATTACCGATATTGGAGCGGTTGCCAAATTGGCAAAATCGAAGCAAATTGTTACTAGTATAGATAATACCTTTGCGAGTCCTATTATTCAGAATCCCATTGATTTTGGAATTGATATTGTAATCCATTCGGCCACCAAATATATGGGAGGACACAGCGATATTTTAGCAGGAGCAGTGGCAGCCAATCAAGAGCATATAGATAGGATATGGAATGTAGCAAAAAATCTAGGTGGCAGTTTGAGCGATTTTATGGTTTGGATGTTAGAAAGAAGCATGAAAACTCTAGCCTTACGCGTAAAAGCTCAAAATAAAAATGCTAAGAAATTAGCGAAGTTTCTGGATAAAAATACAGATATAAAACGTGTGTATTATCCTGGTTTAAAATCTCATCCAGAACACCAATTAGCTAAAGCGCAAATGACAGGTTATGGAGCCATGATTTCCTTTGAGTTAGCCGATAGCTTAAACGCTTCTAAATTCTTAAAAGCACTAACATTAATTAAACCTTCTATGAGTTTGGCAGGGGTAGAGAGTACTATGCTTTTACCTGCTGTAACTTCGCATGGTTTATTAAGTCCGGAAGAGCGAAATACATTAGGAATTGGAGATGGTTTGATACGTTTTTCTGTAGGAATAGAATCGAAAAAGGATTTGATACACGATATTGAACAAGCTATAAAACAAATTAAATAAATCTTTTTTACTGTATTTAGAATAAGCACTATTATTAGACCGATTCTGGTTGTGAACGTTGAAAAGAAAATTATAAAAGAAAAATTAGATAAATGAAATTAGATATATTGGCGTTTGGAGCACATCCAGATGATGTAGAATTGGGTTGTGGAGGTACATTAGCCAAAGAAATAGCAGCTGGTAAAAAAGTTGGGATTATCGACTTAACACGAGGAGAATTAGGAACTCGTGGAACAGCAGAAACCAGAGATTCTGAAGCTACTGCTGCTTCAAAAATTTTAGGAGCTAGTATTCGAGTGAATTTAGAATTTGCCGATGGGTTTTTTATTAATGATAGGAGTCACCAACTAGAAATTATTAAAATTCTGAGAAAATATCAGCCAGATATCGTTTTGTGTAATGCTATTAAAGATAGACATATAGATCATGGAAAGGGGAGTACATTAGTAAGTCAGGCCTGTTTTTTAAGTGGTTTATTAAAAATAGATACCAAGTTTGATGAAGATGATGAAACTTGGCAAAAACCATGGCGACCAAAACAAGTATATCATTATATTCAATGGCAACCTATAGAACCAGATTTTGTGGTAGACATTTCTGAAGTTATGCCTAAAAAGCTAGAATCTGTTATGGCTTATAAAACACAATTTTATAATCCGGAAAACAAAGGACCAGAAACGCCTATTTCGAACAAGAATTTTACAGACAGTGTTACTTATAGAGCTCAAGACCTTGGAAGATTAGTAGGAGTTGATTTTGCCGAAGGCTTTACAGTAGAACGTTATCCGGTGATTAACAGCTTGTTTGATTTAAAATAAAAAATATTAAAAATAATATTGCAAAAAGGCTTTGTTAAAAAGGGGAAATCTATTACATTTGCAGACCAATTAAAATGGTGGTTGTAGCTCAGTTGGTTAGAGCATTGGTTTGTGGTACCAAGGGTCGCGGGTTCGAATCCCGTCTTCCACCCAAAAAATAAAAGCTTCGCAGAAATGTGAAGCTTTTTTTGTTTCTATATATTCTTATTGGAACAGGTCGCGTTTACGGACAGGTCAGGACCTGTCCGTACAGAATGTTTATTTATTTAAAAGCTCTTCAATAGCATAATACAATCTGTTTTGTGAGTTTTCTTGAGAGCCATAAAAAGAGCGAAAAACTTCAGCTTTATTATTTAATAAGATCCAATGAGGTGTGCCTTCGCATTTAAAAAAGTCGAACCATTTGTGATGTTTATCAAAATAAATAGGAAAAGGAAGTGTTTTGGAAGTAAAGATGTCTAACACATCTTCCTTTGTAAATTTTTGATTTCCGAAGGAACTGTGAATTCCCACAACGGAAAGATCTGGATAGGCTTGTAATAATTCGTATGCCAATGGAATAGCGCGCCCGGTACAACCTAAACACTGGTTATTGTAAAAGAGAATTAATAACGGTTTCTTGGCGTAAGTGTCTATTAAATTAATAGGTTCTTCGTCTAAAGTGATTAGGTCGATATTTTCTATTTGTGTCATGTTTTTGAAGGGACAGGTCGCGACCTGTCCGTACCTTTGATCGGTCCATACCCGCAATCTGTCATTAATTTTTTAATTTAAGGCCCGATGAAATTCTTCAATAGCTTCTTGTCTACCACTAACATATAATTTGTCGTTTTGATAGAGTTTTTCGTTAGGCTGAATATGATCTATAACATCATCTTTACGTTCTATAGCCAAGATATTGATGCCGTAGTTTTTGCGAATATTCATTTCTTTAAGAGTTCTTCCAATAATTTTTCCGCTATCCACATTCACACGTAAACAGGTAATATTTACATTAGGTATTTTAGTGGATTTAAAGGTTTTAGGCAGCTTTTTCTTCGAATTAAAGATTTCATAATTATCGGCTCTAATTAAATCAATATACTCAGAAATATCATTTTCCGGGATTAGGAAATCGTGAAGTACTCTTGAAAATATCTCTATGGACGTTTCAAATTCCTCCGGAATTACATCGTCGGCACCCAAAGCAATAAGTTCTGGAATTTCTTTTACATACCGTGTTCTTACTACTAAATACACAGATTGACTAATTTCTCGTACACTTCTAATAATATTTCTGGTAGCTTCAGCATCGGAAATAGCAATTACAACAGAACGTGCTTTAGACAGATTAACAGTATCTAGAATATGAGGTTCGGAAGCATCGCCAAAAAGTATGGGAATTCCATTTTCTTTTTCACGTTTTACAGTCTTGGCATTTAACTCTATTACCACGAAAGGAATATTACTATGCATGGAAGCTTTGGCTAAATTAGTTCCATTAATACCATATCCAATAATAATAAGATGGTTACTTAATTCTGATTCAAAATCGTCGTTCAACGCACTAAACGGATCTTTTGGAGTAGAAGACATAGCTTTTACAATTCGGGTATTTAAGAACTTTTCCGCAAAGTTTTCAGAAAAAATAATAACAAAAGGAGTTAATAGCATGGAAACAATAGACACAGCTAAAAAGTACTGGTTTGTTTCGGCCGACAGTAAATTATATTCAATTCCTACTTTAGAGAGTATAAAAGCAAATTCCCCAATTTGGAATAAGGATAATCCGGTAATTAAAACTGTTTTCGACGGATATTTTAACACGGCGATAGCTAAAGCCGTAACAGAAGATTTAACAACTAAAACAGCTAAAACCAATAACATAATAACACCTACATGATTGAAGAAAAAGCTTAAATCTAATAACATGCCTACCGAGATAAAGAAAAAGCTAATAAACAGCTCTCTAAACGGTAAAATAATGCTTGTTGCTTGGTGACTGTATTCAGATTCCGAAATAATTAGGCCAGCCATAAAAGCACCTAAAGCCAGAGATAATCCTGCCTGAGAAGTTAAAAAAGCAACGGCAAAACAAATGGTAATAGTAGTTAATAGAAACAGCTCTTTATTATTAGTTTTTGCAATGGCATACATTAGTTTTGGAACCACATATCTGGCACTAATAATAGTAATAATTATTACCACAGCAGATTTAATCAATAAGGTTAAAATGCTAGCTGTTACATTCGTACTTTCGCCGGCCATAATGGGTGTAAACAGCATCATTGGAACAACAATAATATCTTGAAAAATAAGAATTCCTAAGGCATTTTTTCCATGTAATGTGTTCATTTCGTTTCTATCTTGAAACACTTTTAAAACAATAGCTGTACTTGATAAAGAGAATAAGAAACCTATAAAAATAGATTCGTTCCAACTATTTCCCATTAAATAATAGCAGCCAGCCGCAATTAGAACTGTAAGACCTACTTGAATGGAGCCTCCAATAAAAACGGTTTTCTTGATAGCTGCCAGTTTTTTTAGAGAAAGTTCCATTCCAATTACAAAAAGCAAGAGAATGACACCAATTTCTGAAATAACTTCTACTTGTTCTACGGCTTTTACTAAACTTAAACCATAAGGACCAATAATAACACCTGTAATTAGAAAACCAAGAATAGAAGGAATTTTGGCACGTTGTAGTAAAAAAACAATGATAACCGAAAACCCTAGTAGAATTAAAATGTCTTGTAATAAAGGTATATGCATTCTGTAATTTAAATTAAAAGCTTAAATGAGGGATAAAAATAAGTCATTTAATTTTTAAGAGATATTTTTTTTGAAGGTTATTTGTAAAAATTGAAGATTGAGGTTAGAAAGACCTTATTTCTGTAAGTATTTGAGCTGTTATTTGATACAAACATTGAAATTGCTTATCTAAAAAAAGAAGTTTTTATAACCAATACGGGTCTAATTAAATAAGCGTATTAAAAAAAGAATTCCCCAATCTTTGAAAAACCGGGGAATTATTATAAACATGTTTTACATTAAAGATTTCAGGAATTCTCGAAATTCATCCGTGTCATAGTCGCCAATTCCAATATGAGTTAGGGCTAATTCGCCACGTGCATCAATAACATAGGTGGCAGGAATTCCTCTAGAAGTAAACATATCGGGTAAAGGACTTTGTAAACTGTGGACATCGAAATTAAAACCTTTGTTTTCCTTATACTTTTTAGCTGTTTCAAATTTTTTATCATAAGAAAGCATAATAAAGGCTACGTTTTCATTTTCCATAGATTTGGACAAGTTGTTAATTCCAGGCATTTCTGCAACGCAAGGAGGACACCAGGTAGCCCAAACATTCATAAAAATAACTTTTCCTTTTAAGTCTTGCATATGGATGGTTTCGCCTTTAGAGTTTACTAACTTAAAGTTTAAATCGGCTTTAGTATTTGAATTCAAGGCTAAGGTGTTTTCCGATAAATCTGGTTTCATTATTCCTGTAGCCAGCATGCCACGTTGTGCAAACCCAATAACCTCTGTGTGCAGGCCAGTAAGGTATAAAGTGAGTGCTATAGCAGCAAAAATGGCATATTGAATCAGGCTTTTTTTAGTTTCAGTTTTCATATGTTTATTATTAGTTGAATTCATAATTGGTTCCAGGAACAGTAGAAAAGGAATTTTCACCTAAGAAATCGCAGTAAGCTCTTTTATCCAAAGTAGGAGATACTGGCGAATGAACTTTAAGATATTCTTCTACCGCTTCATGAATGGTATAATCTTTTACTTCCACATCGTTTACATTGGCAATTCTGCATAAATTATCGATTGGATCTCCTGGTCTTACACAAGCTGAAATGGTATAATACTGTTGGTCGTTAATAGGTTCTCCATTAACTTCAATAGATTTAATACGTTCCCCTTTCGGGTTCTGGCTATTAAAATCGACCGTCATTCCACTAAATCGAACAAGCCAACCTCCAAAACGTTCAGTTGGATTTTGGGCAAAGGCATTATGCATTTCCTTTTCAAGCCAATTTTTAATTTGTAAACCGGTAACTTTTCCAGTTTTCACTTTCTCGTTAATTGGGATAAGATTCCATAAATTAGCTCGTGTAATAGCTGCAGGTTCTCCATTTTCAGGTACAATAGGGTTTCCAAATCTAAACCCGTTAGAAATTGCAATATCTACTCCAGTTTTCCATCTTGCAGCATCTGTAATCATATTATCCATAGGGTTTTCTACCGTTAAATAACGATATAAAGGCGTGGTTGTATAACCAATAATGGTTTCCAAGTTTTTTTGATATGGTTCTTTTGCTTTGTCTACCAAAGATTGAATGTATGGATCTGCAGGATATATTTCAGGGTCAACATCTATTAGTTCATAATCGTCTTTAACTAATTTATTATCCACAAAATGTAAGGTTAATTTACCAACAAAAGACCCAAAAGCACCAGGTTCTGTAACTTTTGCATATTTTCCCTGAATAAGTTCTCTCACGCGTTCGTGGGTATCATTTCCAAGAATATAATCTACATTTTTAGCAATGTCGTTACTAGCTAAATCCACTTGTTTAAAAATGCCTAAATGAGTTACTAAGAAAAGCAAATCTAACTCTTCGTCGGTTTTTAGATTATTTATAAGTAGTTCTAAATTGTCGTCAATATCGCTAAAAGTCAATCCTTCGCTAAAAATTGGATTTTGTCTCACGGGAACATCTGGATCGTTAATTCCAATAAAGCCCATTTTAATACCATCTATTTCCTTAATCCAATGCGTTGGAAAAATAGGATCTTTCGATACTTCGTCAAACATATTTTGAACAATAATTTGGGTGTCATAGCCTTTCATTACCTCGAGCATAATGTCTTTTCCGTAGACCACTTCCCAGTTTCCAGGAATTAAAAGATCGTAATCCATAGCTTTAATAATGTCTGTCATTACAGCACCTTCAGAGAGTTGTGCATAGCCACTGCCTTGAATTAAATCGCCTCCATCTACCACAAGAACTCTTCCTGGGTTATTTTTGCGTTCCTGGTCGAAAATGGTTTTAATATGTGCCATTCCACCTCGTTCTTTAAATGCTATTTGATTGTTTTCCCAGAATAATTCTGGATGACTATCTAATTGTCCGTGGATGTCTGCTGTTTGTAAAATGGTAATGGACAATGTGTCTTTGGCTTGAATGTTTTGAGCTATTTTTTTATCCGATTTGTTTTCGCAATTGAATAAACTGAAAACAGCCAAGACCAATGTTAATTTTATAATATTATTTATTTTTTTCATCTGTTTATAAGCTTAAGTTTAAATATCCTTTTTTCTGAAGTTGTAAAAAATGTAAAATGCCGTTTTCCACTATTGGAATGCTTTCCGGTAAGCTAGAACGCTCTACCTTAAATTTGTTTAACGAGAAGCCACAGGCGTTTATGGTAACTCCCATAGTTTTGGCTGTTGCTATAAATTCATTCATTTTTGATGCATCTGTAACATCAGCTACATTTTTTCCACAAATAATAATTTGAAAATCGCCAAAGTGCTTTCCGTCTTCTAGTTTCAACGCTTCAGCAGCTATTAAAATGGGTTTAATCTGCTGCACTTTTGTGGTCATAACTACATAGCTACGAGTTTTGTTTTGAGCTTGCATATTTGTCAATCCGAAGATAGATAAGGCAATTATTAAGGTTTTAATGAGATATGATTTCATGTATTTAGTTTTTATTAGGACAACCAGATATAGAAAAAAGTGATTTGTCTATAAAAGTCATCTTGAGTTAATATGTATAAAACAAGCTCGATTTAGAGCCGGTTTTAGTTAGTTATTTTTTTTGAGTTTGGTTTAAAATGAAAAATGAGAGACCACCAAAAATGGCAATGTTTTTAAATAAAGGTCCCATAGTGGTTAGTTGTCCTATTTGCACAGTAATTGTTATTGGAATAAGTACTAATAGTAAGATTAGAGCACTCCATTTGGTTTTAAACCCGATGGCAAAGCTAATACCGGCAATAAGCATGACTATTCCAGAAAGGATAACCAAGGTTGTGGGATTGCCAAAGAAGTGAGCAAACTGACTAAAACTAGCCATTTCTATACGTTGCGCAGTTTTATCTGGTTTTAATAAATGACTGGCTCCAGCGATAATAAAAATACCGCTAAGCATAATTCTAAGGAGTTTAATAGAGTTTAAACTCACAGGGATATGTGTGTTCATGACGTTTAATTTAAAAATAGTTTAGGCATAATGTTTTAGCCAAAGACATATAAAGTTGCGAAGTCTTTGTGAAAACAAGAAAAATGTAAAACCGATAAAAAATTAAACTTTTGGAGGAGGGAAATTAGGTTCTTTAAAAACCTGGTAAGTTTTTGGGGATATGAAATTAGTATCCGGATAAAATTGATTTTTAAACGGAATATCTGTTATTAGTGTTTCAAAGTGAAACTGAGGGGTGCAAAAAGTAGAAAATGGAATTACAGTTGTTTGAGAGTCTTGTGAAACAAAATGTTGATTTTCAGAATTTTTTGCTTGTGTTTTTTTGCAAAACGGATTTACAAAAGTAATGTCGTTGCTAGACATGAAGGACACCAATAGCTTTGCATCAACCAAAGTATTCTTTGTTAAGAATACGGTTAAAAGAATTAGGGCTATATATGGCTTTATGTTTTGCATTAAGAACAAATATAGAAGTCTTTGTAGTATTAGTTTGTAACAAGAGTTACATAAAATGCTTTTTATGAAGCTTTAACATTTCTTTATCTATTTAAGGTCAAAAAAATATTAGAAGCAGGATATAAAAAAAGCTTTCCAAGTGTGGAAAGCTTTTTTAAATTTAATTTTTATATTAGTTATTCATTGGCTTTATCAACCACAATTCTTTGGTCTCTATTAGCTAATTCCCAGGCAGTATAAAATATAAGTCTGGTTCTGTTTTCTAACAAATCGTATCTAATTTTATCCGGCGTATCTGATGGTTTATGGTAATCTGCATGCGTACCATTAAAATAAAAGATAACTGGAATATTGTTTTTAGCAAAGTTATAGTGATCACTTCTATAATAGAAACGGTTTGGGTCGTTATCATCGTTATAGGTGTAATCAAATTCAATGTTTGTGTATTTCTTATTTGCAGCTTCAGAAATTTCGTGTAATTCTGTACTCAGTTTATCGGCTCCAATTAGATATAAGTAATTATTGTTTTTATCTTCATGTTTAGGATCTACACGTCCAATCATGTCAATATTTAAATTTGCCACTGTATTTTCTAATGGAAAAATTGGGTCAAAATCTGTATAATAACGCGAACCTAAAAGTCCTTTTTCTTCACCAGTAACATGTAAAAACAGGATAGAACGTTTTGGGCCATGCCCGTCTTTTTGTGCAGCTTTAAAAGCTTTGGCTATTTGAATAAGCGCAACAGATCCAGAACCATCGTCGTCTGCACCATTATAAATTTCACCATTTTTAACACCTTCGTGATCTAAATGAGCAGAAATAACAATAATTTCCTCTGGTTTTTCAGAACCTTTTATAATAGCAGCTACATTTTCCCCTACTATTTGAGTAGAATTACTTTTATAAGTCATTTGAATTGGCATATCAATTACTTGACTATCTACGGTAGTTTCAATATTAGGCAATAAGGTTTTTGCTAAATCTGTATTGATTAGAAAGTAATACATGTCTTCGTTGTTTTCTCTTAAAGAAAAAGACCCACTAGAACCGCCAAATCTTGCAGCAGCCATCGTATAAATTTCTGGATAGTAAAAGAATACAGCCTTAGCACCAAGTTCTTTGGCAGCATCGCGTTTTGCTCTATATGCTTGAGAAGCGTTAGACCATTTTGACGCATTGCTTGTACCTGTAATTAAAAAATTACCATCTGTATTTTTTGGTTCGCCAGAGCGGATTAGAACCACTTTTCCTTTTACGTCTAAATTTTCATAACTCGAGTAAGCTTCGTCTTCAATTCCGTAACCAGCATATACCACTTCAGACGTATTTAAAGTTCCGTCTTGTACAGAGGTAACAGATACAAAATCTTCAATTGAAGTAAACGATTTGTTATTTACATTAAGAGTAACATTTGGTGCAGCTGATTTTTCTAAAGGAACTTCTTGAAAATAGTTATTATTAGGAAGAGCAGAAGGAACATCTAAGGCTACATAATGATCTTTTAAGAATTTAACAGCTTTCTTCTCTCCTTCCTCACCAGTTCCTCTTCCGGCAAATTCGTCTGAAGCAAAAATGTATAAATCTTCTTTTAATTCGGCAGAAGTGATTGTTGCTCCATATTTGCTAACGTCCAATGGAGTGGTGGTTTGTACTGTAGAAGTTGGGTTTGTAGTTTCGGCTTTTTGACTACCACAGGAAAATAATAATCCCACGCAGCAAACCATTAAAAACACTTTTTTCATAGATGTAAGTTTTAGTTATAAAAACAAAAATAGCCAAACAAAGTTCGTTGTTAGGCTCATTTTAAGAAATTTTAACAGCTGCAGACTTGATTTTACATGCTTTCGTTTAAAAAAAGTCTATTTTGTCTGTTGGCTAGCTGCCAAGCTGTAGCAAATATTAATTTGGCTCTTTTTTCTAATAATTCATAATTTATTTTTTCTGCTGTATCCGTTGATTTATGATAGTCTTCGTGCACTCCATTAAAGTAAAAAATAACTGGAATATTGTGTTTAGCAAAATTAAAATGATCGCTTCTGGAGTAATATTTATTGACATCGTCTTCGTCATTATACTTATAATCTAAAGTAAGATTATAGAAAGTTTCATTTACTTTTTCAGATAAAAGATGTAGCTCCTTACTCAATCTATCTGCTCCAATTAAATACAGATAATTGGGATTGTCTTTATGAGTTTTATCAACTCTTCCAACCATGTCTATATTTAAATTGGCAATAGTTTCATTTAGAGGAAAAACAGGGTTTTCTGTATAGAAACGGGAACCTTCAAGGCCAATTTCTTCGGCAGTAAGATGCATAAACAGAACAGAGCGTTTTGGGGAAAAGCCTTCTGTTTCTGCTTGTTTAAAAGCTTGAGCAATTTCTAATAGGGCAGCAGTTCCTGAACCATTATCGTCTGCTCCAAAATAAACCAGACTGTCTTTTACTCCAAGATGATCGTAATGAGCAGAAATAATTAGCACCTCTTCTGGTTTTTCTACTCCTTTAATAAAGGCTAAAACATTTTCTGTGGCATTTATATCTTTAGAAAAGTAAGTTTCTGGAATGCATTGGTAGTACACAGAATCGTTAATAGGAGAGGAGATGTCTTCCTTTTGATAATAGGTTTTTAAGAAATTAGCAGCATCTTTTTGTCCTTTTTCACCTGTGCCACGGCCTTCGAATTCTGGCCCAGCAAAGGCGTATAATAAGTCTTTTAACTCTGAAGCTTTTATAGTGTTAGCATATTGAATAATAGTGGTGCTATCGGTTATTTTTATATTGTCTTTAAGGGTTTGAATTTTTGTACTGTACTTAGTTGTAGCGCAGGAGCCAACCATAGTGAAGATAGAGGCAATTAGGAATAATTTCATAAATAGGTAGCTTATATATCAAATAAAAGAAAAAAAGTTGATAAAAGGAAGTGCTTATCTTGTTTTTGTAGCATGTGAGCGCTTTTTTACTATCTTTACTTAAATCCAAAATCTAGAATTACAGATGAAAAAAATCATCATTATTAACGGGCCAAATCTAAATTTATTAGGAAAGCGTGAGCCTCAAATTTATGGAAGTCAGACCTTTAATGAGTTTTTTGAAACTATTAAAGCAAGCTATCCACAAATAGAATTAGAACATTTTCAATCGAATATTGAAGGTGAAATTATCGATAAACTTCAAGAGGTTGGTTATTCTTATTATGGGATTATTTTAAATGCGGCCGCTTATACACATACTTCTGTGGGAATAGGTGATACAGTGGCAGCCATTGAAACAGCTGTGGTTGAAGTGCATATTTCCAACACATTTGAACGCGAGGAATTTAGACATCAGTCTTATGTTGCTCCGTATGCCAAAGGTGTTATTGTTGGTTTTGGCCTACAGAGTTATGAATTGGCTTTACAGAGTTTTTTAAGTCCGTTGTAAGTCTTTAAATAAGAAAATAGATTTCATTATAGTCCATAAAAAAAGTTCCGAAAATTTCGGAACTTTTTAATTATATACTTACTCAATTTTGTTTTTCTATAGGTGAATTACTTCGCCGTAAGCATCTGCAACAGCTTCCATAACAGCTTCACTCATGGTTGGATGTGGATGGACAGCTTTTAAAACTTCGTGTCCGGTAGTTTCTAATTTTCTACCTAAAACAGCTTCGGCAATCATATCTGTAACTCCAGCACCAATCATGTGGCAGCCTAACCATTCGCCATATTTAGCATCGAAAATAACTTTTACAAATCCATCTTTTGCGCCAGAAGCACTTGCTTTTCCAGAAGCCGAGAATGGGAATTTTCCAACTTTAATTTCGTATCCTTTTTCTTTCGCCTGTTTTTCGGTTAAACCAACACTGGCAATTTCAGGAGAAGCGTAAGTACAACCAGGAATGTTTCCGTAGTCTAAGGCTTCAACATGTTGTCCAGCAATTTTTTCAACACATAAAATTCCTTCAGCAGAAGCTACGTGAGCTAATGCTTGTCCAGGAGCAACATCTCCAATGGCATAATATCCAGGAATATTAGTTTGGTAGTAATTGTTTACTAAGATTTTATCTCTATCTACAGCAATTCCCACATCTTCTAAACCAATATTTTCAATGTTCGATTTAATTCCAACGGCAGATAAAATAATATCAGCTTCAAGAACTTCTTCTCCTTTAGAGGTTTTAACTGTTGCTTTTACTCCGTTTCCAGAAGTATCTACTTTAGTTACTTCGGCAGAAGTCATAATTTTTATTCCACTTTTCTTAAAGCTTTTTTCTAATTGCTTAGAAACGTCAATATCTTCAACAGGAACTATATTTGGTAAATATTCTACTATAGTTACATCCGTTCCCATAGAATTGTAGAAATAAGCAAATTCCACACCAATGGCTCCAGAACCTACTACTATCATTTTCTTTGGTTGTTCAGACAAAGTCATAGCTTCTCTGTAACCAATTACCTTTTTTCCATCTTGAGGTAAGCTTGGTAATTCTCTAGAACGCGCACCAGTAGCTATTATAATATGGTCTGCACTGTATTCTTTACCGTCCACATCAACTTTCTTTCCAGGTTTTAGTTTACCAAACCCTTCAATTACGTCAATTTTGTTCTTTTTCATTAAAAACTGAACGCCTTTACTCATGCCTCCAGCAACATTACGACTGCGTTTTACGACTGCATCAAAATCTTTATCAAATTCTTTTACAGACAGGCCATAATCGTCAGCATGTTTTAAATATTCAAAAACTTGAGCAGATTTTAAAAGTGCTTTTGTTGGAATACATCCCCAATTTAAACACACTCCACCAAGACTTTCTTTTTCAATTACAGCTGTTTTAAAACCTAGCTGAGATGCTCTAATAGCAGTCACGTAGCCACCAGGACCACTTCCAAGAACAATAATATCGTATTTACTCATCGTATATTTTTTAGTCGTTTTTTGAAGTTACGAAGGTACAAAAAGTATATTTCATATAACAAATGATGTTTTCTAAAAATTTTAAAAAGATGTTTGGCTCTTTAATTATTGGAATTTAGCCGGATTTAATGAAGAAACAAGTAGGATTCGATTTGGTTTTGTATCAATTTGCAACTTAAAAGTAAATCTGTAGAAAAGCACTCTCTTAAATATTCACTGAGTTTTTGTCTTTTTTGAAGTATTTCTAGACTATAACTATATTTAAAAAGTTAGTCCTAGTTTAGGGATAATTAATTTCGGGTTAAGATTTAGGAATAAACTCTAATGCCACCCCATTTATACAATGTCTTTTTCCCGTAGTTTCTTTAGGACCATCGTTAAACACATGACCTAAATGTCCGCCACAAGTGGCGCAATGCTCTTCAATACCCATATAACCGTTTCCTTCTTTCGAGAAAGCCACATTTCCAGAGATAACTCTATCAAAACTTGGCCATCCGGTTCCAGAATCGAATTTGTTTTCACTTTTATACAAAGGAGTTTTGCAGGCAGCACATACGTAAACACCTTCATCATAGTTTTTATCTAAAGGACTAGAAAATGCTCTTTCAGTACCAGATTCTCGTAAAACATAATAGGCTTGAGGACTTAATTCCTGTTTCCATTCGGCTTTTGTTTTAGTCACTTTAAATGAGTTTTTAGTGGTCGTTTTTTTATTTTCTTGACCCATACAACTTTGCATGCTTATTACTAAAAGGAAACTTATAAATATTTTCATTTGGATTAAATTTATTATGGATTGATACACTTTCAGTCGTGAAACTATTCTTAACTTTACAATCTAAATAGTAAAATTGTTTAAACAAAATTATCCCTGTTTTTTATAAAGGAATGATTTTTGTAATTTTAAATTCAGTTAAAAAATTAAAAATGAGATTAAAAAAGATGTTAGGTATCTTGGTTTTGTTGTTAGTCGTTTCGGCTTGTTCCACAAATCCATTTACTGGAAAACAAACTATGGCATTGGTGCCAAATTCGCAATTATTTCCAACAGCTTTTCAGCAGTACGATCAAGTGCTTAAGGAAAGCAAAGTAGTGACTGGGACTTCCCAATCTGAAATGATTACCAGAGTTGGGCAACGTATATCTATAGCAGCTGAACGTTGGTTGAATGCAAATGGTTATTCGGGGTATTTAAAAGATTACCAATGGGAATATAAACTTATAGACGATAAAACGGTGAATGCTTGGTGTATGCCAGGAGGTAAAATTGTTTTTTACACAGGCATTCTTCCAATTGCAGAAAGCGAAACTGGAGTAGCTGCCATTATGGGACACGAGGTAGCACATGCTTTGGCAAACCATGGACAACAACGTATGAGTGCAGATTATATTCAGCAAGGTGTGGCCTTGGCTGGAAATATTGCCATTCAAAATGATAATGATAGAGCAGCTTTTAATCAGTATTATGGAATTGGAGCTCAAGTAGGAGTGATGTTACCTTTTAGTAGGAGTCATGAAACCGAAGCTGATAAAATAGGCCTGGTTTTGATGGCTATTGCAGGTTATAACCCAAGTGAGGCTGCCGAATTATGGAAGCGAATGAAAGCAAATAGTGGAGGTGGAGCTCCTCCAGAAATTCTAAGTACACACCCATCTAACGATACTAGGATTCAGGAAATTACTTCTTTAGTACCCATGGCAGTAGCTGAAGCCAAAAAGTTTGGAATAACAAGTTTTAGACCAATTACTAAATTTTAAAAAGGAATATTTTAAAATATTTACTTATTTTCGAAGCTGTTCTAATTTGTGAACAGCTTTTTTTATTTAAAAATACTCTATGGCAGAACTTCAAAAAGGAAGTAAAAAACTACTGAATGCTTGGGCTTTTTACGATTGGGCAAACTCAGTATACACATTAACTATTGCGTCTTCTATTTTTCCTATCTTCTATTCAGCGCTTTTTTTAAGTGAGATTAAGCATATAAATGCTTTTGGTTTTGAGTTTAAAAGTACAGCCTTAATAACCTTTGTCACTGCTTTTACCTTTCTTGTGGTTTCATTTATGTCACCTTTATTATCTGGAATTGCCGATTATGTTGGGAATAAGAAAAGTTTTATGAAATTTTTCTGTTATGTGGGAGGTCTTGGATGCATTGGTCTATACTGGTTTAGCTTAGAACATATTTATATGAGCCTTCTGTTTTACTTTATGGGATTGATTGGTTATTGGGGAAGTTTGGTTTTCTATAATTCGTATTTACCTGATATTGCATTTCCAGAGCAACAAGATAGAATTAGTGCTAGAGGGTTTTCTCTGGGGTATATAGGAAGTGTTATTTTACTGCTTATTAATTTAGCTATGGTAATGAGTCAGGAAACCGGAGAAGCAAAAATGGAAATGATGCGTTGGTCTTTTGTTATGGTTGGTGTTTGGTGGATCTTATTTGCACAATACACCTTCTATATATTACCAAAAGGAGTTTCTAATGGCGAAAAGGTAACCAGAAATGTTGTGCTTAATGGCTTTAAAGAATTGCGTCAAGTTTGGAATCAGTTAAAAGAAGATCTCAGATTAAAACGATATTTAGGAGCTTTCTTTGTTTTTAGTATGGCTGTGCAAACCATTATGTTGGTGGCTGTTTATTTTGGTGAAGAAGAAATTGCCTGGGCCGATGCCGACGAAAAGACAATGGGTTTAATTGTGAGTATTTTAGTCATTCAGATAGTGGCTATCCTTGGAGCAATTTTAACTTCTAGAGCTTCTGAAAGATTCGGAAATATTAGAACGCTTATTAGTGTAAATATTATATGGATGACTTTATGTTTTGCAGCATATTTTGTGGAGACTCCTTTTCAATTTTATATAACAGCCGGGGTAGTAGGTTTGGTAATGGGAGGAATTCAAGCCTTAGCCAGATCAACTTATTCTAAGTTTTTACCAGATACAAAGGATACAACCTCTTATTTTAGTTTTTATGATGTTGCAGAAAAAATAGGAATCGTTATTGGAATGATCATTTTTGCAACCATAGACCAGGTAACAGGAAGTATGCGAAACGCCATCCTATTTTTGTTTGTCTTCTTTTTAGTGGGCATTATTTTATTATTCCGAGTGCCAGAAAAACGACAGAATTAAATAATTAAATACTAATTTAAATTTTTTATTATGAATAAACACCTCAAATCAGCTCTTTATTTATCATTTTCATTATTCTTAGTTGTGTTTTCGGCTTGTGATAACGAACCTATTGATCCAGGAATTATTGATAATGGAGGAGGAGTAGGATCTTGCGAAGAAGCTACTGAAGTTTTAATAACTGCGACTACCAATTATAACAATGCCTCTCCAGAAGATGTAGGTTTTGAAGCTATATGTGTGGCTTATGCAAATGCTTTGCAAGGTGTTATTATTGCTTGTGGGGATACAGATGGAGCCTTACAAGGAACACTAGACACTTTAGATTGCGAGCCTTCAGATTCAGCTTGTCAAGATGCGCAATTAGTAACACTTTCTGCCGAGGCCCAATACCAAGCAGATCCAGATAATACAGCTCTATGTAATGCATATAAAACAGCCCTAGTCAATGAAATCAATGCTTGTGGAGATATGGATGGAAGTTTACAAACTCTAATAGATACTTTAAATTGTACAACTGGAGGAACTACAGATGGAGAAGCTTTAATGACAGCAAACCTTGATGGAGAGCAATTTGACAACTTAAAACCAAACGGATATAATATGTTTCAAAAAGCCATATCCATGGAAACTTATAGTTATGCTAACGATGATGATTATATTAAAATTCAAGGTAATAGTACCTATGCTGAAATTGTTCCTAATGAATATACAAAAGAAATAAACCTACATATTCCTCAATCTAATTGGGCAGTTGGGACTTATCCTTTACAGACATCTGTAGCTCATGCTAGTTCTGGCGATGTTAATACACATTATAATGTTATTTATAATAATGGAGATGGAAACAGTCAGGCCTACGAATTAGAGGGAGGAACAATTACTATTACAGAGTTTAATTTAACAACTCGCGTAATTCGTGGTACTTTCGAATTTCAATATACCAGATACTTTGTAGATACTAATGAAGAAACAGGACCATTTGACTGTATTAATGGAACATTCGACTATTCATTAGACGATTCATATTTTGATTAAATAATTTTAGAATAAAATAAAACCCGAAGCATTTGCTTCGGGTTTTTTATTAAAACACAATTCTTATCTTAATCATCTTTACTTATACTTCCAGAACCACTAACTCTAGTGTCTTCTTGTGTTGGATTTCCTTTATATTCAATGTCTCCAGAGCCAGAAACTCTTGCTTTTAAAGATATGTTGCTTACTACTTCTGCATCTCCGGATCCTGACAGAGATACATCCGTATGATTGGATGCTAATTTAGACCCTTCAAAATCTCCCGAACCAGAAACATTAACTTTTAAACTATCAGTTTGTCCTTTTAATGTTAAGTCTCCAGAACCAGATAAACTACTTTTTACTGTGTTTGCAGCAAGGGTTAAACTAAGATCTCCCGAACCGTTTAAATGAGCCTCAAAGTTAGTTGCAGAAATGGTATGAGTATTCCATAAATCTCCAGAACCAGATAAAGATACAGTACTTATATCTTTAAAAGGAATCGTTATTTTTATGGTTCTATTCATGCTTGGTCTTAGATTTACTCTGTCTTTTTGTTTAACAATTAAATCATTTCCATTTACTTCAGTAATTATATAATCTAAAAGGTTTTCTTCACCTTCCAGGGTAATAGTTCCTTCGTTTCCTGCTACTAAAATATAGTCGAAAGAGCCATAACACTTAATACCGTCGTAATTTCCTGTAGTTCTTGTTTGGGTTGTCAGGTTTCCGTTGCCTTTAATTTTTTGCGCGTAACTATAAGTTGATAGAAGCACAGCTGCGATAAGAATTATTTTTTTCATAATTTTTGATTTATTATTAGAGTCTTGAGTAATTATCTATTGGAATTAGTTCTTATAAAAACTAACACTTCCGTATTCGGATTCTATTTTTATTGAATTGCCAGAATTTGAAGAGCCATAATATCCCGAATAGTATTTTTCTCCAGATTCTTCGCGTTTTTTGTTGAAATGAAAGTCGCCACTATCACTCAAAGAGGCATATTCCAGCTCGATATCGAAATTGAAATGATAGTCTGATGCATGACCGATTTTTATTCCCGTATAATCCGAATCAATATTAATATTTCCGGCATTGGAAGTCATCTTTCCAATTTTTATAGAGCCATAATCGGCATCTAGACTTACGTTTTTATAAACATCGCCAATAACAACGGTTAAATAATCGCCATTTCCTTGAATATTATTGGCTCTATTTATCTTAACAGATCCATAATCGCATACATAATTAATGTTTTCAACGGTTTCAATAATTGAAGATGTATAATCGGCATTTAGTTTAATATTTTTTGCTTTTGCTAAAGTAAACCCACTATAATCGGCATTTATTTCACCACTTTTAATGTATTCAAAATAACAGTTGGAAGTATAGTCAAAACTAATTCTGTTGTTATCTGCCATAAGTTCTTTGGTTGTAATTTTTCCATAATCGCACTTTATTATTGCTTGTCCTTCCAGTTTCCCTACATTAATGCTGCCGTAATCGTTACTTAAATCAATAGAATTGGTAATAGGTAGTTTTACGACATAATTAATACTCATATTGACATTATTGCTTCCTCCCCAGCTCCACCAAGAATTCGATCTACTTTTATTAAAAATGGTTTTTGCAGAAACCAGATTGCTAGAGCCATAGAAGTCTACATAAATATCATCTAATTTACGTTGTACCTTTTCCTCATCATTTCCTTTTGTGGTAATGGTAACCACAATTTCAATTCTGTCTTCATTCCAAGAAACAATATCTAAATTCCCATAACTATTATCTATCTTTAATGTGGCGTTTGAAGCTACGTTAAACGATTTTTTAATAACCTTCTCCTTGGTATGTTTTTCTCTCAAGAATGAAGGACCCACAGAATCTGTTATCGCAAAATTGAGAATTGGGATTAGAAAAAAAAGCGAGAAAAATTTATATGTTTGAATTGCTTTCATTACTTATACGGTTTAAGTTTTTAATATTTTCTATATGTTCTAAAGTGTTTTGTAAAATATCTATTCGGTTTTGAAAGTTTTTTATCATGGCAAAAATTACACGACTATCATCTCCGCTTTTAGTTAAATCTATCTTTAGATTTTCATAATTTATTTCTAGTTTTTTAATTTGAATTAATGCATCATTAATTAGCACCTTAGTTTCTGGATTCGATTTACTTTCTAGTTTTTTTAACTCTTCAGAAATTGTACTTGTAAAGAAACTTTGGGTTTTTTCCATTTCTGGAGACACACTTGCCAGGTCTCGAACTTTGTTTTGAGGCTTGTTAGCAAGAACCAAAGTTAAAACTAAAAGTAGTGTTGCTGCAATTCCAGCCATAGGTTTCCAAAGCTGAATGCGTTTAGAAACTTTTGAAACTTTGGAGGTTTTCTGGGCGTTCAGTTTATCTAAAAAACGTTTACTATGTCCAGAATTTGGTTCTTCAACATCAAATCCGTCTTTTAAATCATCAAACAGTTTGTCAATTTTATCCTTGTTCATAATTATTATTATTATTATTATTATTTTAACTAAATGTTAAGCGCCACTAATTTTTGTCTTAAACTTTCTTTAGCTCTCGATATTGTGGTTCTACAATTGGCATAACTTATGTTTAAAATAGCTCCTATTTCTTCATAATCATATCCTTCAATTAAGTGTAATGTTAGCGTAATTCTGTAATTTTCCTTTAAAGAATTTAAGGTTTCAAGTACTTGTTTTGCTTTCAAATTAGTAAACTCGTAGTCTGTTGAAACTCCTTGATCTTCACTTTCAATTTTATATTTCACATCATCAAAAGAGCTGATTTCATATTTGTTGTTTTTTTTATAATGATGTAGGCTATTATTAATAACAATTCGTTTTAACCATGCCCCAAAAGTGGCTTCATCTTTTAAACTTTCAAGTTTTGTAAAAGCTAGGAGAAAAGCTTCTTGCATAACGTCTTCTGCTTCAAAACGATCTTTTACAATTCTGTAAGCCGCATTAAACATGGCTTTGTAATACCTGTTATAAATCTCCAACTGCGCAAGCTGGTTTCCAGATTTGCACAGCGCAATGAGCTGTTCTATATTTTGATGGGTTAGAGACAAATAATACAGTTTGTTATTATAAAGAGGATGTTAAAGTAAAACTGTTACAGTTTTTATAAAAATATTTTAATTTTTTTTAAAAATGATAAGTTTTGTAGATTAACTTGGAATGTTAAAAGTTTTAAAGGCCATTTAGAGTATGGCATATTAATTGGACTTTTAGAAGTAGATAAAATCCTTTTTAATAGCCAAAAGGCTAATGATAAGTGTTTTAGCGTGAAATTGAAAAATATAAAATAAGATATACATTTTGTTTTTAAGTTGATTAATGACAGAATGACCTAATAAAAAATATGAAGAAAAGAGATTTATTTAACCTTGACAGTTTGTCATTTCAGGAGTTTGATGAAAATTCAGAATTAATTCCTTTAATGACTCCCGAGGACGAAGAAGAAATATCAAACGAAAAGTTACCAGAAACACTCCCTATTTTATCTTTAAGAAATACGGTTTTATTTCCTGGAGTAGTTATTCCTATTACTGCTGGCAGAGACAAATCTATTAAATTGATAGACGATGCTAACAAAGGCAGTAAAGTTATTGGTGTTGTAGCTCAAAAGGACGAGCAAGTTGAAGATCCTACAGCCAAAGACATCAATGAAACAGGAACAGTTGCACGAATTTTACGAGTTTTAAAAATGCCTGATGGTAATACTACCGTAATTATTCAAGGAAAGAAAAGATTTAAAATAGCCGAAGTTATTACAGAAGAACCATACATGAATGCAACTATTCGTGAGGTTCCTGAGGCAAGACCAGCAAAAAACAATAAGGAGTTCGACGCTATTATTGAATCTATTAAAGATTTAGCACTTCGAATTATTAAAGACAGTCCAAATATTCCAAGTGAGGCTTCTTTTGCAATTAAAAACATTGAAAGCAACTCGTTTTTAATAAATTTTGTGTCTTCTAATATGAATCTTTCTGTAAAAGAAAAGCAATCATTATTAGAGATAAACGATTTAAAAGAAAGAGCTTTAGCTACTTTAAAATATATGAATGTTGAGTTTCAGAAATTGGAACTTAAAAACGATATTCAGTTAAAGGTTCAAAGCGACATGAACCAGCAACAACGTGAGTATTTTCTTCACCAACAAATGAAAACTATTCAGGAAGAATTAGGTGGAGTAAGTCATGATGAGGAATTGGATGAAATGAAAGTTCGTGCCAAATCTAAGAAATGGAGTAAAAAAGTTGCAGAACATTTTGATAAAGAAGCTGCAAAGATGCAACGTATGAATCCTCAGGTTGCAGAATATTCTATCCAGCGTAATTATTTGGACTTATTTTTAGACTTACCATGGAATGAATACAGTAAAGATAAATTCGATTTAAAACGTGCTAAACGTATATTAGATAGAGATCATTACGGATTGGACGATGTAAAACAAAGAATTATTGAGCATTTAGCTGTCGTTAAATTACGGAACGATATGAAATCGCCAATTATCTGTCTTTACGGACCTCCAGGAGTTGGAAAAACTTCTTTAGGGAAGTCTGTTGCCGAAGCTTTAGGGAGAGAATATGTACGTATGTCCTTGGGAGGTTTAAGAGATGAAGCTGAAATTAGAGGTCATAGAAAGACTTATATTGGTGCTATGCCGGGACGTATTATTCAAAACTTAAAAAAAGCAGGAACTTCTAATCCGGTTTTTGTTTTAGACGAGATAGATAAGCTTTCAAGCTCTCATCAAGGAGATCCATCTTCAGCCATGCTGGAGGTTTTAGATCCAGAGCAAAATAGCGAATTTCATGATAACTTCTTAGAAATGGGTTACGACTTGTCTAAAGTTATGTTTATTGCCACTTGTAATAGTCTTTCAACTATTCAACCTGCTTTGTTGGATAGAATGGAAATAATTAATGTTACAGGATATACCATTGAAGAGAAAGTAGAAATTGCAAAACGTCATTTACTTCCAAAACAATTAGTAGAGCACGGATTATCTGATAAAGATTTAAAAATAGCAAAACCTCAATTAGAGAAAATAGTTGAAGGTTATACCAGAGAATCTGGAGTTCGTGGTTTAGAAAAGCAAATAGCTAAAATGGTACGTTATGCGGCTAAAAATATAGCTATGGAAGAAACATATAATATTAAAATTTCTAATGAAGATATTATAGAGGTTCTGGGTGGTCCAAAATTAGAACGCGATAAATACGAAAACAATAATGTAGCTGGAGTAGTTACAGGTCTGGCCTGGACTAGAGTAGGAGGAGATATCTTATTTATAGAATCGATATTATCTAAAGGGAAAGGTAATTTAACAGTTACTGGAAACCTTGGAAAGGTTATGAAAGAGTCTGCTACTATTGCCATGGAATATATAAAAGCCAATGCTTCAGAATTGGATTTAGATCCAGATGTGTTTGAGAAATACAATGTGCATATTCACGTGCCAGAAGGTGCAACACCAAAAGATGGTCCAAGTGCCGGTGTTACTATGCTCACGTCTTTAGTATCTTTATTTACACAAAAGAAAGTAAAAAAGAGCCTCGCCATGACTGGAGAAATTACTTTAAGAGGAAAAGTACTTCCTGTTGGAGGAATTAAAGAAAAAATATTGGCAGCTAAGCGTGCTAGAATTAAAGAGATTCTACTTTGCGAAGACAATAGAAGAGATATAGAAGAAATTAAACCGGAATATTTAAAAGGCTTAACGTTTCATTATGTTTCGGATATGAGTGATGTCATAAAAATTGCCATTACCAATCAAAAAGTGGTTAATGCGAAGAAACTTTAAGTCGGTTGCCCTTAAAAAGAAACAAAACCTCGAAATTATATTCGAGGTTTTTTTTATCATTTAAAAATAAATTATACTTGCAACCGTTTTAGGATAGACCTTCTTACGAAACACATGTATGTTTAAGAAAATTACGATAATTTTTATTATGCTCGCCAGCACTTTTGTTTCTGCTCAAGTTGGAGGCGAAACCACTTATCAATTTCTTAACTTAGTGTCGTCTCCTCGTCAAGCTGCTTTAGGGGGTAAAGTATTTACTAATATCGATTACGATGTTACTCAAGGTCTAACCAATCCTGCTACTATAAATGTAGAAATGGACAATCAATTAGCTTTAAATTACACCAGTTATTTAGGAGGTATTAGTTATGGTACAGCAGCCTATGCCTATACTTTGGACAGAAGAACACAGACTTTCCATATGGGTGTAAATTATATTAACTATGGAAGTTTTGATGGGTACGATGAAAATGGGAATTCTACAGGTTCGTTTACAGGAAACGAAGCAGCATTATCCTTTGGTTATGCCACACAATTGGGGTATTCTAATTTTTATGTAGGAGGAAATATTAAATTAATAACTTCTAAATTAGAACAGTATAATTCTTTTGGAGCAGCTTTAGATGCTGGATTTATTTATATAAATGAGGATTTAGAATTTCAAGCAACTTTAGTTGTAAGAAATGCGGGAATGCAAATTACTACCTATGCTGGATTAAACGAGCCCTTACCTTTAGAAATAGCTTTCGGAATGTCGCAAACCTTAGAACATGTTCCCATCCGTTGGCACTTAACTTTTGAAAATTTACAGAAATGGCCTATTGCCGTATCCAATCCTGCACGAGCAGAAACAGATTTAGAAGGTAATCAAACTCAAGAAGAAGTTGGCTTTTTTACAAATGTATTAAACCATACCATTGTTGGAGCCGAAATTTTTCCAGACGGCATTTTTAATATTAGATTAGGTTATAACTTTAGAAGAGGACAGGAGCTTAAAATATTGGATCAAAGAAATTTTTCGGGAATTTCGGCAGGATTTGGACTAAGACTAAATAAGCTGCGTTTTAGCTTTACACATGCCAGATATACCAGTGCTGGAAATGCTAACTTTTTTGGTTTGCAATTAGATTTAAGATAGATAAAAGCTAATAGTTAAGAGAGCTTTACGTTAAATAAGAATTCACATAAAATATTTCTTTTCTTAGCTTAGCTATTTTTCAGTAATTTCGCCACTTCAAACATGACACATGAATAAAATTACTATTGCAATCGACGGGTTTTCTTCAACCGGAAAAAGTACGGTCGCTAAACAATTAGCAAAACATTTAGGATATGTTTATGTGGACTCTGGTGCCATGTATCGTGCAGTTACTTGGTTTGCAATGCAAAAAGGTTATATAAATGAAGATCAGTTTGATAAAATGGCCTTAATAAATCAATTAGATAGGCTTGAAATCAGCTTTAAATTCAATCCAGAAGTTGGTTTTTCTGAAGTTTACTTAAATGGAGTTAATGTTGAAAAAGAAATTAGAACCCTTGAAGTTTCTAGTTTCGTTAGTCAGGTTGCCAAAGTTTCAGAAGTGAGAAGACTGTTGGTTAAACAACAGCATGAATTAGGAAAAAACAAAGGAATTGTTATGGATGGAAGAGACATTGGAACCGTTGTTTTTCCAGATGCTGAACTAAAGATTTTTATGACTGCTTCGGCAGAAACACGAGCCAATAGAAGATACCAAGAACTTATAGAAAAAGGAGAGGATGTTACTTTAGAAGATGTTTTAAAAAATGTAGAAGAACGCGACTATGTTGACTCACATAGAAAAGATTCTCCTTTAGTAAAAGCAAAAGATGCTATTGAGATTGATAATTCAGATTTAACTATTGAAGGACAGTTAGAAACCCTAATAGCTTTATCGGTGGAAAAAATTGAAAAATCAACTACAGATAATTAACTATGTACTACCTGTAGGTTGAATGTTCTGTAAACTATATCTTATTGTCGTTCAGCTAAGTCATCTGAGTCCTTAAATAGCCTTCCTTGTGTGTTTTCAATTACACCATCAACACCATTATCATCTAGCATAATTAGTGCTTCTTGTGCGTTGGTAATTCCATTTTCCATAATGGTGCCTGAAAACGCATATAATATTGTAATAACTCCTCCTTCAGTAGATACATCTAGTTTTGCATAAGCTGAGAATTTATTACCAATTCCAGAGTAGAACGTGTTGGTAACAGCTTCAGACTGGCTATTTGTACCTTCCTTTGTTTTCAAGGTAAATTGCCGTTGTTCTGGTTTTAGTTCAGAAAATTCAACTTCTAAGCTTATAAAAACTGACCCAATAGGGTTATCATTTGGTACATTACTAGCTGCTAATTCGTTGGGATCGTAATAAAATCTACCTTCAATATTGGGTGTGTCTTCTCCGTCATTAAAATTAAAGCCTAATTCTTGTAGTGTTTGGATTAACTCTGGAGTTACAAAGTTTTCAACTTGTTGTTTTATGTCGTCTTCGTTAGAGTCATCGTCTTTACTGCAGGAACAAATAGATAAAAATAATAGGCATACTACAAATAATTTTAAAGTTTTCATATAGTTTAATTATATTGGTTATAAACCTATATCGAAAACAATAAAAAATGTCATCAAAATAAAAAGTAATAAACATAAAGCTTATAGTCTTAATAGATAGAAGAACGCGATTTTATATATTCTAATAGAAAAGATTCTCCATTAAAGAAAGCAGAAGATGCCATAGAAATAGATAATTCCAGTTTATATTTAGACCAACAATTCAACAAAATACTACAACTAGTTGAAACAAAGCAGAAAGAAATAGACTAAAGCTTTAATTTTTAGAAAAATACATTAGGTTATTTTAATCAAAATCGTTAATTTTGCACTCCTTTTAGCGAAGAGACAGAAATTAGAAGGGAACGAAACAAATTTAAATTAACACTTCTGTGTGTTATTTGCTTAAATTTTCTGTAAACATCACAGAATACAAAACATAATGTCTTTACAATATCTATAAAGAGCAAAGTTTGTAAAAGCATTATTAATTTACTTAAATGGCTGAAAAAGCAAAAAAAGCAGAGGTTGAAGCAACTGAAGCAAAAGCAGTTGAAGCAACTGAAACTCAAACAGTAGAAGCTCCAGAAGTATCTGAAGCTCAAAAAAACCCAGAAAAATTCTTAGAAGATTTTAACTGGCACAATTACCAAGAAGGTATTGATGAAGTTGAAGATTCTCAATTAAAAGAATTTGAAAAATTAGTAGCTGAAAATTTCGTTGACACTTTAGATGATGAAGTTGTTGAAGGAGAAGTTATTCATATTACAGATCGTGATGCAATTATTGACATCAACGCAAAATCTGAAGGAGTTATTTCTTTAAACGAATTTCGTTACAATCCAAACTTAAAAGTAGGAGATAAAGTAGAAGTATTAATTGATGTTCGTGAAGACGCAACAGGACAATTAATATTATCTCACAGAAAAGCTCGTGTAATTAAAGCTTGGGATCGTGTTAACGCTGCACATGATAATGGTGAAATCGTTAATGGTTTTGTTAAGTGTAGAACTAAAGGAGGTATGATTGTAGATGTTTTCGGAATTGAAGCATTCTTACCAGGTTCTCAAATTGACGTGAAGCCAATTAGAGATTACGATCAGTACGTTAACAAAACAATGGAATTTAAAGTGGTTAAAATTAACCATGAATTTAAAAACGTTGTTGTTTCTCATAAAGCTCTTATCGAAGCTGATATCGAAGAACAAAAGAAAGAAATTATTGGTCAGTTAGAAAAAGGACAAGTTTTAGAAGGTGTTGTTAAAAACATTACTTCTTACGGTGTGTTTATTGATCTTGGAGGTGTAGATGGATTAATCCATATTACAGATCTTTCTTGGTCTAGAATTAACCATCCAAACGAGATTGTTGAGTTAGATCAAAAATTAAACGTAGTTATTCTTGATTTTGATGAAGATAAATCTAGAATCCAATTAGGTCTAAAACAATTAAGCAAACATCCTTGGGATGCTCTTGGCGAAGACATTAAAGTTGGAGACAAAGTAAAAGGAAAAGTTGTTGTAATTGCAGATTACGGTGCATTTATTGAAGTAGCTGATGGTGTTGAAGGTTTAATTCACGTATCAGAAATGTCATGGTCTACACATTTACGTTCAGCTCAAGATTTCGTATCTGTAGGAGACGAAGTTGAAGCTCAAATCTTAACTTTAGATAGAGAAGATCGTAAAATGTCTCTTGGAATTAAGCAATTAACTCAAGATCCATGGACAGACATTACTTCTAAATATCCTGTAGGTTCTAAACATTCAGGAATTGTACGTAACTTCACAAACTTTGGTGTTTTTGTTGAATTAGAAGAAGGTATCGACGGATTAATTTATATCTCTGATTTATCTTGGACTAAGAAAATTAAGCATCCAAGTGAGTTCTGTAATGTAGGAGATACATTAGACGTAGTAGTTCTAGAATTAGATGTAGAAGGACGTAAATTAAGTTTAGGTCACAAACAAACTACAGAAAATCCTTGGGATAAATACGAAACTGAGTTCGCTTTAAATACAGTTCACACTGCAGAAATTGCTGATGTTGTAGATAAAGGTGCAACTATTGAATTTAACGAAGATATCGTTGCTTTTGTTCCTTCTCGTCACCTTGAAAAAGAAGATGGAAAGAAACTTGGTAAAGGAGATACTGCAGAATTCAAAATCATTGAATTTAATAAAGAGTTTAAACGTGTAGTTGCTTCTCATACTGCTATTTTTAGAGAAGAAGAAGCTGCTAATGTAAAAGCCGCTGTTAAGAAACAAGAGTCTCAGGCAGCCGAAGCAAAACCTACATTAGGTGACGCTAACGATGCTTTACAAGCTCTTAAAGATAAAATGGACGGGAAGAAATAATCTCTCATTCATATTATAATACTAAAGCCTTCATTTAACTATGAAGGCTTTTTTTATAGCAAAACTCTATAAGTTATGTGCGTTTTAAATCTTCTTTTTAATCAATTAAAAGGTTCGTTTTTTATAAATTCAAACATATATAAAACGTGGAAGATTATTATCTAAATGCTTTTTAAGAGATTTTAAATGTCTTAGAACCCAATTTTAACTTAAGAAATTGAATAAAAGTTAGAGAGACGTACAGAATAGGTTGAGAATATGAAGATATATATTTATGCTTGAGACGTTATTACCAGTGTTATTATTTATTGAAGATATTATTTCGTTTAAATTTTGCGAGGCATAAAAACAGAGTACTAAACTTTAAATTTAGATATAAAAAATGCCTTGAAGGTAAATCTCTCAAGGCATTTTTTATAAAACAGAATTAGTATTATAGTTTCATTGTAACACCAATAGCTGGCATAACGGTATTTATACCTCCTGAAAATTCAGCATAAAGTCCCCATTTATCATTCCAGAACCAACGTCCTCCAACTTGAAGTCCTATATCAATACCACTATCATGGTCCCAATCATGGTCTCCTGTATAAATAGCATAACCAGCGTTAGCACCTCCATAAACATCCCAAGCAGCATTGGTAATTCCAAAAAGGTTATCAAAATAGTAATTAGCTTTAACCCCTAAAGTTACCCAATCAAAATCAAAATTTGTTCCTACGCCTGGTGCAATTGTAACATCCTTGTGGACCGGTATCTCATAGTTAACACCTACCAAACCAAAGTTTAGTTCTTTTCTAGCTTGCCCAAAAACACTTGCGACGCTTATCATTAGTGCCATAGTAAATAAAAATGTGATTTTTTTCATAATTGTTTATTTTAAAAATTTTATAGATGTGAATTTAATTATTTTTTCAGCTATTAAGGCAATAAACTAATAAATTATTGTAGAATTTAAAAGTCTATTTGCATTCCTTATAGACATGTATAAAGTAGAAGTTGCTAATTTAAAAACTACATCAGAAGCAATATCAAGACTTAATGGTACTATTGATGCAGGATAAATTCCTAAAAATAAAAAGCAAGGAAACTATTCCTAATATTACATCACTACTATCATAAGTAAACACAACTATTAGTAAATTATCAGTTTACTTAAATATGCAATTTCATATTCTTGTATAGAAATGTATTTTTATTATTTTAAAGCAATTTTTAACAGGTAAAATAAGCGAATTTAGCTTCTAGTAATTTTATAAAAAGCTTTGTATTATAAAAGCATTGTACAAGCAATATTTTTACCGTAACTTTGTTTATCAAATACGTCTACACAGTATATGAGTCAAAAAGTGTTACTTAACGCCAAAGAGGTAAACATCATTCTTCATCGATTGGCATGCCAACTTATTGAAAATCATAAAGACTTTTCGAATACCGTTTTAATAGGTATTCAGCCCCGTGGAAAATTTTTAGCTAAACGTTTAGCAGTCATGTTAGAGAACGAGTATAAAGTAAAAAATGTACGATTAGGACATTTGGATATTACGTTTTTTCGTGACGACTTTAGACGTGGAGATAAGCCATTGGAGGCCAATACAACAGAAATAAACTTTTTAGTTGAAGATAAAAAAATTGTTTTTATTGATGATGTTTTATATACGGGAAGAAGTATTCGTGCAGCACTTACAGCTATTCAATCGTTTGGTCGACCTCACGAAATAGAACTATTAACCCTAATAGACAGACGTTTTAGCAGGCACTTGCCCATTCAGCCTAATTATCGAGGCCGACAGGTAGATGCTATAAATGATGAAAGAGTAAAGGTGAATTGGGTAGAAAATGATGGAGAAGATGCGGTTTATTTAGTAGAAAATTATGAATAGCGAAGAGTTATTTTTGTTTGATAAGAAAATCTCTGAAAACAGAGATGAAGTTATTGTTTCTTTTGGACCCTTTAAGAGTTTAAAGAACATTCATGAAGTAGATATGATGCTTTTTGAAAAGATTCCAGAAGATATTGGAAGTTATGATGGACATGAAGTGAATGACAATAATACCGATGGACGACTTTTTGCCTTTGGAAAGAATGCGGAAGACTTGTTTAAGATTATGAAACCCATGCTTTTAAAATTTGATTTTTTACAAAATGCCAACGTGTATTTGCGTTTTAATAAAGAAGACGGATCTTATAGCGAACTTGAACTAAAGTTAAAAGATTTGGAATAGATGGTTTTATCTTGCTAAGAAAAATAATATTTATCCAATTTAGAATAAGTAATAGGAACAGAAAATAAACACGAGTAAAATGAGTGAATTAAGTGTCAACCACTTATTGGGAATAAAATATCTTAAGGAAAAAGATATCGAACTTATTTTTGAAACTGCCGATCATTTTAAAGAAGTGATTAATAGACCCATAAAAAAAGTACCTTCACTTAGAGATATTACCATTGCAAATTTATTTTTTGAAAACTCCACAAGAACCAAACTGTCATTTGAATTAGCGGAGAAAAGACTGTCGGCAGATGTAATTAATTTTTCAGCTTCGCAATCTTCAGTAAAAAAAGGAGAAACTTTAATAGATACAGTAGACAACATACTTGCCATGAAAGTAGATATGGTTGTTATGCGTCACCCCAATCCTGGTGCAAGTGTGTTTTTGTCTCAACATGTTGGAGCAAGTATTATAAACGCCGGAGATGGAGCCCACGAGCATCCAACTCAAGCTTTATTGGATTCTTATTCTATAAGAGAACGTTTGGGAGGAGTAACTGGTAAAAATATTGTAATTGTTGGAGATATTTTACATAGTCGGGTAGCACTTTCGAATATTTATGCCTTAAAATTACAAGGCGCGAATGTCATGGTTTGCGGCCCTAAAACATTACTTCCAAAACATATTGAAAAGCTAGGTGTAAAAGTTGAAACTAATTTGCGTAAAGCGCTCAATTGGTGCGATGTTGCAAATATGCTTCGGGTGCAAAATGAACGTATGGAAATTAGTTATTTCCCTTCTACCAGAGAATATACGCAACAGTTTGGAGTCAACAAAGCAATGTTAGATTCTTTAGATAAGGAAATTACAATTATGCATCCAGGACCAATAAATCGTGGGGTTGAAATTACAAGTGATGTGGCCGATTCTAAACAGGCTATTATTTTAGATCAAGTCCAAAATGGAGTTGCTGTTAGGATGGCTGTAATTTATTTATTAGCTTCAAAGATTAAACAATAAAACCATAAAACTATGATTATAGATAAAGAAGGTAATATTACCATTATTACTCAGGAAAAAGCCTCAGTTATAGAGTTAGTAAAAAAACTAGATGTGGTTTATAAACGTTATAAAAATGATAATATCATTGTTGCATTAACAAGTTTAAAACCGCTTTCCGTACAAGATATTGTGGAGTTTTTACAACTATCTAACACACATAGAAACTCTAAAAATTCTTTTGTAGTAGTTTCAGATAAAGTAAACCTAGATGAAATGCCAGACGAGATTGTAGTAGTTCCAACCCTGCAAGAAGCATACGATGTTATTGAGATGGAAGAGATGGAGCGCGATTTAGGCTTCTAATTGTTTTCTGTTTAGCTATTATTACAAGAACTAACCAAGAAACAAATCTATAACAAAGGCTATAATGAAACTCACTATATTAGGCTGTCATAGTGCAATCCCTCGTGTTAATACCAATCCAACCTCTCAAGTATTAGAAATAAACAACCATATTTTTTTAATAGATTGCGGCGAAGGAACTCAGGTTGAATTACGCAGAAACAGAGTGAAATTTAACCGAATCAAGCATATTTTTATCTCGCATTTACATGGAGATCATTATTTTGGCTTGGTTGGACTTATCTCTACTTTTAGGTTGCTTACCAGAGAAACTGAACTTCATATATATTCACCAAAAGGGTTAAAGGAAGTTATAACACTTCAAATGAAATTAGCTGGTTCCTGGACCAATTATCCGCTTATTTTTCATGAATTAACTTCGAACGAGTCTGAATTAATTTTTGAAGACGATCGCGTAGAAGTTCACACTATTCCTTTAGTTCATAGAGTTTATACCAACGGGTTTCTCTTTAAGGAAAAACCAGGACAAAGAAAATTAGATATAAATGCTACATTGAATGCAAATATCGATAAGGCCTATTATAATAAGTTGAAACAAGGTTTTGATGTGTTTAATAATAATGAAGAATTAATCAAGAATGAAACCGTAACTAAAGATCCTCAAAAACCTAAAAGTTATGCTTTTTGTAGCGATACGGCTTATAATGAAAAGATAATTGATATCATAAAAGGAACAACCGTATTATATCATGAATCTACATTTTTAGAAAAACATAAAAAATTAACTATCCCCACCAAACATAGTACGGCTAAACAAGCGGCTACTATTGCAGAAAAAGCAGGAGTAGAGACCTTAATATTAGGACATTTTTCCACTAGGTATGATGATTTAAACGATTTTAAATTGGAAGCTCAAACTATTTTTAAACAAGTAGAATTGGCAAAAGATGGGAAAGAATTTGATTTTAGTTAGACTCCTGTAATTTAAATTCTTCCAGACCTAATATCCAATCAACAGCTTCTTCTAAGCTTTTACAGCGTTTAAGACTTTTTTCGGAAAAATGCTTCTCTAGAGTGGCATTTTTATACCCAAAAGGATTATAAGTTACCATGGCACTAGCAAGAACAAAATCATATTCTTTATAAAATCTTACCCAAAGATGTGGTTCAATAGAATAAGAATTAACTTTGTTAGAAATAAAACCAACTTTAAAATTATCGCCGTAATGTTCGGCAATTGCAGATATAACTATTTCAATTTTATCCCAATTAAAATGGATTCCTTCATTTAATTCAGAGATAATAAATTTATCTAAAAAGAAAAAGGTCCCAAAAGAAAACTCTATTTTTGAGTTTCTAAGAAGTTTAGAATATTTACTGTTTTCAAATTTCATTGGGGACTAAAACAAAGCTGTAATTTAGTGGAAATTGTTTATTTAAAAAAGTATTTACAGAAGAAAACCTAACAAAATTAAAAGAATGGACGGAGATTTAGGCAATTATAGAAAATCCTACGAGAAATACGAGTTGTTATTAGAAGACACTCCAGAAAACCCTATGGAATTATTTCAAAAATGGTTTTTTGAAGTAGATAAGTTTTTTCCAGAAATAGAGACTAATACCATGACTATTTCAACTATGGGGCTCGATGGTTTTCCAAAAGGAAGAATTGTACTGCTAAAAAAATATACGTATGAAGGGTTTATCTTTTTTACCAACTATAATAGTGAAAAAGGCAAGGCAATCTTAAAAAACCCAAACGTGTGTTTATCGTTTTTTTGGCATGGGGCAGAACGACAAATAATTATTAAAGGAAAAACTAAAAAAATTGCAAAAAACTTAAGTGATGGTTATTTTGAATCCAGACCTCGAGGCAGTCAGTTGGGGGCTCTAGCATCCAACCAAAGTGATGTTGTTGCAAATCGTGAGGTGTTAGAAAAGAAATTAATTGCATTAGAGCAGGAGTATGAAGGCAAAGAAATACCTAGACCAGATTTTTGGGGAGGTTTTATTGTAGAGCCTGTAGAGATTGAGTTTTGGCAAGGAAGACCTAATAGATTGCACGATAGAATTCGATATATTTTGGATTCTGAATACAATTGGGTAAAAAACCGACTATCTCCATGATTTTTACGATGAAATGCTGAAATTCACTTCTTAAACCTGTATTTCATCGATTAAATGTTTAAAAAACCGATAAAATACATGCGTTTTATCGATTTTAACATTTTGTTAACAGTTTTTTCTATTTAGGAATTTATATTAGCTAAACCAAATCTAAATTACCTACATAATGAAAAAGCCTACTATTCTACCAGTTATGGTATTATTTGCCATGCTCATGTTTTCCTGTTCGACAGATAGTCTTGATGAAACCGAAAGTAATGTTCACACTAACGTTGAAGTTCCTGAAACCAAACTAATAGAAATTGAAATCCTTGATTTAATCAACGATTACAGATTAAGTTTAGGTTTAAACACCCTTAATAATATGGCAGTAATTAAGTCGCAAGCATACGGGCATACCGACTATATGATTGCAACCGACAACGTTTCTCACGATAATTTTTACCAACGAAAAAGCTATTTAGTAAATAACGCAGGAGCTCATAAAGTATCAGAAAATGTGGCATATGGTTTTACAAGAGCGGAGTCTGTTGTAAATGCTTGGATAAATAGTCCTGGACATAAAGAAGTTATTGTAGGAGATTTTACAGATTTTGATATTTCAGCAGAACAAAATAGTGAAGGTAAATGGTATTATACAAATATCTTTGTCAAAAAATAAATCCCATTGAATAGTTAAATTTAATATGTAAGCTATATTATTTTTTTATTAATAGATCCCTCAATCTAATTAATAGCAATTAAAAAACCACTTGTACTATAATTTCTTGAGTGAAGGGATAGAAAGTGGTTTTTTTTCTTTCAATAGACATAGGGTCTATGTAAATTGATTGATAGAGATATTCTTCTTAGAAGCGGATATTATGGCAAATAAAGAAGCTTATAGTCAAATGGGCTATCACTTCTTAACTATTAATCTTTTATTTGGAATATCAATGGTAATTTTTTTGCCAATCCAATCTATCCCCATAATGCCTTCATAGATAAGACCGTCAATAAATGTTACTTTAGAATCTAATATTTTTGCATTATTATTTTCGTCGCTAATTTTAGATAATAATGTATAATAAAATGTGTTTCCTTCTTTTGGTTTGAAATAGCTGTTTTTGTATTCGCTTTTTAATTGAGTGGGATCGATTTTTAAATTAGTCATATATCTAGAATTGAATCTATAAACACCAAAACCAGCGCCGCTATCTAAGTTTACTAATAAAGTAAGTTTATCGTCTATCATTATATAAGTAGCTATATCTATTGTAATATCCTTGTTATTTTTAATTAAAATAGGCATTTCAAAATCTTTATTTTTAATTAAGTCATCCAGGGATTTATCAGACTCGATATTCAACATTTTATTCTCAAAATCTATAGTAATTTGTTTGTCTTTAAAAGGAACTAAAGAGATGAGCCCGTCTAATGGAAACTCGAAATCATAGACAGCAAACACTTGTTTGTGTATTGTGAAATCTGCTATTTTTAAGGTTTTAGAATTCCATAAATCAGATTGAATTTCTTCACCGGTTGCCCGATGTCCTGTCGTAAAATGTGATGTTTTCTCTAAATCCACTACTTTATCAGCAAACTTTTTAGTTAGCAGGTTCATTCCTGCTCCAGTATCAAAAACAAAATTCCCTTGAACTCCATTAACTTCACATAAAATAATTATATGTCCGTTATTGGTTAATGTGAACGGAATTGATATCTGTTTGTTTAGTTTATTTTGCGAAAAACTCAGGCCTGTAATAAGAAATAGAAAAATGGTAATTAATCTGTTCATAATTGCGTTTAGAATGGTTTGTATATATCTAAGACGAATTATGTCAACTTTTGTAACATAGATTTACAATTGTCTTCTTTTTGAATAAAGTCCTTTTTTCTGATAAACCCTTCCAAAAAGTTTAATTAGGAGGATAAAGGAATGGATAATCCAAATGCAAATGCGCCAGCAAACTGTTGCATGCTTGGATGATAATAGTAGGTGAAAGCAACATCAAAATTATGCTTTTTACCTAATTCCAAACCAAGAGAAAAGGGAATATGCACAATTAGGCCATTATCTTCTAAATTCGTGTATGGTGTATAAGTTTCAAAAGAACCCATAGAGGCGCCAACACCAAATTCAATATACGGAGCAACCCAAGGAATGGGAGCTTTAATTCTTGTTTTTCCACCTATTAAAAAGGCTTTTGTAGTAGCTTTATAATCTGGTCCATATTCTTGGTTATCATCAGATTGTGGTTTTGTTAAAATTAAACCTGCATAAGGTCTAACATCCACCCAACTGGCTAATTTAAGTACATATTCACCTTGAAGATAAAACCCTGTTCCAGTTATATCCACATCGTCATAAGGGGAAGTTAATCCAAAACCAATAGAGGCGTCAATAGATTTTTCTTTTATTATTTGAGCTTTAACTTGAAAAGAAGTTAAAATAATGGTAATTATTACAAGAATATTTTTCATAAGTAGGTTGTAGATAGTTCTATTCAGGCATCTAAAATAGGAGTTTTTTTTGGATTAAAAACTAAACAAATAATTAGTTTTTACTGTTATACAATTCAGGGTTTTTCATCTATAATGGAATAAGCCTGCTTGTAATAAAAAGGCTAAAAAGGGAAGCCTTAGTTTAAAATCAGTTAAAAAAGTATTAAACATCTTTCTTCTTTTTCAAATACAACCGACTTTCCGTAACTTTCGATTTCTAAAAATTATCATTTATGACAGCCAAAGAAAAAGTAGCTTCCCTAAGAACTGAAATGAAGAAAAACAACATCGATGCTTTTATCGTTTATTCTGCCGATCCGCATATGGGCGAATATCTGCCAGCCGAATGGCAGGAAAGGACCTGGCTTTCTGGGTTTACTGGCTCAGCTGGATTTGTAGTTATTACTTTAGATAAAGCCGGACTTTGGACAGATGGACGTTATTTTACTCAAGCTCCAAAAGAGTTAGAAGGTTCAGGTATCGATCTATTTAAAGATGGAGTGGAAGGTACACCAGAATATATTGATTGGATTATTTCGGAAACCACTGAAGGTGCAACAATAGCTGTAAATGGCATAGCCACTTCACATGCTAATTGGAAAGCTTTAGAAAGTAAATTATCTAAAAAGAAACGCAATCTTAAAGATTTGCCTTTACTAAAAAATGTATGGACTAATCGTCCAGCACCAAGTAAAAACATTGTTTTTGTTCAACCTATGGAACGTGCAGGACAATCAGTAACCGATAAAATTACTGCAATTCGTAAAAAAATGAAGGCTGAAGGAGCTACAGCACATGTAATTTCCAGTTTAGATGATGTAGCGTGGACCCTTAATTTAAGAGGGAGCGATGTGAAATGTAATCCTGTATTTTTAGCTTATGTTTTACTTACAATGGAAACTTGTTACCTATTTGTCGATTTAGATAAATTGGATGATGAAGCTAAGAATCTCATGAAGAAAGTGGGGGTGGAATTGAAACCTTATCACAGTTTCTTAGATTATCTGGGGGAATTAAATAAAGAATCCATTCTTATAGCTCCAAATTGTAATCAGTCAGTTTTTGAAGCAGTTAAAAATGAAAATAATATTGTTGTAAAACCGGTTCCTGGACATTTAATGAAAGCCATTAAAAATGAAACAGAACAAAATGGTTTTAGAACTGTAATGGTCCGTGATGGGGTTGCCATGGTGAAGTTTCTTCATTGGTTAACCCATACAGTAGGGCAAGAAGATTTAGATGAATATGGCATTGGTAAAAAACTACATGAATTTCGTGCCGAAGGAAAGAACTTTATAGGCCCTAGTTTTGACAGTATTGTAGGTTATAAAGGTAATGGCGCCATTATTCATTATTCAGCCAAAGCAGAAGGAAGTGCTAAAGTTACAAATAATGGCAGTATTTTAGTTGATTCAGGAGGACAGTACTTAGAAGGTACAACAGATATTACACGAACATTTCCATTGGGTGAAGTTTCAGATGAATTTAAAAAGGATGCGACCTTGGCACTTAAAGGGATGATTCAATTATCATTAGTTAAATTTCCTAAAGGAACCAGAGGAGTTCAATTTGACTCTTTAGCAAGGATGCCTTTATGGAAGGAAGGAAAAGATTATAACCATGGAACAGGACATGGTGTTGGTAGCTTTTTAAACGTACATGAAGGTCCCATGAGTATTCGTAAAGACCTTAATCCGGTAGAATTACAAGCGGGAATGGTATTATCTAACGAACCAGGCTATTATGTAGAAGGAAAATATGGGATTCGCCATGAAAATCTAATCCTAATTAATACCTGGAAGACAACGGAATGGAATACATTTTACGAATTTGAAACATTAACCTTATGTCCTTTCTTTAAAAGTATAATTGTAAAAAATCTGCTTTCTCAAGAAGAAATAGATTGGTTGAATACTTACCACAAGTTAGTTCAGGAAAAGTTAATGCCTCATTTAGAAGGAGATGTAAAAACATGGTTTAAGGACCTAGTTTCGCCATTGTAATAAGAAACTCTTTTCTTAAGATTAAATATATACCCTGAGATAGTTTCTCAGGGTTTTTTATTGAGTAATTGTTCTATCTTATTTCTGAAGGCTTAATCAGAAATTTAAATATAAATAACAAGTTTTATTTTATATTCTATTCTGTAGTTTTTTTAGTACCCGATCTAGAATAATCTTATAAAGTGGAAGAAAAAATAAGGCATTGATAATCACTTTAAAAATAAAGTCAACTGTTGCAATTTCAAATAAATTCTCTGCAAGATACCTGTCTGATGTTTTGTAAAAAGCAATAGTAAAAAAGGTAAGAGTATCCATAAAGTTTCCAAAAATACCTGAAGCCAAAGGTGCATGCCACCATTGTTTATGCTGCCTAAGTTTATTAAAAACAAAAATATCTAATACTTGACCAACCACATAAGCAGAAAAACTAGCAATGGCAATACGCGCTACAAAAAGGTTAAAAGTGGTATAAGCACTAAACCCAAGCCAAATACCATTTCTAAAGCCAACCGTAATTAAATAAGAAACAATTAAAGCAGGAAACATGGCGTAAAAAATTATTTTACGTCCTAATTGCGCTCCAAAAAGCCTCACCGTGAGATCTGTTGCCAAGAAAATAAACGGAAAGGTAAAAGCACCCCAAGTAGCTTTAAATCCTAATATAGATATAGGGAACTGGACCAAATAGTTGCTTGATGCAATAATAAGAATATGAAATCCGACCAGTAATAATACCAATCGTTGGTTTTTTATAGAATGCATAAAGAGTTTCTTAGTTTTTTAACGTGGGAGAATTTCGAACCACATACCCAATTTATTGCAAATTTGGGGTTGCAAGGTAGCTACTTTTTAATTGCTTTTATACTGTTGAAGAAAAAAAGCAGTAGAATTATAGTTTTCATCAAAATATGAAATGCTTTGTCTTAATATATTTTAAAAACGAAAAATATAGAGACCTTTTTAAAAGGTGTGATGTATAAAATAACTACACTTATAGATACAGATAATACTCTAGACCCCTCAAGAGATGATTGAGTTTCGATGGAGTTTTAGGTTTTTTCTTGACAGCTTTTTTAAAAAAAATCTAAGTTAACTACTCTATTAGAAGATTTAATAATTTTATAGATTCAGGTATAGGTTTCAGAATCATTTTTAATGGATAAATATTTTTATTCTACCCTAAAATAGTATTCCCTATCAGATTCGTTTGCATATCTCCAGGAAACATCCCCACACTTGTCAAACCCTAATTGATCAGGGTGAGATTCTAATGGGTATTCATTGAGTATATACGCATGTCGGTTTTCATTAGATACTGAACTATGGTCCCAACTTAATACATAATCTCCACTAGTTAACGCTCTTAAACCAATCTTATAACTATAAAACGAGTTATCGGCACCAAGCTCTGAGTTTACAACGATTTCTCCATTTTCGCAATTTGCTAAAAAATTCAATTCGCCTAATTCGGTTATTAATTCAAAATTATCAATTCCGTCTCTACAGTTTGATGATTGTGTTGGTTGAATAAATTTCATAACAGAAATTCTATTGTTTTGTACCGATTCAGTAAAAACAGAATCATTAATTGCAGTATCAAAAACCCTAGAGGAAACTTTTCCTTCTAACCAAATTGTATCGTTAATAGAAATAGTTTCTTCCTGTGGACTAACACTAACTTTATGGGTATTGGAAATATAAGTGCTTTGAACATCATCTTCATTACATTGGGTAGACATTAAAAGAGGTAATATGACTACAATTTTAAACAGTTTCTTCAACATATCTTTTTATTATAGATGTGTAAATGTTAGATTGGTTGCGTTAATTATTGGATTAACATCTAACTGATTAATAAACAGTTGATTGTGTTTTATTGGTTTGTAAATAGTGAACCGAATAGTGAACCGATGCTAATGGTTTTAGATGGTAAAGTGGAAAAAGTAAAAAGCCGATAAACATAGTGTTTATCGGCTTTTGGTGAGATTTGTTAATCTCTAAGCGGAGAAAGAGGAACCCACCAGCCCTTTTTCTATATATCACATACTTGCCTAAAACCTCTGAAAACCCTTGTAAATAAAGGTTTGTAGTGTTTTTTCAATCAAAATTTCATTAAGTAAATAATGTGTAAATATGCTTATTGTGGGGATAATGTGGGGATATTTTTGTATCTTTATGTTGCTCACTTTTAAGATATTACTACATTATGGCGACTATTAATTACCTCGTAAAAGGCACGAAAGGATATTCCAATATTTTATTGCGATTCAAAAACGGCAGAAAGTTCGACTACACAGCTTCAACAGATTTAAAGGTCCTTCCAAATCATTGGAGTAAAGCAAAGCAAAAAGTTAAAAATATAAACGATGCTACATACAAAGACGAAGTAAACCTACATCTATTTGAACTCGAAAACTTTATTATAACGGAGTTTAATTCAGATAATTCTAAAGGAGTTTATATTGATAGGGATTGGCTAAAAACTAAAATTGCTAATCATTTCAATAGACCTGTAAATGATGATGCAATAGACCAGGTATTTTTTCTACCATTTGTAGAGCGATTTATTGAATTAGCACCCTCAAGAATTATTAAAGGTAAAAACAAGCCTGTAAGTTCTGGTACGATTACAAAATACACAACTACCAAGAATAAGATTATAGAGTATGAAAAGAAGTTTAAAACAAAACTAAAATTCACAGATTTAAACCTAACGTTTTATGATAGGTTTGTCAACTATTTAACCCAAGACCAAAAAATCAATTTAGGAACCGTAGGTAATTATATAGGAACAATTAAAACAATGGCGAGAGACGCCAAACTTCAAGGCTTACCGGTTCACGAGCATATCAATCACCCTAAATTCTTTGCGCCTAAAGTAAAAGCAGATAGTATTTATTTAAGAGACGAGCAAATCAATAAAATATACAATCACGACTACAAAGGTGTTGAGCGTTTAGAAAATGCAAGGGACTTGTTTATTATAGGTTTAAGAACGGGTTTAAGAGTTTCAGACTTTTTAAGATTAAAAGCCACTAATATAAAAGAAGGTTTTATTGAAATAGAAACACAAAAAACACAACAAGTCGTTATTATTCCAATGCACCCACAAGTAAAGGAAATATTAAAAAAGCATAATGGTTTCCCAAGAAGAATATCAGACCAAAAATTCAATTTACATATTAAGGATGTCTGTGAAGAAGCAGGGTTTAAACAAAAAATAGAAGGCAGTATGATAAACCCTAAAACCAAAAGAAAAGAAAAAGGAATTTACCCAATGTATAAGCTTGTAACCTCTCATATATGTCGTAGAAGCTTCGCTTCTAACTTATATGGTAAACTGCCTAATATGGTTATAATGGCTATTACAGGTCATCAAACAGAAGCACAATTCTTAAAGTATATTAAAATAACGCCTAAAGAAAACGCAAAAACACTTCAGGAGTTTTGGTTAAAACAAAACAAAAAAAATAAAGTAGAACAACTTAAAATGAAAAAGGTTTAATAAATTTAGGATTCTATATTAGAATTGTATGAGTGAAAATTATTATGGTTTTGAGAAGTTTTGCAAACTTATAGGGGATACTAACATTTTAAAAAAGCATTCAGTAATGGGTGTTGTAAGAATGTTACAGATTTGTATAGTTGAAATTAAAAAAGAGGTCCTTAAAGATTTATTAGAAATAGATGAAAAGAAAAAGGATGTCTATTTAGATTTAAAAATACATGAAATTAAAAGTCAAGACTATTTAAAAGAATATGGTTTAGGTAAAATTTACCACATCCTAAAAAACTTAAATATTTCGATAGAACAATTAATCACCTCCGATTATCCACATGAACTTAATAGTACTATTGATGTTGTGCTTTCTTATGACGAATATTATGATAATTATGATTATTTGAGAGGAACTCAAGAAAACTTACTTTATTATTTTTTAAACTATTATGCTAACGAATTAATTTCATTTCTGGAATCTAAAAAGAGTAATTTTGATGATGAAAATATAAAAAAGGAAAGTTTAGTTTCAGAGGCGATTGCAGAAGCAATAATTCAAAGCTTTGAAGATTTAAAAGAGTTAAATTATAAAATGTCAAAAGAGATTGAAGCAATTTTTGGCAATGATATTTTTGCTGACCACACACCAATAGAGCTAAAATTTGAATATGAAATTGATTTTACAAAAGATAAAATAAAGGAACTTATTTCTGATTTATATAATCAATCAAGAGAAGATGATTATTTTTATTTTGATTGCCCTTCTGAAGTCTATATCAACCATTTTGAAACTAGAAAAGAACTTTATTTGATGGAAGTTCCTGAAGCAAATGAATTTGAGTTTTTATTGTCAGAAGTGAAATATTTTTCAGAACCTTATGATAACAGAGTAATTATTGGTAAATCTGGATATAACTACAATGAATATGTAGATTATAGCGATCGATATCGAATTACCCTAAAAAGAAAAATAGAGTTTTTATCTAAAAAGCTTGAACATTTTGGTTATATATTAATAACTAATGAAGAAACATCTCTAATAGATGAGAGCACGGGTAATTACAAAGGTTGGGGCACAGAAATTATTTTAGGAAAAACAGAAAATAAAAGTGAAGATATACCAGAGGTTGAATATAAAAGCGAAAAGCAATTAACCACTAATCAAATTGTTTTACTTCTTCAAGAAACAGGTTTCTTTTCACATCCAAAAATTGAAAATGCATCCAAAGTAAGACAGTCTGAACTGATAAGCAGAATATGTGGATTAAACTCTAAAAATATAAAAATTAAAATTCAAAACCTTGACAAAAGCCCAAAAGAATTAGGCAAAACCCACCAAAAAGATATCGATAAAATAGATGATATTTTGAACAACTTGGAGTAACCATGGAGTACCTTTTGGAGTCACTCCAATAACCCGAAACAGTTAGTTTCACTATAGTTTAGCATCGTAGAACAACAAAACGTATCACGATGGAACAAAGTAAAATTACACAAGTTTTCGGTATCACACCTTCCGAATTAAAAGAAGACATCATTAACGATGTTAGAGCAGAATTAAAAGTCATTGCTCAAAATTTCCAACCCATTAAACCTCCCGAATATCTCACCCGACAGGAAGTAGCAAAAATCCTTAAAGTATCATTAGTTACCCTTACCGATTGGAATAAAAAAGGAATACTAAAACCTTACCGATTAGGAAATCTCATTAGGTACAAAACCGATGAAATAGACCAGGCGTTAATTGCTATTAATAATGTAAAAAATAAGCTATAATGGATCCATTTCAAGACGTCTCCATTCAAGAATGGAATAAGTTATATGAACGTTTTCAATCGCTTGTAAACAAGCTTGAAAACAACATAACACAAGACCCAGAGCTTATTTTGCTAGACAATGCCGATTTGTTACAGCTATTCAAAATAAGCCATAAAACAGCACAAAATTGGAGAGACAATAACGTCATAGCCTTTTCGCAAATAGGTAATAAAATTTATTACCGTTTAAGCGATATCAATAAGCTATTAGACGATAATTATAAGCCAATTACCACTAAATAATTCACTCACTTTTAAGCTACATAAGATGCCAAATATTTCAATATTTAAAAATTTCATTCATAAGGTTGAGGATATACCTTTAGAACAAATCCTTAAGGATATTAAGCAAGGGACTTACAAAGCTGAAATAACAGCTATAAGAACTAAAATTAATAACGATCAAAAAGAAGATGCAGACCAACTAAAAAAGCAATTATTGGCATTTACAGTGTCCGGGACATTTACTAATGGAAGAAGTATAGATAAAGTCGAGACCTATAGCCAATATGTTATCCTGGATATAGATAAACTTTCCGATTCACAACTAGAGGGAATTATAAATCTCTCCCGATTAGCACCATATACCTATGCGTCATTTATTAGTCCAAGTGGTAAAGGCTTAAAAATCATAGTCAAAGTAAATTCTAAAAAAGAGCATCATAAAGAAGCCTACAATCAAGTTGTAGCCTACTACGAAAGAGCATTAAATATTGATATTGATACTTCTGGAAAAGATATTTGCAGATTGTGTTTTGTGTCTTACGATGAAGATTGTTTTATTAAAAATGATGCAGACGTATTTGCAGTATCGATGATTGCTAAAGAAGCTCCTATAAAAGACAAAAGCACTATCCCAAACAGTAACAATACACAATTAACCACTTTTGATTTATTAGAACGCTGCCTAAAATTTACAGAACAAAAAGAACAATATATTGAAGGTAATAGGAATAATTTCATCTATCTTTTTGCTTCTAATGCTAATCGATTTGGTATTATAGAAGCAGATGCTTTAGATTTTTGTTTGACTAATTTCGACCTAAATGAAGATGAAATAAAGAGTTCTATAAAAAGTGCCTATAAAAACAACTTTCAAGACTTCGCAAAGTTTGCAAAGTTTGCAAATACTGTAAGTAATAAAGAATTTAAAAAAGAAGAACAACAAAGTATTGATAACCTTTCATTATTGGCATCCACACCAAATATCCCAGAAAGTGTATTTAATAGCTTACCAGTCTTATTAAAAGAAGGGATAAAAGTCTTAAAAGACAACAGAGAAAAAGATGTTTTTCTTACCGGTGCACTTTCAATTATTTCGGGATGCCTACCAAATGTTACAGGATTATATGGTGGAAAGGTGGTTTATCCTAATCTGTTTTCATTTCTATTAGCACCACCAGCATCAGGTAAAGGCGCATTAACCTTTGCTAAAATGTTAGCCGATAAATATCATCAAGCGGTAATATCGGGTTCAAGAGAAGCTGAAAAGGAGTTTAATAAGGAAATGGATGTTCATAAACATGCTAAAAAATACCTTAAAAAAGGAGAACAGCCACCCGATCCACCAGAAGAACCGCCTTTTAAAGTAGTTTATATTCCTGCCAATACAAGCAATGCAAAAATCATTAAGCATTTAGAGGACAATGAAGGCTTCGGTATTATATGCGAAACCGAAGCAGATACATTAGGTCAGACCTTTAAAAACGATTGGGGTTCGTATTCAGATTTATTAAGAAAAGCTTACCATCATGAGAAAATATCAATATCAAGGAAAACCAATAATGAGTATTTCGAAATTGATAACCCGAGATTATCGGTAGTTCTATCAGGAACACCAAATCAAATTTTAAACATCGTACAATCGGCAGAAGATGGTTTGTTCAGTAGATTTATATTTTATGTCTTTGCATCAAATCCCGTATGGCTGGACCCATCACCAAAATCCAATCCGGTTAATTTAACGGAGCATTTTAATAACCTTTCAGATTACGTGTACAGAATGGTTAGGTTTTTAGAAACGTCACCAACAACCATTCATTTATCTGATGAACAATGGGATAAATTCAATCCGCTATTTGATGAGTATTTGTTTAGAATCTACAATTTAGTAAGTCAAGATGCAACGAGTGTAGTAAAGCGTTTAGGTTTAATTGTTTATCGATTATGCATGATTTTTACAGCAATGCGAAAGTTTGAATGTCAAATACAAGATGTAGATTTACAATGTACTGATGAAGATTTCAATAATGCATTAATTTTAGCAGACATATACCTGCAACACAGTTTATTGGTTTATAAAAACTTACCTAATCAAGAAGGTAGTATAGAATTTAAACCCAATGATCCAAAAATGAATTTTTACAAACATTTACCAAAAGAGTTTGAAAGAAAACAAGCCATAACACTTGGAGGTACATTAAACATTCAAGCAAGAACTGTAGATTACCACCTTGCCAAATTAGAAAAGGCTGGTTATCTAACAAAGCCTAAATCAGGTTACTACATAAAACAAAAATAATTTGCAAACCTTGCAATCATTGCAATCTGCAAACCAACACATTTAAATTATGGTTTTCAGTTAGGTTAAAGTCAATTAGATTTATATTTTTAACAATTAGAATGACTTAAAAACCACAAAAATTAAATCAGTTCCGTACTTTGGAACAAAACATCATAAAATCAATAAATGACAAGCACAGCACAAAGAGCCGAATTACAAAATCAAATATGGAAAATAGCCAACGATGTACGTGGTTCAGTAGATGGATGGGATTTCAAACACTTTGTGTTAGGAACTCTTTTTTACCGTTTTATTAGTGAGAATTTTACCGATTATATTGAAGCTGGTGATGAAAGTGTAAATTATGCTAACCTCCCAGACGATGTAATTACACCAGAAATAAAAGACGACGCCATAAAAACCAAAGGGTATTTTATTTATCCAAGTCAACTTTTTGTAAATGTTGTAAAAAATGCAAACGATAACGATAATCTAAATACAGATTTAGCAGCTATATTTAATGCAATAGAAAGTTCTGCAAATGGGTATCCATCAGAAGAGGATATAAAAGGCCTATTTGCCGATTTTGATACCACAAGTAACCGACTAGGTAATACCGTTGAAAACAAAAATAGCAGATTAGCCGATGTTTTAAAAGGTGTGGCAGGCTTAAAACTAGACGGCGATTTTAAAGATAGCAAAATAGATTTTTTTGGTGACGCCTATGAATTTCTTATTCATAAATATGCGGCCAATGCAGGTAAGTCTGGTGGTGAATTTTTCACACCAACAAACGTATCGCAACTCATTGCTCAATTAGCAATGCACAAGCAAGATAAAATCAATAAAATTTACGACCCTGCTGCAGGTTCTGGTTCGTTACTCTTACAAGCTAAAAAACACTTCGACAACCATATTATAGAAGAAGGTTTCTTTGGGCAAGAAATAAACCACACTACCTATAACTTGGCACGTATGAACATGTTTTTACATAACGTTAACTACGATAAGTTTCATATTGTGTTGGGTGATACCTTAATGAACCCACAATTAGGAGACGATAAACCGTTTGATGCCATCGTGTCTAATCCACCATATTCTATAAAATGGAAAGGTAGTGCCGACCCTACGTTAATTAACGACGACCGTTTCGCTCCTGCAGGAGTGTTAGCGCCAAAATCTAAAGCTGATTTTGCGTTTGTATTACACTCATTAAGCTATTTATCAAGCAAAGGTAGAGCAGCTTTGGTGTGTTTCCCTGGTATCTTTTATCGTGGTGGCGCAGAACAGAAAATTAGAAAGTATTTGGTCGATAATAACTATGTAGAAACCATTATCAATTTACCACCTAATTTATTTTATGGTACTACAATAGCGGTTACACTTTTAGTTTTATCTAAACATAAAACCGATACAAAAACACAGTTTATAGATGCTACAGGCGAAGAGTTCTTTAAAAAAGAAACAAATAATAATGTATTGTATGATAATCATATTGAAAAGGTTATCCAACTATTCGATACGAAAGAAGAAGTTGCACATGTAACCACAACTATAGACAATTCTAAAATAGCAGAAAAGAATTACAATCTTTCAGTAAGTACTTATGTTAAAGCAAAAAAAACAGAAAAAGACATTGATGTTAATGAGCTGAATAACAAAGTGTCAGATACTGTAAAAAATATAAATAAGCTACGTGAAAATATTGAGATATTAGTTAAAGATATAGACTCCGATAATAGCGCAAACTTTATGGAAAAGTTAGTTGATGGTGTTGATTTTGAATGGATGCCACTTGGAGATGTTACTAATTATGAGCAGCCTGGTAATTATAGAGTTAGTTCAACTGATTATAGTGATAAATATAAGACCCCAGTTTTAACAGCAGGTAAAACTTTTATTCTTGGCTACACAGATGAAACTAATGGTATTTACAAAGGTTCAGAAAATCCAGTAATCATATTTGATGATTTTACTACTGCTAATAAATGGGTTGATTTTGATTTTAAAGTGAAATCATCTGCAATGAAAATGATAACTTCTAAAGATGATACTAAAATATCATTAAGGTATATTTACTTTTGGCTCAACACGCTACCAAGTGGTTTAGTGGAAGGTGACCATAAGAGACAGTGGATTAGTAAATATAGCCAAAAAAAAATCCCAATACCTTGCCCCAATAAACCAGAAAAATCATTAAATATTCAAAATAAAATAGTTGATGCCTTAAATAAATTTACAGAGCTTTCAGCAGAGCTTTCAGCAGAGCTTTCAGCAAGGCAAATACAATATGAATATTATAGAAATAAACTGCTAACATTCTCAAAAGATGGTTTAGAAGTATAAGTATATGAGGCAGTCATTAACAGAAATAGCACAATCACTAAAAGACAGTCAAAAAAAAGTACAGTTAATCTACGCTTTTAATGGTACGGGTAAAACACGTTTATCACGGGAGTTTAAAAATTTAATATCCCCAAAAGAGGTTGATTCGGAAGAAGAGTATCAATCTAAAGTTTTATATTATAATGCTTTTACAGAAGATTTATTTTATTGGGATAATGATTTGGATAATGATTTAGATAGGAAATTAATAATACAGCCTAATGGATATACAAATTGGGTGCTCCAAGACCAAGGTCAAGAACCAAATATAACAGCTCATTTCCAGCGTTATACAAATGATAAATTAACACCTAATTTTAATAGTGAATTTTCTGAAGTTCGTTTTTCTTTTGAGCGCGGTGATGATTCTGATTCAAATTATGTGAAAATTTCTAAAGGAGAAGAAAGTTGTTTTATATGGAGTATATTTTATAGCCTGTTAGAGCAAGCTATAAGTACTTTGAATATTTCGGAAGAAAATGAACGTGATACGGAACAATTTAATCATTTAGAGTATGTATTTATTGATGATCCAGTGAGTTCATTAGATGATGATCATTTAATAGAACTTGCTGTAAATATTGCAGAATTAATAAAATCAAGTGATTCTGGCTTAAAGTTCATAATAACAACACATAATCCTTTGTTTTATAACGTGCTATTTAATGAAATAGGGAATAAGACATGTTATATGTTAAATAAATTTGAAGATGGGTCATATAATATTCCTGTAAAACGAGGAGATTCCAATAAAAGTTTTTCATATCATATTCATTTAAAAAATACGATTGAAGATGCCATTGTAAATAATAGTATTCAGAAATATCATTTTACACTATTAAGAAACCTATATGAGAAAACTGCAAATTTTTTAGGCTATCCACGTTGGTCAGAATTATTACCTGATGATAAACAAACATACTATAATCGTGTAATTCAGTTTACAAGTCATTCAACGTTGTCAAACGAAGCAATACCAGAGCCTACAGAACCAGAGAAACAAACGGTAAGTTTTTTATTAAATCACCTCACAACTAATTATAATTACTGGAAAGCAGAACAAAATGAAACAATATAAAACCATAGCAGAATCAAACAATTTTATTGTTTTAGATAAATACAAAAAGTTTTCAGAACTAAATGAAGCACCTGCAAGCTATCAAACAGAGGCAGATTTAGAAAAGGAATTAATTAAAGATTTAGTAAATCAAGGTTACGAATTTATCCCTCAAATAACCAATCAGGAGCGTATGTTGGATAATGTGCGTGTGCATTTGCAAGATCTTAATGATATGCAATTTACAGATAAAGAATGGAAACGTTTTGTAATAGAATATTTAGATAAACCAAGTGATAACCTCGTCGATAAAACAAGGAAATTACACGATAATTATATCCACGATTTTGTGTTTGATGATGGGCATATCCAAAACATCTATCTGGTAGATAAAAAAAACATAGCTCGCAATAAAGTACAAGTCATTTCGCAATTCAAACAAAAAGGCACAGATGCAAACCGTTATGATGTTACTATATTAGTAAATGGCTTACCATTAGTACAAATAGAATTAAAAAAGAGAGGTGTAGCTATTCGTGAGGCATTTAACCAAGTACATCGCTATACCAAAGAGAGCTTTAATACAGATAACTCACTATTTAAGTACCTACAGATGTTTATAATTTCCAATGGTACAGACAGTCGTTATTTTGCTAACACAGTACAACGTGATAAAAATAGTTACGATTTTACTATGAATTGGGCAAAAGCGGACAATACACTTATCAAAGATTTAAAAGATTTCACAGCAACATTTTTTCAAAAACACACATTATTAAATATACTACTTAACTATTCAGTTTTTGATGTAAGTGATACGCTTTTAATAATGAGACCTTATCAAATTGCTGCCACTGAACGCATGTTATGGAAAATTGCGAGTTCTTTTCAAGCAAAAAACTGGGCTACAACAGAAAGTGGTGGATATATATGGCATACTACCGGCTCTGGTAAAACGCTTACAAGTTTTAAAGCAGCAAGACTAGCAACCAAACTAGACTTTATTGATAAAGTGTTTTTTGTTGTAGATAGAAAAGACCTTGATTTTCAAACCATGAAAGAGTATCAACGTTTCTCACCAGATAGTGTGAATGGGTCTGATAGTACAGCGGGTTTAAAAAGAAATATTGAAAAGGATGATAATAAGATTATAGTCACAACCATTCAGAAACTAAATAACCTTATAAAAAGTGAAAGTGACTTGTCTATATATCAAAAACAAGTCGTGTTTATATTTGACGAAGCACATCGCTCTCAATTTGGTGAGGCACAAAAAAATCTACAAAAGAAATTTAAAAAGTATTATCAATTCGGGTTTACGGGTACGCCTATATTCCCTCAAAATGCTTTAGGTTCTGAAACTACAGCAAGTGTATTTGGTCGCGAATTACATTCCTATGTTATTACAGATGCTATTAGAGACGAGAAAGTATTAAAATTTAAGGTTGATTATAACGATGTAAGGCCGAAATTTAGAAAAATAGAAACAGAGATAGACGAAAAAAAATTAAGTGCAGCAGAAAATAAAAAAGCTTTACTTCATCCAACAAGAATAAAGGAAGTTTCTAAATACATCTTAAAACATTATAGGCAAAAAACACACCGTACACAAGGTGGTAATAGTGGTTTTAATGCCATGTTTGCAGTGAGCAGTGTTGATGCAGCTAAATGTTATTACGAAGAATTAAACAAGCTTCAAAAGGGTAGTGATAAACCATTAAAAATAGCTACTATATTTTCTTTTGCAGCCAATGAAGAACAAAGTGCTATTGGTGAAATAGTAGATGAATCTTTTGAGCCAGCAGCAATGGATTTGAGCGCAAAAGAGTTTTTAACAGCAGCTATTGATGACTATAACAACATGTTTAAAACAAGTTATGGTGTTGATAGTAAAGAATTTCAGAATTATTATCGCGACCTAGCCAAACGCGTTAAGGCAAAAGAAGTAGATTTACTTATTGTGGTAGGTATGTTCTTAACAGGTTTTGATGCGCCAACATTAAATACATTGTTTGTAGATAAAAACTTGCGTTATCACGGTTTAATGCAAGCGTTTTCACGTACTAACCGTATATACAATGCTACAAAGACTTTTGGTAATATTGTAACCTTTAGAGATTTAGAACAAGCCACTATAGATTCAATTACACTTTTTGGGGATAGTAGTACAAGAAATGTAGTATTAGAGAAAAGCTATAAAGAATATCTAGAAGGGTTTACAGATATTGCAACAGGAAAAGCACGACGTGGTTATGTTGAGGTGGTAAAAGAACTGAACGAAAAGTTTCCCAACCCAGATGAAATTGTAACAGAAAAAGATAAGAAGGCTTTTTCTAAACTTTTTGGTGAATATTTACGTGTAGAAAACATACTTCAAAACTACGATGAATTTGCCAATCTAAAAGAATTACAAAGTATAGACATAAACGACCCAGAAGCTGTTGAAGCATTTAAAGAAACACACTTTGTAACAGATGAAGATATAGCTGTTATGCAACAAATAGAGCTACTTGCCGAACGTACCATTCAGGATTATCGTTCTACTTATAATGATATTCGCGATTGGTTAAGACGTGAGAAAGAAGGTAAAGGAGCAGAAGAATCGGACATCGATTGGGATGATGTAGTTTTTGAAGTCGATTTATTAAAATCGCAAGAAATAAATTTAGATTATATACTTGAGTTAATTTTTGAGAATAATAAGAAATCTAAAAACAAGGAAGAGCTAGTAGAAGAAATAAGACGTGTAATTCGAGCAAGTATCGGTAATAGGGCAAAAGAAGGCTTAATAGTAGATTTTATTAATGATACAAATTTGGATGATATAAAAGAAAAAGCAACTATTATAGATGCGTTCTTTACTTATGCACAAGGAAAACAGAAAACAGAAGCTTCAGCATTAATAACAAATGAGAATTTAAATGAAGAAGCTGCAAAACGATATATCTTAACATCATTAAAGCGTGAATATGCTAGTGAAAATGGCACAGAACTGAATGGTATTTTACCTAAAATGAGTCCTTTAAACCCGCAATACCTAAAAATAAAGCAAAGTGTATTTCAAAAAATATCGGCTTTTATTGATAAGTATAAAGGTGTAGGAGGGCAATTATAATGATTAAGCACATTTATAAACGGTATTTCTAGACCTTAATATTAAATTAAATAGAAAAATGGAATTATATAATGTAAAGAATAACAAATTAGAAAGTATTACTTCAAAACCTTTTAAGTTAGAAAAAGATATACAAGACTTAATTGAAACTAATACACAGGAATTGTTTAACCTTGAATTTGTTAAAACAGAATTTACTGTAGATAAATACCGTATAGACTCATTATGCTATGATTCTGATAATAATTCCTTTGTTATTATAGAGTACAAGAAAGGAAGCAGCTACTCTGTGATAGATCAAGGTTATACCTATTTACAGTTATTGTTGAATAACAAATCTGATTTTTTATTAGAACTATCGCAGCATTTTAATAAAGTGTTACGGGTTGAAGATGTAGATTGGAGCCAGTCAAAGATTATTTTTGTGTCGCCATCTTTTAATTCCTACCAAAAGGATAGTGTTAATTTTAAAAACCTTCCTTTTGAACTCTATGAAATAAAAAGATTTACTAATGGCGTAATTATTCTTAATAAGCATCAATCAACCTCTAAAGAAAGTATAGATTCTTTATCCAATCAAAAAACACAAAATGTTATTAGTAGTGTAAATAAGGAAGTGAAAGTTTTTGATGAAGAATATCATCTAAATAAAACTAATAGCGAAATGGGAGCAATGTGGGATGAATTAAAACAACGATTGACTGCTTTAGACAATATTGAAATAAACCCCAAAAAGCACTATATAAGTTTAACAGCTAACAACAAAGCAATTGCCTATTTTCATTTTAGAAAATCAGCTATTCCAATTGATATTCCTAGAGGAAACCTAAATATAGATGGTACAAAGTCAAAGAATTACTTTGATATCGACGACCCAAAAGGTATTGCAGCAGAGCGTTCATGGGAATGGAAGAGTGGCACTAAAGGGAATGTTTATGTTATAAAATGGAATAAAAACACAGATATAGACTATTTAATGTTCCTAATTAAGCAGAAATATAACAATTTAGTATAGTAATAGAACCACTATAAATAGTCTTAAAATTAACTTAAAAGTGAAAAATATTTGTAAATTAACTTATAAGTGAATAACTTTGCACACATAAAACCATTGTTTAAGTATAATAGAGTAGCATATTACTCTGTTATATTAAACGATAATAAAGAGACCTTGTACGAAGAGTTTGTTAAAAAGCATGAGCTTAAAAACAAAAACAAACTATACCATATTTTAAAATGGATACAAGTAATTGGAAAAAAGTATGGAGCACAAAAACGTTTTTTCAGAAATGAAGCTTACATCGCAGACACTTCAGCATTACCACCTGTGGGCAAAGACAAAAAACCGTATTACATTGAAAATGGCAAAAAGAAAAACAATACATTAAGATTGTATTGTTTAAGAGCTAATGAGAATGTAGTTTTTTTGTTTGGTGGTGATATTAAAACAGCAAATAAAGCTCAAGACTGCCCAAATGTGAAACCTCATTTCTTATTGGCTAATCAACTTACAAAAGCAATAGATGAAGCATTCAAAAATCACGATATAGTTTGGAATGATGATTGTACTTTAATTAATTGTGACAAAAACTTTAAACTCTTTTATTAATTATGGAATTTCCTAAAAACAACATATTAGACAATTGGTTAGAAGCTAATAAAAATACTGAAATAGATAGATTTATTGAAAGAAATTTGGCTATAACTGAAAAAGTATGCGCTGTTTTAAAAGAACGTGGTATCAAGAAAAAACAGTTTGCTGAAATGTTAGGTAAAAAACCTTCTGAAATATCTAAATGGCTATCTGGTTTGCACAACCTTACCCTAAAGAGTATTACTAAAATGGAAGAGGTTTTAGATATTAACCTAATTAATATTGAGCCAATAAAAGAAATCGAATACGTTTATTTAGGATCTATTCCTGGTGGTATGGAAGATGCTATCAATGATTATGAGGAAACCAATTATAGCGAAGCAAGCTAATGAGTAAAGGTAAAGAGATTAAAATAGACCCAGAAAAAATACACCTATTTCACATTAATATTGTGGAAAGTGCTATTAAGGATGTATCTCAAAAAGGAGATAATAACTTCAATATAAACATAGCACAAACAACAATGCATAATTTAAAAGATGAAAGGGTAAAAATAGGGTTGTTTCTAGATTTAATCCATGATGAGGTGTCCTCTGATGCTAAAGCACGCTTTGTTTTCGACTTTCATTTTAAAATTGATGAGTTAAATAAGTATTATCAATTAAAGGAAGATAATTCTCCAATATTTACTGGAGTCCTTATTGCTACGCTTTTAGGTATTAGTTTTTCAACAGCTAGAGGTATTATTTTTGAAAGGTTGTCTAATACCAATATGCAAGGGATAATTCTACCTGTAGTTTCTCCTCAAAAAATGCTATCCATGCAGCAAAAAAGTAATAGTGGTAATTCATAAATACACCAACTTACCTAAATCAACTTTGCGATGATTTTTAGAAAATAATATAATTATGTTTATGGGTAAACCTAAAAGTAAACGGATTTTTTGTAAAGAAGTAATATTTGAAATTTGAATATTCATAATATATAGAATAAGCAGGAAGGGCAGGTAATAAGGTGTTCGTCAGTCGTTCTATTTTGTTCCACAAAACATATCTGCAAGCCAATTTGTAATATAAATGTTATTGCGAACGCAGTGAAACAATCTCATAATCAATAATAGCATAACCTTAAAAAAGCTTGCATATACCATAAATAGCACCACTGCGGTGGCACATCCTCGTTGGCACTATTTATTTGTTTTATTGCACACATGCTCTCCTTCCTCACCCGTAGCTACTTTTGCCCCTTAAAATCCAATAAGGTCAGCACGATGTGCTGAAATAATTTATTAAGGGGCAACCGCTACTTAATATGATGCGAGCCTGCGGGTCGCTTCGGGCAAAACCCACATGATTTTATCTTTTAAAGTTTATTAATACTATAATTGAAAATACCTAAATTCAATTACATCTGTTTTAAGTAAGCATGTGGGTCTGCGGGTGTCACATTTTTTGAACCAATTCAATGGCAAATAAGATAACCGCAATGCTACTAAAGAATATTTAATAATTGCATTAACAAAACTTACAATTAACATCAACCTGAACTAACATTTATGTTGCGGATTATCCCATTTGCTGACAATAAGCAAGAGCAACTCATTCAGTCGGCAATTCCATCCACGCTAAATAGTTTTTACATTACGGTTTGGCTATTAGATAAATCTACATAAACCCTCAAACCCTTTAAATCCTCAAAGCTCTTTTAATTACATAAACGCAAAACCTTAAATGAAAACTATTCTCAAAACCTTCCATTGCCTCTTTCAATCCCTGCACTTACCTAAACTTGATTATGTCGTTGTATTTATAAAGTAACATCTGACTACCTAAAAAATCAAAAAATCCGCCACCCTTGCGGTAAACCGTTGCTGTGGTACGCACTTTTGCTAAAATGCAACGTGCTATTACCACACCACCCTTGCTAATCTCGCAGTCGGCTCGCGCCTTTTAGATTACCTGCCAAAAGCATATATTTAAGTAGTATTTAAATTAAAGTCTATTTTGAGCTTAATTTTTTAAATAGGAATGTAATTTTCTTTTATAACTCTCTTTACATTCATGAATAACAGTGTAATACTCTTCATACTTCAAAGAATTAGTATTTCCTTTATTGTTAAATAAATCCCATCTTTTGTATTCAATATCTGTATTTATGAACTTCTTTAAATTATTTATTTTTTTCTTAAAATTACTTGGCTTGTATTTAAAAATATAGCATGCTCTATTTTCATTTATATTTTCCCATATCACATACACATGTACTTTGCGGTAAAAAACGAATAAAATAGCTTCTTCAAAGACAGAGTTGTTGTTTTCCCATAATGCAAAAGCAGCGTCCTTTGTTTTTAGAAATTTTGAAGATTCTTTTATGTAATTGTTGCTTTGGTATAATCGTGCAATATCTTTATTACTTATTTGTTTTGTAGTATTATAATTATCGTGAGTATAGCTCCCAATAGTTTGTTTAGTAGATGTTTTTTTGCTTAAAGTTTCTTTACTAATTATATGTTCCGAAACTATATCCTTTATTTTTCTTATATCACTCGAGAGGGAATATTCAATTTTTTTACTGTTTTTGTTAATATAGACTTTGTAAAGAGTTTTGTCATATTTTCTCTGAAAATAGGAGACTTTTATATCATTGAGTATTTTAGTTGGTCCGTCAATATTAATTGTGAGGTAAACAATATTCGGATCTACTTTTACTCCTTTAGTAGTAAAAATCATATCTTTCCATGTAAAATAGATTTTTTCACAATCCTCTTTTAGGTATTGTATTTTATCAGGGAGGGCTTCAAATGCTTGATTTATTTCCTCCATGATTTTAGCATTATTGATTTTAGACTTTAACTCTTCAAAATACTCCTCTATTTTTTCTTTATATTTTGAATTCTCAATCTGGCTTATTTCAGTTTTATAAGTCTTCTTTTTTTTTTTGGGAGTTACTTCTTTTTTTTTCTTTAAGCTTTTTGGTTTCTCTTTTTTTAAAACCTTCTTTTTCTTTGGTATTGGATTAAGTCTCTTTGGTTGTACACCTAATAGCATAGCTATTTCATTATTTAATGAAGCAGGTATTTCTTCAGGTACAATTCCTTCAAACTTTTCGTCAATTAAATCATTTAGACTGTTCACTTTTATATTGTATACTTTTAACATGTGTTCAAAAGAATAAGTTTTTTTACTCATATTACGTATGCGTCTAGTTTAAGTCTTATATGTTATTTTCGTTAAATTTAATTTAAAATAATAAAACAAGCAAATTTAGTAGCCTTCCTCCAGCCAACGCTATTATACTATAAAGTTCAAGCCCTCCGGGTTTTGAAAATAATATTGCACCTATGTTTAGGTGCTTATTTTTAAAACCTTTCCATTCGCAATATTTTTTCCAAAAAACTTGACAGTATAGCCACGGCTCCAAGTTTTCGGCTTTCTTTTTTCTTTTTTTCTTTGTCAAAAAAAATTATAGGAAGGGTTTATGTTTTTGATTATTACTGATTCCTTCTGAAGAATAAAGGGATAAAATAAAGTAAAAGAAGGTATTCAATGAATTTGAACGACTAAACCCTCAAATATTGCCGTAATTTATTATATAAACATACAGGAGCTGAATCCTTATGAAGTCCGTACCAAGTCCGAATGAGTAGTAATTAAAAATTGTTATATGTTATGGGGAAAATAGCCCAAGGAATTTTAGGAGGACTATCTGGAAAGGTAGGTAATGTTATTGGTGGTAATTGGAAAGGAATTGATTATTTAAGAATTAAGCCTTCCAGTGTTGCTAATCCAAGAACGGTAGGACAAGTAAATCAAAGAAATAAATTTACTGTAACGTTAGAGTTCTTACAGCCAAATCTTGCATTCGTGCAGAAAGGGTATAAGAATTATGCGGTGAAAATGACACAGTTCAATGCTGCAATGTCTTATGTGTTGAATAATGCCATTACTGGTATAGCACCAAACTTTAATGTTGATTATACGCTTGCTTTTTTGAGTAGAGGTAATTTATCTGGAGTATTGAATCCTGGTACTGATTTGTCTACAGCAGGTCAAGTAACATTCAGTTGGGATGATAATTCTGCTGAAGGAAATGCCAATACAACTGATAAAGCGATGTTGTTAGTTTATAATCCAACAAAGAAAGAATCTATTTCGCAATTAGAAGGTGCTGATAGAACAGTTGGAACGGAAACCTTAATTATACCTTCAACTTATGCAGGGGACACTGTAGAGTTGTTTATGGCATTCATTGAAGCTGATGGCTCCAGAGTATCAAATAGCGTTTATTTAGGTAGTGGTACGGCATCTTAAAAGTGATCCTAGATTAATAGCGATTAAACCGTTACATTAAATTGTAACGGTTTTCTTATTTTTATCAATTACATTTCTACATATAGCATAATGGCAAGTAAAAAACAAGATGGATTAATAGCTTTAGGAGGTTTCATTGCTATGATTGGCTATTTTATGATTGAATATTGGTACATTATTGTACCGATAGCTTTATTTTTTTTAGGGATTTATTTATATAATGAAAGAAAAAAGAGAATAGCTAAACAAGAATATTTTAAGGCCATATCTGTTTCAGAAATTGATGAAATGGATGGTATTTTGTTTGAGTATTATGTTCAAAAATTATTAATTAATGAAGGTTACGAAGCTGAAGTAACCAAAGCATCTAACGATTTTGGTGTTGATATAATAGCCACTTTTGAAAATGATAAGATTGCAATACAAGTAAAAAGACAACAAAGTAATGTTTCGAGAAGAGCAGTAAGTGATGCTGTTGCTGGTATGAATTATTATGATTGCAATAAATCTATGGTAATTACAAATAGTTACTATTCAAAAGCAGCTTATGAATTGGCTTCAGTAAATTATTGTGAATTAGTTGATAGAGATGAATTAGTCCAATGGATAATACGTTTTCAGGCAGAAGATATTGAAGAATAAATTGTAAAAAAAGCGGGGATTATGTGGGGATATATTAAAAATAAAAACCCTAACTAATTGATTATCAATCGTTAGGGTTTTATTTCAGCGGAGAAAGAGGGATTCGAACCCCCGGAGGTGTGACCCTCAACAGTTTTCAAGACTGCCGCATTCGACCGCTCTGCCATTTCTCCTTTGCGTATCTCATCAAGTATCCCTTGAATGCGGGTGCAAATATAGAATCCTTTTTCATTATATCAAATATATAAGCCATAATTTTTAAAGTTTTTTTTAGCTCAATAATAATTATGATTTTCTGTTAGTTGAAACAAAAAGCAAGTGGTATTTTTGTTGTTCTTATTTAAAAGAGAGTCATGGGAATTATAAACAAATTGCAGTGGCGTTATGCTACAAAAGCTTTTAAACCTAATAAAATAGTGCCAACTGAAAAATTGGATATTATTAAACAGGCTTTTAACTTAACAGCTTCTTCTTATGGATTACAACCCATAAAACTTATTTTGTTGAGAAACAAGGAGCTCCAAGAACAGTTACTACCTTATGCCATGAATCAACAGCAAATTATTCAAGCATCTCATTTACTTGTAATTTGTATTCAAACAAATATCGATAAGGCATTCGTAAAAAATTATTTCGACCGAGTTCATAAAATCAGAAATACGCCCAAAGACATTCTCAAACCTTTTGAATCTTTTTTAATAGATAATTTTGAAAACAAAACACAACAAGACATCGAAAACTGGGCTGTCAATCAGGCATATTTAGCTTTGGGAAATTTAATGACTGTTTGTGCCATGGAAGGTATTGACTCTTGTCCGATGGAAGGATTTATGCCCGAGAAATACGATGAACTTTTAGGCTTAGAAAAGGAAGGTTTAAAATCGGTGTTGTTACTGCCAATAGGTTATCGTGCTGACGACGATAAGTTTGCTGACTTTAAAAAAGTGAGAAAAACAATTGCAGACAGTATTATTGAATTATAAATTTTAAAAATTAGAAAGCCATGCCAGGATTTGAATTATTTGGTGATAAAGAAAGAAAAGAGTTAAACGATGTGTTGGATAATGGAGTATTAATGCGCTACGGATTTGACGGGATGCGTAACGGACATTGGAAAGCCAAAGAGTTAGAAAGCACACTTGAAAGCAAACTGCAAGTAAAACATGCGCAATTAGTTTCTAGTGGTACTGCAGCTGTTTCTGTAGCTTTGGCTAGTGCTGGAATTGGTTCTGGAGACGAAGTGATTATGCCAACCTTTACTTTTGTTGCCAGTTTTGAAGCTATAATGATGTTGGGTGCAATTCCTGTTTTAGTAGATATCGACGATACTTTAACCTTGGATCCAAAGGCTGTTGAAGCAGCTATTACATCAAAAACAAAAGCCATTATGCCCGTCCATATGTGTGGAAGTATGGCAAATATGGACGCTTTAATGGCGCTTTGTAAAAAACATAATCTAATTGTTATAGAAGATTCTTCTCAAGCAACAGGAGCTACTTATAAAGGAAAACCCTTAGGTAGTATTGGAGATTTAGGCTGTTTATCTCTAGACTTTGTGAAAATTATAACTGCTGGTGAAGGTGGAGCAGTATTAACTAATAACGAAACTTATTATACACATGCAGATCATTATTCAGATCATGGACATGACCATAAAGGAAATGACCGTGGAGCAGAAACGCACCCGTTTTTAGGATATAATTTCAGAATTTCAGAGTTGCATGCTGCCGTTGGTTTAGCACAATTAAGACGTTTAGACGAATTTGTTACTATACAAAAGAAAAACTATAATATTCTTCGTGAAGCGCTTTCGGCAATTCCAGAACTCACTTTTAGAACTGTTCCAGAAGGAGGCGAAGAAAGTTATTCATTTTTAAGTTTCTTTTTATCCGATTTAGAAACGTCTCGAAAAGCCTCAATAGCTCTAAAAGAAGCAGGAGTTGATGGGTGTTTTCATTATTACGATAATAGCTGGCATTATATTAGAAAATGGGACCACCTAAAGAATTTAAAAACCTTGTATCCAGTTTCAATTGAAGTTAAAAATGGTTTAGAGTATCTTCAAACAAAAACCTTTGAACAATCAGATCATTATATTGGGAGAAATATCTCGTGTTTAATTAAACTTTCTTGGACAGAAGAAGAGGTAATAGAACGCGCTCAATTAATGGTAAAAGCTATTTCTTCAGTTTTATAATAAACAATAAAAAATACTTTGATAACCTTAAGCAGCAAATTGGTTAATTTAAGTTGCTTAAGGTTGTTTTCTGGATACACTTTCTTCTTTCTGTTTTCTCGAAAAACAATATTCAATTAACATATAGAGAGCTTTTCAAACATCTTATCTATATGTTAAGGTAAGCATGTTTATATATAATTTAAACATTCTTCAAAATAATTGTCGATACAGGGCTTACTGCTCTTTTTCAGTTTATCTAACCATTCTAAAAATCACACTAAAATTCTTAGCAATATTTAATTTAACAGGTAACTTTTAGATCTTTCATAATTTTTCAAAAGAAATGTTAACCTTTAAAAAAGTATGCTATTAAAAGTAAAGAACAATAAAGTGATTCATATTTTAAAATAGATTATTAACACTTTTATTAATATGAGAATTTTAATTCTTAGAGTCATTAATTATAGTTTATTAAAGATCTAGAAAGAATAAATTAAACTGCTTAATAAGTGAAGATTCATGATACCATAGTTGTATTAGATTCTTATATAAACAAATACTGAAGTTAAATTAAACCAAGGAACAATGAAAAATTATAGAAAATTTACTCAAATCACACTACTTTTATTATCGTTATCCTTAGTATCTGTTTCTTGTAGCGAAGAAACCCTTGATCCTAATAACAATAACAATCAACCCTCAGTTTCTCTACACGATATTCAAGGAGATTGGATTCGAATTGGAGGTAATAACCCAACAAATAATGGGATGAAAATTAATGTTAATGAAGATATAGGGACTATTACAGATAAACAACAATCAGGTTTTAGTGATGGAGACATTAAATGGATGGATATTGTTGGACAAGGCTCAGGAAATTATACACATCAAGAATTAGGAAGTGATTATAATTACTACCCTGCAACTATAAATTTTGGTGTGGACGATACCTTACGCGTCGATGTAAACCATTCGGGAGCTGGGAATCTTCAAAAATGGGTGCGAGAAGCTAATTTTACACCACAATCTGTTTACCTGGAAGTATTGCAAGGGAGTTGGATTCGTGTTGGAGGAAATAATCCAACGAACAACGATATGGTAATAGATGTAGAAGCCGATAATGGTATTATTACCGATCCAGCTTTATCTGGATTTGATTTAGGGGACCTTAAATGGAAAGACATTTATGCTTTAAATAATAACAGTTTTAGTTATGAAGAATTAGGAAGCGATAATAATTATTACCCTGCTACTATGGAATTGGGTGTTGCCGACACGCTTAGAATTGATGTTAATAATTCTGGAGCCGGATATATTCAGAAATGGGTTAGACAGTAGTAATTGGAGAATATTCAAGTTTCAATTCAGAAAAAATCAAAAATAGGTTTAAGTTTTAAATATTTACGAATTATATGTTAACCTTTTGGTAATTGTAACATTAAGGGGTAGAGTTGAGTAAAATACTAAGAAATAAGTGTTAATTATTAATTTAAAGTTCAAGTTTAATCGAACCTTAAATAGAAAAATATTAAAGAGGCTATTAATCGATGTGAAAAGGGAATTTTGAACTAATTTAGTTCTAATTCCCTTTTTTTTATTTTAATAGCTAATGTACTAGATGATATTGATGAGCTTATAATCACTTAAAATTAATAGGTAACATAATCAATAATTTCTAAGCCATAGCCAATCATTCCAACACGTTTAGTCTGCTCACTATTAGACATTAAGCGTAGTTTATGAATGTTTAAATCGTGAAGTATCTGTGCGCCAATCCCAAAGTCTTTATGATCCATTTGAATACTCGGAGCCTTTATTAGGTCTTTATGGTTCTGTTTCTCTTTAAGAATAGAAAGTCTATGTAATAAATTGGTAGACTGATTCTGTTGATTAATAAAAATAATTGCTCCCTTACCTTCATCGTTAATCAACTTAAACATGTCGTCTAACTTCTTATCAGCATTATTGGTTAAGGTTCCTAAAATATCATTATTTACTAATGTTGAATTAACACGTGTTAAAACATGTTCGTTGGTATTCCAAACACCTTTGGTAATAGCAATATGTACTTGGTTATTTGTTGTTTGCTGATAAGCTCTTAGTCTAAACTCACCAAATCGAGTTAGCATTTCAAAATCCTCCTTTTTTTCAATTAAGGAATCATGTTGCATTCTATAGGCTACCAAATCTTCTATAGAAACTATTTTTAAATCGAATTTTTCAGCAACTTTTATAAGCTGTGGTAGTCGGGCCATAGTACCGTCTTCATTCATGATTTCCACAATAACTCCAGCAGGTTTTAAGCCAGCTAAACGCGCAAAATCTATAGCAGCTTCTGTATGTCCAGTTCTTCTTAATACACCACCTTCTCTGGCTACCAAAGGAAAAATATGTCCTGGTCTGGCTAATTCGAAAGGTTTGGTATTATCGTCTACAAGCGCTTTTACCGTTTTGGCTCTATCTCCGGCAGAAATACCAGTAGTTACACCATTTCCTCTTAGATCTACAGAAATAGTAAAAGCGGTTTCCATTGGGTCGGTATTATTGTGAACCATAGGATTTAACTCAAGTTCTTTACAGCGTTTTTCCGTAAGAGGTGTACAAATTAATCCACGACCATGAGTGGCCATAAAATTAATCATCTCTGGAGTTACCATTTCGGCAGCAGCTAAAAAATCTCCTTCGTTTTCTCTATCTTCATCATCAACAACAATAATTACCTTTCCATTCCTAATATCGTTAATGGCTTCATCAATGGTGTTTAATTGTATTTTTGTAGTTTCTTTTGACATTTTTAGCGTAGACATGTTCAATAATTAAATGTGTTGCAAAGATATGGCTTATTTTAAACTAACAGATAAGTCTTCATTAATTTTGTTCCTTCTTAGGTAATGATTTAAAGGGTAAAGAACCAAGCCTAAAGTTAATAGAATTGGGTTTTTAGAAACACTTTTTGTTTTTATTAATTTGTAAATGGATAGTTGCTTTATAGTAGAAGCTATAAAGTAAATAAAATAAACGAAGAAGGATATAATACTTAAATGAAGACAAACTTCGGCTATTTCTTCTAATTTGTTATTTTTTAAGATAAAATAAAGCGGTAATAGTACAGCGCCAATAATATAAAATATAAATGCGAATTTGGCATAAACTTTATAATCCTCATGCCTTTTTCTTATTGCCTTATAATCTTCAACAAGAACAAGTGTTTCATGAGGGACCTCTTGAGTTTCTTCAATAATTTCTCGGACAGCCTCTGGAAGCTTAGTTTTAGCTGTTTCAACCTCTTTTTTCTTAATTTTCAATAATTTTTTTATAGGATCTATAATATGATCAAATTCAAATAGTCCACGATCTTCGGTGGCTCTTTTAGTAAGATATATTCCTAATGGCAGCATGATTAAGGTAGAAAACCAAGAAGCAAATATAGGATTAAGGCTTCCGTCTTTTGCGCTGTTTTTTGCAAAAATACCTATAAAATGATAGGTTAAGAAAAGTAAAATTGCGACAACCATTGGTAATCCAATACCTCCTTTTCTAATAAGAGCACCTAATGGAGCACCTACAAAAAAGAGAATTATACAGGCAAAACCTAAAGCTAATTTTTCATGAAGAGCTATAATATGCTTATTAAGCCAAATACTTTTAGCTTTCATGCTTTCTTCTCTGTTTTTAATAACTTGTTGCGTACTTTTAAAAGTATTTGTGGCTAAATCTATTAGCACTACTCTATTTTTATTGTTATAGAGGTCAAGTATATTACCTGTATATGTGTTTTCTCTAGCACCAGTAACTCCTTTGTTTAAATGTTGAAAGTTACTTCTGTTATATAGATTCGATGCTAGTTCTTTTACATTTTTATCTTGGTCTATTCTTAGAGTATCAATAGTATAGCTTAAGTCTTTAATATTTAGCATATTGTACTTGTCGCTAATATCTTTTTGTTCTAAATCTATCTTGTTTAAGTTCGTTAAATCAACATTAATTGTATATTTCTGGAAATGACTTTTGGTCATTGGTTTTTTTAATCTGCTCTTAAAATTTTTTGGAGGAGTATCATCGTAAAAATAACCATCAAAAAGAATTAGTTGTAAGATATCAGATTCTTCTTCTCCTTTTAATTCTCCGTTTTTAGCGTAGATGGTGGTGAAGTTTCCAGATTTATTTCCTACTTTTTTATGAATAAGCACTTCTTTTAAAAACTGGCCTCTGTCTCCACTTTTGTCTGCCACCTTAATATTGTATTCACTTCCAACCTCATTAAATTGGCCTTTAGCAATAACCATGGCAGGTTTTAGTTTAGCTATGTTTTTCCGAAGATTATAGGAATTGTATTCTGCCCAAGGAATGACATTGTTTGAAAAGAAAAAAGTAGTAATTCCTAATGCGACAATAAAGATACTAAGCCCTTTCATGGCTCTTTGCAATGAAATTCCTGTAGATTTCATAGCTGCAAACTCATAGTTTTCAGCAAAACTTCCAAACACCATAATAGATGCTAGTAATATAGTTAGAGGAAGAACTAACGGAATTAATTTTGGCGCAAAATAAAGAAGAAATTTAGCAACCACTACCATATCTAAATCCTTACCGGCTAGCTCTTTAATGTAAAGCCAAATGGTTTGTAAAACAAAAATCAGCATGAGTATTACAAACACGCTGATAAAAGTTTTTAGATAGGAGGTTAGTATGTATCGGTCTAAAATCTTCAAAAGTTACTTAATCCAATTTGTTAATGTAGTAATCTTTATACTTGTTCTTGTCAAAAGTAAATAAGGATTTCGAAATAGGTTCGTTTGTTTTAAAAGAATTAACAGTTAAAGTGGTCTTTGTTCCGTTTTCACCAACTTCAATTAAATTATAAATATGTTTGGTTTGTGCATCGATACCTAAAAGGACTTGTTTTATTTCAGAGTTGGAATCAATAGGTGTTAATTTTACATATTGAATTTTTCTTCCTTTTACATCTTGGATAATATCCATTTTATATTGATATCCATTTTCATAAAAAGTTAGCATTTTACTAGGAGTAATGCTACCTTCATCGTTAGGGTTTTCTGTAGAAATAGTTACTTCTTCATCGTCAGGACTTATACTATAAAGTGTTTTTCCATCAAAAATACGAGTGGCACCCAAAATATTTAACCTGTATTTATTTCCTTGCAAAACAACATCACCACGGGTTTCTTGTTTGATGTTTTCTGCTGTGTTATCTAAAGCGTATTTAAAATCTATAGATATATTATCGTAGTTCTTTGCTTTTTGAGAAACTTCGTCTAACAGAGCTTTGGCTTTGCTATCCTGAGCATAAGAGGCTACGCTAATAAAAAGTGCTAAAATAAGAGTTACTTTTTTCATTGAAATAATTTTTATGTATTCCTTCTCTGTCTTTAAAAGAAAGAATTTACTTAATTAATTTATTCGTTTTCTAACAATTGATCGAGTCCTACTAAATCGGGAACTAAAACTTGCCTGGCTTTACTACCTTCAAAACCACCTACAATTCCTGCAGCCTCTAATTGATCGATTATACGACCAGCACGATTATAGCCTAACTTTAATTTACGTTGTAAAAGTGAGGCTGATCCTTGTTGAGCTACTACAATAATTTCGGCAGCTTCTCTAAATAGTTTATCTCTATCGGCTATATCTACATCAAGACTTGTGCCACCTTCTTCTCCTACATATTCAGGTAATAAATAGGCATCTGGATAGGCTTTCTGCATGCCTATATAGTCGGTTATCTTTTCAACCTCTGGGGTATCTACAAAAGCACATTGGATACGGATTAGATCGTTTCCTTGAGTATAAAGCATATCTCCACGTCCAATTAGTTGATCGGCTCCTGAGCCATCTAATATTGTTCTGGAATCTATTTTACTAGTTACTCTAAAGGCTATTCTAGCAGGGAAATTGGCCTTGATAATTCCTGTTATTACGTTTACCGATGGACGTTGGGTTGCTATAATTAAATGGATACCAATGGCACGAGCTAATTGTGCTAAACGAGCTATTGGGGTTTCAACTTCTTTACCAGCTGTCATAATTAAATCTGCAAACTCATCTACCACTAAAACTATGTAGGGTAAAAACTGATGCCCATCCTCTGGATTTAATCTTCGTGCTTTAAATTTTGCATTATATTCTGCTATATTTCTACATAAGGCATTTTTTAACATCTCGTAGCGATTATCCATTTCAATACACAAAGAATTTAATGTGTTGATAACCTTTGTATTGTCAGTAATTATAGCTTCTTCGCTATCTGGAAGTTTTGCCAGATAATGACGTTCAATTTTATTGAATAAAGTTAATTCTACTTTTTTAGGATCTACAAGTACAAATTTTACTTCAGCCGGATGCTTTTTATATAATAAAGATGTTAAAACAGCATTTAACCCAACCGATTTACCTTGGCCAGTTGCTCCAGCCATTAATAAGTGAGGCATTTTAGCTAAATCTACAACAAAAGTTTCGTTGCTAATTGTTTTTCCTAAAGCTACGGGTAGTTGCATCTCTGACTTTTGAAATTTCTGTGATGCAATTACAGAACGCATGGATACAATAGTTGAATTTTTATTAGGAACCTCAATCCCTATGGTTCCTTTTCCTGGAATTGGTGCAATTATTCTAATACCTAAAGCAGAAAGTGATAAAGCAATATCGTCTTCTAAATTTTTTATTTTTGAAATTCTAATGCCTGCCTCTGGTACAATTTCATATAAAGTTACTGTGGGTCCAATCGTTGCTTTAATACTGGCAATTCCAATTTTATAATTGCTTAAGGTATCAACAATCCGGTTTTTATTTTCTTCTAATTCCTCTTGGTTGATGGTTATCCCTTCAGTTTCGTATTTTTTTAAGAGGTCTAAAGATGGAAATCGATAATTACTAAGTTCTAAAGTAGGGTCGAATTGTCCAAAATCTTCGACTAATTTATTAGCTAGGTTGTCAGTTTCAGAAATTTCTTCAGCAACTTCTTCAACTTCAATACTCATTTCTGGTTCCTCTTCAGTTACTTCTTTTTTAGGAGAAGCAGGTTTTGCAGGAGTTTCTTTTACCTCTTCTTTTTGTTTGGTAGGGGATTCTACTTTTAAATCGAAAGCAGACTTAATGTCTTCTGCTTCCGTAGTTAAATCGTTATCTATTGGAACAGAAGTGTTTTCTTCTGAAGTTTTAAATTCTTGTTTAATGTCTTTTGAAGCTCTCTGAAATAAGTTCTTAAAGGTATCTGCAGTTACATGAAATCTTATAGCTAAATAAGAGATGAGTAAGAAAAGGAGTAGGAGAGATGTACCAATTACCCCTAAATAATCTTGTAAATAAGAATTTATCTCAAAACCTATGGTTCCACCTAAAATATCTAGTTGTTCAGAAAAAAAACCTAAAAGTACTGAGAACCAAATAATAATTAATACACCCCAAAACCAATGTCTTCTTAATTTTTTTAGGCTGGAATTTGTTAACACAAAAACTCCCGAAAGAAAAATAAGTCCAGAAAAGATAAAAGAAGCAACTCCAAAGCCACGTTGAATAAAGAAATCGCTTATCCAAGCTCCAGTTTTATTGAGCCAGTTTTCAGGTTTAACTTCTCGAGATGTAAATTCTGTTAATGTACTTTGATCTGCTTTTCCTGTAAAAAGAAATGATGTAAAGGCTATAAAAAGCAAAATACCCACAAGTATCAGGAAGCTACCAAGCACAAGTTTTTGTTGGCTTGACAACTTGAAATTTGGGGCTTTAAACTTAGGCTTAGTTGATTTTTTTGTTTTCTTTTTTGCCATATATAATTTCCGAAACGCAGAAATGAATTAATTCTAAATTGAGTTTTTTGCTCAATGCAGCAAAAATACAAATTACTAACGTTTATCCTAATGGTAAAAGTATTTAAAAAAACTTAGGAAAATAAATGATACAGCCAATTATAATGGCAGTAAGAGCAAATACAAAAACAGCTCCGGCTGCTAGGTCTTTTATAAGTCCTATTTTAGGGTGAAATTCTGGATGAACAAAATTGGCCATTTCTTCAATGGCCGTATTTATCCCTTCCAATGCCAGAATTAGACCTATAGTTAAGGTTTGAATCATCCATTCGGTAGGGCTTAAGCCAACCAAAAACCCAATTATAGTTATAATAACTCCAATGGTAAACTGTATCTTAATACTTGATTCGGTTTTAACTAAGAGCCAGGCGCCTTTAAGTGCATAACCTACACTTTTAAGTCTATTTATAAAAAACGACTCTTTTTTATTCATCCATGAGAGCCTCTAAAGCCGCCTTATAATTAGGTTCGTCTGCTGTTTCCTGAACTTGTTCTGTATATTTTACAGTACCATTTTCGTCTAAAACAACCACACATCTAGAAAGTAATGCTTCTAAGGGACCATTAGTAAAGTTAACACCATAAGATTTACCAAAATTACCATCTTTAAAATCTGAAAGTGAAATTACATTATTTAAGCCTTCGGCTCCACAAAACCTGTTTAGCGCAAAAGGAAGATCTCTAGATATACATAATACTTTGGTATTGTCTAATTCTGCTGCTTCTTGGTTAAACTGTCTAACAGACTGAGCGCAGGTTCCGGTATCTACACTAGGAAATATATTTAAAACAACTTTACTTCCAGTATAATCGCTAAGAGACTTAGTTTTTAAATCTGTAGAAGTTAATTTAAAATTTGGGGCTTTAGTCCCCACGTTTGGAAGTGTTCCAGACGTTTGTATTGCATCTCCGTGAAAAGTTACTTGTGCCATAATATTTATATTTTTTGTTTCTATAAAAATACTAAATAATTAAGAGTTTTGTTCCATAGATTTCTGAATTTATATGGACTCTATGTTAAAAATTGTTAAAGAAAAAAGTGGATAAATGTATTGTTAAAACCTAATCTAAGGCTTGAATTGTTGCTAGAGAAAACCTTGTTAGGGTTTTATTGAGTTCTTGTGAATTATAGAGAAAAATTTAGACTTTTTCTAAGTTAATAATTAAATATTAAAAGTTCAGGGTTTTACAAAGCAAGGATAAAAATTAGATATATCAACAAATCTGAACAAACATGAAACCCATTAGCTTCTTGAGCACGGGAAAATAAAAAAGCCTCTTAAACTGATTTAAGAGGCTTTAATTTTCAATAAAATTTTTACTAGGAATCGATAGAGCCGAGAACACGTTTCATAAAGCTGTTTAATGCTTCTTTCTTAGGCGTACCTTCTTTAATCATCTTATTGACTTCTATTGCACCATACATATTGGAAATAAGTTCGCCAATAACGTCAAGTTCTTCATCTTTTAAAGAAGGAACTTCGGTAAGTGCTTCAAGAGTTTCAATTGTTTCTATTACAAAATCTTCATCGTTTTCTTCAATGAATTGCGTGAGGTGTTTTATTACTGGTAATTTCATTTTAAAATTAATTTACGTTATCAACTAATTCTTTTAAAACATCCATTTTGTTTGTTTGCACCTGACCTACAAAATCTCCTTTTTTAAAGGTTGCAAAAGTTGGTAAATTGTCAACGGTTGCAAGCTTTCTTGATTCTGGAAATTTTTCAGCATCTGCGATAACAAATGTCTTTCCTTCGTTTTCTGATGCTAATTTCTTGAACTTAGGCTTCATAATTCTACAATTACCACACCAAGTTGCCGAAAACTGAACAACAACCGTGTCGTTATCCTTTATTAAATCTTGTAAATTGTCTTGACTTAATTCTTGTACCATATCCTATTAAATTTTTAAAATTCCCTGTCTAGCCGACAGGTAGGCTATTCAAAATTCAAGGCTCAAATTTCAAACTTAAAATCTATCAGCTTTTGTTTGAAATTTGAGTCTTAAATTAGTGTTTTAGTGAGAAGCTAAATATGCTGCAGTACCTTTTGCATTAGGCGCCATGGCATCTTTACCTTCTTCCCAGTTTGCAGGACAAACTTCACCTTTTTCTTGAACGTGTGTATAAGCATCAATTAAACGTAAATATTCGTTTACATTTCTTCCAACCGGCATATGGTTAATACCTTCATGGAATACAGTTCCTTCTTCGTCAATTAAGTAAGTTGCTCTATATGTTACGTTGTCTCCTTCTACAGTTACCATTCCAGATTCTTCATCGTATTCTTCGTTAGTGATATCTAAAATCCCTAAAGCAGAAGATAAGTTACGGTTTGTATCTGCAAGAATTGGGTAAGTTACTCCTTCAATACCACCATTGTCTTTTGCTGTATTTAACCATGCAAAATGAACTTCAGGAGTATCGCAAGATGCACCAATTACTATTGTGTTACGTTTTGTAAACTCGTCCATAGCTGCTTGGAATGCGTGTAATTCCGTTGGACAAACAAATGTAAAGTCTTTTGGATACCAGAATAATACTACTTTTTTCTTATTATTTACTGCTTCTTCAAGAACGTTTACTTTAAAAGTGTCTCCCATTTCGTTCATTGCGTCAACGTCTAAATTTGGGAATTTTCTACCTACAAATGCCATGTTTTTTATGTTTAATTATTAATAAATTTCTTTACAGCAAAGATAGTTTAGAAAGACATAATTAAAGGCTAATTAAATCTTAATATTTTATCGTAAGATAGATTTAGTTTATAGTTAAAGCAAAAAGCGATAACAAAAGTTTATTTTGTTGTTATTTGTCTTATTTTTATTTGAAGTGCCGCGAAGAATAGAGTGGTAAATGGGCTTAACCAGTTAAAAATAGCATAGACAAAATATTCGCTTACCCCAACTCCTAAAACACCGGACTGGTAGGCTCCACAAGTATTCCATGGAATTAAAACTGATGTAACCGTTCCCGAGTCTTCCAGAGTTCTACTTAAGTTTTCTGGAGCGAGACCTTTATCTTCATAGGCTTTTTTAAACATTTTACCTGGAATAACAATCGCTAAATATTGATCGCTAGCAATGGTGTTTAATCCCAGGCAACTAATTACCGTACTCGCAAATAACCCAAATACTGTTGTGGCAACAGATAAAAGAGCTTTAGTTATTCTTGATAATGACCCAATAGCGTCCATAATACCACCAAAAACCATAGCACAACAGATTAAAAGAATGGTCCAAATCATACCTTTCATGCCTCCAGCCGAAAATAAATCATTCAGTTTACTGTTGTCTGTTACAATTTGAGAGTCTGTAAGAATGGCATTCACAATGGCATTAAGTTTATTAGAGGCAAGGCCGTCTAAAATATCAGGTTGAAAAATATAAGCGAATACAGCTGCTAAAAGAACTCCTATACCTAATGCAATAAGTGGTTTTGTTTTAAATAGAATTAAAACAATAACCATTAATGGCACAGCAAATAATACGGGAGAAATATGGAAAGTTTTATCTATACTAGTTAGAAGTCCGCTTAAATCTGCACTTCCAGTAGTATTTATAGTCATGCTTAGAATACTAAAAGCAATTAAAGTTATTATTACAGTAGGAACAGTAGTAAAGCTCATGTAGCGGATATGCGTAAACAAATCTGTTCCGGCCATAGCAGGAGCCAAGTTTGTAGTATCGCTTAAAGGCGACATTTTATCTCCAAAATAAGCGCCAGAAATGACTGCCCCGGCAATCATTCCAGTTGGAATACCTAATGCACTACCTATTCCAATTAATGCAATACCAACTGTAGCAGATGTGGTCCAAGAGCTTCCTGTGGCAATGGAAATAACAGCACAAATAATAACAGATGCCGGTAAAAATATGGCAGGACTTAATACTTGTAAGCCATAATATACCATAGCGGGAATAACGCCACTAATAAGCCAGGTTCCTGCTAATGCACCAACTAGGAATAAAATCATAATAGGAACAAAAACACTCCTTAAGTTTTCCCAGACTTCTTTTAGCATGAGAGAAACTTGAACCTTATTAAAAAATCCGACTATTGCAGCAATTCCACCTCCAATTAATAATATAAATTGATTAGAATATTCTCCAAAAACTTCTCCGTCTGCGTAAAAGATGTTATAGGCTAACATCATCATTAAAAGAATTACGGGGATTAAAGCTTCCCATATACTTAACTCTTTATTATCTATAATTGTTTGGTCTTCTATATCAATTTCGGATAAGTTTTTGTCGTCTTGCATTTTTTAGTTAGTTTAATCGGATTGTAATGTTACGATTTTCACTTTAAGTATGCAAATTGTTTTAAATACCATGATCCTCCAAATAGTATTTTTCGAAGATCCTTAGACTAAAGCAAAGTATAGTCATTATACTTACTTAAGGACTAAAACTTATTCTATAACAACCTCAGAAAAAAGATATAACTATATATGTGTTAATTAGGTTTCAGTTATACAGGTAATTAGGACAAATCTTTCTTAATATTTACGTTATAGCCTAATAATTACCTGTTTTATCGAAATGTCACTTTTATAGTGTTAATTTTAGCTATAGTGTTTTATATTTGAGTAACTAAATTATTAAAGTCATGGGTTCCAAAAGAGGCTTCTTACTTTTAAGTCTGTTATTTTTCTTTGTTCTTGAGGTTTTTTCTCAAGTGGGAATTGGTACCACAAACCCAGATGCGTCTTCTGTTTTAGATATTGAAAGTACGGATGCTGGTGTTTTAATTCCAAGAATTGCACTGACTTCATCTATAGACGTAACAACTATTACAGCTCCAACAGAGAGTTTATTAATTTATAATACCCATACAAATCTGGGTGCAAACTCTGTGAGGCCCGGTTTTTACTTTTGGAATGGCAGTAAATGGAGCCGCCTAAACGATAATGAAGAAAAGGTTTATGGGGAGGTTTTTATTCGCTATGGAAGTCAATCGATTAACGTAAATAACCCTATCCGGTTTGGTTCGGTAGGTCTATATCAAGGAGTGATTCCTTACCCTTCTACTGGGAATACAAATAATCGTCATCTCGCTTTTCAGATTATTACTCCTGGAGTATACAGAGTGTCCTATTCTATAAGCGTTGTAAAAAGGGTCTTAGCTTCTGTGACAACTTTTGGTTTTATGTTGAGAGTAGGTACAGGTCCCACCACAACAGATACAACCGAAGTAATAGGTTCGCGTACTCATGAACAGGTGGAATATATAAATGGAAATGCTAATTGTAGTATGACTAAGCTGGTTCACTTAAATGCTGATGATAGAATATATGTGTTTCCTACAATCTCTTATACCAGTGTAGAAATTAATGATGAATCAGCAGTTTTCAACATCGAATTAATCCAAGCAGATTAATACTTTAAAGTTTAGTGCTAAACTAATAATTCAACCCCGTACGAAATTTTAAAAGTACTTCTTTTAGAATTATCTCTTACATTTAACATAATAAAACAAAAAAGAGAGCATTAAAGAAGCTCTCTTTTTGTGATACATATTTTTTTCTAATTATAAAATATTCAATTCTTTCATGCAATCTTGCATAACTTTAAAAGTTCTTTCAATATCAGCATCTAATCCAATAGAGAAACGAATTAAGCCATCGCTTAGGCCCATTTCTTTTTGTTCGTCTTCAGGAATTTCAGAAGAAGTTGAACTTCCTGGTGCAGAAAATAAGGTTTTGTAAAATCCTAAACTTACAGCTAAATATCCTAAATTTTTCTCTTGCATTAATTCCATGAGAGCATTGGCTTTCTCTAAGGAACCAACATCTATGGTTAACATGCCTCCGTATCCGTACTTATCATTCATCATGGACTTAAATAACTTATGTGATGGATGAGACTGTAATCCTGGATAAACAGTTTTTAGCCCTAAGCCTTCAAATTTCTCAGCTAAATATGTGGCGTTCAAACTGTGTTGTTGCATTCTAATATGAAGTGTTCTTAAATTCTTTAAAACCGAAGCAGCTCTTAAACTATCCATAGTGGCTCCTAAAAGCATACAAGCGCCGTCGTTAACACTGCGTAACTCGTTAATAAACTCTTGTGTTCCACAAACAACACCTCCAACGGTATCGCTTGAGCCATTTATAAACTTGGTTAAACTATGTATCACCATATCAGCTCCTAATTGGATTGGAGAAATAGATAAAGGAGAGAAAGTGTTATCAACAACCAACTTTAAATTATGTTTTTTTGCAATTTTAGCCAGGCCAGCAATATCTGCAACCTCCAATAAAGGGTTACTTACAGATTCACAATAAATAACTTTTGTGTTTGGGGTAATGGCAGCTTCCACAACATCTAATTTAGTAATGTCTACAAAACTTGTTTTAATATTAAATCTAGGTGCAAAATTCTTTAAAAATGCATAGGTTCCTCCGTAAATAGTTCTACTAGAAACCACATGGTCTCCAGCACCACATAGTTGCATAATTACAGGGGTAATGGCACCCATTCCAGAGGCTGTTACGTTTGCTGTTTCTGTACCTTCCATTGCTGCTAGAGCTTCACCTAAGTACAAATTAGAAGGGGTAGAGTGTCGGGAATATAAATAACAACCATCGGCATTGCCTTCAAACGTGTCGAACATGGTTTTAGCCGATAAAAATGTATATGTAGAAGAATCTGATATAGAAGGGTTCACTCCTCCAAATTCGCCAAAATATTGTAAGTCTTGTATGTTGTTTGCTGGTTTAAAAGCCATAATCAAATATTTTTTAAGTTATATGTGATGTAAATATCGCTTTTTTTAGAGAAATTATCAAATGTATTAGTAATCATTAGATTATAAATCTACAAAAGGATATATTTGTAGAATATTAATTATGTTTCACTGAATTCTATTCATTTAATCTGAAAAATGTTCAAAATGAGTTTCGATGTTATTGATAAAAAACTGCTTTCTTTTCTTCAAACAGATTGTAAACAAACTAATAAAGAGCTTTCTAATAAGTTAAATTTATCTGTAACAGCTGTTTACGAGCGGATTAAAAAATTAGAGAATCAAGGTGTTATTTCAAAATATGTAGCCTTAGTAAAAAAAGAAAAGGTAGAAAAAAGCTTTGTTGCTTTTTGTCACATCAAACTTATTCAACACACTCAAGACTACGTTGTTAAATTTGAAAAGGAGGTCGCTAATTTGGAAGAGGTTATGGAGTGTTATCATATTAGTGGAGATTACGACTATTTACTAAAAGTAATTGTAGAAGATATGGAGGCTTTTAGAGAATTTATGGTCAATAAATTAACAACAATTCATCATATTGGAAGTACCCATAGTATGTTTGTAATTAATGAAGTTAAACACGGAACAGCTATTAATATTTAATAATATTAAATTTTTAATTTTTTTGTTTTAAATTTAGTACATGTATGCAAGCAACATAAATAAAATATATAAGGATATTTTTCAATCTTACGATAATCCCGATTTAGCTCATCATATAAAAAAAATTATGGAGTTAGATATTTACTTGCCATATAGCTCTACATTTTTTTGTATTACTAATACACAAAACCTAACCTTCGAGTTTATAAGTAAGAACATGAGTTCCTGTATAGGCTTGAATAGAGAGACCTTATTAAAAGAAGGTATGCGTTATTTTTGGAATTATATACATCCAGAAGACATAGAATTATGGTTAAAATCTTTGAACGATTTAATGGTTTATACCCTCGAAAATATTCCTATCGATCAAAGACAACGGATGAGCTATACATGGAATTACCGACTTAAAAACACCGATGGCGCCTATTGTAATATTGTTCAAAATACAACGCCTTTAGAGTTTGACTCCGATTTAAAACCGATTATTGGTTTAGCACATTACACAGTTTTAGATGCTAAGATTAAAATGCCTATAACAGGAACTGCCAAATTTTTAAATGATAAAAATGAATATGAAACTAAGTATTTTAATAACTTCTCCCAAAAGCAATTAACTAGTGGATTAAGTAATAGAGAGCGTGATGTAATTAGATTGTTAACCATTAATAAGTCTAGTAAACAAATAGCTGAATGTCTCAATATTAGTCCTAATACAGTAGACACTCATAGAAGAAACATTCTCAAAAAGTTAAATATATCCTCAACTGGAGAGTTAGTAGGTCTGCTTAAATTAAATAAAAATTTGATATAATTTTTTTAAAATTACTCAAATTGAGTATTGCAAGAAACTCTAAATTATTCCAAATTTGTATTGCTATTAATTAATTCTTAGGGAGAATTAACGATAAACTAGGGCAACCTAACTATTTTGTTGGTGTTGTCCTAGTAGTATTTTACAGAAAAGCGCATATTTCATAATTTCCTTTTTTTCATGATTTTAATTTTTCATCACGTAAATTCTCTATAGGTAATTCGCAATTCATAAATCAAAATTGTACTTTTGTACTCGTTTTAACACAACTTGAAAAAAAACAATTATATGAATTCATACGATGTAGCCATTATTGGTTCTGGTCCTGGAGGTTATGTAGCAGCTATACGTTGCGCACAATTAGGAATGAAAACTGCTATTATAGAAAAATATTCAGTACTTGGTGGAACCTGCTTGAATGTAGGCTGTATTCCAAGTAAAGCTCTTTTAGACTCTTCTCATCATTACGAAGATGCTATCAAGCATTTTGAAGAACACGGAATTGATATTCCAGGAGATGTAAAGGTGAATTTAAAACAAATGATTGCCAGAAAGCAGTCGGTTGTAGACCAAACTACAGGAGGTATTGATTACTTGATGAAGAAAAACAAAATCGATGTTTATCAAGGATTAGGCTCTTTTAAAGATGCCACTCATATTCTTATTAAAGGTGAAAAAGAAGAGGAAATTGAAGCAAAAAACATCATTATTGCTACAGGTTCTAAACCTTCCAATCTTCCTTTTATTAATATCGATAAAGAACGCATAATCACTTCAACTGAAGCTTTAAAACTAACTGAAATACCTAAACATTTAATTGTTATTGGTGGTGGTGTTATTGGTTTAGAGCTAGGACAAGTTTACAAGCGTTTAGGAGCAGACGTAACTGTTATTGAATATATGGACCGAATTATTCCAACTATGGACGCCGGTTTGTCTAAAGAATTAAATAAGGTTTTAAAGAAGCAGAAATTTAAAATTAATGCGTCTCATAAAGTAAAATCTGTAGAGAGAAAAGGAGATGAAGTCATTGTAAAGGCAGATAACAAAAAAGGAGAAGAAGTAGAGTTTAAAGGCGATTACTGTTTAGTCTCTGTTGGCCGACGTCCATATACAGAAGGCTTAAATGCAGAAGCAGCAGGAGTAAAACTAACAGAAAGAGGACAAATTGAGGTTAATGATAATTTGCAAACTAATGTTTCAAATATCTATGCTATTGGAGATGTAGTTAAAGGAGCCATGTTGGCACATAAAGCCTCTGAAGAAGGATCTTTTGTTGCAGAAGTTATTGCTGGTCAAAAACCACATATTAATTATAATTTAATTCCTGGAGTAGTGTATACCTGGCCAGAAGTTGCTTCTGTTGGTAAAACAGAAGAACAACTAAAAGAAGCAGGAGTAGAATATAAAACAGGACAGTTTCCTATGCGTGCTTTAGGTAGAAGTAGAGCTAGTATGGATTTAGACGGATTTGTAAAAATTCTTGCAGATAAAAATACGGATGAAGTTTTAGGTGTTCATATGGTCGGAGCAAGAGCAGCAGATATGATTGCAGAAGCAGTTGTAGCTATGGAATATAAAGCATCGGCTGAAGATATTTCAAGAATGTCTCACGCTCATCCTACCTTTGCAGAAGCAACTAAAGAAGCAGCATTGGCCGCTACAGAAGATAGAGCTTTACATATATAAACAGATTTGTTATGCTTAGCTGTTAAGAGCAAATAGTAAAACAAAGCAATCCTTTTTGGGGTTGCTTTTTTTATTATATAAGAATAATTGCTAAGTTGTATTAACTTTTGTTAATATTACATTTAAGTGTCCTTTATAACTAAAAAATATAAAAAAAATATCAAGCAAATTGAATCTCATAGTGTTCCCAAATTAGTTAACCCGATACGACTTCAAGAATATGGCGTAGGTATTTTTCAAGCTGCTTTAACAAAATCTGCATTAAAAAAAGCATTAAAGAAACAATATATTACGGTAGATGGTGTTGTTGCTACTTCGGCCACTTTTATTCATGGAGGAGAATGCATTTGTATATCTATTTCAGAAGAAGCCAGCAAGAAAAAAAAACTAATCTTTCCATTGAATATTTTATTTGAAGATGAGTACTTGGCAGCCATACATAAACCTGCCGGCATTTTGGTTAGCGGCAATAGTTTTAAAACCATTGCCAATGCTTTAAATCAAAACTTAAAACGAAGCAACCTTCCAGAATCAGCTGTACCACAGCCTGTCCACCGATTAGATTTTGCTACGACAGGAATCTTATTGGTTGGAAAAACAAGCAGTAGTATCCGTGCATTAAATAAACTATTTGAAAATAAGGAAGTTGTAAAAACCTACTATGCCGTAACTATTGGTAATATGAAGAATCTCGGAAATATCACTTCAGAAATTGATGGCAAGGAATCGCATACTAATTATACGGTTTTCGAAACTGTACCTTCAGAAAGATTTGGTAGGCTCAACTTGGTACAATTAGAACCTCTTACAGGAAGAAGACATCAATTGCGCAAACATCTTTCAAGTATTGGCAATCCCATATTAGGAGATAAAGATTATGGCATCGAAAATCTAATTTTAAACGGGAAAGGTCTGTATTTACATGCCTATTCTTTAAAATTTACACATCCATTTACAAAGGAAGAAATATATCTAAAAGATGATTTTACTGAAAGGTTTAAAAAGATATTTAGTAAGATGACGTAGGTAGAAAATATAAAAGTAAATTTTTAAAAACGAAGTTTCAAAACCTCTCCAATAACGCTAAAACCCCCTTCTTATAAGTCCTACTAATTGTTAAAGCCTGCTCATAAATAACAATATGCTTATTTGTAAATGATAAAATATGTGTTAAAACTGTAGAAAGAATATTTTTATTATAAACAGAATTACTAACTTTCAAAACTTGCCAACCTAAGAAAATTTAAAGATATTAGTTGCTTGAATAATTAGTTTTGCTATTAATTATTTATATAACCAAATTGGTTCGAAGCTAAACTTATTTTAGTAATAAGTTATTGTTAGGAAGGTTTTGAAATACAAGTGGTTATACTAATCCCTTTTCAGAAATGACGAGGGATTTTTTTTACTAATAGATTGTGGCTTCAGTCTATTATACTGTTACAACCTAATATGAAATAGTAACTATAATGCTTCCATAATTTCTAAACCCATTTAAAAACCGCAATGTTCTATAAAATTTGCAATTTTTAATAGTAAATGTTATACCCTGTAAAAAGGAAACACTTAATTAATTTTGTTTCTTTCTAGAATACAATAATCTAGTTTCTTAATTATTTTTAGATTTTAGAGTTGGTCCTTTTTAAATGTTGTTATTAGTAGTTGTCAAAACCTTTTTTAGTAAATTAGACTTTTAAAAAGGCGAATACATAAATTTAAATAAAGCCATATGCCCATTGAGAATATTCCTGAAATTTATATGACTAACAAAACTGAAAAACCAGATTTGTTTGTATACGATTTCAAAATGACAAACGATGTGGTAAAAAGTAAGGTCAATCTGGGCATGAATATGTTTAGCTTTTTGCAAGTAGGTAAGAAGCAAGTTCATTTTGCTGATGCTTCTATAGCTGTCAACAAAAACCAATCTTTATTACTTAAAAAAGGAAATTGGCTGTGGACAGAACTATTAGATACAGATCGAATTTATAACTGTAAACTCCTGTTTTTTTCAGAAAGAAGATTGAAAGAGTTTTTAGAAAAGCATTCGGTTAATAAGGGTAAAATAAAAGAGGAGTCGCCATATTTTATAATTAAAAATGATGCTTATATAACATCATATTTAAATTCCCTTTCTACCATTAGTCATGCGCCTGACGTTTTTATGGAAAATTTACTTTCTGTTAAGTTTGAGGAATTGATGCTTTATCTTATTCAGAAATACGGAAACACATTTAAATATTATTTGCATTCTTTAATAATTAATGAGATTTCGCAATTTAAAAGGATTGTTGAAAGCAACATTCATTCAAATTTAAAATTAGAAGAAATTGCATTTTTATGTCACATGAGTCTGTCTACTTTCAAGCGTCATTTTGTTCAAATTTATAAAGTGTCTCCAGGAAAATGGTTAAAAGATAAACGTCTTCAAAAAGCAAAAGAAATCCTTGAATCTGGAATATTGAAACCATCAGATATTTATATAGAATTTGGTTATAATAACCTCTCTAATTTTAGTATTGCTTATAAAAATAAATTCGGTATTAGTCCTAGTAAAACGTCTTCCTAAAAATATTTTTACTTCTAGAGTTTTCATGTACTTCAGTTAAGAGCAAAAGATGATTCTAATTAGTATACATCGAATTTGACCTTTTTTCATAAGTTTCTGAGCTATTTTAGTAAATAAAAACCTGATGATCTCCTGTATTTTTGCATCACAATAATAACAATACTAAAACAAAACATTATGAATATTACATTAGCACAAGCTGAAAAAGTTATTACAGCAGCAAAAGAAAAATCGGCAGCAATTGATACGAAAATGAATATTGCTGTTGTAGATGCAGGAGCTAACTTGGTAGCCTTTGTACGTATGGACGGTGCTTGGTTAGGTTCTTTAGACATTTCTATAAAAAAAGCAAAAACAGCTCGTTTTTTCGATATGAATACAGGAGTTGTAGGTGAATTATCCCAACCAGGAGGGTCACTATATAATATTGAACATTCAAACAACGGATTAATTACTTTTCCAGGAGGAATTCCTATAAAAAATGTAAATGGTGACATAATTGGAGCTATTGGAGTAAGTGGAAGTTCGGTTGAAAACGATCATGCAGTTGCAGAAGCTGGAGCAACATCTATTTAAACCACAGTAAATATATTTTTAAGAGGATAATTGATTTTTAATTATCCTTTTTTTTTGTTTTAGTCTATTTGCTTTAACAAAAAGTATTTTTAGAAAGTGAATAAGGCTAGTTACTTTCAATAAAAAATAGAAGCGAAATATTAATTTTTTTGTGAGAATTTCGTTATTTTTTATATGTTATAAAAAGATGTTTTTAAAAACAACATCCATAAAATAAAGTACACATGAGTAGAGGATTTGTTAGAGAAGAAGATCAGGAAGAAATTCCATTGGTTCCACCAAGAGCAGACTTGCCTGAAGGTGTAACAAACTATATGACTCCAGTTGGCATGGATGAGCTTTTAGCTGAAAGACAAGGGTTAATAAGTGAAAGAGAGACTTTAGATATTTCAAGTGAAAAAGAAAAGCGTATTGCTGTAAATTTTATAAACGCCAAATTGCAATTACTTAATAACCGAATTGCAACTGCCAAAATTATCGATTTAAAACGGCAACCACAAAAGGAAGTTAGGTTTGGTGCTTTAGTAACTCTAAAAATTGGAAGCGATGCAAAGCTTCAAAAATTTCAAATTGTAGGTGTGGATGAAGCGGATATTTCTAAAGGAAAAATTTCATTTATTTCTCCAATAGCCAAAATACTAACAAATAAGAAAGTAGGAGAGAAGGCTGTTTTAAAACTAGCAGCTACAGATAGAGTTTTTGAAATAATAGATATTAATTATACACTGGTATAAAATAAATGCTTTAGAATATCAGTGCTCTACTCTGGCATTGATGAGCTTATTTCCACTCGTTTTTTTTTCAATATAGAATTAGATACTAAAAAATTAGTAAAATTTTCACTAAAATAATTTCATCGTATTTACGATTAATCGTAATATTGCAATGAAGTTTTATGAATCAATTAGATTGAGTCAAAATTAAGATGATTAAATTGTCTAATTCAATTTTCTCAAAATTATTTTCTTCAAAAAAGGAATCTTTAATCACAATTAAACAACAGTCATGAAAAAAGAACAAGAATTAAAAGACATTGTGAAAGAACGCTATGCCAAAATTGCTGAACAGGGAAAAATAGAGAATGCATCCTCTTGTTGCGGAGCTACTACACCATCTAATAAGGTATATAACATTATGATGGATGATTATTCTGACACCACTGGTTATGTAGAAGATGCCGATTTAGGTTTAGGCTGTGGTCTTCCAACTCAGTTTGCGCAAATTAAACAAGGAGATACGGTAATCGATTTAGGTTCTGGTGCTGGTAACGATTGTTTTGTTGCAAGACATGAAACTGGTTCTGAAGGAAAAGTTATTGGAATTGATTTTACGCCAATAATGATTGAAAAGGCAAGAATTAACGCAGAAAAGTTAGGCTATAATAACGTTGAATTTAGAGCAGGCGATATCGACGACATGCCAGTAAGTAACGACGTTGCAGACGTAATAGTTAGTAACTGCGTGTTGAATTTAGTTCCAAACAAAGGAAAGGTCATTGCAGAAATTTCTAGAGTTTTAAAACCTGGAGGTCATTTTAGTATTTCGGATATTGTTTTAGTAGGAGAACTACCAGAAGCTTTAAGACAAGATGCTGAAATGTATGCAGGTTGTGTGGCAGGAGCTATTCAAAAAGAAGCATACTTGCAATTAATAAAAGACAAAGGATTTCAAAATATAAAAATCCAAAAAGAAAAAACGATTAGTATTCCTGATGATATTTTGAACAAATACCTTTCTCAAGAAGAAATAAATTCATTTAATAATGGAGATACAGGTATTTTTAGTATTACAGTATATGCTGAAAAAGCAGGAACTAAAAAAGAGAAAACAAAAGTGAATCTTTCAGAAATAGAGGCATCAGACTGTTGCACGCCATCTACTGGTTGTTGCTAATTAAAAATTCCTGTTTAAGCAGGAGCCTCTGGTGTTTGTAGGAATTAGAAAAAGTTTAAACTTTTTTCAAAAAAAAATCCATCTTAATTTTAAAGATGGATTTTTTAATTACTTCTTCTTTTTGTTATGCTTATTGTAGTTTTTGTCCCCTCTAAATTCCTGCGCATGCAGGAATCTCAATAGGTTGCATACGAGTATATAGGAACCGGATATAGGCCTTAATTACTTCTTCTTTTTGTTACGCTTATTGTAGTTTTTGTCCCCTCTAAATTCCTGCGCATGCAGGAATCTCAATAGGTTGCATACGAGTATATAAGAACCGGATAAAGGCCTTAATTACTTTTTCTTTTTGTTACGCTTATTGTAGTTTTTGTCCCCTCTAGTTTTAGGCTTTTTATACTTCTTTGCAATCTTAAATTTATAAGAACCTCCTAAATTTTCTTTTTGGTTTTTTTCAGACTTTTCATGAAAAGCAGCACCTTTAGTTTCATCTTTTCTAAGTCGTAAAGGGTTATTTCTTTCTTTTATTACTTCTCGCTCTTCTTCAATTAGCTCTGTAGAAACTACAACAGTTTCAGGAATTTCCACTAACGGAATTTCCATTTGCATTAACTCTTCAATTTTTTCTAAAGACTCCTGTTCTTTTTCTGTTGAAAATATAATTGCTTGACCTTCGCGTTCTGCACGCCCAGTTCTTCCAATTCTATGCATGTAGTTTTCAGGAAAATCTGGTGTGTCAAAATTTATTACATGAGAGACGTTATCAATATCCAGTCCACGAGCCATCACATCTGTAGCCACCAATATTCTATTAAAGCCTTCTCTAAACTGTTCAATACTTCTCAGTCTGTAGTTTTGTGTTTTGTTTGAATGAATCACACAAAGCTCTTCATGAAACTTTTGATCTAAAGCATCAAATAACCTATCAGCCATTTTCTTATGAGCCACAAAAATTAAAACCTTATTAAACTCCTCTGTATCACTTAATAAGTGGTTTAACAAATTTAATTTTGTATAGAAATTTGGAACTTTATATTTGGTTTGTGAAATATTTTCCAAAGGTGTTCCAGAAACAGCAATAGATACGCGTTCTGGAGCAATAAAAAAGTCGTATATTAATTCGTCCACATCTTGAGTCATTGTAGCCGAAAACATGATGTTTTGTCTACGCTCTGGCATAATGTCAAAAATGTTTAAAAGCTGATGCCTAAATCCAAGATCCAACATAACATCTACTTCGTCAATCACCAATTTCTGTATAGATTTTAATTGCAACACTCTGCTTACAGCTAAATCGTATAAACGTCCAGGAGTGGCGACAATAATATCCAAGCCTTGAGCAACAGCTTGTTTTTGAGTATTAATATTTACACCACCATAAACTCCCAATACGCGAACATTGATGTACTTAGCAAGTTTTTCTATTTCCTCAACTACTTGAACAACCAATTCCCGAGTAGGAACCAATACCAAAACTCTAGGATTGTCCTGTTTTGAGAATTTTAGATTTTTTAAAATGGGCAACATATAGGCAAAAGTTTTACCAGTACCAGTTTGTGCAATCCCTACTATATCTTTCCCAGAAGCTACCACATTAAATGCTTCTTCCTGGATTGGCGTAGGCTGTGTAAAACCTAAATCGTCTAAGGCGTTGTATAAAGGTGTATTTAAATTTAAATCTTTAAATGTACTCATGTGTGTTTTAATATGCTGCAAAGATAGATTTTTATTAGGATTCTACATTCTTACCCAGGCAGGAATCTCAGAACAAGTTATTTGAAAAGTTTTAGAAATAGGTTTCAATAGAGATGAACTAATTATATTCTATTAAATAATACTTAAGTATTTTAGTTTTGAATTGTAATTATATTACAATTTTATAGTGTAAAATATATAACTAAAAGCCGTTCAGCTTTTAAATCCGTTTTAATTTTCAGTAATTTGTGGTATTGAGAACAACACAAAAACATAGGCCAGAATCTTTAGACGTTTTTAAAAGACAATTATTGACTTGGAGCCAGCAATTTCATGAAGTGATTTGGATGGATTCTAATGGATATCATCAAACACATTCCAATTTCGATGCTATTTTAGCCGTAGATGCCATGACTTGCATTCAAACAGATGATTATGAATCATTTTTAAAGCTAAAAGAATACCAAAGCACTACAAAAGATTGGCTTTTTGGCTATTTATCCTACGATTTAAAAAATACCGTTGAAGACTTAAAATCTCAAAATTTTGATGGATTAGAATTTCCTGAGCTCTATTTTTTTCAACCTAAAAAGTTATTTTTATTTAAAGATGATATTGTTGAAGTTACCTATTTAAATATGGTTTCTGATGAATGGGAGAACGATTTATTAGAGATTGTTGGAACTGAGAATAGTAGCCAAAATAAAAAAGCAAAAACCTTTAATATTAAATCTCGTATTCCTAAAAATGAATATTTAACTAAGGTAAATTCTCTGTTAGAACATATTCACAGAGGCAATATTTACGAAGCTAATTTTTGTCATGAATATTATGCTGAAAATGCAACTATTGACCCTTTGGAAATATATAAAAAGCTAAATAATATTTCAAAACCTCCATTTGCTACTTATCTAAAACTTGGTGATAAGTATGTGCTTTCGGCTTCTCCGGAGCGCTATTTAATGAAAACTGGAAGCAAAATAATTTCGCAACCTATTAAAGGAACAGCTAAACGTTCAACAAATATTGATGGAGATAAAAAGCTAAAAGAACAATTAGCATTAGACGACAAGGAGCGCAGCGAAAATATTATGATTGTCGATTTAGTTCGTAACGATTTATCTAAAACTGCCTCAAAAGGGAGTGTGCAAGTGGAAGAGTTGTGTCAGGTTTATACGTTTCCTCAAGTGCATCAAATGATTTCTACTATAACGTCGGAGATAGAAGACACAACAGGTCCAATAGAAGTTATAGAAACGACCTTTCCAATGGGAAGCATGACTGGTGCTCCAAAAATATCGGCTATGAAAATTATTGAAGATTTAGAAGTAACCAAACGTGGTATTTATTCTGGAGCTGTCGGTTATTTTACACCAAATAATGACTTTGATTTTAACGTTATTATTAGAAGTATTTTATACAATAAAACCAAGAAATATCTATCTTTTTCCGTTGGTAGTGCTATTACAGCAAAGAGTGAGCCTTTAAAAGAATATGAAGAATGTTTAATCAAAGCCAAAGCTATGCATGAGGTTTTAGAATAGGGAATTAACATTAGAAACAATAAGTTAATAAGTGTAAAAACAATTATTGTTATACCTGCGAAACTCTTAAAAGAACTTATATTTGAAGAATTGTAAATTTCGAACAATATCATGCTTAATCATTTCAGGAGTCATATTGACAAGAATTTTAATTTTCTAAAGGACGCTAGGTTGCTTATAGCTATTTCTGGAGGCGTAGATAGTGTTGTTTTAACTTATTTATGTCACCAATTGGGATTAAATATTAGTTTAGCTCATTGTAATTTTAATTTAAGAGGAGAAGAAAGTGATCTTGATGAAGCTTTTGTGTCTCAACTTGCCAAAGACATAGAGGTAGACATTTTTATCGAAAATTTTGATACGAACGCTTTTGCTAAAGATCATAAAATGTCTACACAAATGGCGGCACGAGCCTTGCGTTACCATTGGTTTTCAGAATTAGCAGAACAAAAGAGTTTTAATTATATACTAACTGCTCATCATGCAGATGATAATCTGGAAACTTTTCTAATAAACTTATCTCGAGGAACAGGATTAGATGGATTACTTGGTATTCCAGAAACGAAAGGTCAATTTATTAGGCCATTACTTATTTATTCAAGAGAAGATTTGGAAATATATGCCATAACAAAGCATATAGAATGGCGCGAAGATTTGACAAATGCTTCTACAAAGTATTTAAGAAATAGATTACGACATGATGTGATTCCTATTTTAAAAGATATTAATCCACAATTACTTCAAAATTTTCAAAAAACAATAAGTCATTTAAAGGATAGTAAAGTTGTTTTAAACGATAGTATTGAGCAGCTTTATGAAAAACTTGTAACTAAAATATCTCAAGATGAAATTCATTTTAGTGTAGAAAAACTTAAAAATTTATCAGACCCTAAGCCTTATTTATATAAAATTTTAAAAGATTATCATTTCACGGAATGGCAGGATATAACAGACTTGTTAGACGCTCAAACAGGAAAACAAGTTTTTTCTAAATCACATTGTCTGCTAAAAAATAGGGGTGAACTAATTTTGACACGTATTACTACTAAAGAACAACCTGAAACTATAACTATTTCCGAAGGAGATAATTATATACACTTTACTTTAGGAAGTTTGATCTTTGAAACTGTAGAAGGCATGGATGCAACAAATAATTCAACTATTTATGTTGATAAAGATTTGTTAAATTATCCATTACGCATACGAAAATGGGAAAAAGGGGACTATTTTTACCCTTTTGGAATGGAAAAGAAAAAGAAGCTGAGCAAGTTTTTTAAAGATGAAAAACTTTCCATGATAGAAAAAGAAAATGTTTGGTTGTTATGCTCTAATCAGGAAATTGTTTGGATTTTGAATTACAGAGCAGATAACCGATTTAAAATAACTAATAAGACACAACGTATACTTAAAATATTACTTCAAGATGAAATATAAATTAGGCCTCATTATTACTTTATTTTTTGCAGTTTTAAGTGCTCAAGCTCAAGTGCTAAATCCCGTAACTTGGACTGCTGAAACCCAGAAAATTTCGGAAACAGAGTACCAGTTAGTTTTTAAAGCTGAGATTGAAGAAAAATGGCATTTATATTCTCAGGACATGCCTGAAGGAGGAGCGCTTCCTACAGAATTTATCTACGACTCTGTAAGTCGTGTAGATAAATATAACCTTGTAGGGAAAACACAAGAAAGTAAATATATTACTGCATACGATAAGGTTTTTGAGATGGATCTCAATTATTTTGATAAAAGTGCAAGCTTTAAACAAAAAGTTGAAATAATAGATCCAGAATTAAAATCTATTGAAGTTGAAGTTTCTTTTCAAGCATGTGACGATGTTAGATGTATATATCAAAACAAAATATTAAATTTCGATTTAACCAGTGCTACGCAGGTTACAGAAGATGTTGATGATTATGTTGAAGATCCAAAAGAAACAGTAATCAAAGAAGACATAGCGCCAGTTAAAGTAGAAGAAGAAAGTAAAGGTTTATTGTCAATCTTTTTTACGGCTTTCTTTTTAGGATTCCTAGTATTGTTAACACCATGTGTGTTCCCAATGATTCCTATGACAGTAAGTTTCTTTACAAAACAAAGTAAGACACGTGCGGCTGGAATTAAAAATGCTTTATTATATGGGCTTTTCATAATTGTAATTTATACGCTTTTAGGAACCGCTATTTCTGCTCTTTTTGGTAGTAATGCTATGTATGAGTTTTCAACGGGAGTAACCTTTAATGCCATTATGTTTGTAGCCTTACTTGTATTTGCATTTTCATTTATGGGAGCTTTCGAAATTATGTTACCTAATTCATGGGTAAATAAAGTAGATAGTGGAGCTAATAGAGGTGGAGTGGCAGGAATCTTTTTTATGGCTTTGGCATTAGCTGTTGTTTCCTTTTCATGTACTTTTCCAATTGCTGGAACAGCCTTATTAGACGCAGCAACAAAAGGAGGAATTGCACCCATAATAAGTATGTTAGGCTTTTCTTCGGCAATAGCCTTACCATTTGGTTTATTTGCTTTTTTCCCGAGTTGGTTAAATTCTTTACCAAAATCTGGAGGCTGGTTAAATACCGTAAAAGTTGTTTTAGGATTCTTAGAACTGGCATTTGCATTCAAATTCTTATCGATGATCGATTTGGTTTTAGAATGGCATTTCTTAGAGAGAGAAGTTTTTATAGCCATATGGATTGCCATTTTTGGTACTCTAGGCTTGTATTTATTAGGGAAAATTAGATTACCTCACGATTCGCCTTTAGAGCATTTGTCTGTAGGAAGATTATGTATGGCTATGTTAACTTTTGCTTTTACTTTTTATATGATTCCAGGACTATGGGGAGCGCCTTTAAAACTAATTAGTGGGTTCCCTCCACCAATGAGTTCTCATAGTGAGTCGCCTTATGGAGTTGGGTATATGAAAAAACAATTCAGCACTACTGGAGAGTTTTTTACTAAAGATCTTCCTGAAGATGCTCACTTTGGACCAAACGACTTAATAGCCTTTAAAGATTACGACAAAGGAATGGCTTATGCTAAAAAAGTTAACAAACCAGTTATGTTAGATTTTACAGGTTTAACGTGTGTAAACTGTAGAAAGATGGAAGAACAGGTTTGGGTAGAAGATCAGGTTTATGGACTATTGGATAACGAAATTGTACTTATCTCTTTATATGTAGATGATAGAACGAAATTGCCAAAAGAAGAACAATATGAGTCTGAACTTACCGGAAATAAAATTAGAACCTATGGACAAAAATGGTTAGAATTTCAACAAACCAGATATAATACAAATGCACAACCTCTATATATTATACAAGATTTAGAAGGTAAAGATATTAGTGCTCCTGTTGGTTATACGCCAGATGTAAATGAATATTACGATTGGTTAAAAGAAGGAATATCAAGTTTCAAGAATTAATATCTCTTGATTTTAAATATATAAAGACTGCTTAGAAAAGCAGTCTTTTTTTTGTGATGTTATAGGTAACCATTAGTTTTTTAATGATAAAAGTAGAAGCTTTAATCATTAGAAGTAAAAGAGACTAAGCGAAGCAATTTAAAAGAAATTTATTTTGCTCATTTATATTTTAGCGATAATAATTGCAATGTTTGATTGTAGGAGACTCAAATTATTCTTCTTCGTCTTTGTAAGTATCTGCTTGTTGCAAGGCATCAACAATTACATGTCCTAATTCATTCACTTCAAGTTCATCTTCGGCATCAAAATTAGTCATGGTATAATGCAGTTTACTACTTACCTTGACTAGATAGATGCAATCTTCGGTTTTAACTTCAACAGCTTCTATGGTTTCATTCTTATGATTGTCGAATGTAATTATATCTCCATCATAATAACCATCTGGAAATTTATCGGAAAGTAATTTCAGAAGTGTCGGCGTTAATTTTTTATAATCTACTATAACTCGTTTCATTACTTAAGGGGTTTAAGTTAATAAATAGCAACAGCCTTAATCCTTAGCAATTTTTATAAAGTTACAAATTATTTCATTTGAAAATTAAGAATTGTAATATTTGAAAGCATCAAGTAGAATTTTGTTTTCCACCAAGCAATTTATTCTAGGCTTCCCAATAGCTTCAAGAAGTACAAAATTAATATTTCCATGTTCATTTTTTTTATCAAATTTCAAGAGCTCAATTATAGGATTTAGATCTTCATTTTGAATCTTAACTTGTCCAAAAATATCTAATATGGTTGCTTTTATGTTTTCACATTCATTAAAAGAAAACCCACTTAACTTTGTAGAAATATAAGTTGCTAATATCATTCCAATGGCAATAGCTTCTCCGTGTAATAGCTCCGGCTTATTTGGATTGCTTAAATAATAAGATTCTATGGCGTGTCCAAGCGTATGACCATAGTTTAAAGTTTTTCTCAAGTTATTTTCAAACGGATCCTTAGCAACAATGGAATTCTTTATTTCAACCGACTCATAAATTAGTTGGTCCAAATCATCCATCCCTAAATTGTCTAAAGCCACAAAGTTGTTCCAATAAGATTTACTATAAATTAAACCGTGTTTAAGCATTTCGGCTAGTCCTGAGCGCATTTGGTTTTGAGGCAAAGTTTTTAAGAACCTTGTATCAATTAAAACCATTTCCCCCGTGTTTATAACGCCAATTTGATTTTTTAAATGTCCAAGATCAACACCTGTTTTTCCTCCAACGGAAGCATCAACCATAGCCAATAAGGTAGTTGGAACATGAATATAAGCAATACCTCTTTTAAAAGTGGAAGCTACAAAACCACCTAAATCTGTTATAACACCTCCTCCAAGATTAATTAGAATGCTTTTTCTGTCGGCTTCAAGTTCGGATAAGACTTGCCAAACTCCAGAACATGTTTCTATATTTTTATTAATTTCTCCAGCTTCAATTTCTATAATTTCTATGGAAATTTTGGTCTCTAAATGACTTAAAAAATGTGACAAACAATGCTCATGAGTATTTTGATCGACTAAAACAAAAATTTTTGAATAATTTTCGGATTCTAAATGCGAGTTTAATTCAGTATAACAAGTTGAATTAAAGTGAATTGAGTAAGAAGGAGTACTGATTGATTTCATGATTTTTTTTGATAAAATAAGAGACGAAAATTATGTATATTTTTTCAATTATGTACGGATACTATAATTATATTTGCGAATAATTTTTCAACTATGTCTAAAGAACGACTTTTCGATAATACTGAAGTCGCTTTTTCGTTAAAAAGCAACTCGGAACTGAACAGGGCATATTTCTTGTTTAAGATGATTTCTTACGAACCTTTAGTAAAGGTAGGTAAAGCACTAAGTAATTTTGCTATTAAAGCAAAATTACCTGTAGATAGTATTATAAGGGCAACTGTTTTTGATCATTTTTGTGGAGGTATTAACGAAAAAGATTGCTTACCTGTAATTGATGCCATGTATGAGAAAGGCGTGAGCTCGGTTTTAGATTTTTCTGTTGAAGGAAAAGAGGTAGAATCCTTTTTTGATTCGGCATTGCAAAAAACACTTGAGATTATTAATTTTTCGGAGAAAAAAGAAGCTATGCCCATAGCTGTTTTTAAACCTACTGGATTTGGGAAACCACATCTATATACTAAAAAAGGTGAAGGAAAAGCCTTTACTGCTGAAGAGCAGGAGCAATGGAATAGAGTAGTAGATAGGTACGAAAAAGTATGTAAATTGGCTAAGGAAAAGGACGTAGAATTGCTAATTGATGCAGAAGAAAGCTGGATGCAAGATGCTGTTGATGAATTAGTGACCAACTTGATGCAAAAGTACAATACTGACAAACCAATTGTTTATAACACCTTACAGATGTATAGACATGACCGTATGGAATTTGCAAAAAAACAATTGGAACATGCTAAGGCCAATGGATACTATTTAGGATATAAAATAGTTCGAGGCGCTTATATGGAGAAGGAAAATGAGCGTGCTATTAAAAAAAACTACCCAACACCCATCTGCGAAAGCAAAGCAGCAACCGATGAGAACTTTAATGATGCTGCTAAATTTATTTTAGATAATTTAGATTATATTTCTCTTTTTGCTGGAACTCATAATGAAGCAAGTAGTTATCTTATAATGGATTTAATGAAAGAAAAAGGAATTGCTAAAGATGACAACAGAGTATGGTTTGGACAACTTTACGGTATGAGCGATCATATTAGCTTTAATCTTGCTAATTTGCGTTATAATGTTGCTAAATATGTTCCTTTTGGTCCTGTAAAAGATGTGCTACCCTACTTAATACGTCGCGCCGAAGAGAATACTTCTGTAGCAGGACAAACAGGAAGAGAGCTTATGTTATTATCTAAGGAAAAGGCTAGAAGAAAAGGCTAAGGTTAAAATACTTTCCACCATTTCTTTTTAACTGGTTTAGTACCATATCCATAACCGTAGCCATAACCCTTCTTGTGGTCTACACTATTTAATAAAATATTCATATTAGGCAGCCTCTTTTCGGTATGCATACGCTGTGCAATTTGTAATTGCTTTTTGGTAATATAATTGGCTTTTACCACATAAATAAAAAGATCTGCAAATTTACTTATTAGAAGCGTATCTGTTACTAGACCAACTGCAGCTGTATCTACTATAACGTAGTCGTATTGTGTTGATACCTCATCAAAGAGTTCTTTAACGCGTTTGTTCATAAGTAATTCTGCAGGATTTGGAGGAATAGTTCCGGAAGGAATAATATCGAAATACGGATTATCCTTATGTTTAAAAATTATTTCATTTACTTTTACCTTGTTGTTACCAATAAAGTTAGTTAAGCCAAAAGTATTATCAACATCTAAGTAATTTGTTGCTTTTGGAACACGAATATCAGTTTCTATTAAGAGTACTTTCTTTTCTGTAAACGATAAGGACAGAGCTAAGTTAGTTGCCGTATGAGATTTACCTTCTTGACTTGTAGTTGAAGTAATAAAAATAACTCTTGCTCTATCTTCAATATTTTGGAGTAAAAACTTCAGGTTTGTTCTTACCATTCTAAAAGCTTCTGCTTTTGGGGAATAATCTATTTTAGAAATAAGTTTGTTTTTCTTTCCTGTTTTAGGAATGTCTCCAATAAAGGGGATAGTTACTTCTTTTTTAACATCGTTTATATTATGGACCTTGTCATCCAGTAAATTAAATAAATAAATTAAAACAATTGGAAATCCAAAGCCTAAAATTATGGCAGTTAATAGTATAATAGGTTGTTTTGGTGCAACAGGTTTGTTAGAGGCAAAAGCTTTGTCAACTATTTTAGCATTTGGAGATGTTACACCATGTGTAATGGCAGCCTCCTCACGTTTTTCTAATAAGTATAAATAAAGACCTTCTTTTATATCTTGTTGACGCTTAATATCTCTAAACTGTCTTTGTTTTTTAGGTGCTGAATATATTCTTGAACTAATTCTTCTATTTTCTTCCGCTAACGACGAATAATTCATTTCGTTAGTGTGCTTCATGTTGGATAAGCTTTGAGTTAAATTAGATTTTAGTTGGTTAATCTGAGTTGTTAAGTTAACAATTGTTGGATTTTTGTCGCTTGAGTTTTTTAATAGTCTATTCTTTTCTAAAACTAAGTTATTATATTGTTGTGTTAGTTGCTCTATAGAACCGTCTGCAATTCCTATGTTAGCAGGTAATAACTTGGAGTCTGTTTCGTCCTCTTTAATATGCTGATTCATATAGTCTATTAACTGAATCTGCATGGCAGTTTCCACTAATCTATTTTCATTTTCTCTTTCACTCTCTAAATAGATGTTAGACTGAGTGGCTAAATCGGTTAGTTTATTAGATTTTTGAATGTTTTCAGCATTTATATCGACATCTCCTAATTCTTCAGTAACAATTTCCAATCTGTTATTAATAAAATCAGAAGTGGCATCCACAACCATTTGTTTATCATTTTGTACATCTAAATTATATTTCTCAATAAGCTTGTCAAGGAATAAAGTTGCTTTTTCGGCAACATTATCATTTATGGATAAGGTAATAATACTTGACAATTCATGGTTAGAGATAATAAGGTTGCTTTTGTATTTGGAAACCACTTTAGATATAGGCGTAATCTTTATTTTAATATTAGCCCCTGGTTTTGTAGCAGATTCTCCAATTCTAGGTGTAATTGTAATAGCTCCAAAACTTGTAGGAATACTTTCTCCAAAGGAGTAAACTGTGCCTTCATCATCTAATTCTGCATCTTCATCATTTTTAAATGAAAACTTTTCTGAAAAATTAATTCCTTTTAATAGGAAGTCATTTTTAGATTGTATTTTAATATTAAAAGTGGTGTCTATATTGTGAATTATAGAATCTGGCGCACTAAAATTGATATTTAAAGGAGGACTGCTAAATGCTTCTGAAGCTTTTATGCGTCCTTCAACAAAATATTGAATATTAAATTTTAACTCTTTTACTGCTTGTTCAATAATTACCCGAGACTTCATAACTTCAATTTCATCTAAAACATTATTGCTCTCTCTTCTAAAGAGACCATAATTTTGCATTTGAGAAATTTCTGGTAGTCTATTGTTGTTTTCGTTCTCTTTAATTTTAATTTTAGCAGTAGCTTGATATTGATAGTCTGCATAACGTAAATAAAGAAAACCCAGAGTAAGTGCAGCAATAACACATAGGGCTATAAACTTCCACTTATACATGTAAGGCATTAATATTTCTTTGAAATCTATATTTTGATTCATGTCTTTCTATTTCTTTACAAAGTAATTATCTTGTTAAGATGGCTGCTATGGTGGCTAATGTACCTACAGCAGATATAATAACAATATAGTTTTGATTATATGAAGCCGAACGTATTTTTGCAGGATTTGGCTCTACATAAATAACATCGTTCTGTTCTAAATAAAAGTTAGGTTGATTTAAAACGTTTATAGACGTTAAATCAAATTTTGTAAATCGTTTTACGCCATTTTCCTCTCTGATTAAAAATACATTTTCTCTTTTTCCGTGTATGGTTAAATCGCCTGCCATTCCTAAAGCTTCTAAAAGTGATATTTTCTCATCTTCTACAGTGTAAGTTCCAGGAGCGTTAACTTCTCCAAGTATAGTAACTGTAAAGTTAGTAAGTCTAACATTAATAATTGGGTCGTTTACAAGTTCCGAAATTCTTTCCTTTAAATAAGTCGTTAACTGAGCTCTGGTCAAGCCTCCAGCTTTAATAGTTCCTAGAAATGGAAACTCTATGTTTCCATCTAAATCTACTATATAGGTTTGCATTCTAGTTTCTCCTTGCACATTGACCGAAGATCTAGTGGATGTAATAATTGGCAAATTAAAAGGTCTTACGGTTTCAGGATCTGGACCAGATACATAAATTGAAAGCAAGTCGTTTGGTTTAAAAACAGTTTCAGGGTTAAAACTGACTGTGTTTATGCTTGTCAAGGGTTCGTCTTGAAAGTAGATAATATCTTTACTAGAAACCCCACAAGAAGAACAAACAGCTATGATTGCAATTAAAAATATTTTTTGCAGGAATAATTTTATAAACTTTATTTTCATATTTAAAAATTTAGCTAGAGTCAAATGTTTAAAACGTCGTACTTAGTATTATTAGGGTTATATTCTTTGACAATATTCTTTATTTGGGAAACAATTTCAATATTTTGAGTGTTAGGTCCTAATTTACATAATTCGTCTATATTTAGCTCCATATTTGGAATGTTAACGGATTTACATTTAGCAATCATTATTTTTTCGTTATAAGTTGGCTTGGTGTTTTCTCCGTCAACTAATAATTCTTCATAAATTTTTTCACCTGGTCTTAATCCAGAAATTTTTATATCAATATCTTCAGGATATCTGTAGCCTGATAGTGTAATCATATCTATTGCCAGATCAAATATTTTAACTGGTTTTCCCATGTCGAAAACAAATATTTCTTGGCCTAATCCCATTGCTGAAGCTTCAAGAACAAGTTGAGCAGCCTCTGGAATGGTCATAAAATAACGAATAATGTCTTTATGGGTTACTGTTAGAGGTCCACCAGATTCAATTTGTTTTTTAAATAATGGAATAACAGAGCCATTAGAGCCTAATACGTTTCCAAATCTGGTAATTATAAATTTCGTTTTTCCTGAACTAATCTTATTCTGACAACAAACAATCATTTCGGCTATTCGTTTTGTAGCTCCCATTACATTGGTTGGATTAACGGCCTTATCTGTGGAAATTAAAATAAATTTACCCGCTCCATATTTAATAGATAAGTCGATTAAATTTCTGGTACCTCTAACATTAACACTTACTGCCTCGTATGGATTTTGTTCCATTAAGGGTACATGTTTATAAGCAGCAGCATGAAAGAGAATATCTGGTTTATACATATCGAAAATAATATTCATCCGAACCTTATTTCTAATATCAGCAACAATAGCTTCAACATTAGTAATATTATTTCTAATCAGTTCTTGTTGAATATCGTATAAGTTAGATTCGGCATTGTCTATTAAGATAAGCTTTTTAAATTGGTAACGAGATAGTTTTCTAACTAGTTCGCTCCCAATAGAACCTGCTGCTCCAGTAACAAAAATAACACTGTTGTTATACTCTTCTACTAACAGAGGGTTGTCTATATTAATAGGCTCTCTTCCAAGTAGGTCTTCTAAGTTTAAATCCTTAATTTGACCAACACTTAAGTCTCCATCGATCCAGTTTTTTACAGCAGGAACAATTTTTACCTTAAGATTTAAAGCAAACAAATTACTGGTAATTTGAAGTAACCTATTAGAATCTATACTTTGAATGGATATAATAACTTCATCAATTCCATTTTTAGCTATAAATTCTTTAGTAATCTTATCCGGACTATATACATTTAAAAGGTCAATTTTCTTTCCAGATTTACCTTCATTATCGTCAATGAATCCTACAACTTTAATATTACTTTTTGGGTCGTTTGAAACAGCATCGTAAGTAATCATTCCAGAGCTTCCGGCTCCATAAATTAATACAGATTTTTGTTCTTCGTAATCCGTAACAATACTTCTATATATAGATTTTACAAAAAACTTACTTCCTACTAAAAAGAAGATATTTAATAATAAGTGTATGTATATAATAGAGCCTGGAATATCAAAAACTTCATCAAAACAAAATTCCCTACTTAAAAAAGTGGCTACAATAAGGATAGTGGCTAAGATATTAATACCTATTATAAGATTAATAACATCTCTTATTCCTGTAAACCGAACAACTCCCTTATGAGAGTTAACTATTAAAAAACTGATTATGGCTGCTATTGCAACAAAAGGTATTTGTTTTAAAAAAACGGGAATATCAAATACCATTTCAAAATTATAACGAATGATATAGGCTAAGAAAAAAGTAAAAATTACAATACATAAATCGAATAACAACACCAACCACTTAGAGGCGTATTGATGAGAGAAATTTCTTAGTATGTTAATAAATTTATCCAAAATATTGTTTAATTATTTTCACTATTTTATCTAATTCTTGTGTTGTTAAATTTGAGCCGCTTGGCAAGCATAATCCATTTTTATACAAGTCTTCCGAAACCCCATTTAAATAACTAGGAAATTGTTCAAAAACAGTTTGTAAGTGCATGGGTTTCCATGATGGTCTAGCTTCTATGTTATTATTATTTAAAGCACGAAGTAAATCTTCACGCATTTTATTCGTTTTTAAAACAATAACCGTGAGCCATCTATTTGAAAAATATCCCTCGGGTTCGTTTAAGAAACTTATGTCGTCAATATAATTTAAGTGTTTAAAATAATATTGATGATTTGCTCGCCTTAAATTAACATAGTTATCTAAAACTTGCATTTGACCTCTTCCAATTCCGGCCAAAACATTAGACATTCTGTAATTATACCCAATAGAGGAGTGGGCATATTCTATACCTGGATCTTTTGCTTGGGTTGCTAAAAACACAGTCTTGTTTTTAGTGTTTTTACTATGAGATACTAAAGCCCCTCCACCCGAAGTGGTTATAATTTTGTTACCATTAAAAGATAACACTGAAAAATCTCCAAAGGTCCCACATTTTCTATTAAAATAGCTGCTACCTAAAGCTTCGGCACTATCCTCTAATATAGGAATTTGGTACTCTTTCGATATGTTTTCTATTTCTTTAACTTTATGTGGCATGCCATACAAATTAATTACAATAATAGCTTTAGGTTTTTTTCCTTTTTGAATTCTATCTTCTATTGCTTGTTTTAATAAAACGGGACACATATTCCAAGTGTCTAATTCACTATCTACAAAAACAGGTTTGGCTCCTAAATAACACACTGGATTTACTGAAGCGGCAAAGGTTTTTGTCTGACAAATAACTTCGTCATTTCTTGTTACATTTAAAAGTATTAAAGCTAAATGTATTGCAGCTGTTCCAGTTGTTAGTGCTGCCACATGAACCTCTTGTTCTAAATAGGTTTCTAAATCTTGTTCAAAACCATTAACATTTGGCCCTAATGGTGCAATCCAATTTGTTGCAAATGCTTCACTTATAAATTTGTCTTCTTGTCCACTCATGTGTGGTGAAGACAGCCATATTTTTGAATTCAAATTATATGCATTTTTAACTATCGTAAATATCTATGTTTATATAGCTAACATCAAATAAATACGATAAATTACTAATTTTCACGTTTTGGATTTTAAATAGATCCAAATGATTTATTATTCTGAAACCCCTCTTTGTATTTCAGAATAGAAAATACATAAAAGTTACTTCCTTCAAACAAACTTAGTGTTTTAAAAAAAATAATAGATATAACTGCTATAATTAAATAAGGATAGAAATCGATTTAGTGCAAGTGTGCTATTTGTCAATACTTAAATATACAAAAAAAACAGTTTTAAAGGTTAGAATTATGTTTGGTGTTAAAGATGTTTGTATTTAATATTTTACAGCCTAAGTTGTGGTTTTTTTTAACTTTTAATTCTGGCGATATAACAATTCAATTATTTACATAATCGGCTAATTTTGACATTGTTATAGATTTGTAATTAAATTTATTGTTTAGCTCTTTGTAGTGTTTGAAAATTGCTTCAATTGTAAAAAAATTTTCATCCATATAAGTACCAAAATTATGAGGATGCCACCAAAGGTGAAATACTTCGTTATTTTTGGCAGAATATGTCATGGCCTTTTTTACTCTAGCAATTTTTAAAGATTCTAAAGATTTAATGTTTTTGCTATATGGTCTTAAAAAACTACTAGACGGTAAATTAACTAGCCCGGAATTGGCATCCAATAGTTGATTTACTTTATAAGTGTTATACCCAGAAATATTAAAAAAGGAATCCGTGAGCCTTAAAGCTCTTGTAGATTGCTTTTTATGATGAATTCTTTCTAAAGTATTATACATTTTATGTTTTTCGACACCACGATATGTAATAATACCATGTTTTTTACAAATATCTAAATAAGTGTGATTTACTTGATTTCTAGGAAAAACTATACTTTTAATTGTAATATCTTTTTTCTTTGCAACAGTTATAGCGGCTATAAGGTCTGCTTCAAACTGCTCTTTTGTTTGTCCGTCTTCTAAACAGTAATAATGAGAATAGGTATGAGTGCCAATTTCATGCTTTTTAGCTTCTTGAATTTGATCGATTAGTGAAGAAGCATAATGAAATTCGTCCTCTTTTTCATTGATGCCAATACTATCTAAAGTTGCATAGGGACTAAACTTAGTTTGAGAATAACTGGGTAATAATTTGGGATTGTTTTGTATGAGTTCTTCTTTGTTTTTAGCAAATAAAAAACCTACTGTGGCAAAGGTTAGTTCAATATTATATATATCGGCTAACTTTAAAAGTCTTGGAATAACTAGTTTAACATTTTCTAAGTTTTCTTGGTATTCAGATACACTTCGTTTATCAAAAATCCCCCAATGTAACTCAAAATCTAAAGAAATTATAAAATAACCATTAGAAACACCCATCATGAAATAATAATTTGAATTGTTTTTAAAATAATTTTTAAGTCCGTTATCAGACCTGGGCTATTAATATATTTCTTATTTAATTCTATTTTTTTTGGCAAAATGTTCTCTATATAGAACTGTTCAGGGTTGTTGGCTTCTTTTAAAAGTTCTGCTTCATCTCTATAAATAATAGAAGCATAATCCGTTATTCCAGGTTTTGCATTTAAAATTATTAAATCTGATTGAGAATAATAATCTACATATTTACGTACCTCTGGTCTTGGGCCAACAAAGCTCATATTGCCGATTAAAACATTAATTAGTTGTGGGAGTTCGTCTAATTTATATTTTCTTAAAAAGTATCCGACTTTGGTCACTCTCGGGTCTCTATCTCCAAGGGTTAATAAGCCTTTTTTATCTGAACCAACAAACATGGTTCTAAACTTAAAAATCTTAAAGTCCTTGTTGTACCTTCCAACTCTGGTTTGTAAGTAGAAAAGAGGCCCTTTAGATTCTAATTTTATTAGAAAAGCAATTATTAGTAATAAAGGTAACAATAAAATCAATCCGAAAAAAGAAAAAGCAATATCAAAAACTCTTTTTATCATATTGTAGATTCAACGGCATTATTTACTGTGATAATAATATACTCCAACTCTTTATTGGTTAATTGGGGATAAATAGGAAGAGAGATTTCAGATTTATAATTATTATATGCTATTGGATAGTGTGAAATATCATAATCCATGTCTTTAAAAATTGTCAACATTGGTAAGGGCTGGAAATGTACATTAACGGCTACACCTTCTTTACTTATCTTATCAATAATGATGTCTCTGGTAGTTTCAGAAATATTCTTAATTCTTAAGGCATACAAATGACAAGAAGATGTTTTATCATCATTCTTATACGGTGGTAATATGGCCCAAGACTTTGTTTTAAAGAAATTATGATAAAATTCATAAATTTCAATACGATTTTCTAGTGTTTTCTCGAAGTACTCTGGCAATTGAGCAACTCCAATAGCAGCTAAAATATCTGGCATATTAATTTTTAAACCCAGATAAATAATATCGTATCTCCAGCCACCAGCTTTAGACTTTGTAAAAGCATCTTTGGTTTGTCCATTTAAAGAAAAACAACGTAAATAATTATACTCATCTTGATTGATAAATGGCTCCGGTAAATTTAAGCATACAGCACCACCCTCGGCAGTTGTTACGTTTTTTACTGCGTGAAAAGAAAAGACAGTTAGATCTGTTATGCTTCCTAGGTATTCCTTCTTATAAGTAGCGCCAATGGAATGAGCGGAATCTGAAATTATTAAAATTCTTCCTAGTTTTTTTTGGTTTTCATGATTAGGGTTAAAGAGACTTTTTTTTCTGTTTAGTGTTGATTGAATTTCTGAATAGTCGCAAGGCCATCCTGCTATATCTACGGGAATAACAGCTTTAGTCTTATTTGTAATGGCATTTTCCATATGGTTTACAGACATATTGAAATCGTCTGACACATCTACCATAACAGGTGTCGCGCCTACATGAATAACCGCTAGAGCTGTTGCAGCATATGTGTATGCAGGTATAATAACTTCGTCGCCCGCACCAATGCCATACCACTTTAGGGCTAACATGAGTCCAGAGGTAGCCGAATTTACACATAAGGTATTTGGAGCCAAGGTATATTTAGACACTAATTCTTCTAGACGTTTTACTTTTGGACCAGTAGTTATCCACCCAGATTCTAAAGCACTGTTAACTTCTTGAATGACAGCCTTGTTGATATATGGTGGAGAAAAAGGGATTTTCATTGTTTTTAAGTATGATTAATAGCTGTGTTAAATATAGCTATATATTGCTTAGAAACATTTTCAAGACTGAACAGTTTAACGTGATTTAAGGCATTTTCGACTAATTTATCTGCTAATTTTGTGTTAGTAGCTATTTCTATCATGGCTTTTGCCAAATCTTCAGAGTTTTGAGGTTCTACCAAAATAGCTTCTTTTTGATGGCGAGTAAAATCCCTAACTCCAGTAACATTAGTTGAAACAATAGGTATGCCCACAGCTGCTGCTTCTAATAAAACCCTTGAAAAACCTTCCCTAAAAGTAGGTAATACAAAAGCATCTGAGGTTTCCAATAATTGTAAAACATCGTTTCTAGCACCCAACAAGTCTACAATGTCTTCGTACTGATTAAGAATATCTTTATTTAGTTTTTTTGAATTTTCTTCAAGCGGTCCCACTATTAAATACTTAAAGGAGTAGCCTTTATTGTTAATAATTCTAGCGGCCTCTAAGAGATTGATAATACCTTTTTCATAAACTAACCTGGCTACACAAATAAAAGTAAATGGTTTGTTATTACGCTTCGCACGTTGTGAGATGAGTTTGAGTTCTATCCCACTACTTAATATTAAGCTACAATTGTTATTTGTAATAAGATTGTACTTTAAAAAGAGATCTTTGTCGTCTTCATTTTGAAAAATGGTAGTATAAACTCGGTTTTTGACAATAGTATGTAGAAAGACGTATACTTTCCTTAAAATGGCACTAGATAAAGATTTTGACATAAAAATTGTACCTAAACCAGTAACTGTTCTAGTAATGGGTGTTTTTGTTTTTAATTGTGAAAGTGGGACTAAAAACGCTGGTTTGGTATCGTAGGTATGAATTAGATCAAAATGGTTGTTTTTAAAAAAATCTTTCAACCATAATACAGTTTTTAAATCTGAAATAGGAGAGAAGCTTCTTTCTAAATTATATGAAACATAGTTAATAGGTTTAGGAAAATCTTGATTACTTGTTCCCACAATGGTGACTTGAAATCCCGCTTCAATTAAATATTGAGACAAAAGAATTCTTTTATGCACATCTTCGCCTCCAACTAAACAGATTTTTTTAACCATACATAGATTTTATTCTCAAATTTATAATAATAATTAACATATGCTTTCCGCATTTTGAAAAATATTATAAATTAGAAGAAGTAATAAAAATAACTCTATGTTGAAAGTTGCTAGATATTTGTATCATCGTTCTTTTGTTGTTAATTTTATAATTAACAAATTGTTTTCCTTGCATCAATTTTATAGAATTCATTATATCGATGAAAAAAAATTTATTAAGCAGAATTATAAGAAAAGATTCCATAAAGAACTTAACTTGGAAAACCCAAAAACATTAAATGAGAAAATTAACTGGTTAAAATTAAATGATAGGAGAGATATACATACTATTTGTGCAGATAAAATTAGAGTTAGAGAATACGTAACCGAAAAAATAGGAAAGCAATTTTTAATTCCACTAGTTTTTAAAAGTTACGATATAAATGATTTAGTTCCTGCAAATTTGCCGGATAAACCATTTATTATTAAGACAAACCATGATAGCTCTGGAGGTGAAATTATCAGGGATAAGACTAAAGTAAATTGGAAAAAGCTTCATAAAAAATTTAGAAAATTATTAAGTAAAAATTATTATTATATTGGAAAAGAATGGCAGTACAAAAATATTAAACCAGGCATTTTAGTTGAGCAACTTTTAGTAGAAGAAAATGGACAAGTGCCGTTTGATTATAAATTTCATTGTTTTAATGGAAAAGTAGAGGTAATCCATGTAGATATCGATAGGTACTCGAATCATAAAAGAAATTGTTATAATCCTAAATGGGAATTACTACCTTTCACATGGTCTATGTGGAAAAATAATAAGCCATTGTGGCCTAATGGAAAGCATGTAGATAAACCTGTTCAATTGGATAAAATGATTACTATTGCTGAGAGACTTAGTGAACCGTTTCCTTATGTCAGGATTGATTTATACGAGTTTGCTTCGGAAGTATTGTTTGGGGAAATTACTTTTCATCATGGTAGTGGATTGGAAATAATTCACCCTAAAGAATGGGATTTGAAACTAGGAAACTTAGTAACTATTAATAAAGGCTAATAAAAAAATGTTGTGAAAAATATTATAAAAAAATTCTACTTAGAAACTTCATTTGGACCGTACCTAGTGCAACCATTTTTTGGTTTATATAATTATTTTAGATATACACGTGTGTCTGAAGACACAATGATGAATAAAGAGTTTAAGCGCAACTTTGGGTACAAACCCAATATAAAAAACCCAAAAACTTTTAACGAAAAACTACAATGGCTGAAGCGAAACGACAGAACTGCTTTACATACTCAATGTGCTGATAAATATGCTGTAAGAGAATTTGTAAAAGATAAAATAGGAGAGAAGTATTTAATTCCATTACATTTCCATACTTCAAATTTACGTGATATTAAACCAGAAAATATACCTGATTTCCCTGTTATAATTAAAAGTAATCACGATAGCTCGGGTGGTTCTATTATACTGGATAAAAAAAGTACGAATTGGACAGTAGTGCGAAATAAACTCTATAAGTCTTTTAAAATTAATTACTTCGACAAAAAGAAGGAGTGGCAATACAAGAATATAAAACCTCGAGTAATTGTTGAACAATTACTACAACATGAAGATGGTTCCATTCCATTTGATTATAAATTTCATTATTTTAATGGAGAACTTGCGTTTATTCAAGTAGATATTGATAGACAAATAGAACATAAAAGAAATCTATACGATAAAGATTGGAATTTTTTAGATGTTGAATGGGCATACAAAAATGGACCTCCGGTACCAAAACCATCTTGCTATGAAAAAATGAAAGAGATTTCAAAAATTTTGGCTCAAGGTTTTTATCATGTTAGAGTAGATTTATACACATTAAATGATAGTATTTATTTTGGAGAAATGACATTTCATTCAGAGTCTGGATTTGGACCTTTTAATCCGCCAGAATGGGATTTGAAGTTTGGAAATATGTTAAGTTTACCGTCAGATGAAGTTGAAAAGACTTAAAAATAAAAAGTTGCTTCTATAAGGTTCTCTTACTTAAGAATAGTTATGATGCATAATTTGTAAACTCAACAACCTTATTAGATACTTAAGATTAAATCTTTAAGCTGTAACCCCACCTTTTCTAAAGAATATTCTTGAGCTCGCGAATGTGCTAAACCTCCTAAACCAATACGCTCTGTGTTATTGTTCTGCAAAAACAGGATAGCTTTTGTTAAGCCTTCTATATCATTTACATTTATTAATAGGCCATATTTAGCCTTATAAAAAGTACCTTTCTCAATAGCTATGGGTATGTTCTCGTTAAGTAATTCTAAAGGACCAGACATGCAATTTGTTGCAATTACAGGTAATCCTACAGACATGGCTTCTAATAAAGCATTAGGAAAACCTTCTGTTAACGAGCTTAGTACAAAACAATGGTAGTTTTTTATTTTTTTATTTACCTCAAGAACATTTCCTTTAAAACTGACTCGGTTTTTTAAATTGTAATCTAAAGAAAGTTGCTCTAATTCAGGTTGTAAATCGCCATCACCATAAATATCTAAAACTATATTATCAGGTAAGTTTTTAAGGCTTTTTAAAATATGAATTTGATTTTTTACAGGTATTAATCGTCCTACTGTAGTTATTTTAAAACTTTCCTCCAACTGAGTATATGAATTTATTTGGGGCTCTTCATCTTCAATAATAATTGGGTTGTAAATAACACTTTTATCAATATTTACATTAAACTGATCCTTTAAATCTTGATTGATATACACAGAATTTGAAAATAATTTATCGCTTCTATTATAGAATAAGGGTATTAGAAAACTTGAAATTGTAGCGGTAAGTTTTGTGTTTTTATAGCGTTTTGAAGGGAAACATCTCTCGCTTATAATAGATTTTAACTTAGGATTAAACATTTTGGCTATCCCGGTCATCGCATTTTGACGAAGCATAAATGAAATAACAACTTCAATATTTTCCTCTTTTAGAACCTTATTATATTTAAATATAAATTTTAAATAATCTTTAAAGTGTTCTATTTTAGAACTTTTAAAAGATTCACCTTCTTTAGAGAGCTTAATTACCTTTATTTTATTAGATATTGGTAAGTCAATGATGTCGTATAAAAGAATTAAGGTGACATCGAAATATTTTGTGAGCTCGAAAGTTAGTAGGCTTACAACTTTTTCAGCACCTCCAAAACCTATAGCAGGCACAAAGAGAGCAATTTTCTTTTTGTTTGTCATTTAATTTGAGTTACTCAAATTTAGAAATAAACTTTCATATTTAGAAATTATTTTCTTTTTATTAAATCGTTCTACTACAATGTTTCTCACGGTTTCTGGAATGAAAGGATAGTTTGAGTTAATAGCGTTCAGATAATCTAAATAAGCTTCCTTAGTATTGGCAATATAACCATTCTTACCAACTTCTATAATTTCATCTAAACCTCCAGGTGCATTAAATGCTAAAACAGGTGTGCCAACCACACAACTTTCAATAAGAACATTTGGAAAACCTTCCACATAAGAACCTTGTAAAAATAAATGACTGTTAATTAAATGCTTATCTACATCTTTTGTATATTCTATATAAGTAACTTGGTCTTGTATTCCAGCTTTGTCAATTGCTTTAAAAACATTTTCTTTTTCAACACCCTTTCCAATAAGTGTATAATGAAAATCGAAGTCGAGTTCAGCTAGTGCTTCAATAATTCTAAGATGACCTTTTTCTTTACTTAAACGACCAATACTAATAAACCTAATTGTTTCATTTTTGGTTTTGGTATTAGGTTTCAACTCAAAATTATTAGTAATGGGGTTATTAATAAGTGCTGTTTTTTCTTCAGGAATATTAAAATAATTGATAACATCTGCTTTCATGTCTTTAGACTGACACAAAATACAATCCACTAAGTTGTATGAAAAAGTAATAAGCTTTTCTGAATAAAATATAGAAGAAGAGGTGTTATACTTATTTAATACACTAAGAACATTAGCTTCACGAGCAACAAATTTGGTATGTTTAAAAAAAGGAGACATGGAGGCTATTATCATATTTAAATGAACTATAGAGCTAATAACTACATCTGGTTTTTCTTTTTTTAAAAACTTAAATATTGAAAAGTAGGCCTTTAAAACTCTTGGCTTATTTAAATAAACAATATTTAAATTATCTAATTTATATACCGTATTTTTTTCAAAACCTGTAACTAACAAAGTGGTGTTAAACTTGTCTTGATTTAAATTTTGAGCAACAAAAGATAGGATGCGTTCTGCTCCACCAGCTGCTAACGAAGGAATTATGAAAATAATATTTAGTTTTTCTTTTTTCATTCTATTTTATAGCCTTTACCATTATTATCTAACCATTGTTTTAATACCAAAACCTGCCAAATGACCCAAAATCTATTCCAAGAACCTTCCATGTGTTGTTTTATATATTTAGTAATTATATGTGGATTAATACAAGGAATCTCTTTTAAGTTTTCTTCACTCAACTCCGTAAGAACATATTCTTTTAAATCATTTCTAAACCATTCTGAGAGTGGAATGGCAAAGCCTGATTTAGGTCTATCGAATATTTCTTTTGGTACATATTTATAAAGCACCTCTTTTAAGATGCGCTTCTGATTTTTGCCTTTAATCTTAAACGATGTAGGTAAAGTTCTTCCAAACTCGACAACTCTATAGTCTAAAAGTGGAGACCTTGATTCTAAAGAAAACGCCATGGTTGCACGATCTACCTTAGTGTTAATATCCCAATTAAGATAGGTTTTTAAATCAAAATCTGATACCCGTTCCATTAAATTTTTATGAGTATGCTTTAAATATTTTACTTCGTCTAAATCTAACAAGTCTAAGTTACTATCTATCCAAGACGTATCTAACTTAGTCATTGAAGCCAAATAAGCTTCATTGGTGTTTTTAAAAGTAATTGCGTTGGCTATGGTTTTTAACCTATAATTAGAGGATAAATTAAGAATTTTTGCGCAAACTTTTCTTAAAAATAATGGTAATATATTCACTTTCGCACCTGTTCTTATCCAATGATATCTGTGATAACCTATAAAATTTTCATCTCCAGCGTCGCCTGAAAGTGCTACAGTTACATGTTCTTTAGTATGCTTGGCTAATAACATAGAAGGAATAGCGGACGAATCTGAAAAAGGCTCATCATAGTAATAGCAAAAGTTCTTAATTAGATCTTTACCTTCTTTATAATTACATTTTATTACATGATGTTCCGTATCTAAATGATTAGCCACTTGCTGAGCATATTCACTTTCATCAAAACCATCTTCTTCAAATTTCACTGAAAATGTTTTTACCTTACTGTTTGTGCTTTTAGTTGCTAAAGCAGCAATAAGAGAAGAGTCTATTCCTCCAGAAAGAAAAATGCCAACAGGAACATCAGCAAATAGCCTTAGCTTAACGGAGTCTTTTAAAATGGTATCTAGATTGTTTACTGCCTGATTGAAATTTCCTGAATAAATATTTTTGCCTTTATAATCGATATCCCAATACTCTTTATCCTTAAACTCACCTGTATTTAAATTATAAGTAAATAGATGTCCAGCACGAAGCTTTTTTATTTGGTTGAAAATAGAATATGGATCTGGAATAACACTCCAACCTAAATAAAGTGTCACAGCTTTTTTTGAAATCGTGAGGTTGTTATGATGTAACTGAATAACGGAAAGCTGACTAGCAAACTCAAATTCTTTACCATTATGATAATAATAAAAGGGTTTTTGGCCTAATCTATCCCTTGCACCAAAAAATATATTTTTGGTTTCATCGAAAATAACAAAAGCAAACATGCCATTAAAATGATTAACACATGCTTCGCCATATTCTAAATAAGCAGCACAAATAACCTCTGTATCGCTAGTGGTCTGAAATTCATATCCTTTTTTAATTAAGACTTTTTTAATATCTAGAAAATTATAAATCTCCCCATTAAAAACTAGATGGATGCTGTCTTTATATGTAAATGGTTGGTCTGCACGTTCGTCTAAGTCTATTATGGCTAATCTGTTGTGTCCAAATACTACTTGTTCCTCTACTCCGAAATGTTTAAACTTTAACCTGTCTGGACCTCTAAATTTTGTACGTTCAAGTTTTTCTTTAATTTGAGAGTTACTGTATTGGATTGTAGAGCCGTAAATTCCGCACATAAATTTATAGGTTTATTGGGTTATTTTGTTTTGTTTGTTGCCTTTAACTATGACAGAAATTAGATTTTTTCCACAATATAGAACATGTATACTTCGAGTATTTATTATTATCCATATCATAATCAATTTAGTTTTCTGTGTGTATATTACTGTTTTCTGAATATATGGATTCTGTTGTAGCTTTACTAACTAGTCGATAGAGCCATATGGATAAGAATAATAATAAATAGTTATCAAAAAAATTATGTGAGACAAGTAAGAAAGTCATTAGAATAAAAGCTAAACACACATATTCAATATTTATTTTGAGAAATTTCAGACTTTTTAAAAACAAGCTGGTGTAGCAGAAAATAAACATTAAAAAAACAATAAATCCTGCTTCTCCCAATACTAATAAATATGTATTGTGCACTCCCGTTTGTACACCCACAGTGTTGTAGTCTCTACCATGTAGTGTTTTATACCCTTTACCGGTTACTACATTTTCTAATATAACATCAGTATATAAAGCCCAAGTTTCAGTTCTAGAGCCTCTAGATATTGTTTCTGTTTCTACGTGATCACTATTAAAAAGACTTTTAAATGCATCAAATCTTTCTGTGTTTAATTGAAGAACAGAAGATAAAGCTAAAATAAGTACAACCCCAAAAGACCCTGCAAGTAAACCTATTCCATTTTTAATATTACTCGATATAGCAATTAAATTAATAATCACTAACAGTAAAATAAAATATCTGGACAATGTCATGATTCCTGCGATAACAATAATAAGTTGGAGACCTAATTTGGTGATTCTGTGTTTTATTGTAAATGAAAGACTAAATGCAGCTAAACAAGTGAGTCCTGCTCTGTTTGGATTTAAATAGAGCCCACCATAACGTCCATAATCAGTAGAAAACAGTACGGCATTAATAATAACTGATATTGTTCCTATAAGCATAAAAACACCTAACTCTTTAGAACTTGTATCTTTAATTAGAGATGTACCACCCAGTATAAAAATAAAAAACTTTATTACATCAATAAAATAATCTCTAGTATCACCAATATAGTTAAAACCAGATATTAAAAAATAAGAAACCCCTATGAGTATAAAAATTAGAGGAGGGGCTTCTTTTTTGCTTAAAAAGAAATATAGAATAATACTGCTAAATAACAAGGCGCTTAGTAAACTACCAACCGTAGACCCAAAGGCATAAACACCAAAAGTGGGTAAGTTTAATAAAATTAAAGCAAGAGTAAAATATTTTAAAAAAATCATCCTCTTTTAATTAAATAACGTTGTTTAGTAGTATACTTTAGTAGTACCATACTTCTTACTATTTGTAGGATTATTGTACTAAAAGCTATGCCAAATACACCATAAATTTTAAGTAAAATATAGTCTAATAATATATTTAATAACATACTAAAAAAAGAAACATAAGCCATAAAAGAGTTCCTGTTAATACTAGTTAAGAAACGAACAATTATATTTCCGCATATAGTAAACGGAATTCCGCATAAAAATATAATTTGTATTTTAGAAACAATGATTGTATCATTAGATGTGAATTCATTTCTTTCAAAAATAAGCTCAACTAAAGAAGACGAAAATAGTATAATTGGGATAATAACAATTAATAACCCGATAAACAGCCATTTAAGAATGTTATAAAGCTCTTTAAAGGCCATATCTCTATTGTCTAAAGTTAATTTTGAAAAATACGGAAGCAGTACATTTCCCATAGCAATGATTATAATAGTAGTAAAAAAAGCAGGGATTTTTAAACCATAGTTTAGGGCTGCAACAGAACCAATAACTAGTTGCGCTGCAAAAAATTGATCTGTTACGGGTATTAATCCTGTTAAAAACCCGGAAGATGCTTTCGCTGGAAGTTGATTAAGCATCATTCTTGTTCCATGACTTTTAAAATCTGGCTTCCTAAATTTTAAAATATGTTTAAATTTAGCCACTATAAATAGAAATAAAAACTCTAAAATACTTCCTATTAACATTCCTAAGGCAAGTACTCTTTCTTGAAAATAGTCTTTAAAAAACAATAATAAAGTAATCATTGAAATAGAGGTGAAGATCGGATATAAAGTTGCGTATTTAAATTCGTTATGTACGTTTAGCAATCCACTTATTAGCGAAGACATCCCCCAAAACAGAATACAGGGTAATAAATAGGAAAACTGAAGTTTTATAAGGTTATAATATAAATCCGTGTGATTTGGAAATAGTATTTTTAAAAAAGTATTTGTAATTAAAAATGCAATTATCATAAAAAATAACGACATAAAAATTGTTATAAGCAGGCTAGTGGTTTGAATTGAACCTACTGAAGCCCCTGCCTTTTGCTCTGCTACATAATTAGGAATAAAAACCGATTTAAAAGCAACTAAAAATACTTGATAAATAAAGCCGGGAACTAATGCTGCAATAAAGAAAGTGTCTAATAATTCTGATAGTCCAAAACTACCTGCCACTATAATTTCTTTATAAAAGCCTAGTCCTTTAACAAGTAGAGTTATAAATGCTACAGTTATAATGTTAATAATTGTAGGGTTTTTTCTTAGGGACCGTAAGAATGTTTTTATGTGCTTTAGTTTATTCACTAGTTATCCTATCACTTTAAATATTATCTTTTTAAAAGGCCATAATAAATTAAAAAGAGTCTTCATCCTTTTATCTTCAATGGCCCTAATATAATCTCCTTTTTTTATATCTAAAAAACTTGAAGCTCTTAAAAGTGTGTATATTCGAGCTAATATTACTTTTGGGTTTTTCCAGAAATAATCTTTTGAAAACCAATTTAAAAAACATAAAGAGAAAACAGCAGTGCCTATTGCCTCATCTTGGTAACTTTGTTTAGAAATACTGTTTTCTGTATCTAAATAATAGATCCTTAAAACATCATTTGTATATACTGTTTTAAAATGGTGTTTTGACAGTAAGTTCCAGATAATGCCTTCTGGTATATAACCCTTAGAAAAAATAATTGGATTAATAGAGATACCTTTTAAAATATCTGTCTTGGTAAAACCCCATTTTTCTTCTAAATTTAAGTTATTTAATCTATTTTTAAAAGAAGAACTAAGAAACGGAGTTTGTTTAAACTTTTCACCTATTAAATTTCCGTTTTGATCTGCACATAAACAAGTAACACCACTAACATAGCTCATTAATTTTTTTGGGATAGAATTATACCTATTTAAAAAAACTTCTAAAGCATTTTCTACACACTCATCATCTGAGTCAAGAGGAAGAAAAAATTCGCCTTTTGCTAATTCAACTCCTTGAATCATACAAGCCATTTTATGTCTATTGACTAGATTGTTAATATACCTAACCTTAAAATTTGCACTTTTTATTAACTCTAGAGCTACTTCATGGGAGTTGTCTGTAGAACCATCATTTATAAGTAACAATTCAAAATTAGAGTAAGTTTGTTTTTGTAACGAATTAAAAACTCTATGTAATGTATCTGCTCGATTAAATATAGGGGTAAATATTGTAAATTTATATTCAAATTCAGTTGGATTCTTAATTGGGGTGTATGTGGGAATTAACTTTTTTAAATCCATTTCTAGCTAACCATATTAATAATTTCTAACCATTTTTTAGTGATAGTGCTTAACTCTAATTCTTTAGTTGATTCAATAGCACTTTTACCAAACTCTTTTCTTAATTTATAACTATTAACTAATTTATTTAATCCATTTTCTAAAGCTATAATATCTTCAGAAGGGATTAAAATACCATTTTTATTATTTTCTATTAATTCTGAAGGTCCAGAAGGGCAATCTGTCGAAATACATGCTAGTCCAAAGTGCATAGCTTCTGCTAAGGCATTCGGGAATCCTTCAAATTTAGAGGTAAATGCAAATACTTTTGCTTTGTTGTAGTATTCTGATACATTAGTTAAATTCCCCATTAATATAACCTGCTCTTTTAAGCCTAATTGTTTTATTAATAACTCTAATTCTTTTCTTTTTTTACCTTCTCCAATTATAATTAGAGACCAATCTTTTAAATTTAAATTAGCAAAAGCTCTTATTAACAACTCTTGGTTCTTTTGTTCCTCTAAGCGTCCTACATTTAAAATAATATTTTCTTTAATATAATCAGGCTTTCTAGAGTGAGACAGTTTTTGGTCTATTGGGTTTTTTACTATAGTAATTTTATCTTCTTTTATATCATCTAAAAAATAGTCCTTAATTTCTTGAGTTTGTACGACCAATAAATTTGTATAAGGATAGATTATTCGCCTTACTTTGCGCCAAAACAAGTTAATAGTACTATACTCTGGATGAACCCTTTCGCTAATTACACATGGTACTTTAGTCCATTTAGAAACTATAACACTATAAATATTTGGGGTTGTCATAAATCCAATTATAAGACTTGTTTTATTTTTCTTTAAAATACTCTTTATTTTCGAAATAAGTTGAACATGCATAATTAAAGAATGAAATAAAGTTCTGTGGCGATTATGCACGTATTTAGGCTTACAATAATTTACTTTTATTCTTTTATCTAATTTATAAAAGACTGGGCCTTGATAAAATGTAATTATTGAAATATCATAACTATGTACTAAATTATTTGCTAGAACACAAACCACACGCTGGGCTCCACCAGGATCTAAACTAGATAAAATGAAAGTAATGGGTTTTCTCATAATATATATTCTCAAAATGCTTTTTAGACATTTATATCTTTGTGGATTAAAAATATGTATTTTTTAATACTTAAACTGTATCAATAATTTTAATTAGATAAACGTACAATTTTGTTATATAAAATACATTGTTCTGTTTTGTAGGGTAAGTTTTATAATATTTGAACTAATTAGAAGCTATTAATTATTTTTAATTTAAAACATCCAAAATCAAATTCCTACCGTATATACCTTTAATGTTCTATAAAATGCATTTCATCGATTATTAAATCGTTTAAAGTCAATTTAATACTACAAAATACAGTTAAGGTAAAAAACGTCTTACAATTTTATTGTATTTCATCGAATTTATATTTATTTTGATAGTCACATGAGATCCATTTTAATAGTTTAGCCAAAGATTAATAGCAAAACCCTTAAGTATGAAACATTTATATGTTAGAAAATTCTCACTATGTGCGAATTTAAAGAAAATAGTATTTTTAAATTTCTTATTTTTCAATCTTATTATTACAGCTCAAAATTATCCTACAGCTGTTACAATTTCTTCAATCGATTATCAAAATTATCAAGCACCTTCACAAGGTATTCCTGATTATTTATCTACTATTACCAATGAATTTGGAAATGAAGTAACTAGGATTAGTGATAAAGACGTATTTGGAACAGATGGACAAAGATTAAAGCACCATTATGCTAAAGATCAACCTTGGAATTCTGATGGTAGTTTGATTAAGTTAGCAGGATATCCTGCTGCTATTCTTGATGGCTCAACACATGAGTTTTTGTATTGGGCATCCATTCCAAGTGCTGCAACTTGGGCAAATACAAGTCCAATTCATATGTATGGCACCTCTGGAAACACTATAGTTAGATACGATGTAACAACAAATAATAGAGTAACCCTTCATACGTTTAGTGAGTATAATAAAATTAGTTATGGTTTTAACGAAGGGAATATGTCTACAGATGATAGATATATTGGACTAATTGGACAAAACGGAAGTGATTTAACTTTAATTGTTTACGACATTGCTAATGATTTAATAACAGGAACTAAGCATATTGGATCAAGTGGGGATATGGACTGGTTTTCAGTCAGCCCATCAGGGACATATGCCGTTGTCAGTTGGAGACCAGACGGAAGTAGTTCCGTTGAAGGCTTAAAGGTTTATAATATTGATATGACTAATGAAAGACATGTTACGGACTATACAACACATGCAGATTTAGGCACGGATGCTAATGGAGATGATGTTTACGTTGCTTTTGGAGATAATGATACTAGACCAGATAGTTACTATTTAAAAATGGTAAGATTAAGTGATGGATTATTAACCCCTCTTTTCCATTATACAACAGCCACAGGAGTTTGGGGTGGTCATATAAGCTGTAGAAACACAGATAGACCAGGGTATGCTTATGTAACTGAGTCGTGCTGTAACACACATGGTAAAAGAGAAATGTTTGCAATAAAATTAGATGGTTCTAATACTATTGAGAGATTTGGTTATCATCACTCAGATAAGAGCGCAGGTTATGGACATTCTCCAATGGGTGTTCCAAATCGAGATGGTAGTAAGATGATGTTTGGAAGTAATTGGGAAGATAGTAGTATTAAGTCTGATTCTTATCCTCCAGCGTTTATTGTTCAAGCCCCTGAATCTTCTCTAAACATAGAAGACGAAACCATTGCTACAAGCAACATTAAAGTATATCCAAACCCATCAATAGATGGAATAGTTAACATTAAACTGAATGGAAGTATAGTTGTTAAAACTATTGAGGTTCATGATATGCTAGGTAGAGTAATTAGCACGGAAGAAATGAGTTCCAACGAGAAAAGCTTGAATTTGTCAGGTTTACCTACTGGTGTTTATTTGCTTACATTTAGAACAGAAAAAAGTGGATCTATTACAAAACGAGTTGTTCTTAACTAGAATACGCGTTTATAGAATAAAAAAGGCCTGAAACTTTAATTTCAGGCCTTTTTTTATGGTTGCAATTTGAGATTGAGTTATTTTGAAGTTCTCTTATAACTTATAATCGCAGACTATTAATAATTGTTTCTTAAGAGTAAAGAAATGATTTATGGAATAAAAACTATATAAACTAACTGGTTAATAAGAACTTCTTTTCGTTATTTATGCAATAAAAAGCTTAATTAAGCCATTTAATATCGTGAATGGTAGCAATACTATCACAATTCTCTACAGTTAAAACAATTTCTTTTTTACCAATTCTTCCGTCAATTGCATAAATAGCACATGGTTCTTTACGAGTGTCACTTTTAGAAAAATCAATATCTCCATATTTTAATAACTCTCTCACTTGTAAAGAGTCTATTTTTTTATTTGAAATAGCGGAGTAGATGTTTTCTGAAAATTCAACTTGCTTTAAGTTGATGTTTTTTAGCACACGGGCTTCTGGTCCATAAGCACAAGATGTTTTTTTGCCACTAAAGAAAAAGGCTAAAATAACTAGTCCAATAGCAAATCCACCAAGATAATAGCCAATACGATGTAATAATTTCATTTAATTAATGATTTATGGGACATATTGTTGGACGTATTATATGAATATAAATTAAAAGATAAGCAAATTAATATCGCTATGTTTTAAATCGAACCACTCTCCAACAGGTTTACTGGTTAAAATTCCGTGGTAAAAATACAACCCATTTTTTAATCCTCTATCAAAACGTAAAGAATTTTCTAGTCCGCCATCTTCAGCAATTTTTAAAAGATATGGTGTAAATATGTTACTAATTGAAATAGAGGCCGTTCTGGAATAACGGGCTGGAATATTAGGAACACAGTAATGAATAACTCCGTGTTTGGTAAAAGTTGGAGTTTTATGAGAGGTCACTTCACTAGTTTCAAAGCATCCACCCATATCAATACTGACGTCAATTACTACCGAACCATTTTTCATATTTGCAACCATAGAATCTGTAACAATAATAGGAGATCTATTTTTACCTCTAACAGCAGCAATTACAACATCGCATCGCTTCAATGCTTTACTTAAGTTTTTAGGTTGTAGAGTAGAGGTATAGAAGGTTTTACCTAAATTTACCTGAATACGTCTTAATTTAGTAATGGAGTTATCAAAAACTTTTACGTTTGCACCTAGTCCAATAGCGCTTCTAGCCGCAAATTCTCCTACAGTTCCTGCACCTAAAATAACAACTTCTATAGGTGGAACACCACAGACATTACCAAACATTAGACCATTTCCATCATTAACATTACTCAGCAGTTCTGAAGCAATTAGAACCGAAGCTGTTCCGGCAATCTCACTCAAGGATCTAACTGCTGGGAAAGCACCTGTTTCGTCTCTAATAAACTCAAAAGCTAGAGCAGTAATACGTTTGGCTGCTAAAGTTTCAAAATATTTCTTTGTTTGAGTTTTTAATTGAACTGCAGAAATTAAAATAGTTTGTGGATTAATAAGGTTTATTTGTTCTAGAGTAGGAGGCTCCACCTTTAAAATCATAGGACAAGCATAAACTTTGGCTGTGTCTTTTGTAATTTCTGCACCTGCCTCACTATATTCTTTATCCGAAAAATGAGCTCCACTTCCTGCTCCCGATTCTAATAAAACACGATGTCCGTTGCTAACTATGGCTGAAACAGCATCTGGGGTTAGGCAAACTCGCTTTTCTTGATATGCTGTTTCTTTAGGAATACCAATAAATAAACTGCCTTTACGACTAAAAATTTCTAGTCTTTCCTCTTGAGGAAGTAGTTGTTGCTTGGTAAAAGGAGATAAGGATTTAGACATAGTTGACACACATTATATAATGTAGTCAAATTACGAATAAATTTTTAAATGTTTAGGTAAGATTTTAAAAATACTGTCTTAGTTTATCCCAAAAGCCTTTTGGTTTAATCATAAACTCTGCCTCTAGCTCTTCTAAAGACTTATTGGCCGTATTTAGTTTATTAAACATTCGTGCTCTAATTAAGTAAATAGTTGGTATAACTATAGCCATAATAGGCAACATATAAAGAATTAAATTATTATCAACCCAAGATAAATCACTATTTAATGTTTGAATTGCTTGGTAAATAAACATAGAAATTGGGACAATTATTGTGTGGTACCACCAATGTTTACAGGTGAAAAACCAGATAAACATAAGAAGCAATGGAATAATTTTTCCAGCTAAAGTCCAAGCGACTACATAAACACTTTCAAAATAGTTACTATCGTAGGTAAACAAAAAAGTGTTCCAAACCTTTTGGTCTGGAACACTTTGATATAAATTAAAAATAAAAGGAGATATTGCTATAAATGTAGCAATAATACTACCATAAACAAGTTCTTTTTTATTAAACGTGTCTCGGTACTTTGATTCTACTTTTTTCAATTTGTGGTGCATCTTCATCTGATTGGAAAAAATTTTCTGCTTGAGCTGTAAATAACATTCCACCGAAAATTGCAATTGCAATTAAGTACTTCTTACTTTTCATAATTTTAAGGGATTTAATTAATTAATACCTCAAATGTAACTAAGAACATAAGTCGTTTTTGGGTCAAAATGTTAAAATTATGTTAAAAACGCCTTTTTTTCGATTTTCAATTACGGGAAAACCGTAATTATTTGTTTTTCTAGTAGAATTTGGTGGCTATCTACACTTTTATTTGCTCATTTTATAATTACTTTAATATCAAATTTCTTGTTTTGTTAACATTTAACTTCAAAATAACACGATTATTATCTTCTAGAATCAATTCTTCAATTAATTCTGGCCATTCAATTATTATCCAATGGTCGGAATCTAAATAATCTTCAATTCCGAAATTATAAACTTCTTCAATGTCTTTTATTCTATATAAATCAAAATGATAAATTTTATCATTAGTTAATTCATATTCATTCACAATGGAATATGTTGGGCTACTAACTTCATCTAAACTACCTAGAGCTTTTATAAGAGCTTTTACTAAAGTTGTTTTACCAACTCCCATTTCTCCATATAATAAGATGGTCTTGCCGTTTAAGTTCTTTATAAGTTGCTGAGCAACAGTATCAAGATCATTTAAGTTATAGGTAACATTCAAATTAATCAAATTTGGATACAATAATACTGATAATAATTTAGAATAACTAACAAATAGTGTATTTCGTCGGATATTTGTGTATTACATGGAATTATTTAGGATTTAGAACTATGAAAGGAATAATCATTTCCTCTAAAGAAACACCTCCATGTTGGTAGGTATTTCTATAGTAACTTACATAATGGTTATAGTTGTTAGGATAGGCAAAGAACAAATCTCCTTTGGTGAAAATAAACGAGCTACTCATGGTAATAGAAGGTAGATGTATTGTTCTTGGATCTTTTGCAACCAAAACATCTTTGTCTTCATAGGTTAAACTTCTACCTGTTTTGTATCTTAAATTTAAACTCGTGTCTTTATCACCTATAACTTTCGACGGGTTTTTAACATTAATAGTTCCGTGATCTGTGGTAATAATAAGTTTAAACCCTAAATGCTGTGCTTGCTGGATCATTTCTAATAAAGGAGAATTTTTAAACCAACTTTGAGTTAGAGATCGATAGGCTTTATCGTTAGATGCCAATTCTTTTACTACATCCATTTCTGTTTTAGAATGGGAAAGCATATCTACAAAATTATAAACTACAACAGTTAAGTCGTTCTCTTTTTGAGTCTTAAAGTTTTCTACCAGCTTTTTACCATTTTTTAAATTAGTAATTTTATGGTATTCCATTTTTAGATTAGAAAGACCTAAACGTTTTAATTGAGCTTCTAGAAATTCCTTTTCGTAGAGGTTTTTACCACCTTCGTCTGTATCGTTTTTCCAGAGATCTGGGTGTAATTTTTCCATATCGCTTGGCATTAATCCAGAGAAAATTGCATTTCTTGAATACTGAGTGGCCGATGGAAGTATACTATAAAAAGGTGTTTCTGATACTTTTTTATAATAATTATTAACGGTTGGCTCAAAAGCCTTCCATTGGTCGTATCTCAAATTATCAATGACCACTAAAAGTGTAGGTTGTTCTTTACTAATTTCTGGAACAACTTTGTTTTTAAATAAGGTGTGCGACAAGGTTGGGGCATCTGTATTAGGTTCAAACCAAGAAGGATAATGTTTATCTATAAACTTACCAAACTGAGTGTTTGCTTCACTTTTTTGAGACTCCAATATTTCGAACATTCCTGGGTCTTCTATATTTTCTAATTGAATTTCCCAATAAATAAGTTTTTGATATAAGTTAGCCCATTCCTCATAGGTATTAACCATGCTTAAATCCATAGCAATTTTTCTAAACTCTTGCTGATAATTAGAAGTGGTCTTTTCTGATACTAATCTTGAGTGATCTAAATTTTTCTTCAGACTTAATAAAATCTGATTCGGATTAACGGGTTTTATTAGGTAATCGGCAATTTTATTCCCAATAGCTTCTTCCATAATATATTCCTCTTCACTCTTAGTAATCATAACTACAGGAAGTGTGTCTCGCTTTTCTTTAATTTCATTTAAAGTTTCAAGTCCTGTTAATCCGGGCATGTTTTCGTCTAGAAATACAATATCAAAATTTTTATCATCTAGAACTTCTAATGCTTCTGTTCCACTTTTGCATGATGTTACGGAATAGTTTTTCTTTTCTAAAAAAAGGATATGTGGTTTTAATAAATCAATTTCATCGTCAACCCAAAGAATATTTATCTGGTTCATGTATATTTGTTTAAATTTAAATGTCAAAAGACTAAGTCTGATTTTGCAAAACAAACTCAAAATATTTAACGACCCAATTTACGGTTTTATTACCATACCTAATTCGGTAATTTTCGATTTAATTGAACACAAATACTTTCAGCGTTTGCGAAGAATTTCGCAAATGGGCATGTCGTATTTGGTTTATCCAGGCGCACATCATACTAGATTTCATCACGCTTTGGGTTGTATGCATTTAATGCAAAAAGCTGTTAATACGCTTCGTTTTAAGGGGGTTAGCATCTCTAAAGATGAAGAGCAAGCTCTCTATATAGCCATTTTATTGCACGATATTGGACATGGTCCATTTTCTCATGCAATGGAACATAGTATTGTAAATGGGGTGTCTCACGAGCAGATTTCCTTGCTTTTTATGGAGGAACTTAATAAGGAATTTAACTTAAGTTTAACTCTGGCTATAGAAATATTTAAAGGAAAATATCCTCGAATATTTTTATGTCAGCTTATTTCCGGACAATTGGATATGGATCGTGCCGATTATTTAAAACGCGATAGTTTTTATACCGGAGTTGCTGAAGGGAATATAAATAGCCAGCGTTTAATAGCTATGCTTAATGTGGTTGATAATGAATTGGTAGTAGAAGAGAAAGGGGTTTATAGTGTAGAAAAGTTTCTCATGGCTAGAAGACTTATGTATTGGCAGGTTTATTTACATAAAACCAGTGTTGCAGCAGAACAACTATTAATACGTGTTTTAAAACGAGCAAAAGAATTAACAAGTCAGGGAGTAGTTTTACAAGCAAGTACAGCACTGAAATATTTTTTAATTAACGAAATTAATCTAACGAACTTCAATAGAGATACCCTAGAAAATTTTGCTAAATTGGATGATTATGATATTGTATCTGCAATGAAAGAATGGCAATTTCATGAAGATTTTGTTTTAAGAAATCTAAGCGAAATGCTTATAAATAGAACTTTGCTTAAGGTAAAAATTAAAAATAAACCAATAAAAAAAGAAAAACTTCAAAAGCATATTAAAAAATTAAAGACAGATTATTCTATTAGTGAGCACGAAGCAAATTACTTTGTTTTTACAGGAGAGATTTCCAACCAGGCTTATCAAAAAGATCAACAAATAAAAATTCTGTACAAAACAGGTAAAGTACAAGATATTATTAAGGCTACAGATCAATTAAACTTAAAATTTCTCTCAAAAACAGTAACAAAATATTATATCTGTTACCCTAAAGAAAAACTTTAGGACTTTTTTCCTATTTTTGTCGGAATGAAATTTACAGCACAACAAATAGCAGGAATTTTAGAAGGCGACATTGTAGGTAATCCCGATGTTGAAGTTTCTAAGCTTTCCAAGATTGAAGAAGGAACAAAAGGGTCTCTAACCTTTCTTGCTAATCCTAAATATCAATCGTATATATATTCTACAAAGGCATCTATAACTATAGTTAATAAAACTTTTGAGCCAGAACATAATATAGACACCACACTTATTAAGGTAGAAGATGCCTATAAGTCGTTCTCTAAGTTGCTAGAGTACTATAATATGGTGAAGTTAAATAAACAAGGAATCGAGAATCCTTCGTTTATATCTAAAACAGCCTCTTATGGTTCCGATGTCTATATAGGGGCATTTACTTATTTAGGTGAAAATGTGAAAATAGGTAATAATGTTAAAATTTTTCCTAATACATATATAGGCGATAATGTTGTTATTGGTAACGACACAATTATATTTGCTGGAACTAAAGTTTATTCTGAAACAGTTATTGGATCAAACTGCGTGTTAAATTCTGGAGTTATTTTAGGAGCAGATGGTTTTGGTTTTGTTCCAAATGAAAAAGGCGAGTACAATAAAGTGCCTCAAACTGGTAATGTTGTTATAGAAGATTTTGTAGATATAGGTGCAGGAACAACAATTGACAGAGCTACTTTAGGGTCAACAACAATTAGAAAGGGTGTAAAATTAGATAATCATATTCAAATAGCCCATAATGTTGAAATAGGAAAAAACACCGTTATTGCTGCACAAACAGGAATTGCTGGCTCTACAAAAATAGGCGAAAGCTGCATAATTGGCGGTCAAGTAGGATTTGCAGGACATTTAACCATAGGTAATAATGTAAAAATTCAGGCACAGTCCGGAATAGGGAAAAATATAAAAGATAATGAAGTGGTACAAGGCTCACCCTCGTTTAATTATAACGATTGGAATAAGTCATATGTTCATTTTAAGAATTTACCAAAAATTGTAAAAAGTATAACCGATTTAGAAAAAAAAGTAGATGGCAATAATTAATACTGAAGTTAAGCAAAAAACCATTAAAGATTCTGTTTCTTTAACTGGTGTTGGTTTACATACGGGCAAAAATGTAACTTTAACTTTTAAGCCTGCAGATGCTAATACAGGTTTTCGTTTTAAGCGCATAGATTTAGAGGGAACACCAATTATTGAGGCAGATGCTAATTATGTTACAAATACTCAAAGAGGAACTTGTTTAGAAAAAAATGGTGTAACCATTCAGACCTCAGAGCATGTTTTAGCTGCATTAGTTGGGTTGGACTTAGACAATGTAACTATTGAACTAAATGCTTCTGAACCTCCAATTATGGACGGTTCTTCTAAGTACTTTGTAGAAGCTCTCGAAAAAGTAGGAGTAGAGGAGCAAGATGCTTTTAGAGAAGAATACGTAGTTTCCGATGTGATTTCTTATACAGATGAAGAGTCTGGAAGCGAAATCCTAATTATGCCTTCAAACGATTATAAGGTTACTACTATGGTAGATTTTGGTACTAAAGTTTTAGGAACCCAAAATGCTACTTTAAATCATGTTTCCGAATTTAAAAACGAATTTGCAGACGCTAGAACCTTCAGTTTTTTACACGAATTAGAAGCACTTTTAGAGCACGGACTTATTAAGGGAGGCGATTTAAATAACGCCATTGTTTATGTAGATAAAGATATTTCTCCAAAAACAATCGAAAAATTAAAGGTAGCTTTTAATAAAGACGACATATCAGTTAAGCCAAATGGTATATTAGATAACTTAACACTTCACCACCCTAACGAAGCTGCTAGACACAAACTATTAGATGTGTTAGGAGACTTAGCTTTAATAGGAATAAGATTAAGAGGTAAAGTTATTGCTAATAAGCCTGGACATTTTGTAAACACCCAGTTTGCAAAAAAAATGTCTAAAATTATTAAAAATGAAAGACGCAACAACGTTCCTAAATTAGATTTAAATCAAGAGCCTTTAATGGATGTCAATAAGATCATGGAAATGCTTCCACATAGACAACCATTTTTATTGATTGATAAAATTTTCGAACTAACAGACTCTGGTGTAATTGGTATGAAAAACGTGACCATGAACGAACCGTTTTTTGCAGGACACTTCCCTGGAGCACCAGTAATGCCTGGCGTTTTAATAGTGGAGGCTATGGCTCAAACTGGAGGAATATTAGTGCTTAGTACAGTTCCAGACCCAGAAAATTACTTAACTTATTTTATGAAAATTGATAATGTTAAGTTTAAGCAAAAAGTAGTACCAGGAGATACCTTAATTTTTAAATGCGATTTAATTTCACCAATTCGTCGTGGTATTTGTCATATGCAGGGCTATGCTTATGCCAATGGAAAATTATGTGCAGAAGCAGAGTTAATGGCTCAAATAGCAAAAGTTAAACAATAAAGTTAGAAAAACTTAAAAAAATAAACCGAGCGGAATCCAAGTTTTGAATTGAAGAATATATGTTCTAAAGCGAGCACATTTCTACCGCTTAGTTAAAAATAATACTAGATAAATGAATCAACCACTCGCTTACGTACATCCAGGTGCTAAAATTGCAAAGAATGTTGTAATAGATCCTTTTACTACCATACATAATAACGTTGTAATTGGAGATGGTACATGGATTGGAAGCAATGTAACCATAATGGAAGGAGCCAGAATCGGAAAAAATTGTAATATTTTTCCCGGTGCTGTAATCTCTGCCGTACCTCAAGATTTAAAATATAACGACGAAGATACCTTAACCATTATTGGAGATAATGTTACCATTAGAGAATGTGTAACCATAAATAGAGGAACCACAGATAAAATGAAGACTGTAATAGGCGATAATTGTTTAATTATGGCTTATTGTCATATTGCTCACGATTGCATAGTTGGAAAAAACTGTATTTTTTCTAATAATAGCACACTTGCCGGACATATTTCTGTTGGCGATTATGTAGTATTAGCAGGAATGACAGCTGTTCATCAATTTTGTTCCATAGGAAATCACGCTTTTGTTACTGGTGGTTCTTTAGTAAGAAAAGATGTACCTCCTTTTGTAAAAGCTGCTAGAGAACCTTTATCTTACGTCGGAATTAATTCGGTAGGACTAAGAAGACGAGGATTTTCAACAGAAAAAATAAGAGAAGTTCAAGATATATATAGAATCTTGTATCAAAAGAACTATAATAATACCCAAGCTGCAGAAATTATTGAAGCTGAAATGGAAGCAACTCCAGAAAGAGACGAAATCCTTCAGTTTATTAAAAATTCGCATCGTGGAATAATGAAAGGATATTTTAAATCAAATTAATTGTAGGCTTCCTAATATCTTTACTTAAAGAAAAGAGAAGCTACTTAATAATAAACAACTAAAGAATATAATGGCAACAACAAGTGATATTAGAAATGGATTATGCATCAGATATAATAATGACATTTATAAAATAACTGAATTTTTACATGTAAAGCCAGGAAAAGGTCCTGCTTTTGTAAGAACTAAAATGAAAAGTGTTACCACTGGAAAAACTTTAGAGAATACATTTTCTGCCGGGCATAAGTTAGACGATGTGCGTGTAGAAACTCACAAATTTCAGTTTTTATATAACGATGGAGAGTTTTTTCATTTTATGAATACTGAAGACTACACGCAAATTCGCTTATTAGAAGCTGCTTTAGACAGAGCAGATTTAATGAAGGAAGGTGAAGTAGTTACTGTTCTAATAAACTCAGAAGATAATATGCCTTTATCCGTAGACATGCCTGCAAATGTTATTCTTGAGGTTACTCATACAGAACCGGGAGTTAAAGGAAATACAGCTACCAATGCTACAAAACCTGCAACTGTTGAAACTGGAGCAGAAGTTAATGTACCTTTATTTATTAATGAAGGAGATAAAATTAAAGTGGAAACAGATAAAGGAACCTATAAAGAGCGTATTAAAGAATAGTTGTGTTTTTTAGAATTCGATTTCTTACGTGTAGAATTCTTATTCTTAAAATATACAACCTTGAATAACTATTATGAAGTTTCCAAAACCACATACGCTAAAACAGATTGCAGATTTAATAAACACCACTTTTGTTGGTGATGAAAACTTTCCTGTACTTGGAATGAATGAAATCCATGTAGTTGAATCTGGCGATATTGTTTTTGTAGATCATCCCAAATACTATAATAAAGCTTTAGAATCTGCAGCAACTATTGTCTTAATTAATAAAGAAGTTCCGTGTCCAGAGGGCAAAGCCTTATTAATAAGTGACGATCCGTTTAGAGATTTCAATAAGCTAACACAACATTTTAAACCTTTCCTTTCATCCAAATCTGCTATTTCAGAATCGGCTTCTATAGGGAAAAACACGATTATTCAACCCAATTGTTTTATAGGAAATAATGTCATTATAGGAGATAACTGTGTTATACATTCCAATGTAAGTATATACGATGATACAATAATTGGAAGCAACGTTACCATTCACGCTGGATCAGTACTAGGAAGTAGTGCTTTTTATTATAAAAATAGACCAGAAGGTTTCGATCAATTAAAATCTGGAGGACGTGTCATAATTGAAAACCATGTAGATATTGGTGCTCTTTGTACTATAGATAAAGGAGTAACCGGAGATACAACAATTGGTGAAGGTTCTAAATTAGACAACCAAATTCAAGTGGGACACGATACTGTAATAGGAAAAAAATGCCTGATAGCTTCTCAAGTTGGAATTGCCGGTTGCGTGGTTATTGAAGATGAAGTGACCATTTGGGGACAGGTAGGCGTTACTAGTGGAATTACAATTGGTAAAAAAGCAGTAATTTCGGCACAATCGGGTGTCAGTAAATCCTTAGAAGGAAATAAGAGTTATTTTGGAACTCCAGCAGATGATTTTAGATCTAAATACAAGGAAATAGCTTCTATTAAAATGATTCCAAAGATTTTAGAAAATTTAAAAATAAAAAAATGAGCCCTAAAGATTTATTAAAAGAGTTTTACAATACAGATGTAGTAAAATCCAAAGATTTGGTGGAACAGTACTATCATAAAGATATCGAATTACACTGGAACAGTAGCGAAGGGTTTCGTATCTCTAAATTTGATGATATTTTAAGATTCTTTAAAAATGTTCGAGAGAATTACTTATCAATCAGATATGAAATCAGTCATTTATTAGAGGATTCAGACAATATTACATCAAGATATACAGTTTATGGCAAGACTATAGAAAATGAAGACGAAGAAATACCATTAGCACATTATATGTGTATTTGGCAAATAAAAGACAATAAACTGTATAGAGGCTATCAAATAAGTCAGCTTGCAGACGACAATGCTATTGAATCCAATTCTTTTTCAGAAATTAAAGTATAAAAGGCTTTATAAATAGCAGTTAAAAACTTACTTTTGCAACGTTTTAAAAACATAAAAAATTAAACAATAATGAGCGTTTTAGTTAATAAAGATTCGAAAATAATAGTACAAGGATTTACAGGAAGCGAAGGAACATTTCATGCTGGTCAGATGATTGAGTATGGAACTAATGTTGTTGGTGGTGTAACTCCGGGAAAAGGTGGACAATCACATTTAGACAGACCGGTTTTTAATACAGTGCAAGAAGCTGTTGAGCAAGCAGGTGCAGACACAACAATTATTTTTGTGCCACCAGCGTTTGCTGCTGATGCTATTATGGAAGCTGCCGATGCTGGAATTAAAGTAATTATTACAATTACTGAAGGTATTCCGGTTGGAGATATGATTAAAGCTGCAGAATATATTAAAAATAAAGATTGTAGATTAATTGGTCCTAACTGTCCAGGTGTAATTACACCAGGCGAAGCTAAAGTTGGTATTATGCCAGGATTTGTCTTCAAAAAAGGTAAAGTTGGTATTGTTTCTAAGTCAGGTACTTTAACTTATGAAGCTGCTGATCAAGTTGTAAAACAAGGTCTAGGAATTACTACTGCTATTGGTATTGGTGGAGATCCAATTATTGGAACAACAACAAAAGAGGCTGTAGAATTACTAATTAACGATCCAGAAACTGAAGCAGTAGTTATGATTGGTGAAATTGGTGGACAATTAGAAGCCGATGCTGCAAATTGGTATAAAGCTAGTGGATCTAAAAAACCTATTATCGGTTTTATTGCTGGCGAAACTGCACCTGCAGGACGTACAATGGGTCATGCTGGAGCTATAGTTGGTGGAAGCGATGATACTGCTCAAGCTAAAAAGAAGATTATGAAAGCTTGTGGCATTCACGTCGTAGAGTCTCCTGCTGAAATTGGAAAGAAAGTGGCTGAAGTATTAGCTAACTAATAAGCTACATAAATAATACGAAAGGCTATCTTATCTAAGATGGCCTTTTTTTTGTTTTATATTAAAGTGTTTTTCAGGAGTTATAGTTTTAAATATCTCTAAACCTAAAATCAGTTAGATTCCTAGAGAAGAGAGATAAAACCATTTCCTATTTTCTTAGGTGGTTTTATATGTAAGGCTAAAGTATGATGAAAAAAAAATCGCCCAGAACCTAAATTCCGGACGACTTTTCTGCTATTAATCAATACTCATTAATCATCTAAAAGATCGATCATTAATTTTATTTTCTCTTTAATTTGTTGAGCTATTTGGTTGTTACCATCAGTATCTATTGGACTAATTTCAATAACACCATTCCCATTTCCATCAACTGCTTCAGATAAATCAACTCCTGATATACCATTAAAAACACCGGTTAAGTCAAAGTTTATCACCAATTGGTTATTATCGTTATTAATTACAATATCCATATCAGTATCTTCAAAGTCAACTTCAATTTCGTCTTCAAAATCATGCCAGAATTCAAACGGAACACCGTCAATGTTCCCATTAATTAAGATAGACTTATTAAAAAGAATGCTTCCTGAATCAGCACTTTTGTCGAATTCAAATTCAATTTCTTCGTAAACACCATTTGGAATCGCAACATCTACAATAGTAAATTCGTTAGAAAGAACATCTAATAAAAAAGGACCTTCTAATTCAATTTCATCTTCAAAACCATAATAACCATTGTTTTGTTCATCGTAGTAATCATCATCCAGTTCTAATTCGAATTCTTTAATATTAATTAAAAAATCAGAAATTTCAAGGGTGGAGTTAATTCCTCTACTATTTATATAAGTCTTGCCAGTAGAGTTTGGCAAAGTCGAACTTATCTTTAATTGTAAGTTTCCTTGACCATTGTTTATATTGTCATCGTTATCATCAGAACAACTAGCTAACAGTGCTACTGCTGCTATTGTTAATCCAAGTATTAAAATCTTTTTTCTTAGGGTATTCATAATTAATTGTTTTTAAAAATTTTAAGTTTATAAATAGTTCTTTATTATTAAACAGTTAAGTCTTTAAAACTCCTACCTTGTTTTTCGAAATAAGTGTTTTATTTTTTATCTTCGGAAATTGTAGGATAAATTATATTCAAAAAGTTTATCTTTGATTGACGAAATACCAACTTAATTAAAATTTATATAAATGACATTATTAAAAGGAAAAACGGCTATTATTACTGGGGGAAGCCGTGGCATAGGAAGAGGTATTGCAGAAGTTTTTGCAAAGCAAGGAGCTAACGTTGCTTTCACTTATAGCTCTTCTGTAGAAGCTGCAAACGAACTTGAGAAAGAGTTAAATACCCTTGGTGTTAAAGCTAAAGGCTACAAAAGTAATGCGGCTAATTTTAATGAAGCTCAAGAACTGGTAGAAAAGGTTTTAAAAGACTTTGACACCATAGATATTTTAGTTAATAATGCTGGAATTACAAAAGATAATTTGTTGTTACGTATTACAGAAGAAGATTTTGATCAAGTAATTGAGGTTAATTTAAAATCTGTTTTTAATATGACCAAAGCGGTGCAGCGCACCATGTTAAAGCAACGAAGTGGTTCTATAATTAATATGAGCTCTGTAGTAGGAGTAAAAGGAAATGCCGGACAAACAAACTATGCTGCCTCTAAAGCAGGTATTATTGGGTTTTCTAAATCTGTTGCCTTAGAATTAGGATCAAGAAATATTAGAAGCAACGTTGTTGCTCCAGGTTTTATTGAAACAGAAATGACTGCTAAGTTGGACGAAGCTACTGTAAAAGGATGGAGAGATGCTATTCCTTTAAAACGAGGAGGTACACCAGACGATATTGCCAATGTTTGTGTATTTTTAGCTAGCGATATGAGTGCATATATTACCGGACAAACCATTCATGTAGATGGAGGAATGTTAACTTAGTAATTTAAATAGCGGGTATAGTTTATATCCTAAAAAATAATTGCCTAACTTAATACATGCATACAGAATCAATTTTATACATTTTTATATCTGGAATTATAGCGCTATTTATAGCGCTTTTTCAGTATAAATATAAAGTGAAACAGTTGGCTAAAACAGATATTGCTTTGGCGGCTTTAAGGTTTATTACTGTTTTCTCTTTGTTAATATTGCTAATCAATCCTAAGTTTGAAAGTGATAGCGTTTATCTAGAAAAACCTAATTTAGTTGTAGCAGTAGATAATTCCAGTTCAATTAATTATTTAAAACAAAATGAACAGGCATTAAACTTTATAACAGATCTGAATTCCAATCAGGAACTTAGCAAGAAGTTTAACGTTCAAACCTATACTTTTGGAAATGAGGTTAAACTTTCAGATTCTATTAGTTTTACTGAAAATCAAACTCATTTAGATCAGGTTTTCCGTGAGTTCAATCAAATTTACAAGCAATCTGTATCACCAACCATTGTACTTTCAGACGGAAATCAAACTATTGGTAACGATTACCGGTTTTCTGCAGAAAAATATAAACAACCTATTTATTCCGTTATTTTAGGAGATTCAACCATTTATTCCGATTTAAAAATTCAGCAGTTAAATGTCAATAAATACGCTTATTTAAAGAATAAATTTCCTGTGGAGGTTATTTTGGTGTATCATGGAGAAGAAGATGTAAGTTCTCAGTTTAAGATACAAAGTGGTGCTTCTAATGTTTATTCTGTAAATGTTAGTTTTACAAAAGAAAATAATTCTCAAATTTTAAACTTTTATTTACCAGCAAATAAGGTAGGGGTTCAAACTTATAAAGCAATTTTAGAACCTCTGGATAATGAAAAAAATAAGGTTAATAATCAAAAGGAATTTGCAGTAGAAATTATCGATCAGAAAACAAATGTAGCTCTAGTATCAACCATTTTACATCCAGATTTAGGAGCTCTAAAAAAGAGTGTAGAAGCTAACGAGCAACGTCAAGTAAATGTTTTGAAACCAAATGAATATTTAGAAAAAGCAAATGATTATCAATTAGTTATACTGTATCAGCCAAATAATAGCTTTAACAGTGTTTTTGATTATTTAAAATCTTCAAACAACAATTATTTTTTAATTTCTGGAACAAAAACTAATTGGAGATATTTAAATAGTCTTGATATAGGTGTTACTCATGAAATTACAAATCAGACAGAAGATTATCAAGCTGTATTAAACACGGGTTTTTCTAATTTTATAATTGAAGATTTAGATTTTGATACGTTTCCTCCGCTAAAATCTAGTTTTGGTGAAGCTAATTTTAAAACTCCATTTCAAACTATTTTATATAAAAAAATTGGGAATTACAGTACAGAAAGTAGTTTGCTCTCAACTTTAGAACACAATGGTAGGAGAGAAGCTATTTTATTTGGCGAGAATATCTGGCAATGGCGAGCACAAAATTATTTAAATGCTAAGTCCTTTAATAGCTTTGATAATTTTATTGGAAAACTTATTCAGTATCTAGCTTCAACCGAAAGAAAAACGAGATTAAGTTTAGAGTATAACTCTTTTTACGAAGGCAATTCTAGTGTTATATTAAAAGCGCAGTTCTTTAATAAGAATTATGAATTCGACTCTAAAGAATCTTTATCAATTAAGGTCACAGATAAGATCTCTAAAGAAACAAAGGATTTTCCTTTAATTCTAAAAAACAACTTCTACCAGGTGGATTTAAGTAGTTTGCCTGCTTCAGATTACAACTTTACAGTAAGTGCTAAAAATGAGAATATTTCAAAATCTGGAAGTTTTAAAATTCTAGATTATAATATAGAGCAGCAATTTTTAAATGCTGATGTAAATAAAATGCAACAAATAGCGGAAACCAGTAAGGGAAGCAGCTATTTTGTTAGTAATTATAATGGATTGATAAAAGAATTATTACAAGACGAAAGATATAAACCTATCCAAAAGAGCCATAAAAATGTTGTACCTTTGATCGATTGGAAATACCTACTTGCGCTTATAATTTTAAGTTTAAGTGCAGAGTGGTTTATTAGAAAATATAACGGATTAATTTAAAAAAATTACATGGAAAAATTACCAAAAATTGCATTACCTACTATTATTATTGCAGTAGTATTACTTATTCTAATTGCTAAATCGGCCGTAACTATAGGCTCTGGTCAAGCAGGAGTACTATATAAAACTTTTGGAGGAGGTGTTGTAACAGATGAGCCACCTTTGGGTGAAGGTTTTCATATTGTAGCACCTTGGAATAATGTGTTTGTTTACGAAGTACGTCAGCAAGAACTCGTTGAAAGAATGAATGTATTATCTTCTAATGGATTAGACATTAAATTAGAAGCTTCAATTTGGTTTCAACCGGATTACGTAAATCTAGGAAAATTACATCAAGAAAAGAGTGAAATGTACAAAGACAGAGTACTTTTACCAGCTATTCGTTCGGCAGCTAGAAGTGTTGTAGGACGTTATACACCGGAACAACTTTACTCTAGTAAAAGAGATGCTATTCAGCAAGAGATCTTTGAAGAAACCAAAAAAATGGTTACAGATCAATATATTCAATTAAACGATATTTTAGTAAGAGACGTTACTTTACCTCCAACAATTAAAGAGGCTATTGAACGTAAATTAAAACAAGAACAAGAATCGTTAGAATACGAGTTTAGACTTGTAACGGCAGCAAAAGAAGCAGAAAAGCAAATTATTGAAGCTCAAGGTAAAGCGGATGCGAACCGTATTTTAAGCGAGTCTTTAAATGATAAGATTCTACAAGATAAAGGTATTGAAGCTACTATAAAGCTATCAGAATCTCCTAATAGCAAGGTTATTGTTATTGGTTCTGGAGATTCGGGACTTCCTATTATTTTAGGAAATCAATAAAAAAATAAAATTAATTTTGGAATTGTAAATTATAATTTACAATCTTTGTACTCACAAAAAAGAAACATGACTTTTATTCAATTACATCATCATTTTCATTCTGGCATTCAAGCGAGCTGAAAATGTATTGAATAATTTCAAAATATTTAAAAACCCGTTTGAGTAAATCAGACGGGTTTTTTATTTTTAGTCATATAGAAATCTCTTTCCAAATAAATTTACTCAAACACAAATTAAAAGCTTCCCACTTTCATGGGAAATATTATGAGTAAATTAAAAATTGCCGTTCAAAAGTCGGGTCGTCTACACGACGATTCCATGAAGATTCTTAAAGATGTAGGTGTTTCTATAGATAATGGAAGAGACCAACTAAAAGCATCAGCTAAAAATTTCCCTTTGGAAGTATTTTATTTGCGAAATGGAGATATTCCACAATACCTTAGAGATGGGGTAGTTGATGCAGCCATAATTGGAGAAAACATTTTAATAGAAAAAGGGATTGATATCCCAATTGTTGAAAAATTAGGTTTCTCAAGCTGTAAAGTGTCACTTGCAGTTCCAAAAGCTATAAAATTTAAATCTATTCAGGATTTACAAGGCAAGCGGATTGCCACTTCATATCCAAACACAGTCAATCAGTTTTTATCGAAAAATAATATTGAAGCCCAACTTCATATTATTAATGGTTCTGTTGAGATTGCCCCAAACATCGGACTTGCAGATGCCATTGTTGATATTGTTTCAAGTGGAAGTACTTTGTTTAAAAACAATTTAAAGGAAGTAGAAGTGTTGTTGCAATCGGAAGCAGTTTTGGCTGTATCTCCCCTAATATCAGCTAAAAATGAGATTATTTTAAATCAATTAAAGTTTCAATTTCTATCTGTTTTAAAAGGAAGACATTCAAAATATGTATTATTAAATGCACCTAATAATAAGATTCAAGATATTCTAAAAATTCTTCCTGGAATGAAAAGCCCAACTATTTTACCATTAGCGGAAGAAGGTTGGAGCTCTTTACATTCAGTAATCAATAAAAATGATTTTTGGGAAATTATCGATGAATTAAAAGCCAAAGGAGCTCAAGGTATTTTAGTTTGTCCAATAGAAAATATGGTATTATAATGAAAACGATAATAAACCCAAATAGAGAAGCTTGGTCTGCTATTTTGCAGAGACCTACACAAAAAATTGAAAACTTAGAAGATACTGTTAATCATATTTTTAATGATGTACAAAGAAATGGAAATAATGCTATTTCAAAATATACAGAACTTTTTGATGGTATAGCTTTAAAATCAAATATGGTTGCTAAAGTAGACATTGAAAAAGCATCAAATCAAATTTCAAACGAATTGAAAAATGCCATAAAATTGGCAAAAAATAATATTGAAAAGTTTCATAAAGCTCAGAAAACAAATAAAGTTCAAGTAGAGACTATGACTGGTGTTAGTTGTTGGCAAGAAAAAAGACCTATTGAAAAAATTGGACTATATATTCCTGGAGGTACCGCTCCTTTGTTTTCAACGGTTTTAATGTTGGCTATTCCTGCCCAAATTGCAGGTTGTAAAGAAATTGTGTTGTGCTCACCTCCAAACAAACAAGGGAAAATTGCAAATGAAATTTTATACGCAGCACAACTTTGTGGCGTTACTAAAATTTTTATGGTAGGAGGAATTCAAGCCATTGCGGGCTTGACTTTTGGTACAGAGTCTATGCCTCAAGTGTATAAAATATTTGGTCCAGGAAATCAATTCGTTACGGTTGCCAAACAGTTGGCAACAAAATTTGGTGTTGCTATTGATATGCCTGCTGGACCTAGTGAATTGTTAGTGGTAGCTGATGATAGTGCAAATGCAGCTTATGTTGCTTCCGATTTATTAAGTCAGGCAGAACACGGAACAGATAGTCAAGTTGTTTTGGTTTCAACTTCAAAATATCTTATTAAAGACGTTCAAAACGAAATCTTGAAACAATTAAAAGGTTTGCCAAGAAAGGATATGGTAGAAAAAGCATTATCCAAATCAAAATTTATTTATTTAGAGAATGATAAAGATGCCATGGATTTAATTAATGAATACGCTCCAGAACATTTTATAATTTGTAGTAAAAATCAAGAATTTTTCATCAACAATGTGATGAATGCAGGATCAGTTTTTATTGGAAATTATACACCTGAAAGTGCTGGAGATTATGCGTCTGGCACTAACCATACCTTGCCAACAAATGGTTTTAGCAAATCTTATTCTGGGGTGAATTTAGATAGTTTTACTAAGAGTATCACCTTTCAAAACATCTCAAAAGAAGGTTTGAAAAATATAGGTAATGCAATTGAATTAATGGCAGAAGCTGAAGGTTTACAAGCACATAAAAACGCAGTAACTATTAGATTAAAAGACATTTAAACATGAAAATTTTAGACTTAGTTAGAGATAACGTAAAGACTTTAAAGCCATATTCTTCTGCAAGAGACGAATACCAGGACTTTGTAAACGATATGGTTTTTTTAGATGCCAACGAAAATCCATTTGATAATGGTGTAAATCGGTATCCAGATCCGCAACAAACTCTTGTGAAATTAGAACTCTCTAAAATTAAAAACATTGCAACAAATAATATCCTTTTAGGAAATGGTAGCGACGAAGTTCTAGATTTAATTATTCGAGCTTTTTGTGAACCAAAGACAGATAAAGTTATTTGTTTACCACCAACTTATGGGATGTATCAGGTGTTAGCTAATATCAATGCTGTTGAAGTAGTGGAAGTGCCATTAACAAATGCTTTTCAACCACACTTAGATTTAATTTTAAAAGTGTCTAATGCTAAAATCTTGTTTCTTTGTTCACCAAATAACCCAACAGGAAATAGTTTTAATAAATCTACAATTGATGAACTGCTTAAGAAATTTAAAGGAATCGTCGTTCTCGATGAAGCTTATGTAGATTTTTCAAAGCAAAAAAGTTGGCTAAATAGATTGGAAGAATTTCCTAATTTAATAATCACACAAACCTTTTCTAAAGCCTATGGTTTGGCAGGAATTAGATTAGGTATTGGCTATGCTTCAACCGAAATAATAGCTGTTTTGAATAAAATAAAACCACCTTATAATATCAATAGTTTAAGTCAAGATTTAGCATTAGAGAGATTGAAAAATAATGATGAAGTTATGTCTGAAATAAATTTAATAAGATTAGAAAGAGACCAATTAATATCACAATTGAGCTCTGTGGAATATATTTCTAAAATCTACCCTACAGATGCCAATTTTTTACTTATTAAAGTAGATAATGCTAATTTAAGGTATAAGCAATTAACAGAAAAAGGAATTGTTATCCGCAATAGAACCACTCAATTTGGTTGTGAAAATTGTTTACGTTTAACAGTTGGTACACCATTAGAAAATCAAAAATTAATAAACACATTAAACGCTATATAATGAAAAAAGTCCTTTTTATAGATAGAGATGGAACCATCATAAAAGAAACTTCAGATGAACAAATAGATTCTTTTGAGAAACTAGATTTTTATCCAAATGTATTTCAATATTTAAGTAAAATTGCTAAAGAATTAGATTTTGAAATTGTCATGATCACCAATCAAGATGGTCTTGGAACCAAAGCGTTTCCTGAAGATACTTTTTGGCCTATCCATAATTTTATCCTCAAAACGTTTCAAGCGGAAGGGATTCAATTTAAAGAGCAATTCATAGATAGAACTTTTGCAAAAGATAATGCACCAACTAGAAAGCCAAATACGGGTTTATTAACGCAATACTTTTCAAAGGCATATAATTTAGAAGACTCATACGTTATTGGAGATCGTCTAACAGATATGGAATTAGCCAAAAACTTAGGTTCTAAAGGTGTTTTTATTAATGATAATACAAACCTTGGAACAAATGAAATTACAGTAAAACGAGAAGAATTAGATGAGTATATAGCTTTAGAAACTAATAGTTGGGAGCAAATTTACACCTTCTTAAAAATGAAAGAGAGAACTAGTGTTATTGAAAGAAACACCAATGAAACTAAAATTAAAATTGGTTTAAATTTAGATGGAACAGGTAAAAGTAGTATTGATACTGGAATTGCTTTTTTCGACCATATGTTGGATCAAATTGCACGTCATGGACAATTGGATTTGAATGTTAAAGTACATGGCGATTTAGAAGTGGATGAACACCACACCATTGAAGATACAGCTATTGCTTTAGGTGACCTTTTTGCTACAACTTTGGGCAACAAATTAGGCATTGAACGTTATGGATTTTGTTTACCAATGGACGATTGTTTAGCACAGGTAGCCATAGATTTTGGTGGGAGAAACTGGTTGGTTTGGGATGCAGAGTTTAAACGCGAAATGATTGGTAGGATGCCAACAGAAATGTTTATGCACTTCTTTAAGTCCTTTACAGACGGTGCCAAATGTAACCTGAACATTAAAGCAGAAGGTACAAATGAGCATCACAAGATTGAGGCTATTTTTAAAGCTTTTGCTAAAGCCATTAAAATGGCCGTAAAACAAGATGTAGATAAAATGGTGTTGCCTTCAACAAAAGGTCTTATATGAAATTGATTAAAATAATGTCACTCTGAGCTTGGCGAAGAGTCTAAAAAAAAAGAAAATGAAAGTAGTTATTATAGATTATGGAGCCGGAAACATTAAAAGTATTCAGTTTGCATTTAAGCGTTTGGGAGTAGATGCTGTACTTTCCAATAAACTAAAAGAGATTATGGGAGCAGATAAAGTGATATTCCCTGGAGTTGGCGAAGCAAATAGTGCTATGAAAATGCTTGGAGAAAGTGGTTTAGATATTATTATTCCACAACTTACACAACCTGTTTTAGGAATTTGTTTAGGTATGCAATTACTTTGTAATGATACCGAAGAAGGTAATACAAAAGGTTTGGGAGTCTTTAATGTTTCAGTAAAACGCTTTCCCAATCAAGTAAAAGTACCCCAAATGGGTTGGAACACAATAAATAATTTAAAATCGGAGCTTTTTCATGGTATTTCTGAAAATGAATATATGTATCTTGTTCATAGTTATTATGCCGAAAACTGCAAAGACACCATAGCAACTACTAATTATAGCGAAATCTATTCATCAGCTTTACAAAAAAACAATTTTTATGGAGTTCAATTTCATCCAGAAAAGAGTAGTTATACAGGAGAACTATTATTAAAGAATTTTTTAGAATTATAACATGAGAATTATACCTGCAATTGATATTATAGACGGAAAGTGCGTTAGGCTAACAAAAGGCGATTACAACACAAAAAAAATATATAACGAAAGTCCATTAGAAGTGGCAAAACAATTTGAAGCAGCAGGAATTGAATATCTACACTTAGTAGATTTAGATGGAGCAAAAGCCCAGCAAATTGTCAATTATAGAGTTTTGGAACAAATTGCTTCAAAAACAACACTAAAAATTGATTTTGGAGGTGGCATAAGAACAAATGAAGATTTACACATAGCTTTTAATTCTGGTGCAAAGCAGATTACTGGTGGAAGTATTGCTGTAAATAATTCAAAACTATTTGATGGTTGGCTTGAAAAATATGGAGGTACTAAAATAATTCTTGGAGCAGATTGCAAGGAAGAAAAAATAGTAATTGATGGCTGGCAAGAACATAGTCCTTTAGAAATAATTCCATTTATAAAAAACTATCAAAAAAAGAGTATTAAATATGTTATTTGTACAGATATTTCAAAAGATGGTATGCTAGAGGGACCATCCATCGATTTGTATAAAAAAATAATAAATTCCTGTTCTAACAGCGATGCTCAGTCAATTAACCTGATTGCTTCAGGAGGTGTCTCTTGTTTAGATGATATTAATTTACTAGAAGATATTGGTTGTGAAGCAGTAATTATTGGTAAGGCTTTATACGAAGGAAAAATCAGCCTAAAAGACTTAGAAACAAATTTTTAATATGCTTGCAAAAAGAATTATTCCGTGCTTAGATATTAAAAACGGACGTACAGTTAAAGGCGTTAATTTTATCGATTTGAGAGATGCTGGAGACCCTATTGAGCTTGCCAAGATTTATTCGGAGAATGGTGCAGACGAATTGGTTTTTTTAGATATATCAGCCACTCTTGAAGGTAGGAAAACCATGCTGGATTTAGTGTTAGAGGTTGCTAAACAAATAAATATTCCTTTTACTGTTGGTGGAGGAATTTCTTCGTTAGAAGATGTAGAAGCTCTTTTAAAATTTGGTGCAGATAAAGTATCTGTAAATTCCTCAGCAATTAAACGTCCAGATTTAATTAATGAATTGTCTAAAAAATTCGGGAATCAATGTATTGTAGTTGCTATAGATGCCAAACAAATTCATGGCCAATGGAAAGTACATCTTGCAGGTGGAACTATTTCGACAGACTTAGATTTATTCGAATGGGCTAAGGAAGTTGAGCAACGTGGCGCTGGAGAAATCCTATTTACATCCATGGATCATGATGGAACCAAAAATGGCTTTGCTAATTTGGTTTTAAAACAACTTTCTGAAGAATTAAATATTCCAATTATTGCATCCGGTGGAGCAGGTAATATACAGCATTTTATAGATACATTTCAACTTGGAAAAGCTGATGCAGCCTTAGCTGCTAGTGTATTTCATTTTGGTGAAATTGAGATTTTAGATTTGAAAAGAAAATTAAAGAATAATAATATTGAAGTGAGATTATAATGAAAATAGATTTTAATAAAAATAATGACGGCTTGGTTCCAGCAATCATTCAGGATGCCCTAACAAAAAATGTCTTAATGTTAGGATATATGAATGAAGAGGCTTTAAAAAAAACAAACGCAACCAAACAAGTAACCTTTTATAGTAGAACAAAACAAAGATTATGGACTAAAGGAGAAAAAAGTGGGAATTTCTTGAATTTGGTGGATATAAAATTAGATTGTGATAGCGATTCATTACTGATTCAAGTCCTTCCAAAAGGCCCAACATGTCACAAAGGATCAGATACCTGTTGGAATGAAGATAATATAGAAACATACGGTTTTATAACTAATCTTGAGAACATTATAAAAGACAGAAAAACAAATTCCCTTTCAAAAGAATCTTATGTTGCTTCTTTATTTGAAAAAGGATTAAATAAAATAGCACAGAAAGTAGGCGAAGAGGCAATAGAAGTTGTTATAGAAGCTAAAGACAATAACGATGATTTGTTTTTAAACGAAAATGCAGATTTATTGTTTCATTATTTAATTTTATTGCAGGCAAAAGGATTTCAATTACAGGATATTATAAAGGTTCTAAAAAAAAGGCATTCTAGTTAATGAATGTTTTTTAAACTTATATTTTAACTTGTTTAAGAAATCCAATTTCTATAAATACATCTATTTGTAAAAGTTACTAGGTATATTCCAATTAGAATTATTAATACAGGAATAGCGATAACCATAGGACCATAAACCTCTTTCGCTTTACTTTCAAAAAAACTATAATTCATTTGAACTATAATTCCAATCAACGATATTATAAAAAAAATTATAGCTATTTTTTTTCTAAACAGTAAAGCAATAGAACCCAAAACTCCACTAAAAACAGCAATTGCAAAAGCAATGGTAGCCCATATTGGAACATTTGTATAAAGTGCTTGCTCAGCTTTAGACAGACTAACTAATTTGATATCGCTTATAAAAGTTTGTTTTAAATATGCTATAACTCCCAAAAGATTCCAAACTAAAGCTACTACACCTACAATCCAAAACCATAAAGTTGGTTTATTTGTTGAATTACTAGTCATAATAAATTGGTTATATATACAAGGTATAAAAAATTTGGCAGTTCTCTAAAATACCTTACTTTTCCGTTTAAAACTATAAAGTTGTGTTTAATAAAAGATATTACTATCTAATAACAGTTCAGTATTTAGGTTATAGATTTCACGGTTGGCAAAAACAGCCAAACGTGAAAACAGTTCATTTAATGATAGATAGGACCTTAAATTATATTTTTGAAGGAAAACGCTTTAAAACATTAGGATCTGGCAGAACGGACGCCATGGTTTCTTCGCAAGAAGCTGCTTTCGAATTGTTTGTATATGATGAGCCATTGACTAATTTAGAAGAGTTTCTAGCCTTATTCAATCACAATTTACCACAAGACATTCGCGCACTTTCGGTTAAAGAGGTGTCCAAGGATTTTAATGTAATAAATCACGCTAAAATTAAAGAATACCTATATGTTTTTGCTCATGGCGATAAATACCACCCATTTTGTGCACCAATTATGACTACTATATTGGATGAACTTGATATTGAAACTATGAAACAAGGAGCTAAACTTTTTGAAGGTTTTCATAATTTTAAAACTTACTGTTATAAGGCAACTAATAATGGAATTTACAATCGGGAAATTCTAACTTGCGAAATTATAGAAAACACACTTTTTACTGCTAATTTTTTTCCAGAAACTTCTTATATTTTAAGAGTTAGAGGCCAGGGTTTTATGCGAAATCAAATAAGATTAATTATGGGAGCTCTTATAAAATTAGGAAAAAATGAAATTACTTTAAACTATATAGAAGATTCCTTAAAGCCTGAAAGTACAGAAGTCATGGACTATATAGCTCCGGCTTCAGGGCTTATTTTAAACAAAATTGAATTTGAATAAATAATACTTCACATTTTAAAACCACTCTTTTAAATTTATAAAATGCATGTTTAACATAATTTAAGTTAAATAAAACCGAATAGGGTTAAAACCTGTTAATTGGTTTGTTTTATGTAGTTAAGACCATAAGTTATATATAAACCAATAAAAGAATTATATAATTATGAGTTATTTGAACATGCAAGATGAAAAATTATTACCAGTTGTAGTGGAATTAAACACACTGTTGGCAGATTATCATTTGTATTATCAGAAATTAAGAAGTAATCATTGGAATGTTTTAGGAAAGAATTTTTTCGATTTACACAATAAATTCGAAGAATTGTACACAGATGCCCGTTTAAAAGTAGATGAAATTGCGGAACGCATTTTAACCCTTAGATACCATCCAATGAGTAAATATAGCGACTATTTAAAAGTGTCTACTATTAAAGAGTCGTCGGCCTTGTTAACAGATAAGGAAATGGTTTCAGAAACTATTGAAGATCATAAAGCTTTATTAAACCAGATGAGTGTAGTTTTAAAAAAAGCAAATGATGTTTCAGACGAAGGAACCATAGATTTAATAGGAGCATACATTCGAGAACTTGAAAAATCTAGTTGGATGTTAGAAGCTTGGAGTAAAGAAACTTCAGATACATTTAAGGAAAATGTTATTGAAGCATAATTAATTTTTAAGAATCTATAGACCAATCTCAATATCAGGTTTTGAGTTAATATGTTTTTTATTAAAGTTAATCCATTCTCTCTTAATCTATGATATTTGTGATATAAACTTGATATTCAGGTTTAATATTAATCCAAAAATTTAGAAATCATGAGAAAAGTCATATTAATGTTTGCCGTTTTATTTACACTTTCAATTGCCCTTACGGGATGTAGAGATGAAAAAACTGCCGGAGACAAAATAGAAAACACTGCAGATGACATAGGCGATGGAATTGAAGATGCAGCTGATGATGTAGGCGACGCCGTTGATGATGCTGCAGACGAAGTTGAGGATGCTGTTGACGGTAAATAAGACACTGTTTTAAGTTGATTATTAACCTTTAAAAATTATTAAAATGAAAAATTTATTATACATAGCCATGTTTATGGTTCCCACAGTGTTTTTTGCACAAGAGAAACCAAAAAATGTGTCTGAAGAAACAACTACCAAAACCATTAAAGTAGATGATGGGAAGGAAGTTGTAGAAAAAAAAGTGAAAATTACGACTCGAGAAGAGCAACAACTTAAATTAGATAAAGCCGATAAGAATAAGGTAAATCAAGATGTAGTTAGCTCTCCATCAAAAGTAACTCAAACCGTAGAAGTGGATGATGATAGTGATTCTTACTACGATTCTAAAATTAAAACTATTCATTATAGTTATAATGATAAACCATATGTTTTTAAACGTAACAGTAATGGCTTTTTAGTTTCACAGGTTGTTTCTAATTCAGAAACAGAATTTGGAAAAGCAATAAACACCAGTCGTTCTAACAATTATGTTTTTAAATCTAACAATTATAATGGGATTGGATACTTTGACTCCAACAATAACTTTATTATTGAATACTATGATACCAGTAAAAATGCTATTGTAAAAAAAGTTTTTACATTGAAAAAATAAGAGTTAGTAAAGTTCTAGTAAAAAGACCATCTGAAAAGATGGTTTTTTTTATTCCAAATTACAAATAAATGTTTTGTTTTAGAGTGTATTTGTCAAGATTATTCTTACAATATCTACCGGTTACATAATTGTTTTACTTCTTCTAAAATGCGCTTTGTTCTAGTTTTTGAAATTCCAAGATCTTTCAACGCTTCCTTTTCATTAGCCAACTCTTTAACTAAAACAATATTGTTATCAATAAGCAAGTGTTGTTCTTTTTTTGTTAAGGTTGTTAAAGTAGTTATAGGGTACAAAGCTAGCGTGTCAATATTAGCTTTAAGTCCGTTGTTTTTAGGATAATTCCAACTTAACATAGTTAAACCAACACATTTTCCGTAGTTTAAAGCATCTTCCGTAAACCTAGTGTTTGTAACCAACCAACCTTGTTTTAAATATGTATTCTTGTTAGAGTTTATATTCCATTGCTTTTGGATATCTAAAAATCTTGAATTAATATATAGAGGTACTTTAACGTTACTGGCTCCTTGAGCATCCGAATGAAACTTACATTCTATAGCGTATACATTCCCATCCTTTTCAGCCAATACGTCAATTTCGTGAGTGACACATTCGCCATTTAAAATTACACTTACTTGAGTTTGAAATCCTTTCTCTTTTAAAAGCGCGCCAATCAACCTTTCAAAAGGAAATCCCGTTGGTCCCAAATCGAAAATAGCCCGTTTTAAACTGTATTTAGAAGCAGAAGTTCTATTGTGTTTCTTTAATAAAGCAAATGCCTTTTTGTAAATTATATTGGACGACATCCCATTGTAAACCTCTAGTTGTATTTTATTTACAATATTTTCAACCATATCTTTCGAAGCTCCTGAAGAAAGTAAAGAGTTTCTTAATTTTTCAAACGAAAACAATTCTGTTTCTCCATTACTTTTTTTGATAAAAACCTGCTTTTCCATGAAACTTAGTGTTTTAGAGTATTTATTTTTTCTTCTGGTACTTCAAATTTACTGATTACTCTGCAATGTATTAGTTTTAATAATTTAAACCTTGATTTGAGTCCAAAATTAGATCTAAAAAAAGAGTTTTTTCGCTAATTATTATATTGATTTTCATTTGTTCTTAATTTCATTTAATTATAATTTAAAGTATCGTTTAATTTTAACCATAATTAAATAATGATACACTGCTCAAAGCGCATTATTAATTAAGTAGTTTTCTTGTAACTCAATACAGCTAGGCCATTCATAATAATAGCGTAAACAAGTGTTTTTATCAGTTGTGGTAAAATATCCATAAATCCAGAACCTTTTAGCATAACCATACGCATCACTTCCACAAAATACTTTATAGGATTGAATTCTGTGAGGGTTTGAGCCCATTCTGGCATACTTTCGATAGGGGTAAACAAACCACTCATTAAAATAAAAATAACCGTAAAAAACCAGGCAATAAACATGGCTTGTTGTTGGGTGTCGGTAAAGTTGGATATGAATAATCCCATCCCAAGTATGACTAAAACATAAATGGACGTATAGAAGTACATTAAAAATAAACTTCCAATCATAGGAACATCAAAAATTAATCTGGCTAATATTAATCCAATGGTTAATAAGCCCATACCTATAAGCCAAAACGGAAAGAGTTTGCCTATAATAAACTGACTTTTCTTTATTGGTGTCACATTTATTTGTTCTAAAGTGCCAATTTCTTTTTCTCGAACAATATTCATTCCTGAAAGAAATAAGGTAATCATGGTTACTAATAATACCAGAATTCCTGGAACCATATAAGTCTTATAGTTTAAGGTTTCGTTATACCAAAATAAGGGAATGGTTTTAATATTTACAGGTTGTATTTGAGAACCTGACAGTTGCATCAAATCTGTTTTTATATGCTTGTTATAACTTTGAATAATTTGCGAGATATAGACGTTTTCAACTCCAGCAGCTGCTCCATCAATAGCATTAATAGTAATGCCAAGACTTACTTTTTTCTCTTTTTGTAAATCCCGTTCAAAATGCGAAGGAATCTCTAAAACCACATCTACATCGCCTTTTTGCATAGCAGAACTTGCTTTAGCTTCCGAAGGAAAATCGGTTAAAACATTAAAATACGTTGATGCTTCAAATTTTTCAATTAAGGCTCTGGATGAAGAACTATGGTCATGATCTATATATGCAAATTTGATGTTTTTGACTTCAAAAGTGGCAGCATTGGAAAGAATAACCAATTGGAGTAGTGGTAACACAAAAATAATAGGCAACATTCCTTTATTTCTAAAGATTTGTTTGAATTCTTTTTGTATGATAAATCTAATTGTTCTCATAATCATTTTTCACGAAAGCGGGAATCTTTTTTAATTTATATCTGAAAGATTTTAAAAACCTTTCAGAATCACTTTCTACTCCAATCTAATTTTATATTTCTTAACACTCAATCCAATAAAAAATACGGTCATACCTAGTAAAATAAATGTTTCCTTCCATAAAAATTGGATTCCAACACCTTTAAGCATAATCCCTTTTAAGATGATGATAAACCATTTAGCTGGAATGGCATGACTAATAATTTGTAAAGGCACAGGCATGCTTGAAATAGGAAAAATAAATCCTGATAGTAGAATTACAGGAAGCATTAATCCCATGAGCGAAATCATCATGGCTGTTTGCTGAGTTGCCGAAATGGTTGAGATTAAAATCCCCAATGCCAATGCTGAAACAATAAACAGCACACTTTCTAATGCTAAGAGAAATAAACTGCCTTGCACGGGCATTTTAAAGATGAAAATACTCATTACTACAATTACAATGGCATTGATAATGGATAGAAAAATGTATGGAAATACCTTGCCTATTATTACTTGAAAAGGTTTGATTGGAGACACTAATAGAATCTCCATTGTTCCTAATTCTTTCTCTCTTGTAATTGAAATGGAAGTCATCATCGCTGAAACCAACATTAAAATAATAGTCATAACGCCAGGAACAAACATATAGACGCTTTTTAGTTCTGGGTTATAAACCATTCTAGGTTCAGGAACAATCACATAGTCGATGTTAATGGCTTTGTTTTGCTCTTGCTGATAATTTTGTAAAATAGAATTCACATAATTACTGATGGTATTTGCTGTGTTGGGATCTGTTGCATCCGTAATAATTTGAATGGTCGCCTGATGATCTTTAATAAGATTTTTACTGAAGTCTTTTTCAAAGTTTAAAACGGCCTTTACTTTTCCTTTTTTAAAAACACCTTCAATATCGGCTTCTCGTTCAATAAGTTGTTTGATACTGAAATATTTTGAAGCAGAAATTTTATTAATAATCTCTTTGGTGGTGGCATCTTTAGAATGATCTAAAATAGCAATATCCACATTGTTTATTTCGTTTGTAATGGCAAAACCAAACAGTAGAATTTGGACAATAGGCATCCCAAAAAGAATAAACAAGGAGCGTCTATCTCTAAAAATATGGTAAAATTCCTTTGTTATAAAACCTATAAATCTTTTCATACTACATTCCTGCGAAAGCAGGAATCTCTTTTAAGTTTAGCATTCTCACGGACGTGGGAATCTCATTTTTTTTTGTCCCGCTGATTTCGCTGATATACGCAGAAGTTTCATTTAATTTCTGCGCTAATCTGCGTCTTCTGCGGGCAAATATTCTTGTTATTTATGTCCCGCTGATCTCGCTGATTTACGCAGAAGTTTTATTCAGTTTCT
>NZ_JAPMLL010000012.1 GCF_026410255.1 Xanthomarina sp. F1114
TTTTTTTTTGGTGTTATTAAAATACTCTGTAAGTGCTACTTCTAAAAAAGAAAATTCATATTCCTGACACTTTTATTCCAAATCTTTAAAAAAAATAAAAAATAGGGGTAACAAAAAAGAACCTGAATTTATATAAGGGTGAATAACAATTTAAAAACCTATTTAATTATGAAAACTACGAATCTATTTCATCCTAATTCAAACATTTTGAATACGGTGAGCAAAACCTTAAAAACACTTTTGGGAACTACTCTTATGGCTAGTTTAGTATTGACAAGTTGTAGTCCAAACGAAGAGATTGACTATGTACCAGCTCAAGCTCCAGAAAGACCTACAGCTCAAGATTTTTCAAATATTAGAAATCAGGCTCTAGATAATATTACCCAAAACTTCCAATTTAATGCAGACGATGGGTTTATAACCCTAACCTCTAATCATGGTGTTAGTATCTCTATTGATGGAAACTGCTTAACTAAAAATGGCAATGCTGTAACTGGAATGGTTGACTTAGAATATGTGGAGATTTTTGAAAAAGGTAATATGATTACCACTAATAAACCTACCATGGGGATTATGCCAAACGGCGATAAAGCTTTATTGCTAACCGGTGGAGAATTCTTTTTAGAAGCTACCCAAGACGGAGTTGCACTAGAAACAAATTGTAGCATGCAATTAGATGTTCCTACAGCATTAACCGGAGGTGCAGATAACGCAATGATTCTTTGGTATGGCAATTTAGACGAAGACGGAAATCTTGCCTGGGAAGAAGCTGAAAATGATACTGGTGCTGAAGGACAAAATGGTGTTTTTACACAAAACACTACTTATTATGTCATGTTTGATCAATTTGGCTGGACTAATATTGACAGATTTTACAACGACCCAAGACCAAAAACAACAATTAACGTTAGCGTTCCAACTGGATATAATAACCTTAATAGTGCAATTTACTTATCTTATGACGGTGAAGAATCTGGGCTAGCTCAACTTGACACATACGATCCACTTACAGGAAAATTTAGTGAACACTACGGACAAATTCCTATTGGATTAGAATGTCATCTAGTTTTTGCAACAGAAGAAGATGGAAATTGGAGATTTGCTGTAAAGCCAGTTACCATTGCTGAAGATGGATCTACAATATTTACCTTATCTGAGACTTCTATAGCTACAGAGAACGAGCTGATACTACAAATTAATAATCTGCCTTAATTTAACCTTGAAAAAAGCGATGGTTGTAGAGACCATCGCTTTTTGTATTTTAGCAAGGACCTAATTATTAAAAATCATGAGAAAATCATTTACTTTTATACTTTTTTGCTGTTGTTTTCAATGGCTTTTTGCACAAAATACACCTTCTCAAGATTCAATTTCTCGTGTTGCAACTATTAAAAATCAGGAAGAAGGAACAACTATCCAGTTTTTTCCAGAAACTCCAGCTTTAGAACAAATTGCTGGAGCACCTAAAGCCTTCTACTCCTATTATTGGGAATTTGATGATGGTAGCTTTAGTAAAGAAGAAAACCCAAAACACAGCTATAAAACCCCCGGTAATTACGAAGTAAAACTATGGGCTACCAATAATTATGATACTGGCAAACCTCCAAGTTCCAGGCCAAAAAAAATTACGGTTAGTAAAACAGATGCATCTTTAAAAGATGAAGCTTCAATGACCGAAGATTTCTCACTTCAACGGAATAGAGAACCTATGCCAGAAGAAGATATGGTATTAATTGTAAGCTATAAGAACTATTTAAACTACACCGCAAACGGAAAACTATATCTGTTTTATAATGAACAAAAATATAAAGCAGACAACTTTAATATTGAAGATATTAGAACCTATCACAATGAGAAACATTTGGCTAAAACCGATTTTGTTTATACTAACAATATCGACAACTCTGAATACACATTATTGGCTTCGGCAGAAAATGAGCTTTTAAATCTAAAAACCAAACCCCAAGATTCTACTATAAAAACCAACCTTCCTTTAACCTTAGAAGCTTCAAAAGCCTATTATAGAAATTATGAGCAGTTCGAGTTTAATAATATGGAACCTAATGAGGAACGGAATTTGTTTTTCACCTTAAAAACACCACCAGAAATGCTAAAAGATACTAGCGCCATAATTTCTGTTAGAGGAGTTTACGTGCCCGATGCTAATTTTGACAACCACAAAGTGAAAGACATGGAAATGGAGATTGTAACCTCTCACGATCCTAACAAAATGTCTAGTAACAGTACCTTTATGAATTATAGATTGGTACGCCATAAAACCTTGAAATATAAAATTAAATTTCAAAATAATGGTGAAGGACCTGCACGAACTATTAGGCTAGAAACTGACATTCCAGATATGCTGGACAAATCGACCATTGAGGTTACAGATATGTATCCAAAATGTGAAATATGTCCAAAAGAAGAAGTTCAATATAGCTGTTTGGATACTACCTTTACAGATACTCAAGCTATTTTTACTTTTAAAAACATCTATTTACCTGGCAGTGAACAGAAAAATGTAAAAGTCTACGATTCTACCAAAGGTTTCGTTACCTACAACATAAAATTTGCCAAAGATTTTCACAAGCAAAAAACCAAAAGCCGCACAGCCATCATTTTTGACAAAAACGAACCTATTATTACAAATTATTCAACCACTAGATTTGTTCCAGGAATTTCTATTGGGGCCAAAGTGGGATATAATATGTTTTCAGACTTAATAAATTCTGAAAGTTACTTTCTAGGTGCTACCATTTCACCATATAAATCCTATCGTTGGTATTGGCAAGTTGAATTATTAAACAGTTTTCATTCGTACAACGACAAAACAAAAATTACCGATGAATTTGTTCGAGGCACTCAAGACCTTGAGTTTTTACAACGGACTACCACAAATTCCAGTTATAAAAATGTAGATTGGGAAATTCCGGTGCTTATGCGTTATAACCTTAACAACTATATTGGATTAGGTGCTGGGGTACAAGGTATGTTTACGCTAAGCGAAAAGCAAACACAGGATATTTTAATAGAACAATTTGAAGGCAATACAGACGACTATTTAATAAATAGTGCAGAAGCTAAAAATGAATACAAGGAAGCTTTTAGCAATTTTAGAGCTGGCTTATTGTTTGAGGTAACAGCCGGATTCGCACGTATTGGCCCAAGTATTGGTGCTCGGTATGTGCTTAATTTTAAAGACGATTATAACTATTTGCAATTGTATGCCATTTGGAAGTTCTAATCTGGAAAAAAACTATTTTGTATGAGTCTCTTATGAAAAGAAAACTCCTTCTATTGCTTTTTTGTATTGGAAATTTTGCTTTTTCGCAGAGTTTAGAAGAAACTATTTATTCTACTACCGAAAAATTTATCGCAAATAAAAGTTTACAAACCCTTGACGTTTTAAGTGAAAAGGAAATTGCTTTTAAAAATCAGATTACAACAAAAGACGAACAACTAGCTTTTGTCTTCTTGCTCTGCAACAAAGCTTTTTATTTAAAAGATTTAAATAGGTTTAATCCAGCCATAAAATCTTATGAAACCGCCTGGACATATTATAATGAAAATGAGCTTGCCAAAATTTCTGATTATGATATTATTGAATTTTGCTTAAAACCTCTAGGAAACCTATACACGAAAACCAACAATTATACAGATGCCGAAAATACCATAAAGCAGTATCTATCTATAGCAAAAAAAAGAGAAGACCAGACTCAATATATTGCTGGTATAATCAATCTGGCTGTACTTTATCAAACCCGAGGGATGCATCAATCGGTGGTAGATTTAATAAATAAAAACCTTGATATTTCAAAAATTGACCCTAAGCAACAAGACAAGTTAAACACACTTAAAGCTTCTAGTTTAATTGCTTTAAATAAACCAAAAAATTCCGATTTAGAAAACAACATTGTCTTTCACGACTCCAAAAACCAATACAACAGATACCAATTGGAATACGAGTTGGCTTTAAAAAGTGGCGATTATATGTCGGCTTTAAAGCATTTTAATAAGTCTTTATTGTTTCAGAAAAGTGACTCTCTTTCCAAAAGAGAAATCGCTAAAAATCATCTACAAAAAGGACAATTAGCATATTTACTTCAGGATTTTGAAAAAGCCAATACAAACTTACAACTTGCTTTACAGATTTTACTTCCTAATTTAAAAGGAGAATCTATTCCTGAGAAAACAACATTATACGCAGAAAATACGTTTATAGATATTTTTGATTTACTAGCCAGACTTCAAGTAAACCCTGAAAAAGCACTTAAATATTACAATTTAAGCTTTTATGTATCAGACTTATTAACTGAAAATCTCACATCTCAAGAGTCGAAAATTGCCAATCAAACAAATAATAGAAACAGATCTGAATACTGCATAGAACTACTTTTTAAAAGCTATCAAAAAAACTCAGACACAGCAATATTTACTTCTGCTTTAACTTATGCAGAAACATATAAAGCATCTATTTTAAAAGACGTTTTCAAGAAGAAATCCTTGCTACAACAACATCCAAAAGATAGTTTATTAATTAAAGAACAGAAACTACTTAAGCAACAAGAGCAGATTACAGATATACTAATAAAAACACAACTAGGTTATAAAACTTCAACAAACGACAGTCTTAACAAACAACTTTTAAACCTTAGTATTGACTTAAAAAAGCTTCATTCTTACATTGATGCCAAATATCCTCAAACTAAAAACCATCTGGATATTATAAAAATTCAAAAACAGCTTCAAGCAGACAAAGCAAATCTGGCTGTATATTTTTATGGGAAACACGCTATCTATCTGTTTATCATTTCAGAAAAAAACACAGAGTTCTTAAAAATAGAATTGACAGACAGTTTTAAAAACGACATAACTAGCTTTATTCATTTATTTGATACTCCTTCAGCAATCAACAATAATATTAAAGAGTATACAAGTCAAGCTTATAACTTGTACCAACTGCTGAAAGTAGAAAAAGTATCAAATTCTAAAAACCTTATTATTATTCCTGACGGTTTATTAAATTTTATTCCCTTTGAAGCTTTATTAACTAAAAACATTGAAAGCAGTAATTTTTCGAAAATGCCATTTTTGGTAAAACAACAAACTTTGGCCTACAACTCCAGTATTGAGTTTTATTTACAAGCAAAGACCGCATCAAAAACCACGAACCTTTTAGGTGTTTTTCCTGTGTTTGAAAACAGTAATCAAATGCTTCGCTATTCTGTAGATGAAGCTCAAGCTATAAAGGCTGAAACTCACGGAAATGTTTTAATGCATGCCGAAGCTAGCAAACAGAATTTTATTGATTCTGTTTCAAAATACGATATTTTGCACCTTTCTACACATGCTACAGGAGGCGACTTCGTAAACCCAGCAAGTTTAGCTTTTTATGATGAACCTATGCTGTTAAATGAATTATACAGTTTAAACATAAATCCAGAGCTGGTTGTTTTAAGTGCTTGTGAAACCGGAATTGGCAAACTACAAAAAGGTGAAGGTGCAATGAGTATTGCCCGAGGTTTTCAATATGCTGGCGCAAAAAACCTTTTGTATTCTTTATGGCAAATAAACGATGCCTCTACTGCCCGACTAATGACATTGTTTTATAAAAACTACCTAAAAACTAATTCAGCTTTTATAGCCAACAGACAATCTAAACTTAACTATCTAAATGATAAATCTATAAGTAATATAAAGAAGTCGCCTTACTATTGGAGTGCTTTTGTTTATTATGGAGAAGTAGTTCATGAAACTAGTTCGAAGTTATTTTTATATTATTCCCTTGGAGCATTAGCAGCATTAATTATTGTATTTTTATACTTTAGAAAAAAAAACGCACAATGACTACAATTGAAGATTTAAGTCTAAAGGATTTTCTTTTAGAAAAAGGATACACAAAAATTAAATTGAAACTTACCAAAACGAATCACTTTGAAATAAAAGCCACAATTAACGGTATTAAAGGTCTTTTTATTTTAGATACTGGCGCATCTAGTTCTTGTGTAGGATTTGATGCTGTTGAAACTTTTAAATTAAAAGCAAAAGATTCTGAAATAAAAGCTGCTGGAGCTGGAGCTGTAGATATGCTTACTCAAATTTCTAAAAAAAATAAAATTAAAATAGGGAAATGGAAAAAAGACAAGATAGCTCTTATTTTATTTAACTTAAGTCACGTAAATACAGCTTTACTTACCCATAATGCGCAACCTGTTGACGGTATTATTGGTGCTGACATTTTAAAAAAAGGAAAAGGTATTATTGATTACGACAAGAAGTACTTGTACCTTAAACTATAAGTTTCATTTTTTATTTATTTTAATTTTGTTAAATTCAAGTTCTAATTAATTAATAACTCATGCAAGCTTCCATAATAATAGCAGACGATCATCCCTTAATATTAAAGGGTCTAAACGACTTTTTATTGGAGAAAGAATACAATGTATTGGCAAGTGCTGTTAATGGCAAAGAAGCTTTTGAGCTTATAAAAAATCACAAACCAGAAATTGCTATTTTAGATATACAAATGCCTTTTCTTACAGGCTTAGAGATTGCCGAACAGTGTAAAGAGCTTAACTACGCCACAAAAATTATACTTATTACTTTTGAAAAAGATGAAGCTATCTATAAACAGGCCAAATCTTTAAACATTTATGGCTATGTTTTAAAAGAATTTGCTTTAGCCGAAATTGAACATTGTATTGATGCAGTAACAAAAGACATCCCTTATTTTAGCGAAGAATTGCTTTCCTACTTGGAGGTTGAGGAAGCTCCAGAAGAAATTGACTCTCTTACGCCAACAGAAATAGATGTTTTAAAACATATTTCTGATAATAAGACGGCAAAAGAGATTGGGGAGTTAATGTTTATTTCTTTTAGAACAGTAGAAAAGCATAAAAGTAATATTAACAAAAAACTGAATCTAGCTCCTACAAAATACAGCTTATTGTTTTGGGCAAAAGAGAATAAGAACCATTTAAAGTGAAATATACGTAGTACTACGTATTGTTTGACGTGCTAATAATTGCGATATTTGTTTTGCTATTAATTAGTTCTTAGGGAGAATTATGAAAGCTCTAAATAGTTTTAAATTATTTAGGGCTTTCTTCATTTATACACTTTTCTTATAACTTGGCTATAACCGGAATTTAAATTTAATTATTGACAAGCTATTATTTTCAAACCAATAAATGGCTTAAAAATCTTTATAAACACAGCTAATTAGCACAAAATACATATTTAAAGCACGTAAATAGATTCCTTATAATTAGTAAATAATCTGTCCAAATAGAAAAATACGTATTAATACGTATAGGTTAACTAGCTAATAATTCCGATATTTGACTAGCTATTAATCAATTATCTTTTAAGGGAAAACCTATAATAACTCTGTGTAACATGAAACACAGGGTTATATTTCCTTTAAAAATTTAAAGTGCACCTAAATCTAAAATTTTTAAACCATGGACAACGAATCCGAAACTGTCAATAAAGTTTTTATCATTGGGCTGGTTATTATTGTTGTAACCGTAATTTCAATGAACGTACTTGTTAACTTCATTTAATTTTTTTAATAAAAAAAAGCGTAACTAAAATTATAATTACGCCTTTTCTATACACTAATATATTAAGAACTTATAGTTCTAAAGCCCTTTTAACATCGTTATTCATTAATAATTCTGTTGGATTTTCTAAAGCTTCTTTTACTGCAACTAAAAACCCTACTGATTCTTTACCGTCAATAATTCTATGGTCGTAAGATAAAGCCACAAACATAATTGGTCTAATCTCCACTTTTCCATCTACAGCTACTGGACGCTCTACAATATTATGCATTCCTAAAATACCACTTTGTGGAGGGTTAATAATTGGAGTAGATAACATACTTCCAAAAACTCCCCCATTAGAAATAGTAAAGGTTCCACCTGTCATTTCATCTACAGTAATCTGACCGTCTCTAGCGCGAATAGCTAAACGTTTTACTTCAGATTCAACTCCTCTAAAGCTTAAGTTTTCGGTGTTTCTCATTACTGGTACCATTAATCCTTTTGGTCCAGAAACCGCAATTGAAATATCTACAAAATCGTAAGAAATCATTTCGTTTCCATCTATCATTGAGTTTACTGCAGGATACATTTTTAAAGCTCGAACAACAGCTAAAGTAAAGAAAGACATAAATCCTAAACCTACACCGTGCTTGTTTTTAAAAGTTTCTTTATACTCGTTACGCAAAGCAAAGATTGGTGACATATCAACTTCGTTAAACGTAGTTAACATAGCAGATGTATTTTTAGCTTCTACTAAACGTTCTGCCACTTTACGACGTAACATAGACATTCTACTTCTGGAAGATCCTCTGTTCCCTCCTGTAGGCGTTCCCATAGAAGGTACGGCTTGCACAGCATCTTCTTTAGTAACACGGCCATCTTTTCCAGTTCCAGAGATACTTGAAGCTTCGATACCTTTTTCTGCTAAAATCTTTTTAGCAGCAGGACTTGCTGTTCCAGTTGCATAGGTTTTAGCTTCTGCAGCTGGTTTTTCTTCTTTTTTAGGAGCCTCTTCCTTTTTAGAAGCCTCCTCTTTTGCTTCTTTCTTAGCAGGAGCAGAATCTCCTTCTGGCTTAGAAGCACTTGTATCAATTAAACAAACAACAGCTCCAACCGCAACAGCATCACCTTCTTCAGCTTTAAGTGTAATAATTCCACTAGCTTCAGCTGGTAATTCTAATGTAGCTTTGTCGCTATCTACCTCAGCAATAGCTTGGTCTTTCTCTATATAATCTCCATCTTGCACTAACCAAGTTGCTATTTCTACTTCTGTAATTGACTCTCCTGGTGAAGGAACTTTCATTTCTAAAATCATAATTATAATTTTATTTGTAATCTATTTGCTTACGTTGTTTTTGTTCTATTTCTTTTGTCCTATGGTATCCAATAATTTAAAGCTTAGGACACGTCTTTAAATTGTGTATTGCACTAGTTTTTTTTGTTGAATTAACTGAACATAATATTCTGCTTTTAAATTACAAAAAAATTATTTTCAATTTTTTATAATTGCATCATACAATCAACTTCTATTTTTTACTAAATCTCCTTTAATAGGGAGATAATCTTGTTTTAATTCTTCGTTAACATAAATCCTGTTAAAAAACAGTTTCCCACCTGTAGCAATATTCATATTTCCGGTATTCTGTAAACTCAAATGTAAATGAGGTTCACTAGATTTTCCAGAATTCCCACTTTGAGCTAATAAGGTTCCTTCTCTTACAAACAGCCCTTCTCTAACTACAATAGATTGGTGTTTTAAATGGGCTAATACAATATATTCCTGATTTGCTGTTTCTAAAATAATTGTATTTCCAGTAACCTGTTCTGTATTTAATTCTCCCGGAATATTATCTTCTATTCCTGTTATAACTTCTACTACAGTAGCATCACAAGGCGCTAAAATATCTTTTCCAAAAGCGTAATAATCTTCATTTATTTTTCCGTCTTGAGTATGAGTTACACCTTCTTTCATTATTACGAAATCGTAGGCATACTTATGCTTTTCATTAGTATGATGAGAATTTTCTTTTTTTGAAACTCCTCCCCACAACACAAACCATTCCTCGTTAAAAGGTAATGTCATTTTTGTAATATTCCTTTCTAGAACAGTTAAACCATCTGGCTTATGATACGTTAGTTCAAAACTACTAAATCTATTATATTGATCTAATTGAATCTCTAAATCTCTAAGTTCCGAACCAAATGTTATTTTATAAAGTTCGGATTGATCAATTTGTTTTCTGAATTCAATTTTATCAATAGGTCCTAATTCTCTATGTAAATTATTAAAAAATGTTCTCGTTTTTCCTAAAGATGACGTTCTTTTCACCTTATAATTATACATATAATAAATGGCATCAAAATTAACGTCGTTATAATACGCTTCAAATTGAGCAACCACCTTTTTATACTTATCTTTTTCTTGCGAAAAAGACGTTATGGTAACAAATAGTAATAGAAAAACAAGCAATCTCTTATTCATTTAACGCTGATTGTTTTTAGATTTATCAAAAACATAGTCTATAACTTCCTTATGACGTTTCTTAGAACGTACAGAACTTCCTGCTGCTGGAGCACCATAAGGTCTTCTTGACGCTACTCTAAACGTTTTAACCTCGTCAACATGCATTAACATATGACTGTAAGCCCCCATATTTCTTGGTTCTTCTTGAGCCCAAACAATATCGTCCGCATTTTTATATTTCTTTAAAATAGCTTGAATATCGTCCATAGGTAATGGGAATAACTGCTCTATTCTTACTAAAGCAACATCGTCTCTTTCTAGTTTTCCTCGTTCTTCAAGTAAATCGTAATAGAATTTACCTGTTACAAACACTAGGGTTTTAACTTTATCTGCTTTAGCTTTCTCGTCGTCAATAAGCATTTTAAATTCACCGTTTGCAAATTCATCAACAGTAGAAACAACTAATGGGTGACGCAACAAACTCTTTGGAGTAAAGACAATTAAAGGTTTTCTAAATTTAGTTTTTACTTGTCTTCTTAATAAATGAAACATGTTAGCAGGCGTTGTACAGTCTGCCACAAACATATTGTCCTTAGCACAAAGTTGTAAATAACGCTCCATTCTACCCGATGAATGTTCTGCTCCCTGACCTTCGTAACCATGAGGTAATAATAAGACTAAACCATTTTGGATTTTCCATTTATCTTCGGCAGCCGAAATATATTGGTCAATCATTATTTGCGCTCCATTACTAAAGTCTCCAAATTGTGCTTCCCAGATAGTTAAGGTTTTTGGGCTTGCCATAGCATATCCATAATCAAAACCTACCACACCGTATTCAGAAAGTAAGGAGTTGTAGATATAGAATTTCCCTTGTTTATCGCTAATAGAGTTATGCAGTACAATCTCTTCTTCACTATCTTCAACTTTTACCACCGCATGTCTATGAGAGAATGTTCCTCTTTCTACATCTTGTCCAGACATTCTAACATCGAATCCTTCTTCTAAAATAGATCCATATGCCAAATGTTCTGCCATAGCCCAATCTAACTTATTGTCGTTAAACATTGTCTGTCTAGATTCGACTAAACGAGATATTTTACGAATAAACTTTTTATCTTCAGGTAAAGATGAAAGTGCTTTTGTAATTTTTTCTAAACCTGCTTTTGGATAAGTAGTATCTACAGGTTTTAACATTTTATCTTCGTCTACTGTAATATAGTTCTCCCATTCATTTTGCATAAACGGGGTAATTTCTGTTTTTTCAATTTTTCGAGAATCTTCTAAGTTCTCTTCTAGTTTATCTTTATAATCTTTTTCTAACTTTTCTACATATGCTTTATCAATAATACCTTCTGCTATTAATTTTTCAGCATAAATATCTCTTGGGTTACTATGTTTAGAAATAGCTTTATAAAGTTTTGGTTGTGTAAAACGAGGCTCATCTCCCTCATTATGTCCATATTTTCTATAACCTAATAAGTCTATAAATACATCACGCTTAAATTTCATTCTAAAATGAAGTGCAAATAACATGGCGTGTACTACAGCTTCGGCATCGTCTGCATTAACATGTAAAACAGGCGACAGAGTTACTTTTGCAATATCTGTACAGTAAGTACTTGATCTGGCATCTAGATAATTGGTTGTAAAACCTATTTGGTTGTTAACTACCACGTGAATGGTTCCATTGGTTTTATAGCCATCCAACTGCGCCATTTGAATAATCTCGTAAACCAAGCCTTGTCCAGCAATAGCTGCATCTCCATGCACAATTATTGGCAATACTTGCGACGGATTATCGGCGTATTTATCATCTTGTTTTGCTCTTGCTATTCCTTCCACCAGAGCACCAACAGTCTCTAAGTGCGACGGATTAGGAGCAATATTTAAGTTTATTTTTTTACCAGCATTTGTAATTCTATCGCTGGTCCAACCTAAATGGTATTTAACATCTCCATCAAAAACTTCTTGTTCGTAATCTTTTCCATCAAACTCACTAAAGATATCTTTAGCAGATTTTCCAAAAATATTTGTTAAAGTACTTAAACGCCCTCTATGAGCCATTCCCATAACAAACTCTTTGACATCGTTCTCGGCTGCATTTTCAATTAAAGCGTCTAAAGCTGGAATTAAAGATTCTCCTCCCTCTAAAGAGAAACGCTTCTGACCTACATATTTTGTATGTAAGAAGTTTTCAAAAGAAACGGCCTCGTTTAGTTTTTTAAGGATGTATTTTTTTTGATCAGCACTAAAGTTTGGCTGATTATCGTTGATATTAAGCTTATTCTGAATCCATTGTATTTCTTCAGGCTTTCTTATATACATATACTCCGTACCAATAGAACTGCAATAAATTTTTTCCAGGTGCGTAATAATGTCCTTTAGCGTATTGGAACCAATACCTATAACTTCTCCTGCGCTAAATACAGTGTTTAAATCGTCTTTAGACAAACCAAAATTTTCTATAGCCAATGTAGGCGAGTATTGCCTACGATCTCTTACAGGGTTTGTTCTGGTAAACAAATGTCCTCGAGTTCTATATCCATCTATAAGCTGTATAACTTGAAACTCTTTTGTTAGGCTTTCCGAAACATGTTCGCAAGAAATTGGCTCTACCGATTGATCGATATGGCCAGAAGACTCGCTTCCAAAATCGAAACCTTGGAAAAAAGCTCTCCAACTAGGCTCTATGGAATCTGGGTTTTGTAAATATTGGTCGTATAATTCAGCGAAGTAAGCTGTATGTGCGGCATTTAAAAAGGAATACTTGTCCATATAAAATGAAAAACTAAAACGTTTAAACTAAATTTATACAAAAGTACAACATTTAGTAAAATTAGGGATGCTTTTATTACTTTTATACGCTAGTAAGTATAACAAATTTCACAAAATGAAAAATCTAAAGTCTTTTTACAGAAATTATACCATTTTTATAATTGTGTTTTGCCTATTTTCTGCACAAATGATGGCCCAAGAAAACACGTATAATCAAAAAAGTGATTTTTGGAACCATGTGCGTTTTGGAGGAGGTATTGGTTTAAGTTTTGGAAATGAATTTTTTAGCGGAACTTTAGCTCCAAGTGCTATTTATCAATTTAATGACCAATTTGCATTAGGACTTGCTCTTAGCGGAACTTATAACTCGCAGAAATATTATTATAAATCCACTATTCTTGGAGGAAGTATTATAGTGCTTTTTAATCCCATTAACGAAATTCAAATCTCTGCCGAGTTTGAAGAAAACAACGTGAATATTAATTGGGATAACAGATTAGGATTTGCAAACGAAAACTATTGGTATCCTTCTCTCTTTCTAGGTGCTGGTTACCGTACAAGATATGTAACCATTGGAATTAGGTACGATGTTTTATACGACAATAAAAAAAGTACTTATGCTGATCCATGGATGCCTTTTATACGCATATACTTTTAACAGATATAATTGTTAGATAGAAAAGTTTAACTGTATTGGTTTTTAAACCATACTTTTTGCCATTCTCTTTGAAGTAATAAAAAAGTAACTTGTTCGGATAGCACAAGCATATCGCTACCATCTAACTGTTTTACCTTGTATTCTGGCACATCTATAATATATAGAAGGTTTAAGTAATCCATAAACTTTTCCTGAATTAACTTATAAATTGTTTCATGCAACATAAGTTTTAAACTAGACGGCAAAATATCTTCGTTAAAACTTAGATCTATATTAGCATACAAAAAATCCTTGTTTAGCTGCTGTACTAATTTCTTATACAAATCCTCCTTAATAGAATGATCTAATATTTCTTGAGTTGTTTGAAGTTGCTTCATGTATTAATCAACCTTACTTTAATAAAATTACACTTTTCTACTCATTAACTCTTTTCCAAAAGTTATCAACTCTAATTTCTTTTCGTTAGGAACATGTAATTTTTCTAAAACTAAAAAGGCTTTATTGGTGTAGTTTTCAATTTCTTTTTGTGTAGCTTCAGCCGAACCACTAGAAATAAAAATTTGTCTAGCTGTGTTTATTTTTTCAGCATGTTCTGTTGTATTTAAGCTAAATAAATGAATCAATTCTGTCTTTTTCTCTGGCTTAGCAAATTCCACCGCTTTTAAATACAAAAAGGTTTTTTTGTTTTCTATAATATCTCCCCCAACTTGTTTTCCAAAAGTTTTTGGATCGCCAAACACATCTAAATAGTCGTCTTGTAATTGAAAAGCTATTCCGAGGTTTCTACCAAACTGGTATATTATGTCTTGATCTTCTTCTGAAGCATTTGCTACAATTGCCCCCATTTTCATAGCAGCACCCACTAAAACTGCGGTTTTGTACTCAATCATTTTTAGATATTCCGGAATAGACACATCGTCTCTGGTTTCAAAATCCACATCAAATTGCTGACCTTCACAAACCTCTAGAGCTGTTTTACTAAACAGTTTTGCCAAACTTTGAAATGTATTCGCATCATAGGTTTCAAATAATTGATAAGCTAGAATTAGCATGGCATCACCTGAAAGAATTCCTGTATTTAAGTCCCATTTTTCATGAACCGTTTCCTTACCTCTTCGCAATGGTGCATCGTCCATTATATCGTCGTGTACTAAAGAAAAATTATGAAACATTTCAATACTAAGAGCTGCATTTAAAGCTGTTTTGTAAGAGCCATTAAAAATCTCGGCTGCCATTAAAGTTAAAACAGGTCGCAATCTTTTTCCGCCCAATTTTAGAATATAGTTTATAGGATTATATAAAGATTCTGGCTGTCTTTTTTTTGTAAAATCACCTAAATATGAAGTAAAGGCTTCCTGATAAAATGATACTTGTTGCATCACACAAAAATAGTGCAATTACAGCTACTAATCCAATAAGTTTATATGAATATTAACAAATATGAAAAACCCCGGAAACTATTTTGGTTTTTATAGTTTCCTATTGTACATTTGCCCATTAATTATGAGAGACAAAATACTTATTAATGCGGCAGATATGTTTTTAAACTATGGGTTTAAAAGTGTAACTATGGACGATATAGCCAATAATATTGGTATTTCTAAAAAAACTATCTATCAGCATTTCGACACAAAATCAAAGTTAATTGAAGCTACAACACTATATATGTTTGAGTTTATTGCTCATGGAATAGATTGTATTTGCGCTTTAAACAAAAACCCCATAGACGAGATTTTTGAAATAAAAAAGTTTACTATGGAGCATTTAAAAGACGAAAAATCATCGCCTCAGCATCAGCTTCAAAAGTATTATCCTAAAATTTTCGACAAGTTAAAAACCAATCAGTTTTGTATTATGCAAGACTGTGTTACAAACAATTTAACTCGTGGTGTAAAAGAAGGCTATTACAGAGATTCTATAAATATTAACTTTATTTCAAGGTTATATTTTAACACCATGATGTGTTTAAAAGATCCAGAGTTATTCCCATTAAATGATTTCTCGATGAGAACACTTATGGATAATTTTTTAGAATATCATATTCGTGGAATTAGCACAGAAAAAGGAATTTTAAAATTAAACAGCATAATCAACATCAATCAAAATACGATATAGACATCTTAACTTATATGAAAAACACATCATTCCTCCTCTTAAGTTTCCTTTTCTCCTCCATCCTGTTTTCGCAAGAAGTTCCTGAGAGTTTCACTTTACAGGAAGCTATAGACTATGCTTTAGAAAACAACCGTGCAGCAAAAAATGCTGTTCGTGATATTGAAGCAGCCGAAAAACAAAAATGGGAAACAACAGCCACAGGTTTGCCACAAATTAATGGCGCTGTAGATTATCAAAATTGGTTAAAACAACAAGTTTCCTTACTTCCGGGCGAATTAGCTGGAGGTGCTCCTGGCACATATATGCCTGTTACTTTTAGTCCAAAACAAAACTTGAATGCTACAGCTACATTAAATCAGCTAATTTTTGATGGCTCTTATATAGTAGGCTTGCAGTCTGCAAAAGTGTATTTGGAAATTTCAGAGAATGCTAAAACTAAAACAGATTTAGAGGTGCGCCAGGCTGTTATTAATGCCTATGGAAATGTACTATTGGCAGAAGAAAATTTAGCAATAGTGAACAAAAACATAGAAGTTCTTCAAAAAAACTTAGATGAAACCACCAAGATCTACGAAAACGGTTTGGCCGAAGAAGAAAGCGTAGAGCAATTGCAAATTACTTTAACTAGTTTAGAAAGCTATTTAAACAACGTAGTAAGACTAAAAGATTTAGCCTATAAAATGTTTAATATTACACTTGGGATAGATTTAAATCAAAACACAACATTAACAGAAAATCTAGAGACCCTAACACTTCAAAACATTTCTTTAGAATTACTTGAAACCGATGAAAACATCGAGAACAGTATCGATTACCAAATAGCCAAAAATCAGGAAGAATCTAAAGAGCTTTTATTAAAATTAGAAAAGAGCTCTTTTTTGCCAAGTATTAATGCTTTTATAAATGCAGGATATAGCGGGTATAATGAAACATTCGCTTTTACCCATAAAGACCAAGAATGGTATGGCTCCTCTCTTTTAGGGGTTAGTTTAAACATTCCTATTTTTAGTTCTGGAATGCGTAGTGCAGCTACTCAACGCGCACAGATTGATTTAGATATTGCTAAAGAAGATCTAACAGAAACCGAACAACAATTAAAATTCGAAATAGCTGCTGCTAAAAGCGATTATCAGTTTGCTATAGAAGAATACGAAAACAAGCGTCAAAATTTAAATTTATCCGAACGTATTGAGCAAAAAAACCAAACAAAGTTTTTTGAAGGAATTGCTTCTAGTTTCGATTTAAGACAAGCACAAACACAGCTTTACAGCGCACAGCAAGAATTTCTACAGTCCATGTTTAACGTTATTGCCAAAAAAGCAGAGCTAGAAACCATATTAAACACTATTAACTATTAAGCCAATTAACTATTATATCATACTCATGAAAAACATAAAAATCCTCCTCCTCTTAGCAGTCATTATCACCTCTTGTGGTGATAAAAAGACCAAGTCTTTTGATGATGTGCTGAGCTCTAATAATTTAACAGAACTAAAAGAAAAACGTAGCGAAATTGACACTGAGCAACAAAAACTCAATGATCAAATAGCATTACTTAATGAAAAAATTTCCAAATTAGATACCGTAAAAAGAATCCCTCTAATTACAACCTTTCATGCCAAAGCCGAAGTTTTTAAACACCAGCTTGAAATTCAAGGAAATGTTACTACCAAAAACCTTATAGTAATTACTCCAGAATACAATGGTATTTTAACAGATGTCTATGTCAAAGAAGGTCAAAAAGTAATAAAAGGACAGCTTTTGGCCAAAATTGACGATGGAGGTTTGAGTCAGCAATTAGCTCAATTAGAAATACAAGCCAATTTAGCTAAAACCACTTACGAGCGTCAAAAACGTTTATGGGATCAAAATATTGGAAGTGAGATCCAATTTTTACAAGCTAAATCTACTTTCGAATCTCAAACAGAAGCTGTAAACCAGTTAAAACAACAAATGGCTAAAACCAATATTACAGCACCGTTTTCTGGAACTATAGACGATGTAATTACAGAACAAGGTAGTGTTGTTGTTGCTGGACAATCACAAATTCTAAGAATAGTAAATCTGGAAAACATGTATATAGAGACTGATGTTCCAGAAAGATACATTTCAGATATTACCGTAGGAAAACATGTTATTGTTGAGTTTCCTATTTTAGGAAAAACATTAGAAACTGAAATCCGTCAGGCTGGAGATGTTATCAATCCAGCTAACCGAACTTTTAAAGTAGAGGTTAGTATTCCTAATAAAAATAAAACCATCAAACCTAACTTAACTGCTCGTCTTAAAATTAACGATTATACTAATGAGAGTGCCATATTAATCCCTTTAAGTATTATTTCTGAAAACGCTCAAGGCGAACAATACATTTACACCATAACCAATAAAAACGAGAAAGCAGAAGGGGAAGTTAAACGTGTTATCATAAAAACCGGTAAAACCCAAGGCGATGTTATAGAAGTGCTTGAAGGTGTAGAAGATGGTTCAGAAATTGTAAAAGAAGGCGCAAGAAGTGTTAAAGACGGACAAACCGTAAAAATCATTGAATTGCCAAATGACAATAAGAAGGAGATCAACCAAAATTCTAACGACTAAAAACTAGCCACTAATGACTAAGAAAAAGAAAAAACAAGTCGAAAAAGAATTTGGTTTAGCATCATGGGCTATCAACAACAAAACCACCATGTATGTTCTTATTCTGGTAATGTTTTACTTAGGTGTAGCTGCTTTTTTCCATATGCCTCGCGAAAGCTTCCCAGAAGTAAACGAAACCAAAATATACGTAAGTTCTATCTATCCTGGAAACACAGCCGAGGATGTTGAAAAATTAATTACGGATCCTTTAGAAGACGAGCTTAAAACAGTAAGTAACGTTGTAGAAATAACCTCAACTTCTCAAGAAGATTTCTCCATGATTATTGTGGAATTCGATGAGCACCTTACTGTAGAGCAAGCTAAACAGAAAGTAAAGGATGAAATAGACACCAAAACGGCTGGAGAAGACTGGCCAATGTCTAATGGTGCAAAAGTAAAACCCGATGTATTCGAGTTGAGTTTATCGGAAGAAATGCCCATTTTAAATATTAATATTTCTGGAGATTACCCAGTTGAAAAACTTAAGGAATACGGAGAATATCTTCAAGATGAAATTGAAGATCTATTAGAAATTAAAAAAGTAGATATTCGTGGAGCTCAAGATAAAGAGGTAGAAGTTGCTGTAGACATTTATAAAATGATGGCTGCAGAGGTAACTTTTAACGATATCTTAAACGCCATTAACAACGGAAACGTTACTATGTCTGCCGGAAACTTAATAGCCAGTGGACAACGTAGAAACATTCGTATTTTAGGCGAAATAGAATCGCCTGAAGAACTTAGAAACTTTGTTGTAAAAGCCGAAAAAGGTCATGCTATTTATTTAAAAGACGTGGCCACCGTTACTTTTCATGAAGAGGATAAAACCACTTTTGCTCGCGAATTTGGTGAACCAGTAGTCATGCTGGACGTTAAAAAACGTGCTGGAAAAAACATGGTTGCTGCAGCAGAACAAACACAAAAAATTGTACAAGAAGCCATTGACAATGTATTTCCTCAAGACTTAAAAGTTACAATTGCCAACGACCAATCTTCTGTAACCATTGCACAAGTAGACGATTTAGTAAACAATATTATTTTTGGAGTTATTCTTGTTGTAACTGTTTTAATGTTCTTTCTAGGCTTTAGAAACGCCATATTTGTTGGGTTTGCAATCCCAATGTCTATGTTTATGTCGCTAATGATATTAGATGCCTTAGGCCAAAGTTTAAATACCATGGTTCTTTTTGGTTTAATTATGGGACTTGGAATGCTGGTAGACAACGGAATTGTGGTTGTAGAAAACGTCTATCGTCTTATGGACGAGGAAGGCATGAGTCGTCTAGCAGCTGCCAAAATGGGAATTGGCGAAATTGCATTTCCTATTATAATTTCAACGGCTACAACGGTTGCCGCCTTTATTCCTTTAGGTCTATGGCCAGGTATTATGGGAGAGTTTATGATGGTTCTACCCATTACCCTTTCCATAGTTTTAGGCTCCTCCTTATTTGTTGCTGTTTTCTTTAATTCTGTATTGGTATCTCAATTTATGGAAACAGAAGACAAAGACATGCCTTTAAATAAAATTATTAGAAACTCTTCTATAATAGCCGTAATAGGTATTCTTATATTTATTTTTGGCGGCGATTACCGTGGACTTGGTTCCTTAATGGTTTTTACTGCTATCATGCTGTGGGTTTACAGATTGTTTTTACGTAAATGGGCCAATAGCTTTCAAACAAAAACACTTGTTAAATTAGAACGCTGGTACGAAGGTCAGTTACGCTGGGCTCTATCTTCTTGGCGACCTTATGTTTTAACTATTGGAACTTTTCTTTTACTAATAGCTGCATTTGTTGCTTTTGGAATTTCACTTAGTACACAACGTACTAAAGTGGAGTTTTTTCCAGATAACAAACCCAACCAGATTATTGTTTATATTGAATATCCGCAAGGTACTGCCATTGAGAAAACAAATGCCATTACAAAAGAAATTGAAAAAATTGTTTATAGTGTTATAAACGATAATCAGTATAAAGATGGCGATTATAATTTTATGGTAGAAAGCGCTGTATCGCAAGTTGGTGAAGGTGCAGGAAACCCACGAGCAGATAGTGGATCCTCGGCTGAGATGCCACATAAAGCAAAAATTACCGCCTCCATGCGCGAGTATAAATATCGTCGTGGGGAAGACAGTGAATTATTGCGTCAAAAAGTACAGCAATCTTTAGTAGGTGTTTTTCCCGGAATTCTAATTTCTGTTGAAAAAGATGAAAATGGCCCCCCAGCAGGTTCTCCTATTAATATTGAAATTGAAGGAGACGATTACGACGAGCTAATTAGAACAGCCGAAAATATGCGTGAATTCATTAATAACAAGAATATTCCTGGTATTGATGAACTTAAAATTGATGTTAACAAAGATAAACCATCCATGAGAGTGGTTGTTGACAGAGAAAAAGCTGGAGAATTAGGAATTAGCGCTGCGCAAGTAGGACAACAATTAAGAAATTCTATTTTCGGATCTAAAGCTGGAATTTATAAAGAAGATGGAGACGACTTTGATATTTATGTGCGTTTTAACGAAGAGAACCGTTATAATACCAGTGCCCTTTTTAATCAAAACATCACTTTTAGAGACAATACTGGACAGATAAAAAGCGTTCCAGTTTCGGCAGTAACCAGGCATGAAAACACCTCTGGTTTTAGTGCTATTAAACACAAAAACACGAGCCGTATTGTTACTGTTTATTCGGCATTATCTCCTGGATTTATTGATGCAGGTGCCATTATAGCGCAAATTCAAAATGAAATGAAAAGCTATAAAGGTATTTCTAAAAACATAAAAGTAGATTATACGGGACAAATTGAAGAACAACAAAAGCAACAAGACTTTTTAAACGGCGCTTTATTAACTGGTTTAGGGTTAATATTCTTCATCTTAATATTTCAATTTAACTCCATTTCAAAACCGGCCATTATTATGCTGGCTATCTTTTTAAGTTTTATTGGGGTTTTTGGTGGAATTGTAATCACCGGAAGTTCTTTTGTAATTATGATGACTATGGTTGGTATTATTTCGTTGGCAGGAATTGTAGTAAATAATGGGGTGGTTCTCCTCGATTATGGTGAATTACTTATCGGCCGAAAAAAGCAAGAATTAGGTGTAGATAGCGATACATATTTAGAAGAAAAAGATTTATATGAAACCATTGTACGCGCCGGAAAAGCGCGTTTACGACCGGTTTTATTAACAGCTATAACAACCATTCTTGGTTTAGTTCCGTTAGCTATTGGGTTAAACATTAATTTCTTTTCGTTTTTTAAAGAATTTGATGCCGATATTTATATGGGTGGAGATAACGTTGTTTTTTGGGGTCCATTAGCCTGGACAGTAATTTACGGGTTAATTGTAGCTACATTTTTAACTTTAATTATTGTACCCGTGTTATTTTTCTTAATAACTAAATTTAAAATGTGGTTGCGTAGCAAAACCAGAAAAGAACCACAACTTGAAACCCTAGAAGAACAAAACTAAAAATTGTTATCATTTAAATTATTGCTTTCCCTAAGCAGTAATTAATAGCGGGAAAAGCCTCGACAAATGTTGAGGCTTTTTTTTATTTAATAATCAGTTAACTTCCTTAAATTTGCAACCTATTTAATAAATTGAAATATGTATAGAAGTCATACTTGTGGTGAATTAAGAGCATCACACATCGATACGGAAGTCACTCTTTCTGGTTGGGTACAAAAATCTCGTGATAAAGGTTTTATTGTTTGGGTAGATTTACGCGATCGATACGGTATTACACAATTGGTTTTTGATGAAGAACGCACACCAAAAGCCATGATGGAGAAAGCGCAAAATCTTGGTCGTGAATTTGTAATTCAAGTGACCGGAACTGTTATTGAACGTGCTTCTAAAAACCCAAATATTCCTACTGGTGATGTAGAGATATTGGTTTCTAAAATGGATATTTTAAACGAATCTGTATTACCGCCTTTTACCATTGAAGATAAAACGGATGGTGGCGAAGATATTAGAATGAAATATCGCTATTTAGATATTCGAAGAAATCCGGTAAAAAACAGCTTAATTTTTAGACATAAAGTCACTCAAGAAGTTAGAAATTATTTATCTAATGATGGTTTTATTGAAGTTGAAACACCGTACTTAATTAAATCCACTCCAGAAGGTGCTAGAGATTTTGTAGTACCTTCTAGAATGAACGAAGGCGAGTTTTATGCCCTGCCTCAAAGTCCTCAAACCTTCAAACAACTATTGATGGTTGGTGGCATGGATAAATATTTTCAAATTGTAAAATGTTTTAGAGACGAAGATTTACGCGCAGACAGGCAGCCGGAATTTACACAAATTGACTGCGAAATGGCTTTTGTGGAGCAGGAAGATATCTTAAATGCTTTTGAGGGTTTAACCAGACATCTTTTAAAAGAAGTTAATGGGGTTGAAATAAACGAATTCCCAAGAATGCTTTACGACGATGCTATGCGTTTATATGGAAACGATAAACCAGACATCCGTTTTGGGATGGAATTTGGCGAATTAAACGATGTGGCACAACACAAAGATTTTGGTGTATTTAATTCTGCCGAATTAGTTGTTGGAATTGCTGTTCCAGGAGGAAATAGCTACACAAGAAAAGAAATCGACAAATTAATTGACTGGGTAAAACGCCCTCAAGTTGGTGCTTTAGGTATGGTTTATTCTCGTTGTAATGACGATGGAAGCTATAAATCTTCTGTAGATAAGTTTTACAATCAGGACGATTTAGCCAAATGGGCTGAAAAAACGGGTGCAAAACCTGGCGATTTAGTTTGTGTACTTTCAGGAGATAAAAATAAAGTACGTGCCCAATTAAGTGCCTTACGTATGGAATTAGCAGAACGTTTAGGCTTACGTAAACCTAACGAGTTTGCACCACTTTGGGTACTAGACTTCCCATTATTAGAATGGGATGAAGAAACCGAACGTTATCATGCCATGCACCACCCTTTTACTTCACCAAAGCCAGGGCAGTTAGAATTATTGGCTACAAATCCGGGAGAAGTAAAAGCCAATGCCTACGATTTAGTATTAAACGGAAATGAAATTGGTGGAGGTTCTATTAGAATTCACGATAAAAAAACACAAGCTTTAATGTTCGATTATCTAGGTTTTACGGAAGAGGAAGCTAAAGAACAATTTGGCTTCTTAATGAATGCCTTCGAATATGGTGCACCTCCACATGGTGGTTTAGCTTTTGGTCTGGATAGATTGGTTGCTATTCTAGGTGGTCAGGAAACTATTAGAGACTTTATTGCTTTTCCAAAAAACAATTCTGGACGCGATGTTATGATTGATGCACCAGCACCACTCGATAATAAACAGCTTGAGGAACTAAGTTTAAAGCTTAACTTAAAATCATAAAAATTAAAAATATGTCCCGATAGTCATCGGGACACATTTTTTAGTAGCTTTAGTTCATGAGAAAGAAGATTGTTAAAGTAATTTTATACATAGTGTTAATTCTAACAGCTATCTTGTTTGGATTATATACTTATGCTTATTTTGCTATGAACAATTAGTTTAAATTAAACTCACTCTGTAAATGAATTTAAAGTCTATAATAAAACCATTTATAATTTGGAGGTATAAACATATCTCTCAAAAGAACTTTGTTTTATTATTGAGCATTTTTGTTGGTTTATCTACTGGTATAGCTGCTTTAACACTAAAAAATATTACCTATTCCATTCAGGTATTCTTAAAAAAGGGAATTGTTTTTTCTGAAAATCAACTCTATTTTATTTTACCTTTTATAGGTTTACTTTTAGTGTTTATAATTAAAAAGTATTTGTTTAGCAAAGAAATGACCCCTTCGGTTCCTCCTTTTATTAAAAGAGCCGTTCCTTCACTTTTATACTCGCTTCTAAGACAAAAAGGATTACTTTCTTATAAACTTATTTATCATCCAATTATTTTAGCACCTTTAACCGTTGGTTTTGGTGGTTCTGTTGGATTATTAGGACCTGCTATTACTTCTGGTTCTGCTATAAGTTCCAATTTAAGTAGGTTATTACGAATTGATAAAAAAACAAGAACTTTACTTATTGCCTGCGCTACGGCTGGAGCTATTGCATCTATGTTTAAATCGCCCATTGCTGCTATTGTTTTTGCTGTAGAAGTATTCAGTTTAGACCTTACCTTTGCATCTTTATTGCCTTTATTAATAGCATCTATTTCATCTGTACTAACTTCTTACTTCTTTTTGGGAGACGAAGTGCTTTTCGATTTTACCCTTACAGATAAGTTCTCAATTAGTGATACTGCATTTTATATTATTTTAGGTTTAGGCACTGGAATAGCCTCCATATATTTCACTAAAATTTACTTTGCGGTTTATGCTTTTTTTGACCGGTTTAAAACCAAATTTATCAAACTATTAGTTGGTGGTATTACAATTGGTGTCATGCTGTATTTTATTCCTCCACTATATGGAGAGGGTTTAAGCTTTACAAAAGATCTGTTCGAAGGCAATTATCTACACGCTTTAGGCAGTTCGATATTCGATAAATACCTCGATAATATTTGGATAGTTATTGTTCTATTAATTGGATTTACCATTTTTAAAGCTATAGCAATGACCATCACCTTTGCAGCTGGCGGTGTAGGAGGAGTTATTGTACCAACCATGGTAATGGGTAGTGCTTTAGGAAATGTGGTTGCCAAAGTACTAAATAGTATAGGCTTTGGACATCAAGTTTCTGAGTCTAATTTCACTTTAGTGGGAATGGCAGGATTAATTGCAGGAGTTATCCATGCGCCTTTAACGGCCATCTTTTTAATTGCTGAAATTACCGGAGGTTACGAACTGTTTTTACCACTTATGATTACTGTTGCAATTTCATATTTAATTACTAAAAATTATATGGAACATACTATATATACAAAAGAATTAGCTGAAAGAGGAGATTTACTAACTCACGACAGAGACCAAAATGTTCTCACTACTATGAATTTGGAAAGTGTTATTGAAAAAAACTTTATTACATTACATCCAGAAATGTCTCTTGGCGATATGCTTTATAAAGGTGTTTCAAAGTCCAACAGAAATCTATTTCCTGTAGTTAATGAAGATCATGCTTTGGTAGGTATTATTCTTTTAGACGACATTAGAAGTATCATGTTCGATCAAGCTTTATACAATTCTACTTCTGTTGAAACTTTTATGCAAACTCCACCGGGTTATATTGATTATAACAAAGACAGTATGCGCCAAGTAATGAAAAAATTTCAAGATACAAATGCTTGGAATCTACCCGTAATTAAAGACGAAAAATACTATGGCTTTGTATCAAAATCTAAATTATTAACGGCATACAGACGTGAACTACTTAATTTTACTTAGATGAAAATTTCTTTAATTAAATATATAACCTTTTTCTTTTTTATCCTTTCTATTGGCAGCATTGCATCTGGATATTTTTTAGATGAGACTTACTCACAAAAACTTATTGGTTTTGGGGTTATTGGTCTATTTCTTATTGTGTTTCCGTTATTTTCTTATTATAGATGGAAAGACAGAAACCTAAAAGATTATATGATTACAAAAGAAAGTTTAGACAAAATGCGAGAGTATAAAGAGGGAAAAGATGTTTAGTTTAGGTTTCTTTTTTCAATAAAAAAACGCTTCATAAGCTCTGTTGCTTCTTCGGCTAAAACACCTCCAAGCATTGTAGTTTTTGGATGTAGTTGTGTATTTAATGTTAAGCAGCCACGTTTTTCGTCTCTAGCACCATAAACTATTTTAGATATTTGGCTCCAATACAACGCACCAGCACACATTTGACAAGGTTCTAGAGTTACATAAAGTGTACAGTTTTGAAGATATTTTCCTCCTAAAAAATTGGCAGCAGCAGTAATAGCTTGCATCTCGGCATGCGCTGTTACATCATTTAAAAGTTCGGTTAAATTATGCGCTCTAGCTATTATTCTATTATCTATAACTATTACAGCTCCAACAGGTATTTCGCCTTTGCGGAAAGCTTCTTCTGCTTCCTGTAAAGCTTTTTTCATAAAATAGGTGTCATCCAACAAATTTTCCATAGATGTAAAAATAAAAAAAGACAGCTATAAACCTATAGCTGTCTTTTATTTTCAATTTAAAAAAATCAATTACTTTTTAATAACCTTATGGTTTGCACTAAAAGTCTCTCCGTTTATATTTAATATATAAATACCAGACTGTAAGTTATTAATATCAATTTCTACTTGGTTAAACAGCTCTACCTCTTTAGATAGTACTTGTCTTCCATTAATATCAGTAATAGAAAGTGTTACTTGACCATAGTTTTTAGCAGTTTTAATAAACAAACGACCGTTAGTTGGGTTTGGATATACTTGGTAGCTACTAGTATTAAATTCTTCAACACCTATAGTTGTACAAGCTGCAAATTCAGGACCATCAAAATCTGGTCTAGTAAAATCTTCTACTTGATCTGTTCTACTAAAACCATAACCTTCATCTGCATCTAAACCAACTCCTCTGTTAGCAAAAACTTCCCAAATTAGACATTGATCTTCACCTCCAGTTAGCGCCATATCTGCTGATAAGATAGCATCTCTACCAGTTACAAATCCTGGCGTACACCCTTGAAGTTTTAACCCGTCCAATACTATTTGCATAACTTTATTGTTTCCACCTGTTCCTTCATATAAATCTGGATCAAAACCATATTTATCTACATAAGCCCAAGTTAAGTCCCACAAAACAGTAGCCCAAATAAAGCCTATTCCGTGTGGTACAGCAACGTTTAAATCGTTAGTATCAATATATGTATAATCGTTTATTGCAAAATCTGTGCTATAAGGAGCTTCTCTAATTCCTATTCCATCAATTGGTTGCGATGTTGCATATGTTCCTATCGGTCTTGCATCTTCAGGCTGATCACCTGCTTTCATAGTTAGCATTAATGCAAACCAGTCAGACCATCCTTCTCCCATTTGCTCTTTATTAGTCAAACAGTTAGTATCAGGACCACCTGTTAATCTAGTAGAAATACCATGCCCATACTCATGTGCAACAATACCATTATCGAAACTACCATCTTTCATATAATTCCCAGTTCCTTGTAAAGTAACATTAACGGTTTGCGTCTCCATAACATTAAGTATGGCCTGGATATCACCGTTACTCATAAATACAGAAGGGATTGTAAATAGTGGATCTGCTTCTCCCGCCATGTTTACATAAGGCACATATTCCGGGTCGTTACCTGGATCTGGATAGTTATATACAATAACTGCAATAGCTCCGGCATCTTCTGCATTTCTAATTTTGTCTACAAAAGGACAAGTACCTCTTTGTATAACTGCAATCTTTCCAGCTACATCACCAAATGTGTTACAACCTTCTGTTGGGGCATCCGAACCATCGTCCACTAACACTAATTCTCCCGTAACAGGGTCATCTCCAATTCCAGTAATATTGTTTGGAGGCGTAGTTGCAGGGTTTACAGCTGGATATGTTCCTGCAACAGATGTATTATTAACAGTTACTAAGTTTTGCACACCTCCTGGTGGAGACCATAAATACATTTGCATTCTAGGAGCATAACCATCTATAGGAGTTGCAAAATTGGCGTTATTTGTTGCTTCTCCATCTTGTCCTTGAGCTTGAACGGCATCGTTGCCTATGCCACCATTACCATAATTATTTTGTTGAAAGTTACCTGAAACTTCATCAAAACCATAACGGTACCATACATCATGCATAATATTACTTACGTAAAACATATTTGTTATGGACGCGTCTTGATATCCATTTGGTTCTTGTTCTAAATTTAATGGAAAATCAAAATTTAAAGAAGCTGTTCCGTCTGGAGAATATCCTGGAGTATTTGTAGCTGCAGTATCTTCGTATGCATATACATTATTTCCTCTGGTAATTGTATATTCTGCACCAGCCGCTCCGTTGGTATCATGCCATCCATAAGGAGAAGCTACATCGTCTGAAGGTGAACTCAACAAAGTTCTTCCTCCAAAGCTAGGAGCTTCTACTGGGAATGCGAAAACATTATATGAAGATCCATCTGCACCAAAAGAGTTTGTTTTAAATAAAGTAAAGTCTTCTTTTGAATTAGCATGGTAGGCATGGTTTGAATGATCACCATCACCAAAATCACAAGATAAAACCCAGTCATTTTTATCAATTATTTGACCGCTTACAGCATCTACACGTACACTCCACCAGTTTTTTCCGTTTAAAGCGTTAATGTTTAAGTCCCAAGCTAGTTTTAATTCACCTAACTCTTCTGAATACGAGTAAACTAATTTTACAGGAATATTAGTTTGAGATACATTTGCTCCATTATAAACAAACTCATTTCCTTTACCTGAAATTAGTTCTAAGCCTTGAACATTTCCTAAGTTTAATTGAGAAGCTGCATTTTCTAAAGCTGCTTGTGCATTAATTTGTGGAGTAATAGTATTTACCTTTTGCCCAATTTGACTTATTAAATTATTGGAATAGTAAAAAACAGCATGGTCTTTTATAGCAACACTAGAAACAGCATTAAAAATCCCTATCCCATGGTAACGTTGGTTTACGTACACATGGTTAATTTCTGTACTTTTTGAAAAGTACTCGTTAGTTACATATAAATCCTGAATATCATTATCAGTAAGATTATACGCTGCTTTGTTTCTAAGCAAATAAGTTTCGATAACATTGCCATACTTGGAATCAGCTAAGTTATGCTGTGCAAAACCTGCCAAACCAAAAAACAACATACCGACAACTAATAGTCTTTGGAGGTAATTCTTTTTCATTTCTATTTGATATTTTTAAATTTGAATTTGTCAAATATAAGCCCCATCTTCTTATTATTATAATATAATCATAATAAATCTTTAAAATACTTTATAAAGCAATTAAATTAACAGTTATTTTAATAATTTTACCACATAAATTACACCTATGGCCACAGGCTTTTTAAACTCTATTGAATCTTCAGAAGATTTACGCAAACTTTCAAAAGAACAACTTCCAAAATTGGCTGAAGAATTAAGACGTTTTATTATTGATATTATTGCAACCAAGGAAGGCCACTTAGGGGCTAGTTTAGGAGTTATTGAGCTTACCATTGCTTTGCATTATGTAATTAATACACCAGAAGATCTTTTGGTATGGGATGTTGGACATCAAGCCTATGGACATAAAATATTAACTGGCAGAAAGGATATCTTTCATACTAATAGACAACTACATGGAATAAGTGGGTTTCCAAAAAGAGATGAAAGTAAGTTTGACACTTTTGGAGTTGGACATTCTTCCACTTCTATTTCTGCTGCTTTAGGAATGGCGCTTGCCTCGAAACTTAAAGGTAATTTAACCAGGCAACATGTGGCTGTTATAGGAGATGCATCTATAGCTAGTGGTATGGCTTTTGAAGGTTTAAATCATTCCGGTGTTACAGATGCCAATTTACTAGTTATTTTAAACGATAATGCCATAGGAATTGATCCTTCTGTCGGTGCTTTAAAACAGTATTTAACCAACGTCAAGAAAGGAACTGAAAAGCAGGATAATATTTTTGAAGCTCTTAATTTCAATTACTCTGGTCCTATTGATGGACATGATATCTATAAACTTATTTCTGAATTAGAACGACTTAAAACTGTAAAAGGTCCTAAGTTTCTACATATAATTACCAAAAAAGGGAAAGGCCTAAAACAGGCTGAAGACAATCAAGTTACATACCATGCGCCAGGAAAATTTGATGCTATAACAGGAGACTTAATTACGAAACCAAATCTAAAACAGGCTCCAAAATATCAAGATGTCTTTGGTTTTACCTTAGTGGAATTAGCTAGAAATAATCCGAAAATTATTGGAATTACACCAGCTATGCCTACAGGAAGTTCTTTAAAATATATGATGGCAGAAATTCCTGAACGTGCTTTTGATGTAGGAATAGCAGAGCAGCATGCTGTGACGCTTTCGGCTGGAATGGCAACTCAAGGACTTATTCCCTTTTGTAATATTTACTCTACTTTTTTACAACGGGCCTACGACCAAATTATCCACGATGTAGCTTTACAGAGCTTGCCAGTTATTTTTTGCTTAGATCGTGCTGGCTTGGTTGGACAAGATGGTGCAACACATCATGGGGTTTTTGATTTGGCCTATTTACGCTGTATACCAAATCTGATTATTTTTGCGCCCAGAAACGAAGTGGAACTTCGAAATATACTTTATACAGCTCAATTAGGTAAATTAAAGCACCCTCTTGCTATTAGATATCCTAGAGGAAGAGGTAGTACTTTAGACTGGCAACAAGATTTTTTAGAGATTAAAACAGGAACAGGAGCTGTTTTAAAAGAAAACGGAACAATAGCCGTTTTGAGTATTGGTACTATTTCAAGAAACTGTACGGAAGCCATTAATTTATTACCAGATATACATACTGTTTCTCATTACGATATGCGTTTTGTTAAACCTTTGGATGAAAAATTACTTCACGACATTTGTAAAAAATATCAATCCATAATTACTGTTGAAGATGGTTGCATTACGGGAGGATTTGGAACAGCCATATTAGAGTTTGCTGCACAGAATAATTATAAAAACACCTTCAAAACCTTAGGTGTACCAGACCAGTTTATTGAACACGGCACAACAGAAGAGTTGCAACAATTATGTGGCATAGATAGCTTATCTATTTCTAAAGCCCTTATTGAACTTCTATAAGCTCTTTTCCTAAAAATAAAAAGGCGACTTTTTTCAAGTCGCCTTTATTTTTTTGATTTAAAGCATTATTTAATAATAAACTTTTTTGTTTCGGTGAATTGCCCTTGAGTAAATTTAGCCAAATATAAACCAGGTCTTAAATTTAATGACATTTGCTTCTTACCATTAGCACTTAAATTTAGTCGCTCTTTAGAAATTAGCTGGCCACTTAAATTATAAATTACTAAATCTAATTCTCCTAGATTAGACTTAGAAGAAATGGTAATTTCTCCATTAGAAACGGTAGGATATAAAGATAAATCTGAAGCTAATGTAACTTCCTCTACACTTAAAGCATCTGGAGTAAACATACCAGAAAACACACCTCTACCGTGTGTTGCCGCATACACCATATTATCATTTCTTAGATCTAAATCTAATACTTTTACATTACTCATTCCATTAAAAGCAGAGTGCCAGTTTGGAGATGCATCGGAAAAATTATTAGTATACCAAACTCCTAATTCTGTTCCAATTAACACTTCTTCAAGATTTAAAGGGTTCTGTAAAATTGTTTTCACTGGAAGATCTGGTAAATCACCATCTTTTGCTTCCCAGGTTGCACCACCATCACTAGTATACCATACATTATTTACTCCATAATTATGCATAGTTACAAAAATATCGTTTTCAGATTGTCCAAACTCAATATCAGACACACTTCCTACCAATAAATTTCCATCAATTCCTTCCCAAGAAGGACTTGCATTATTAGCGTTTGAAACTATTAAAATATCGCCAAGTCGGGTTCCAACAATTAATTTAGTCGTTCCTGTAGTATATGGAGATACCGTTAATGCTGTTACAGGAGCAGCTAATAATTCATCTGTTAGATTTGTACTAGATAAAGTACCTGAAGATTTTATTCCTGAATACCTCTTAACAACATAATTAGCGCCAGAAGAATAATTAGAATACAAAATATCCAAATTAGAATCTAAAGCTTGAGGGTTTATAAAAGACCCATTACTGGCATTTTCATTATTAATAGTAACGTTTGCCCCCAATGATCCATCTGCAGCTAAATAACGCAAATTAATTCCTGCATTGTACACATAGTTTCTAATAAAATATCTATCTGTACCATCTTGATCGAAGAAAGTGTAACCTCCATCTCCCCCATAAGGTTCAATAGCATCATCTACTCCATTAGGATTTGCATTTTGCATTAGCTGTGTTCCGTTATCCTGTAAACCTCCAGCAAAATAATCTCCAGAAAATGCAGTTGTTGGAGCTACACCTAATGAATAGAACTGAGATGTATTATAACCTGTATTTCTAGATTCTGTGGTTGTTCCTCCGTTTGGAGAATAATAAACTCCTCCATCATTTCCAATAACAATTTTGTTAGGATTAGAATGTCCAAAGGCCAAAATATGTTGATCTGCATGTACTAATGGCACATCTAGGTTGGCTAAGTTATTATTATTAGACCATTTAGATATTTGGTTCCACGCATTTGCACCGTTTGTTGACTTAAACATATCGATACCTCCGGCATAAACAATTTCATCGTCAGTAGGATCTACTTCTAATAACAAATCGTAGAAGGCTTGCCCTCTAGTAAAGTCTCCAGCTGGTATTGCATTGTCTGCATCGTTTGGTAGCGGTTTATTTTGTACCAAATACACAGGCTGAAAACCTGTTGTTGTTTTTTTAATATTTACCCCACCAGGTACTTCTGACAACACATAAACTTTATCTGGAACCGTAGCAGAAACAGCAATCTGTGTTCTTAAAGCTCCATTAACAGCATAAGCTTGTGTAAACGTATTTCCATCTGTCGACGAGAAAATAACACCACCACCGTCTCCGTATAATTTACTAGGAGTGGTTGACATCCATATTTTGCCATCAGCTCCAATTTCTAAATCGTTAGGGCAGTATCTATGTCCTCCTTCGGTTAATGGTAAGTTAATATCAACCCAATTAGCACCACCATCCACAGATTTATATAACCCATAAGACAAACCTCCGATAGTTGTTGCAGCGTTTGAAGAAGAATATAGAGCATCTGCAGCAGCCACATAAATCTCTGAAACTCCTCCATTATTTCTAACTTTCACATCGTTAATATGCTGAACTCCTGGAACAACCAAGGCTGTAAAATCTCCAGAGGAAGGATTTAAACTACCATTGACTACTCCTGAAGCCATAGCAGCTTCTAGAGTGTCACCATCTGCCATACTAATCATAACAGAAGGGATTGTTATTGTAGCATCTGTACCTCCCATTGGCACTGGTTCTCCTGGCACATTATTCATTACAATTGCGGCAATAGCTCCCGCATTTTGTGCGTTTTTAACTTTATCAACAAACGCACACTGTCCTCTTCTTATTAATGCAATTTTTCCAGCTGCACTAGGCCCAAAAGAATTACATCCTTCAGTAGGAACCCCAGATGAATCATTTGCTAAAATAAAATCGGCAGTAATAGTAGTTGTAATTTCGGATCCAAAATTTGTAGTTGGATAAGACTGATAGTTTCCAGCAATTCCAGCTGGTGAGTTTACAGTAATATTAGAGGCTGAAACAAAATAACTTACTCCCGTATTACCTCCAAAAACATTTACCCAGGTATCTCCACCATCAGTAGATTTCCATAATCCGTCTCCATTAATAGAGCCATCGGTATGACCTACATAAGATTCTCCCGTTCCTACATAGAATGTATTTGTATCATTAGGGTCGTAAGCTATACTTGAAACTGCAAAATTTTCAGGAAGATCTAATCTTGTCCACACACTATTTGGGCTAGAAATATTCGTGTTTTTCCACAAACCTCCACTTACTCCACCAGCAATAACTGTATTGTCTGTTGGATCGTTAGGATCGAACATTAATGCTCTTGTTCTACCTCCAACATTATTTGGTCCACGCTCCATCCATCCATTATCTAACGCATCTCCCGGGACTCTTCCTGCAGACATAGTCTCTTCTCTTTGCTCAAGAAGCTCTTTTTGTAATTCTGCTACTTTAATTGGTGTAGGTCTTCCTAAATCTGGATTCATAGTTAGAATCCATTGCTCTTCATTATACTTGTTTGGCGTTAATCTATGTTCCTTTCTTTCTTTTTTAGACAGTAGTAATTCTGCTTGAAATGGACTATTAGCCAAGTGTTCTTTGTGTTTTTGCTTCAGTTCTTCTACTGAGACTACAACATCATCATTCTTTTCAACATCTTTCTTAGGTGAATCACAATTAAAAACTGCTAAAAGGAGGGTCGCACTAAATAAAACATTAAAATTTTTTATGTAAAATTTTTTCATGAGTATATATATTTAGTTAAAAATAATTTAATTAATTCGATACCACAAAAAAAAGCAGGTATTTTTTTTTGAACTAATACACTGTGTACCATAGCTCTGTATATAAAAACGTTTCATTATTTTTTTAAAAAGCTGAAAAATAGATATTTCAAACCATAAAAAACGTTTAGAAAATACTAGATTTAAAATGCTACAAAATTAAAATTGCTTATAATGAAGTAAAAATTAATTATATTAAATAGTTAATAATCTTACTCAGAGTCGGCGTAGTATTGCTGCGTATTAACCTCAGAAGCTGTTGTTTGATTTATTTCTTTAAGTGCTAAAACAGAAGCAAATACAACAAATATAATAACAATAGCTCCTAGTATATTTTTTTTCATCTTGAGGTCAGATTTGGGATCTTAGATAAGTAAAAGTAATTTATTATACTTTTTTAAACAAGAAATATTGAAAAAAAAACGACTAACGTACGTAAGATTATACTTATAAAGCAATCGCTTTTATCTTCTTATATTTTAAAATAGCCTGACTATCGGACAATAAAGACACATAATGACATACACTTAAAAGCTTGGTGTAAGTTGAGCTTTCTTCTTCAAAATAAAGATCTGGAATACTCTTAAGAATCAACAAATCGTAATGAGAGGCTTTTTCTTGAGTCTTATTTATTAGAGCTTTTGTATAGACACCTAAAAGTGTTTGTATAACTTCAAAACCAACAATTTCTTTATCGATTACTTCTTCAGACTGATAGACCTTTTTTACACTTATTTTAATAATGTCGTTAATTTGAGCTTCATACTGACTTTTATCTAACAAACCAGTTGAAAAATTATCGTTTAAAATAGCTTCTTCGTTAATTAAAAACACATCAACCGCTTCATTAATTAAAGTATTAATAGCTAAGGCTCGCAAATAGCTTATGCGATCCTGGGTATTAGAAAGCTGGTGATACTTTTCTGAATTAATTGTATTCTTTACCAGATTAATAAGATATTCTAAGGCATACTCCTCTTGGATAAGCCCTAAGTTAATTCCATCTTCAAAATCTATAATAGTATAGCAAATATCGTCTGCAGCTTCTACCAAATAGGTTAAAGGATGTCTAGAAAAACTGAAATCTTCATCTGCACCTCTTTTTATCAAGCCTAACTCGTTTGCAACATCAACAAACAGTTCTTTTTCACTTTGAAAAAACCCGTATTTTTTATCAGCAATATGATTAGTCGGTTTTTTAGGCAATGATTCTTTGGGGTATTTTGTAAAAGCGCCAAGCGTAGCATAACTTAGACGCAGACCACCTTCTCTACCAATTCGATTTTGGGTAGCAATTTTAAAACCGTTGGCATTCCCTTCAAAATCGCATAAATCTTGATATTCTTTTAAGGTTAATTCCTTTTTATACTCTTTTCCTGCTCCAGATATAAAGAATTGGCCAATAGCTTTTTCTCCAGAATGTCCAAAAGGCGGATTTCCAATATCGTGAGCCAATGCTGCTGCTGCTACAATAGCCCCGAAATCGTTAGCTTGATATCCGTGAATAGTTTGTAAATGCGGGTATTTTTCTAGCAACTTAGCACCTACTTTTCTTCCTAAAGTCCTTCCAACAACACTTACTTCCAAGCTATGGGTTAGTCTGGTATGTACAAAATCTGTTTGAGACAAAGGAATTACTTGAGTTTTATCTTGAAGACTTCTAAACTCTGATGAGAATATAATTCTATCGTAATCTACTTCAAAGCCCAAACGTGTTTCGTCTTGTTCTTTTCTTAAACGCTTATTTGTATCTCCATAACGTTTTAAGGAGAGTAATTGTTCCCAATTCATAGTTCCTATTTATCTGCTGCAAGATACATTTTTTAACGTTTTAATACATCTTCATATATAAACAATTCAAATGAACTTGGTGTTAAGATATCATTTCTAAAATCAGCGTCTTATGTAAACTCAATAACATTAAGCTAACCGTTTTATTACAAAGGCATAATCTAGGATTAACAGCCACTTTACATTGTTGGGGTTTCTTTGCATCAACAAAAATACTAAAGAACTAAAATTAATAATGAAACATATTTTTCTCTTTTTTTTACTATTTATTTCATTAACTACTTATGCCCAAAACACGGGTTCCTTAACCGGAAAATTAATCGACTTAGATTATAACAACGAACCATTAGTTTTTGCCAACATATTACTAAAAGGAACCATAAAAGGAACCACATCAGATTTCGATGGTTTATATAAAATGAATGATCTTGAACCAGGAACTCACACTGTTATCTATAGTTTTATTGGTTATGAAACGCAAGAAATTGAAGTTGAGATTATAGCAAATAAAGAAACAGAAATGCATGTTTCTATGAAAGCCAGCGCGGCTTCTTTAGATGAAATTATCATTCAAACAACAACTAGTAGAGAAAGTGAAGCTGTTTTACTATTAGATCAAAAAAAAGCTATTGAAATAAAGCAACATATTGGGGCGGACGAATTATCTAGAAAAGGAATTAGTGATGCTGCAGGAGCTGTTACAAAAATCTCTGGCGTTTCCAAACAAGAGGGTTCCAGTAATGTTTATGTTCGTGGTTTAGGAGACAGATATTTAAATACAACTCTGAACGGGCTTTCAATCCCTTCTACAGATGTTAATAAAAAGAACATCGACCTGGACATCTTCTCTTCAGATATTATTCAAAACGTATCAATAAGCAAAGCTTATACCTCAAAATTTTATGGTGACTTTTCTGCAGGGAATATAGATATTTCTTCAAAAGATTATAATGGAAATGGTTTTTTAGATGTTTTTACTTCTACTGGCTTTAATACCAATGCCATTGACAAGAATTTTGTTAGAAGTGAAGGAACAGGTTATTTTGGATATTATGGAAGATACGACCAAAATCCATTTGCAGTTATTTTATCTCATGGAGTGGATCCAGTAAATGCAGGCTCTCCTATTAATGTGGGTTATGGCGCTTCGGCAGGAAAATCATTCGACTTTAAAAATGGATCTCGTATCAGTGTATTCGCTACAGCTTCGTTTAAAAATAATTACGAATACAGAAAAGGGTCTGCCGTAGATTATACGCTTACCGAAAAAAAGGCCTTTATAGATAATGCTGAAGAATATGAATACGATACCACAACAACTGCCATGGCGAATGTGAATTATCGTCTGGATGATAACAATGCTATTAAATACAATTTCTTATTTATAAATAATTCTTCAGATGTTGTAGGCTATTTTGGAATAGATGGAAAAGGAAGAAACAGAGATGCTCAAGCAAATTCTGACGAAGGTTTTTATCAAATGAATGTGCAATTCGACCAAACTCAAATGTTTGTCAATCAATTATTAGGAACTCATACTTCAGGGAAATTTGATATAGATTGGGCTTTTGGTTATAACTCTGTATTCTCTAAACAACCAGACAGAAAACGTATTAGCGTTGAAAACTACCAATATGCCTTAGATAACGACATCAATACAAATCCTATTTTTTATAGCAATGTGGTATTTGACAACCAACGTTACTTTCAAGATATTCAAGATGAAGAATTCAGTGGAAGAATAAATCTGGCCTATAATATTAACGAAAAACTAAAATTGAACTTTGGACTTAACGGAAGAAGTAAACAGAGAAATTTTGAAAACATCCGTTATGGCTATGACATTGTAGAAAATGGCTACCAGATATTTGATGTAAACAATTTTAATAGCGTTTTTACTTTAGAAAACTTAAATCTCATCCCTGAGGATAACGGTGTTTATGAAATAAAAGTCATCAATAATATTCCAAGCCTTTCAAATACCAATAGACCTGGATTACCAGAAAACACTTATATAGGTACATTAGATATTTATTCAAGTTATGTAGATGCTGAAATTACAGCTGGAGAAAAATGGCTATTTGTTCCTGGCATAAGAATGGAATCTATTAAACAAGATATTGCATTCGATGTTATTAACTTAGGAAATCAAGGTAAAAATAAAATCACTTCTAATGAGAACTTCTTCCTCCCAAGTTTAAATGTAAAATATGCCTTAACTAGTAATCAGAACCTTCGTTTTTCTGCAAGTCAGACGGTTTCTATCCCAGAATTCAAAGAAGTGGCACCTTTTGTTTACGAAGATATTTCTACAAAAATTGGTGGAAACCCAGATTTACTAGACAAAGGATATTCAAAAATTATTAACCTCGATTTAAAATACGAGTGGTTTTATACTAAAAGCGAAATTATATCACTAGGGGTATTTACCAAAGAAATTAACGATCCTGTAAACCTAGTTGTTGGTGCAGATGCTACAGGAACACAGCGTTATTTTAGAACAGGAGATAAGGCAAATGTATACGGAATTGAAGTAGAATTAAGAAAAAACTTAATAAGCGATGAAAATAAAAACCCAAAGTTATCTCTAGGTTTTAACGCTACCTATATGAAAACTAAACAGGATTTATATAGTACTATAGATGGAAATTATTACGATGTGAGTTTTAATAAATCTGAAGACCAACTTCAAGGTGCTTCTCCATTAATATTAAATGCTGATATCAACTACTCTCCAACTTTTGGAAACTACAAACCCATAGCCAATTTAGTTTTCTCTTATTTCTCTGACAGAATAGACGCCTTAGGCTCTGGCCAATTAGGAAATGTTGTAGAAAAAGGTGTTCCAACTCTAGATTTTATATGGAGAAATAACTTTAATAATAAGTTAGAAATAAACCTTAGCATTAAAAACCTGTTAAATCCAACCATAGAATATTTTAGAGAAACAACCTTAGGAGATATTGCCGTAAACTCGGCCAATGGTAAAGGAATTACAGATTATAAAAAAGGTATGGACTTAGGAGTACAACTTAAATATAAATTTTAAACACAATTAATAAACAATCAAAATCAAACTAGAAAAAAATGAAAAACAACTTAATTTTTGGATTAGCAATAGTAAGCATGCTTTTCTCTTGCTCCACAGACGACACATCAGACATTAACTTACCTGATAATAATTCAGGCAATGAAACCCCTGATTCAGAAACTATTTTTCTCTCGGGCACTTATAACGAAGATCTTATTCTAGACGCCAACAATACATATAAAGTAAATGGCTCTTTAATCATGGCTAGCGGAACTACACTAGAAATTCCAGCTGGAATGACTATTAAAGCTTTAGCTTCTGGTGCTAATGTTTATGTAGCTATTTCTCAAGGTGCAAAAATAATTGCTAACGGAACAGCAAGTAATCCAATTGTATTTACATCGGATGCTTCTTCGCCTTCTGCTGGAGATTGGGGAGGCTTAATTCTCTTAGGAAAAGCGCCAATTAACTCTGTTACAGGAACGGCTACCTCAACTTCAGAAATTGCCAGCTTACCATTTGGTGGAACTAATCCTACTGACAATTCCGGAAGTCTACGTTATGTACGTGTAGAATATTCTGGAGGTTCGGCAGATGGACAATCAGAAAACAACGGTTTCTCCTTCTATGGGGTTGGAAACGGAACTACCGTTGAATATATCCAGGCTTTTGAAGGAAAAGATGATGGTGTTGAATTTTTTGGAGGAACAGTAAATGCAAGCTACGTTTCGGTTATCAATGCGCAAGACGATTCTATTGACTGGACAGAAGGTTACACCGGAACCATTACTAATGCTTATGTAAAACATGGAGACATTCATGATAAAGGTATTGAAGCAGATGGTTATAACACCGATTTTAGCAATGCAGGAGGATACTATTCTAAACCAACAGTTACTAACTTAACTATTATAGGTCAGGGTTCTTCAACAGCAAACGAAGCCATAAGGTTAAGAGCTGGAACCCAAGGGATCTTTAATAATGTTTTAATTGAAGGTTTTGAAGAAGCTTTCGATATTGATGGAGATGCAGGAGATAATCCAACTGGCGCAGGAGTACTTAATGGTAACCTATCTGTTACCGATATCACATTTATAGATGTGACTTTAAAAATGAAAAATGATACTGCCGAAACTTTTACGGAAGCAGATTTTATTTCTGGAGAAGAAAATGGAACAGGAACAGATTATGCTTCTTGGGGAGCATCCTGGACTGTTGAATAAACAATAATGAATTAGTCTAAAAAGTAAAAAGCATCTCCAATTTGGTATGCTTTTACTTTTTAAGTATCATACAATTTAATTGAGATGCATGCTCGCGGACTTCTTAGTCCATTCGCTAACACTTGCGATTGCATTGTTATTATAATCTACTTCTTTTAAAGTTTTATCATTCCAATAAAACCATTTGCCGACTTTCTTCCCATTATCATAATTTGCAGAAATTGCTTTTTCACCTGCTGTGTTAAAACTCAACCACTCACCTTGAAGTTTCCCATCTAGAGAATAAGTCCCAGTTTGGCTTATTACTCCATTGTCGTGATAATAAATCACTTCAATTAAGTTGGTGTTCTTGTTGAATTTTAATTCTCTCCCTTGTGCAAAAGAGCCCACAGAAATTAAGAAGGTGAAAAGCATGATCATGTTCTTCATAATTATTGGGTTTATATGTTCTCTTCCAAATATAACTATTCGGAAACATTTTAGCAACATTAAATTAACATTAACTTTACATTAGAGGCTTAAATATTTGATTTTAAATGAAGTAAAAGCAACTGTAATGATTATTTTTTTAATAATTACTTAATGTTCCAGTTACAATAAGGTCATTAATAATGCTGATCTTTGGACTGTCTTAAGACAATTAAATAAGTAATTTCATATAATCTATTAGTTTTTGTCGACTATTTTATCATGAATTCTATGGCTGCTTTTGGCCAAGGCAGCCTTTTTAGCATACCTTAAATTTAATATTTAGGAAACATTAATTTAATATTAAAGTTAGTTCTTTGTAGCGACAAAAACTAAAGCCTAAAATGAAATTTAAAGTAACTCTAATTATTTTATTAGTTTCCTTCCAATTTGTAACCGGACAAGAAACATCTTCTTCAAAATTTGGGAAAGGCATCTTAAATATTGTTGGACAAGACAGCACTTGGTCTATGAAGGTTGGTGCTAGAATGCAATTTTTAGCTCTGGCTAGCTGGGAAAACAATGATGGGGAACTTATGAATGGTAAAACTGCTTTTTTAGTAAGAAGAGCTAGATTAAAATTTGATGGTTTTGCTTTAACTCCAAAATTAACATATAAATTACAATTGGGGTTTACCAATAGAGATATGGCTGGAACCTCAATTTACACCAGTAATACACCAAGATTTATTTTAGACGCAGTCATGATGTGGAATTTTTACAAAAATTTCGAATTGTGGTTTGGACAAGCAAAACTTCCTGGAAATAGAGATGGTATTATTTCTTCTGCAAATCTTCAGTTTGTAGATAGATCCATTTTAAGTGCAGAGTTTAATATAGATAGAGATTTAGGAATCCAACTTAGGCATTATTTCAACCTAACAGACACCTTTGTTGTTAGAGAGGCCTTAGCTATTTCACAAGGTGAAGGCAGAAATATAACCACCGGAAATGCTGGAGGTTTTCAGTATACTGGACGTATAGAATTGTTACCCTTAGGCTTGTTTCCTAATAAAGGAGACTATATTGGAGGCTCTATTTACAGACCCGAAACACCCAAAATAGCCATTGGTGCTACTTACGATTTTAACCATGATGCCGTTAAAACCAGAAGTAATCAAGGTGTATTTATGGAAACAGATTCAGGTTTTTATGAAACAAATATTTCTACATTCTTTATAGATGCTATGTTCAAATATAAAGGCTTTTCTTTTATGGGAGAATATGCAGACCGAAATGCCTCAGATCCAATTGCAAAAGATGAAGAAGGTGTTCCTACAGGACAAATTGTACAAGTTGGAAAAGCTATAAATCTTCAGGGGGGGTACTTATTTAAAAATAATTGGGAAATAGGAAGTAGATTCTCCACGGTAGATTTAAGCAATAGTACGGTTGGACCAACTCAGGTTGACGAATATACTTTAGGTATTTCTAAATATATTGTTGGACATAAATTAAAAGTCCAATCAGATGTTACTTATATAGATACAGAGATAATAAACAGCAGATTAGCTTATAGGCTTCAGTTTGAAGTTCATTTCTAAATCATAACGTTTTGGTAACATACTAACGAAAATCACATTAGATATTTGCAAATACTTTTAAGACACTAAAAATATATGGAAAATATATATCTCTTAATGATTGTTGCTTTAGCTGTTCTAGCTATTGCCGATTTAGTAATTGGAGTTAGCAATGACGCTGTAAACTTTTTAAACTCTGCCATTGGCTCTAAAGCTATCTCGTTTAAAACCATTATGATTGTTGCTAGTATAGGAGTAGCCATTGGTGCTGTTTTCTCAAGCGGAATGATGGAAGTTGCCAGAAAAGGGATTTTTAATCCACATGAATTTATGTTCAATGAAATCATGATTATTTTTATGGCTGTCATGATTACAGACATCTTATTACTAGATTTTTTCAACACTGTTGGAATGCCAACTTCAACTACGGTTTCCATTGTATTTGAGCTTCTAGGAGCATCTGTAGCTATGGCCTTAATAAAAGTTGCCCATGACGGAGGTGGTTTATCAGATGCTATTAATTATATAAACACGTCCAAAGCTACAGAAATCATCTTCGGAATCCTCCTCTCTGTCGTCGTCGCCTTTACTGTTGGAGCCATAGTCCAATGGGTTGCAAGACTTCTATTGTCTTATAATTTTGAAAAGAAAGCCAATTGGGTTGGAGCTCTATTTGGAGGAATTGCACTAACGTCTATTACTTATTTCATATTTATAAAAGGTTTAAACGGTACCTCTCTTGCATCTCAAAAATTTGGATTTTTAGGCAATACCTCTTTAGATTACTATATAGAGTCTCATGTTCTATTAATAGTTAGTCTTAGTTTAACTTTCTGGATTTTGTTATCTTACCTCCTAATAGCTATTTTTAAAACAAATATCTATAAACTCATTATTTTAGTTGGAACCTTTGCTCTAGCCTTAGCATTTGCTGGTAACGATTTAGTTAACTTTATTGGAGTACCTATTGCCGGTTGGATATCTTATTCTACTTGGGCGGCATCTGGAATTCCTGCAGATGCATTTAGCATGGGCTTTCTAGCAGATAAAGTACCAACTCCTACCTTCTTGTTAGTGGGAGCAGGACTTATAATGGTGGCAACTTTATGGTTTTCAAGTAAGGCTAAAGCTGTGGTTAAAACCTCTTTAGACCTATCTAGTCAAGAAGAAACAAAAGAACGTTTTCAACCTAATTTCTTATCTCGAGGTTTTGTACGTTTTGCCATTTTAGGATCGCAAATGTCTTCTTATATTCTACCGGAATCCTGGCAAGTAAAAATTGAAAAGCAATTTGAGAAACCGGTAATTCCATTAAAAAAAGATAAGACATACGAGCTACCTGCTTTCGATTTGGTACGTGCAGCCGTAAATTTAATGGTTGCAGCTGTTCTAATTTCTATTGCAACCTCTATGAAACTGCCTTTATCTACCACTTACGTAACATTTATGGTTGCCATGGGAACCTCTTTAGCAGATAGAGCCTGGGGTGCAGAAAGTGCTGTTTATAGAGTAGCCGGGGTGCTAAACGTTATAGGAGGCTGGTTCTTTACGGCTTTTATTGCCTTTATATCTGCTGCTATTATTGCTTATTTCCTTAATTGGAACGTTAAAGTTATGGTTCCTATATTTTTATTAATAGCTACTTTTCTTTTAGTTAGAAGCTATATAGCACATAAAAAGAAAACTCAAGAAACTAAAGAAGAAGATAGTTTAACCCGTGCTGAAAGCAGTTCTGTTCAAGGGGTTATTCACGAAAGTGCAGGTAATATTGCTAATGTTATTAAACGTGGAAATAGAATTTATACCAATGCCATTAATGGTTTAGCTAAGCAAGATTTAACTCTACTTAAAAAGAATAAAAAGCAAGTAGTAAAACTATCTAACGAAATAGATGAGCTTAGAGATCATATTTTCTATTTTATAAAGAATTTAGACGAGTCTAGTGTTGGAGCAAGTAGTTTTTACATTAATATATTAGGTTACTTGCAAGACATTGCACAATCTTTAGAATACATTTCAAAAGTGAGTCATAAACACGTAAATAACAATCATAAAAAACTTAAGTTCAGTCAGATAAAAGAGTTAAAAGAAGTGGATGAGCGTTTTGAAAGGTTGTTTGAAAACACAAGACACGCGTTTGAATCTGGTTCTTTTGAAGAAATAGGTCTTATATTAAACAGAAAGAAAGAGATTGTAACTTTAGTATCAACTAAAATACATAAGCAAGTAGAGCGTACTAGAACAGAAGAGTCTAGTCCGAAGAATACTACTTTGTACTTCAGTCTTCTATTAGAAACAAAAGATTTATTAGCAGCTATTATGAATTTATTAGAAGAGTACCACAGTGCTTTTGATAGTTCTATTACACCAGCAAAAATTCCAGATGAACCAATAGAATAAGCTCTAATAAACAATCTTTTTAAATTAAAAAAGCATCTCGTTCCAGACTATAGGAAGAGATGCTTTTTTTATAACACTTAATAATAAAGAGTTAAAGTTTATACAGCAAGCAACTGCTTTCACTAATTTAACTCAGACAATCCAAACTTTTGTATTTATTTAAAAGAATAAAATCATACACCTGAATAGTACATTTTAAAACGAATTTTATAACGCTCCTACTATAATATAATTTACTAAAGTAGACCTTAAAACAAGTCATAAAAAAAACCAGTTTTCACTGGTTTTTTTAAATCGATTAATAGCAACCATCTATAAAATGAAATGCTTATCCCTTAATTAATAGCATGTCAAATATCGCAAAAAAACTCACTTAAAACAGAGCCAATGTATAGTTGGTACTAAAAACTGTATAGTTGGTAGTTATTAAATAAAAACTTATACAAATTCGACAGGATATACAATAATTAGCACCAATTATACATCTCTAATTCTAAACCAAATATTATATTATTATATTTGAGAATATGATAAAAGCAGTAATTGTTGACGACGAGCCAAAAGCCATTAAAAGTTTGACTTGGGAATTAGGTAATTTTAACAATGAGATTCAAATTGTTGAAACTTTCACAAGTCCTGAAAAGGCTATCGCTTATTTAAAAATTCATACTCCAGATTGTCTTTTTTTAGATATTAATATGCCTACTATGGATGGGTTTCAGTTTTTAGATTGCATAAATCATAAAGACTATGCAGTTATTATTACAACTGCTTATAATGAATATGCTTTAAAAGCCCTAAAAAACGAAGCTATAGATTACCTCTTAAAACCAATAGATTCAGACGATTTAGAAGAAACCATAAAAAAAATAAAAAAATTCCATTCCAATAATTTCTCTATTTCAAAAGTTGAAGAAGTACTCTTAAACTTTAATGCCAATCTAAAACACCAAAAAATTATTTTAAACACAGATGGTAAACTAGTGTTTTTAAATATAGACGATATCCTATATGTAGAATCTGATGGTAATTACAGTACGTTTTTTATGACTTCAAATCAAAAAATGGTTGTGACCAAAAAAATTAAAGAGATTGATGCTATTCTGCCGGAAAGTTCTTTTTTTAGAATTCATAACTCCTATATTATTAACCTAAATAAAATAAAAGAGTTTGTAAAAAGTGAAGCTTATGTTCTTATGGAATCCAACAAAAAAATTCCAGTAGCAAGACAAAGAAAAACAGACTTCCTAAACAAACTCTAGTAAAATGAAATGGTTTCTAAACAGTAGTAATTTTGCTTTTACATCTAAATACATTCTTTATTTTTTTGTAATAAGCTTCTTTTTATCTCCTCTAATTAGTCGAGCACAAATTAATTTAGATGATAATTATAAAATTCTTGTAGATCGTGTTGTAGAAAGTAAAGCAACAAATTATCAATATTTAGATTCTGTTTTTAGTGAGTTTTCTGCAGACACGCTAAAAATGAATTATCTTTTAAGAGTATCTAAACAAGCTCATTTTATAAAAGGCGAAAGTTATGCACTTAATATGCTAGGAGAGTTTTACAGAAATACAACTAATTACGACAAAGCTATAAGCTTTCATGAAAAAGCCTTAGAAAAAGCAAAAAAAGCAGAAAGTATAGATTTAGAAGTTACAAGCTTAAACATGTTGGGGGTAGTTTACAGAAGATTAGATGTTATAAGAACAGCCTTGGACTACCATAAAGAAGCTTTGGATTTAGCCGAAACAGTCAAGCCAATAACGCCATCGCTTAAGCACAGTATTGCAATTTCTCAAAATAGTATGGGAAATATTTATTTAGCTTTAAAACAATATGATATGGCTTTAGGCCTGTTTAAAAAATCCTTAGTTATAGAACAAGCATTAAACAATAAATTAGGCTTGGCCATTAACTATCACAATATTGGTTATGCGCAAGAAGCAAAAGGCTTATTGGACGAGGCATTAAAAAACTATCAAACTTCTTTAAAATATAATAACGAAATAGACTCTGATATAGGTCGCGTTATTTGCTACAACAGTATTGCAAAATTAGATATTGCCAAAGGCAGATATGAAACGGCACTTCCCATAATTGAAACAGCCTTAGAGAAAGCTAAAGTAATTAACGATAAATATTATATTTCCACATCTTATTCTAATCTAGGATTAATTCAATTAAAAATGCAAAACTATAAGGCTTCTGAGAAAAACTTGAGGGAAGCTTTAAGAATTGCAAAAACATACCAATTAAAATCGCAAGAGGCAGAAACTTACAATCACTTGTCGCAATTAGAAGAGAACTTAGGTAATTATAAAACTTCACTACTTTTTTATAAGCAACATGTGGACTTAGATAAAGCTATTACTGGCGAAAAGAATTTCCAATATGTTACCGATTTAATTTTAAAATATGAAAGTGAGAAAAAAAACAATCAAATTAAGGCGCTTGCCAGCGAAAATGAAATTGTAAAACTTAAACTCTCACAAAATAGAAGAATCTTAATACTGAGTTTAATTGGAGCGATTTTACTAATTGGAATATTTATTATTCTTCAAAGACAAGGACAGTTAAAAAACGAAAAAAAGATTGTAACTCTGGAGCAAGAAATGTTAAGAAATCAGATGAATCCTCATTTCATCTTTAATTCTTTAAACTCCATCAAATTATTTATAATAAACAATGAAAAAGAAAATGCAGTTTATTATTTAAATAAATTCTCGAAACTTATTAGAAAAATACTTATTGCTTCCACAGAAAAAGAGATCAGCTTGCAAGATGAATTAGACACCATGGCTTTATATATGAATATTGAAAACATGCGTTTTTCTAATGAGATTAATTATCAAGTACATGTAGATACAAATGTAAATACTTCCGTAATTAGAGTTCCTTCTTTAATTCTTCAGCCTTTTTTAGAAAATGCACTGTGGCATGGGCTATCTTCAAAAGCTAGTGATAAGCAAATTGAATTAAATGTTAATCAAGACTCTTTAGACTATATTTCTATTGCCATAATTGATAACGGAGTAGGACGTATTGTTTCGCAAAAACTAAAAGAAAAGAGAAAACTAAATCGGAAATCAGTAGGAATTGATATTACAAAGGCTCGATTAGCCAATTTCTCAAAAAGTTTTATAAACGATTATAAAATAGAGATTGAAGACCTATATGAAAATGGCAAGGCCTGTGGAACCAAGGTTATGGTTCATATTCCTATAAAAAGAGCAGTCTTAAAAACAGCTTAAAACACTTTTTATAAAAAATAAAGAATGATGATTAAAACTTAAAAACCACCTGCTTTTTTTGTATTAAGTAAATTAATTTTTTACTCTGAGTCTCTAAACTACAATCTCTCAGATAAAAAAAATAGAACGCTCTGAGTTTTTTCAGAGCGCTCTATAAAACATTTAATAGACCGTTAAAGAGCTATTTAATTTACTTCATTTTTTTTATAAACTTTAAAATGCTCTAATGGCGCGTACGCCTCTTAGTTGAACCTTATTGGAATTGTAAGCCTGTCTGTCGCTAAAACTCCAAAGTATTGCATGAGAACTACTACTTTCTCTAGAGCTCCAATAACCATAGGTTGTGCTTAGTTCTGTACCACCATGGAGTAAAGATTTAGAATTGATAATAGCCATGTTATTATCCATTTCTTCCAATTGATCTTGACTAGGTAAAAACCAATCGTTATAACCGCTACCTGTGTAAGCTCTAGCCAAACCTGCTGCGTAATCTGTTTCTACTGGCCCTTGTACAGCTATTATAGCGTCTGTATTAGAACTTCCATCCCAAAAGCTAGTTGCCCCAGTTGTTACACTTGTACCGTTATACCATTGTATAGCAGAGCTTTGGTCTTCAACAGCACAAACTAAACCATGCTGGCCCGATGGATCTATCCAAAACACAATACCTCCTTCTCTATATTGACCTATAGCAGGAGGTTCAATAGCCGATATTCTGGCGTCTAATTCTGCCAATACGGATTCGATACCTGTTAATCTTGCATCAAAACTTGCTATATTTAAAGCAATTTCATCATCTACATAAATTTTAGTAGCTGCGTCTTGATTATCCGTTGGATTTACCACATCTTTTATTTGTTCATTGGCAGAGTTTCCAAAGGCCATAACATTTGCTAAATTTTGACTTTCGTCTGCTCTTTTTGCATACAAAGCATAAGGAACAGCTGTCATTTCTGTAGTACCTACCTCGGTTCCGTTTAAGGAAACAGTAAGATAATTGGCATCTTCACCCCAATTTAAAGTATTGTATGTTCCGGAAATGGCACTACCATTACCTATTTGCAAATTAAATAAACCATTATCGTCTGTTGCTATGCTGTGGTTTTCAATATAGCTTGCTGTAGCTGTAGGACTTCCAAATTTTAAAGCAATTTGTATGGCTATATTTGAATTTGTTATAGGATCGCCAGACGAATCGCTAGCAACACCTTGGTAATTAATAAAATCTTGTTGTGGGTTTTGTGCATAAGCTGTTAAGCTAACACACAAAAGGAATACGAAAGTTTGTAAAAATGTTCTCATTATGTTATTGTTTTATGATTTTAAATGATTTTGAATTTGTGGTATCCGTAAACTGTAGTTGTACCAAATACATACCGTCAGACAAGTGACTTAAATTTAAATTTTGTATAGCTTTATTAACAGTATAATTCCCAACCTGTTTTCCTATGGCATTATAAATTACAACACGAACATTCTCATTATTATCCGGTATGCTAATGTTTACCATATCTGTAACTGGATTGGGATAAATTTTAATAGTTTTACTTTCTATTAACTCTTCTACAGTAAGTGTGGCATTACTAGTGACTCCAGCCAAAAATCCTTGGTTAATATTAACTGTTGTCCCTTTTAAACCAATAATAGGTTCGCCAACCGTAGTGGTTAACTGATAATTGGAGTTACTATTAGTGCTACCTGCACTAGCCACCACTTGCTTGTCTATATTTTGAGCAAAAGTGCCAAGCACAAAGCCAAATAATAAAATAAATGTTGTTTGTGTTTTCATACTGATGATAGTTTATATGGTTAATATTTTATAAAATTGTCGTTATATTTTATAGACTTCAATTCATGACCCCTCATGTAGGAAGCTTAAAAATTGGACAGTAACACATTTTAATGTTATAATTAATAAAAGGTTAACAGAAAGTGGGGTGTTTTTTACATTTTAGTCACTTAAAATATTTTATAAAGAAAAAAGTATCATGGATGTTGAGAATCAATATATAAAGACAAAGAATTTAATTTTCTAAAAACACCCAAATACACAGAAAAATGAAACCATATAAACAGATATAGATATCAAAAGGAATAAAGAAAATGAAATAAAGTCTTTTTAATTATTTTTTATAGAAGTGCAGAAAGCTCCACACAAAATAGACAATACAAATACCAAGTTTAAAGAAACTACAGTCTTAGAATTAAGAAAAATTAAATGCAATTAGGACTAAAGAAAATAAAACGCCATTTAAATTAAAGATTAGGCTGCAAGTTTTTTGCGTTTTCTATATAAAACCACAAGTATTAAGAGTATGCCTATACTACTTACCACGTACCAAACCGTATGACCTTCCTGATCAACAATTGGCGAAATATCTCCAGAAACCACAAATCCTGCCCAATAATAAGGATGCTTTAAAGACATCACCTCTTTAGACGAATTTAAAAAATCTTGTTTTGCTTTTTTTAAGGCTTCTGCTTTGTCATTCCCATCCTTTAGGTGTTTATAGAATGACACCATAATTTGCTGAGTCGCATTATCTGGTACACTCCACAAACTAGATAAAACAGATGGCACACCGGCAGCCGTAAAAGCCGTGTTCATAGACACAATGCCTTTTCCTGTTTTTAACTCTCCTACACCGGTATTACAAGCACTTAAAACAACCATATTGGCGTTTAGGTTTAAGCCATACAATTCGGAAATATACAATTCGAAATCTTTATCTGTATCTGAAAACACTAAACTACTCAATTCAGAATCTTGGTCGTTTAAAAAAGAATGCATAGATAAATGTAAAATAGAGTAATTGTTGGATAGCTCCTGAAAAGCAGCTTTAGACGCCTCATTATGAGTATATACAACGCTATTTTCAAATAGTTTTGAAATAGATTGCACCTCTTTAATTGCGCCTGCTAAATAATAGGGTTCCCCTCTTACTGCTAATTGCGTCTCTGTTGGAGCATATAAATTGTACGAAGGAGCAAATAAGGCAATCTTATCGTTTTTATTCTTAACCTTTATAGGCGAATCTATAAAGCTCAATACCGAAGCATAACTTATTTTTGTCTGGTTTAACAAGTAGTCGTTGTTTGAGACTAAAAGCTCAAAAGGTAAATAATGCAAAATACCATCTGGTATTATGTAGATATTGTTTTTACTCCCAACCTCAACATCTTGAAGTAACATATTATATAAAGCTTCTGATTGTTTTTTTATATCTGCTACGGGGGCTTGAATATCTTTAACTTTTGAAAGTAAATTAGTTACTTGAGGTTTTAAACTGGCATAGTTACCTAGTTTTGTAATTTGTACAGTATTATTATCATAAATAATTCTGAATATATCCTCATCTACTATTCTATACTTAATAATATATCGATTAATAGTTAGTTCCTTTTGATTGCGAGAATGTGTTGCGTTTATAACCTTAGAGATGTAAAAATCTTGCTGTTTTATTTGGTTTTGTACAGCTTCTAATTTTAAATTTTCTTCGAAAACAAGTTTTTGAATACTATCTGACTTTTTTAGAATATTTTTCTTTTTCAAATAGGTAATATTAGATCTTATGCGTTGCTCGTCATGGATAAGCTTATCTGTTTCCGTTTTATTAGATTGAGATCTATTTGCGATAAATGTATTTAATAAGTATTTAGCTTCAATAGTTTCAGTGAAATTTAAAAACAAACTTTCTTCCGCTTGTGAAAGTTGGTTGTTTGAAGCTTTGTCGAAGAAGTAAACGCTTATTTTATCATATATTTTTTCTAGCTTTTCATTTAAAAACTCATGATTAAAGTTAGACTCAAATTGTTTTAAAGCAATTTGGTATATTGTGTGTTTTAACCCATCATCTTTGAATGACGATGCTTCCTGGTTTTCGATAATATCTAATAGGAATTTAACATCATTTAAAACCAGACTTGGCGTAAAATCCTGATAAGTCATCGTTTTTATATCGAAATCTTTATTGTCTTCAGAAAATGCTTCAAGCAGCTTATTAATATCCGTATAAACTTCCTTTTTATTGTTATTAAAACTTAATGCGATATGACTAACCAAAATTTCTTTTTCAAGAGATGGCCCTAAATTATCTTGAGTTTCAATTTTTGCTAAAAGTTTTTCGGCTTCTGCATCTTGTTTTTCATCAATATAGATTTTTATTTTTTCTATTATAAATTGATCTTCAAGATTCTTAAAACTTAATTTTTTATGAAATTCTAACCCTTTATTAAGGTAGGCTAAAGCTTTATCATTGTTTTTAGACCTATAAAATGAAGCTACATTTAAATAGGCTGTTGCAATAAAGTCTGTTTCTATGTCGTCTAAAGTATTTTCAGAATTAATTGTTTTCATCTCATCAAAAAGTGCTAACATGAGTTCTTCTTGATTTGTTTCCCGATATATTTTTATTAAAGAAGCTCGAAATTGCAAATCTCTTTTAAAACCAATTTTTCCTCTCCTCGATTGCTGCGCCAAATCTGCATTGTCTTTGTACAACTGCATGGCTTTTTTCAAATAATTCTCAGCTTTTTTATAATTTCCTTCTAGCTCTTCATAATCTGAAAGATTGGTATAAACTCCTATAAAGTAATCCATATTAGGATCTTCTATACTCTTAAACATCGCTTCAGACTTTTTAAGATATTCTAAGCGTTTAGATGGAATGTTTAAAAACTCATAACTATAAACTAAAGCTAAATCCAAGTAAATACTTGCCATATTATTGGCATTTCCAAATTCTATTTGAGGGTACAAAGCTTCAGCCTGTTTTAAAACACTTACAGATTTATTAAGTCTGCCAACCACACGAGATACAACCCCAGAGGTATGCAAGGTTTTCATTAAAACAATAGAGTCTATTTCTTGACATTTATAGTGTTGCTCTATAGATTTTGCGACATATTTGTCGGTATCGGTCATACTTCTCATGTAGTTATGTGCAAAAATATACATGCGTCTATATGCTTGATAAAGTCTTTCTGGTTTTGCACCAGAGGTTTCAAGTTCTAAAACTTGTTTTTTAAGATTCTTATAGGCATCAGATTTGAGTTCTGCATTTGAAGTTGCAAGTTCGTTTTTACTCATTTCTAATAATAAATTTAGAAATGCCAAGGTGTCTTTTTGTTGCGTTTGTGCAAATTCAATGGCTTTCTCTCTTGGTTCTATAGCCTCTTTAAATTTAAATTTAAGTTGAAGAGAATCTGCTTTTTCAGTATAGGATTGCCAGGTGGCTTGACTAAATACCGAATGAAAGCTACAAAAACAGATGAGTAGAATACTCAATTTTCGCATAAGTTATAGGACTAATTTGGGATTAGCAATAACTCCTAATATACAACTTTTACTGAAAAAACCGTTGTTTTTTCCTACTTTTTCTCATTTCTTTGAATGTTCTTTTCCAAACTACCCACCCTAAACACCTTTCCCATAGCCTCTTATATGATGTATGTTTAAACAAAAACAAGGAACAGCTCTAGAGAACCGAGCTATTCCGTCAATCAAATATAATTTGCTATTAATATGAGATTGTTTTTATTTTATATGTTTTATTAAAGTGTTCTGGTATGGGTTCTGTATCGAATGAAGACTTTCTTGATTTAACAAAGTCTGGATGCAGCTCTATATAGTATGTTCCAGGTGCTAAGGATTGACTCGATTTTATTCGAGAACGTCTACCATTGGAGTTTGGAGAGTCTGGATCTAACCATTCATGAATGATAGATACGGTAGAGCCATCTGATTTAAATAAACGCATTTGGATTCTCATATCACTCGGCATATCTAAAACCTCTGTTTCAATAAAACCTGGTTCAGTTAAATTAACTTTATACCAATCGTATGTTTGCTCATCAAAAGAACCAACACCATAACCTATATGTCCTGCTATGGCATAAGCTTCGATAGTTTCGTCAAAAAGTATTTTTTTAGCAGTTGCTTGTGTATCATTGCTTTCAAAACAATCTACACGACTAAAAAATTCCCACTCAATGGTATAAGATACAGGATAGTCGTCTACTGGTGCATTAAAAAACGGAAATACTTCTAATGAAAAAGTGGTTCCGGGATGAACCGAAAAGTAAGCTTCTCTATTTAACTCATTATTCGTGTTTGCAGAAGATCCTGAAACTATTGCGCCACCTGCATCAAGATCGTTAGATATGGTCAACCAAGGTCTCAAATCAGGATGGTCTTGAGTTAATAAAACGCGTACGTATCCACCTCCAGGATCGGATGGAATAGTAATTACACCATCGTATCTATCTTCTTCATTTGGTGCAGTCCATTCGCTATTTATAGTTCCAAAAGCTGGTGTAGCAGTATAGGGTTCGCAATCATTTACTTCAATTATTGGTGGAGGTGTTACAGTGCCATCATCGTCGCTACTACAAGAAATTATAGCGAAGCCTAAAAATAGCAAGCCTAAATACAAAAGGTTTTTTGTGTTCATAGATTTTTTAGCCATCATTTTTTTGTTTTTTAAATGTTAATATTACCCTTTTGTGTCAATTTTTTTAATAAGTAAACATAAGTGCCTAAAAACTTTATCTTTACTATATGTTTACATTAATTCAATTTTTGTACTAAATGATAGAAAAGAAATTGTTAATAGCTCTAAAGAACGACGATAAGTCTGCTTTAAAATCTATTTATATAGAATACAAACTTCCTTTTTTAAACTTTGCTAAAAAGTTTAACATCAGCGAAGACGATAGTTTAGACATATATCAAGATGCTATAGTTTCTTTAAGAGAAAACTGTATGAAGGGACATTTAGACGATATGAAAAGTGAACTTAAAACATACCTATTTAGCATAGGAAAATATATGATTTATAAACGTTTAAAGGAAAAGCACAAGCTACATTTAGTAGATAGAGTTGTTGAAACCAGCGATTTAAATGACGATCATTTTAATGAAATTGATTACAGTTTTAATTCCAAACAAAAACAAATTCAAGAGGCATTTAAAAAATTAGGAAAGCAATGTCAAACCATACTAAACCTGTTTTATGTTCGAGGGTTTACTTTGGAAGAAATTGTAGACGAACTAAACTACAACAATTACAACGTAGCGAAAAGTCAGAAATCAAGATGTTTACAAAAAATAAAAGACATAATTCTTAATAGCAAATAATGGAAAAAATAGACTTGATAAATAAATACTTTGAAGGAACACTTTTGGAAGACGAGATAAAAGATTTTAACAGATTACTACTAAACGACAGTGATTTTAAAAAAGAGTTTGAATTTCAAAAGGAAATACAAGAATCTTTAATTTTAAATGATCGGGAAAAAACAAAAAGACAGTTACAAGACTGGGATTTAGAATCCAGCAAAAAACCATTTAAGTATTGGGCAGTTGCAGCAGGATTAGTATTGCTGTTAAGTATATCTTTTACATGGTTTTTAACGCAAGAAAAACAAAGTAACGAAGAGTTATTCATTGCATATTTCGAACCGTATCGAAATATTGTTCATCCTATAGTTCGAGGAGAAAGTAGTACAGATACACAAACTAAAGCTTTTGAAGCTTATGAAGAAAAAGATTTCGATAAATCAATTACACTTTTTAATAATATTCTAAAAAAGGACAGTAGTAATACAGTGATAGCTTTTTATAAAGCGAATGCCTTATTACAAAAGAACCAAACAACAGAAGCCATATCTATTTTTAAAGAAAACATCAAGTCATCAGAATCTTTACAAGATAAAAACTTATGGTATTTGGCCTTAGCTTATGTAAAAGAAAACCATCTAGAGGAAGCTACAAAAACCTTAAATCAACTGATAGCATTATCTGACTACAAATCGGAAGAAGCGAAGATTTTACTTAAAAAACTGGAATAACTTTTTTCTAAACAACACCAAACCTACAACTGGAACTATTAACCAAAACCAATACCAATTGGTTTTAGTTTTGATAGGAGTTACATCTCCAGATATTACAAATCCTGCCCAATAGAATGGATGTTTTAATAAGACATCGTCTTCATTTTTTAAATAATCTAATTTTGCTAATTGCAGAGCCTTATTTTTTGGAAATCCTTTTTCTAAATAGGTGTAAAAGTACAGCATTATTTGAGCTGTTTCCTTATCGGGCACTTTCCATAAACTGGTTACCAAACTAGAAACTCCAGCATAAGTAAATGCTTGAGAAACATTAACAAGACCTTCTCCTTTTTTTAACTTTCCAGCTCCCGTTTCGCAAGCACTTAAAACAGCTAAATCGGCATTTAAGGAGATGTTATAAAGTTCTGATAAAAATAATTTACTGTCGTCGCCTGATGAAGAAAAGCTTAAATGAGAAAATTCAGGATTTGATTTATTGATTTCCGCATGCATAGCCAAATGTAAAGTACTGTAATTTTTTGCTGTTTTAAGAAAAACTTCTTTATTAGCGTCTTCACCTAAAAAAACATCTGCACCAAATAGCTCGCCAATTTGTATGGCTTCTAAAGATGCTCCTTTTAACTGGGCGGTTTTATCTTTATTTTCCTCCAACTGAAAACTACTATTATAAGTTGGTGCATAAATGCCTAAACTATTTTGTTTCGATTTAATTGAGTTAATCTGCTCGTTAAAAAGCAGTAAGGACGAAGCATAACTAATACATTTACTTTCTACTAAATATTTGTTATCTCCATCGATTATAGACTCAAAAGGAAGATAATGTAGCACATCGTCTAAAATAAAGATGAGATTTGTATGACTCGAAATATCCAATACACTGTTTGGTAGAAGCTTTCTATAAGCTTGTTTAGCCAATGTTTTATAGGCATCTATATTTGGTTCTTTTAAAGAATGTACAAATTCATTTAAAAACTCATTAAGCTCATTAGTATCTGCAAGTTGATGAAGTTGTGTGACATCTTTTGTAATAGTAAAAACAAAAATGTGATTTTCTGTAAAACAGTATTTTATAATTTTTTGATCAGATTGAAGCTTAGACTTTAAATCGCTTATTTGAAATTTATTCTGTGTTTGATTAAAGTATGAAAAGAAGTTTTCTTTATACCATCGATTTAAAGAATCAATTTCTTTCTCTGTATCAAAAATCTTGGATTTTAATGTTTTTTGATTTTCTAGACCCTCATTATCGCTGATAAACAATTGTTTTTTATAAAAATGAAGTGCATTTTTCAAATCACTTTCTTTGTTTAAAACAACCTCTGGAATATTAATGTTTTTCCTTTCGGAACTATTTAAAAACCGTTTCCAACTAATTTTAGAATTAGATTCTTCTATTTTCTCCAAAACACCATCTAAAATGCGCTCGTTGTCTATTAATAAAGCAGTTTGTAAAAGTTGTTCGTTTATTTGAATAGCTATTGCATAAACTTTATCATTGAAGGATGTGAATACATAATTTTTAGAAAAAATATCAGAGACCATTTTACTTAGATTATGAGCTATTTCCGAATACAATTTTTTATGAGTTTCTCTGTAAGCAAGTTCATAATTTCTGCTGGCATCTAACAATAAATTAATATAGTGTAAATGGCTATATGGCTTGGAATTTAAATAAGTTAAATCTTTAATTTCTATATCTTCTAAAGGATCTTTTGGCAAATATTTAAACGCCGTTTTATAGAATGCGTCCATGGACTCAAAACTTCCTAAATGTGCTTCTAAGTTGGCTTCCTGTGCGTATAATTGCATTAATAAATATGGGTCTTTTTTCTCTTTTGCGCTTTCTATCCAATGTTTTATTCTTGTCTTAACCTGAGCATAGTTTTCATTGTTTATATATAATTGTATCAGATTTAACTTATCACTTAATGTAAACACTGGAACCTCATCTTCACTCTCCAGGCTTAACACCTGTTCGTAGATTTTTATAGCACGATTAGCATCTTTATCTTTCAGGATACTTGCTTCAAACCTGAGAAGTCCCATTTTATTTAATAATAAAAAATGCTTGTAGTAAGGTACGTTATGAGGGTTGTTTTCCGGATCGTTTATCCTATAGTTGTCTATAAAATCCATTGCTTTTTTATTATAAGCAAAGGCATTGAGTGTATCTCCTTTTTTTAAGTTGAGCTTTGCGTAATATCGCCATAATTCTAATTGCGTTCTTCCTTTAAAGACTTCATTAGACCAGTTATCTATATTGGTTTCTTTATTGTTTATAAGGTTTTCAGACTTTATTAAATACTTTTCGGCTGTATCATAATCGCCGTGCTGTAAATACCATGTGTTTAACGAACCGTAAGCAATATTTAAAAAACTCTTATCATGATAAGATATATTTTCCCAGATATTAACCACCTCTAAATAGGTGTCTAATTCCTTTTTATAATAACCTACAAATCCATAAACAATAGCTAAATGATGTTTCTGAATAGCAACGTCTGCATTCATTTTCCCTTGATTTGAAACATTTAGTTCAATGGCGTTTTTATAACGTTCAATAACTTTAGAATAGTCCCCAAATTTTCCCAACGCAAACCCAATATTAAACTCGGCTTCAGCAAGTAATCTATGGTTAGGTGCCAATGTATCTCCAAAGACCTTTTTAGCTCTCTGTGCTTCTTTTAAAGATTTTTCCCAATTTTTATTATAAAAATACTGCTCGAACAAATATTTATGGATATGTCCTTTAAAATAAAGATCTTTAATGTGATGTTTTTCAAAAAGAGCTAGAGCCTGGTTTGATTGAGTTATGGCAAGAGGAAAGTCTGAATGAAACTGGCTAACTAAAGCATCTGCAGCTATTTCTTTTAGTTTTGCTACATGATATTTTGTTTGTGTTGTATCTAAATAACTAGAAGTAATCTGTTTTCTAATTTTTTGTAATCTCTTATAATCTTTTTCCGTATAGTATTCTGATTTATTGTAATAAATAGAATCGGCAAGAGCTTCTAAATTAGAAACCTCTGATGGGTTTTGAGAAAATATAGAATGAAAACTTATGAAGCAGATTGTATATAGTAAAACACTTAACTTCATAAGCTATTATTTACTTATTATAGGTGGCAGCTACTTTTTCCAGTTCCATATACCAATCCTCTCCAAACTTTCTAATAAGTGCTTCTTTCACAAATTTATAAATAGGCACTTGTAATTCTTTTCCTAATGTACAAGCATCATCACAAATTTCCCATTTATCGTAGTTTACAGCTGAAAATTCGGTATAATCTTTTACTCTAACTGGATAAAGGTGACAAGAAACCGGTTTTTTCCAATCGATAATTTTTTGATTATTGGCTTCTTCAATAGCACAAAGAGCGGTGCCTTTTTTATCGAAAATAACATAAGCACAATCAGCTCCATCAATTAAAGGTGTTTCAAACTCATCAAATTCAGTAACAATAAAAGTACCTTGTTGTTCAATGGCTTCAATACCTTCTGGTCTTAAAAGATGTTTTATTTTAGGATAGATATCTTTAAGAATCTCAGTTTCATTTTCTTCTAAAGGTGCGCCAGCATCTCCATCTATGCAACAAGCACCTTTGCAAGCCGATAAATTGCAGACAAAATCTTTTTCAATAATCTCTTCTGATACAATAGTTTTTCCTAGTTGGAACATAAATATAAATGCTTAATAATATTGGTACAAAGATAAGTTATAAAAGAAAAATTAAACGCTTAAAAGAGGGAATAATCATTCCAAATTACCGAAATTTGCAACAGTTTTAATTTTATACAAGATGAAGATTTTTAAACTATTATTATCATTAATCGCCATTGGATTAATAATTTACAACCTTACTCAAGTGGATTTTAACGCACCTTTTGAAGGAGATAGCGTTGTTGCCTTTATTACCATTCTTACTGCCATGTGCGCTTTAGCTCTATTGCAGATTTTACGAATTTCTCAAAAAATTGAAAAACAATCTAAAATAAAAAAATAATGTTCGATGTGCTTATAATTGGTGGAGGAGCCTCTGGGCTTTCTTGTGCTTTGGTTTTAGGCTCTGCAAAAACAAAAGAATATGCCATAAACAAAAAGATTGGCATAATTGTACATCAAAGATCTTCGCATCTGCAAACAGCCTTATTTAATAATGTTTTAGGCTTAACACCTGGTACTACAGGTGCTTCCATTCTAGAAAATGGCAAACAGCAATTAGCATCTTTATATCCTGAAGTGGAACAGATTTCGAATGAAAAAGTAAATCAAATTACTAAAACTAAATCTGGCTTTCTAGTAAAAACAAATAAAGCAGAATACAGTTCTAAACTAGTAGTTGTGACGGTTGGCTATACCGATTTGATGACCATTAAAGGCTTAGAAGAGTATATAGAACCTCATCCAAGAGCAAAAGCGAGCAAGAATAGAATTTGGTTAAAAAACACAGATCATGAAATTGAGAAAGGACTTTATGTGGCTGGTACTTTGGCAGGTTGGCGTAGTCAATTTGCTATTGCAAGTGGTAGCGGCGCTCATGTGGCTACAGATATTCTAACTCTTTGGAATGGGGGAGAACCTACAAAGGTACATGATAAAATATCGAATTAGTCCTCTTTATTACTTAATTCAATTACTTCTTCAATCATAATATCTGTTTGATTAAGAACCTCTTCAAAGGCTCCATTTCCGAATAATTGGTCGGCAAGAGTTGCCTTTATGTATTGCTTAACTTCTTCGTTATAAGCCACAAAAGTAATATTGGCTTTAGTTTTTACATTTAAATAATCCTGAAATTGTAAAACCATATCATCATCAAATTGAAAGTATTCAATAAATTCTTCTCTAGAAATATTATCGTAAGCATGACGGTCTTTTTCTAACTCTTCAAAAACAAAATTACCAATAAAACCTCGTCTGTCTAAAAAGGTCAAGGTTTCATTCTGCATACTCATATCTAGGGGAACAAAAACATCAGGGATAATACCTCCTCCTCCATACACCACTTTTCCTTTTGGAGTGGTAAATTTTAAAGAATCTGCTACTTCAATTTTTTCAGGATCTAAGAGTTCGCCACTTTCCAAGCGCTCAAAATACTCGTCGTAATAATCTCTATTTCCGTTTTTATAAGAGCGTTGTATAGAACGTCCAGTAGGAGTATAATATCTAGAAACCGTTAACCTTATAGCACTCCCATCGCCCAAATCCATTTCGCGTTGCACTAAGCCTTTACCATAAGACCTACGCCCAACAATAGTCCCTTTATCGTTGTCTTGTAATGCTCCTGCTATAATTTCGCTAGCTGAAGCCGAGTTTTCATCTATTAAAACATAAACTTTCCCGTTTTCAAAGTCTCCTTTTTTAGTTGCAAAACTTTCTTCTATATCTCCTCTTTTATTTTTGGTAAAGAGAATAAGTTTGTCTTTTTCAAGAAACTCATCTACTATTTGTTCGGCAACTCCTAAAAACCCTCCTGGATTTCCACGTAAATCGACAGCCAACTCCGTAATTCCTGCTTTTTGCAATTTGTTGAGTTCTTTTTTAAATTCCTTATAAGTGGATTCAGCAAAACGATTAATTTTTATATAGCCTAATTTATCGGTTAACTTATATGCAGCATCCACACTTTTTATAGGAATATGATTTCTTTTTACTTTAAAATCTAATAATTCAGGTTCTCCTCTTCTATAAACTTTTAAATCTACTAATGTATTTATAGGACCTTTAAGCTTTTTTATAATATCATTATTGCTCCAAGCTTTCCCAAATATGGAATCTCCATTAGCCATAATAATTCGGTCGCCACCAATAATCCCTGCTTTTTCACTTGGACCATCGTCAATAGTTCTAATTACAGTAATGGTGTCTTTATAAGTGTAAAAATTAATCCCAATGCCTACAAAGTCACCTTTCATATTATCCGTTACACGTTCCATATCTTCCTTTGGAATATAAGTAGAGTGTGGATCTAAAGTACCAAGAATTCCATTTACGGTTACATCCACAATACTATCTGTATTAACGTCTTCTATATACTCGTAATCTATATAATCTATAAGTCTATTAAGCTTATCTTTCTTGCTGTTTTTGGTAAATAATCTATCGGAAGTATCAGAAAAATTTAATTTCCCACCAATATAAATACCGGCTGCAATGGCAACACCAATAATAAGTGGTAAATATTTTTTCTTCAGATTCATGTATTGATATCAATTTTTATAATTGCCCCTTCTAATATTCTTCTTAATGATTTTCTATCCACAAAAGTTATTTGTCATGGAGCTATTTTATTGCTTTTCTATGACTAGGTATAATATACAAACAATTACTTTTTATTTAGATCTTTATAGAATTTAATAGCATATTTTACTAAGCTTTTAAATCTGCTATACAAACAAGATCAATCCCAGCTTTTCTTAAAAACTGTAAACCGGAGTCGTCTTTATATCCTTCTTTATAAACGACTCTAACAATTCCTGCTTGATGGATTAATTTACTACATTCCTTACATGGAGACAGAGTTATATATAAAGTAGCACCTTTACAAGATTGGGTTGAAGAAGCCACTTTTAAAATGGCATTAGCTTCGGCATGTAACACATACCATTTTGTATAACCTTCGTCATCTTCGCAATAATTCTCAAAACCTGTTGGTGTGCCGTTAAATCCATCGGAAATAATCATTCTATCTTTTACAATAATTGCGCCAACTTGTTTGCGTTCGCAATAAGATAGTTTCCCCCATTCTTTAGCAATTCTTAAATAGGCTTTATCATATTTAAGTTGTTTGTGTTCCTTCATTGAAATTTATTTTCATTTCCACCCAAATCTACTATCAGGTAGAAAAGTAAAAAACGCTCTATTAAATTAGTTATAGATTAGCAAGCATCTAAATTTAATAATATACAACGAAGATAGGAGGTTCGTATTTTAATTACAACCAGAGAATTAAAGTTTTATGAAAACTTTAGGCAAAAACGAAGCTTATGCTAAAAACTCGCTATTTATAATCATTGGAATAACTAATCCAACCACAACTGCCGAAACAACCATAATCCAATCGCGTTTTGAAAACCTAAAAACAGTTTGCATAATGTATCCTAAAAACAGAACAACAAAAACAATAATTATTTGGGCTATTTCTATCCCCAAAGCAAACTCTAAAAGTGTAATGAATTTATTATCAGATTGTCCTACCAACATTCTAAATTCTCTAGCAAAGCCTAAACCATGTATTAAACCAAAAAATAAGGTTGAGAGAAAAAGTACACCAATTTTTTCTTTTTGAGCTCCTTTTCCGGCAGTAAATACGTTAAAAAGTGCAACAACTAAAATAGTTACAGGTATTAAAAACTCAACTAATTTCCCATTAACGCTCACCACGTTATAAGCTGCTAACATTAAAGATAAGGTATGACCTAAAGTGAAAACGGTAACTAGTAATAATACACGTTTCCAATCTTTAAAAAGATAAGGAACCGTTAATACAATTAGAAAAAGTACGTGATCGTAGCCATTGATATCTAACACGTGATTCATGCCATACTCTACGTGAAACCAGAAATTATCGAACATTATTTATTGTAGTTTTTTGGGTGGTTTCAAAGATACAATTTAAATTGAAATCAGCATATAGGCTCAATAATAAGATAGAAATTTAGTGATCTTTTTTATCGTAATCTACAGATATTGGAATACTAGTTTGAGATCCATAAAGTTTTATTTCGGTAATATCTGCAGGCATATTTAGTCCGTTTTCCATAATTACTTGCTTCACATTTTTAACCACACCACTTTTTACTTCCATGGCTCGTTTTCTGTATTCCTTGGTTTTTGTCCAAAATAAAATTTTTAAATTTACAGTACTTACTCCTAAAGAATCTACCACCACAAAACATTCGTGATCGTGGTTTTCAATAACTCCTTCGGAATTTCTAACAGCTTCTAATATCACTTTTTTAGCAGTTTCTATATCGTCATCATAATCGATTCCAACTAAAAAATCTAATCTAAAATAACCGTCTTCTGTATAATTGTAAACAGCTTTTTTAATTATATCGCTATTAGGAATATAAACATCTCTTCCATCAAAAGTTTTCAATTTGGTATACCTAAACTCTAGAGCAGTAATTTTTCCAAAAATAGTGTCTACCATTACGGTATCGTTTACGTCAAAAGGTCTACTAAAAGACAAAATAATACCTGAGATAAAATTTTCTCCAACATCTTTAAACGCAAAACCAATAATTACCGCTCCTGCCCCTGCTGCAGTTAACATTCCAGCAGCGACACCGCCAAGTCCAGCAACATTTAAAGCCAACATTAAAATGGATATAATAACACCCAATTTAACAGTTTTGGATAAGAAATTAATCATTAATGGGTCTTGGGTTTTTAGCAGAATGGTTTTTTTAAAAAGTCTGGAAATAACATTTGCCAATAAAAATCCAGCAATAATTATTAAAATAGCTAAGATAATTTTTGGAATACTTGCTACAAATGCATTCCAATAGGTTTCTAAAGATTGCTCGAAAACTTGAATGGTATCTATCATGCTTTTTATATTAAAAATTAATAGAGGCTTAAAATACAAGTAAAAAAATAATTCTCTTATTCCATTTAAGATTATTATGAACTGATATGTGAAGATAGCAAAAGTTATCGCCCAAAATTAAATGTTTTACAGAAAGGATTTCGAGGTAGTAAGTGATATTAACTACGACTTGATATAAAGCCAGAATGTATATATGACATCAGATATGGGTTAATTTTTTATTCTTTTAAGCTTTAAACTAACCTGACAAAACAAATACCGTACATATTTTAAAACCAAAAAACCGCAACAAATTGAATATCAATTATGTTGCGGTTAATTTAAGTACTCAAGGTGGGAATCGAACCCACACTCCGAAGAATCGGATTTTGAATCCGACGTGTCTACCAATTCCACCACTTGAGCAAAGTAGACTGCAAAATTAAAAAATAAAATTTTACAAACAATCAAAAATACTTTCTTTTATGCTTTTGGAGTTGAAATAAATTCCTAAATTTGCACCTCGTTAAGAAAAATCGATTTAACCAATTATATTACAACTAATTAACAATGCCAAATACAAACACAGAAGCTAAGATTTTTTCGTGTACACAGAGTAAAGAGCTTGCAACGCAAATTGCAAAGCATTTTGGGGTTAATTTAGGAAATGTAATAACCTCTACATATAGCGATGGAGAGTTCCAACCATCATATGAAGAGTCTATTAGAGGAACTCGAATCTTTATTATAGGTTCCACACATCCTGGTCCAAAGCATTTAATGGAAATGTTGTTAATGATTGATGCTGCGAAGCGCGCATCGGCAAGACATATTACCGCTGTTTTACCTTATTTTGGTTGGGCTAGACAGGATAGAAAAGATAAACCAAGAGTACCAATTGCTGCTAAGTTAGTTGCTAAAATGTTAGAGGCTGCTGGAGCAACAAGAATTATTACCATGGATTTACACGCTGATCAAATTCAAGGTTTTTTCGAAAAACCGGTAGATCATCTTTTTGCATCCACTATATTTTTACCTTATTTACAAAGCCTAAAGCTAGACAACTTAACCATTGCTTCACCAGATATGGGTGGTTCTAAAAGAGCTTATGCATATTCTAAAGCTTTAGAAAGCGATGTCGTAATTTGTTATAAACAAAGAGCTAAAGCCAATGTCATTTCTTATATGGAACTCATTGGAGATGTTACTGGTAAAAATGTTGTTTTGGTAGACGATATGGTAGACACGGCTGGAACCTTAACAAAGGCTGCAGATTTAATGATGGAGCGTGGCGCTTTAAGTGTAAGAGCTATTTGTACACATCCTATTTTATCTGGAAGTGCTTACGAAAGAATAGAAAATTCAAAATTAGAAGAATTAATTGTAACAGATTCTATTCCTCTAAAACAAAAATCCAGCAAAATACGTGTATTAAGCTGTGCTGAGTTATTTGCTGGTGTTATGCATAACGTGCATTACAACCAATCTATTAGCTCAAAATTTATTATGTAGTTCCACCCCATTCTATTAAATGGCGGATAATTGGAAATATATAATAGCAATAGACAATAATATCAAGAGTACTAATAAATAAATAATTTTAAATGAAATCAATTACAATCAACGGATCTCAAAGAGAAAGCGTGGGCAAAAAAGCAACAAAAGCCTTACGTAATGCTGGTCAGGTTCCTTGCGTATTATACGGAGGAGATAAACCAGTTCATTTTAATGCAGAAGAAATTGCCTTCTCAAAACTGGTATATACGCCTAATGCGCATACAGTTGTGATTAGTCTAGACAATGGCGATACTTATAACGCTGTTATGCAAGACATTCAATTTCATCCTGTAACAGATAGAATCTTACATATCGATTTTTATCAGTTATTCGACGACAAAGCTATCATGATGGAAATTCCTGTACACTTCACAGGAAACTCTAAAGGTGTAAAAGCTGGTGGTGTATTACGTAAAAACTCACGTAGATTAAGAGTAAGAGCTTTACCTAATAATTTACCAGATTTTATTGAAGTAGATATTACTCCATTAAAAACAGGAGATAAATTATATGTTACTGCTTTAGAAAACGATGCATACACAATTATGCATACAGAGAATACAGTAGTTTGTCAAGTTAAACGTGCAAGAGCTGCCATTGTAGTAGCCGACGAAGACGAAGATGAAGTAGAAGGTGTAGAAGGTGTAGAAGGAGAAGATGCTCCAGAAACTGCTGCAGAAGCTCAAGAATAAACCTTAACCGGTTAAATTATAATAAAAGCATTCCCTCTCGATTCTATTGAGTTTGGAATGCTTTTTTTATTTTTGTCAAATGAGAATGCTATAAGTTGACAAATTTTATATTTTAATGTTTCCTTAAAAATGAATATGCACAAAAAATAACGATTAAATATGTATCACGAAAATTATAGATTACATGTTAAAATTTTTATCTCAATTATTTAATTCATCTCATCCTTCAAAAGCTGTTGAAACAAATACTATGAAGAAATTTTTAATTGTTGGTCTTGGTAATATTGGCGAAAAATATGAAAATACCAGACACAATATCGGATTTAAAATTCTAGATCATCTAGCTAAAAAGGAAGATTTAAATTTCGAAACCCAAAAGCTAGGAGACTTAACAAGCTATAAATTTAAAGGAAGAACTTTTATTTTATTAAAGCCAAGCACCTATATGAATTTAAGTGGAAAGGCCGTACTTTATTGGCTTAATAAAGAAAAAATAGCTCCGGAAAACCTTCTGATTATAACCGATGATTTAAATCTGCCCTTTGGAAGTATCCGACTAAAAACTAAAGGGAGCGATGGTGGACACAACGGTTTAAAAGACATACAAGAGAAGTTAAATACAACTAAATACAACCGATTTAGGTTTGGAATTAGTAGTAAATTCAATAAAGGATCACAAGTTGATTATGTACTGGGTGAATGGGACGAAGAGGAATGCGATAATCTTCCAGAACGTTTAGATAAATCTGTAGAGTTAATTAAATCTTTTGGAACAGCAGGCATTAATAATACCATGAATAGCTTTAACGGAAAATAATCTGTTTAAATCAAAAGCTAGCAGTTTTATCTTAAGATGGTTTAATATATTTATTCATCTATAAATATTTTTATTTTTAAATCCAACGTTCATTCAAGTTTCGACTAAAGTTCATCCAAAACTCATAAGTCTTCAACCAACATTTTTTCGTTTTTAAAAAATTCAACTTAACTACAATGTTTTATTAACACGTTTTATGTTAAAGTCTTAGCTTTAAAACAAATCCGACGTTAATATTAATTATTTGTTATTTTTTTGGCTATTTTTACCTAATTCAATTAATCAATTTATTTTTTAAAACTTAATTATGAAACAAAACAACTTAAAACTAGTATGGTTACTTTTGTTATTTGTAGGAGTTTTTAGTCTGCATGCGCAGCAAAAATCTTCATTTATGTCTGTTCCTAGCGGACCTCTGCAATTAACAGAAGTAAATCAAAGACATTTTGATGAGACAGGATTTGTTAGATGCGCTACAGTAGAAATGAGCGAGCAACGCAGACGAAATAATCCTAATATTCAATCGGAAGAAGATTTCGAGAATTGGCTAGCTCCTTTAATGGAAGCTCGCTTACAACGTATAGCTGAAGAAAAAGCTAATGGAACTTATAGAAGAACCGTAGTTAATATTCCTATTATATTCCACGTTCTTTCTGGTTCTCCAGGTGCTGCAAGCGACTTACCTGCTTCACAAATTCAAGCACAAATAGATCAGTTAAACTTAGACTTTAATAACTTATCGGGAAGTACACATGAAGCAGCAGAATCTGCAGAAATCAATTTTATTCCTGCAGTAGTTGATCCAGATGGAAATCCGTTAGCAGAACCAGGAATAGACCGTGTTTATGGATACAGTGGTAACATTTCTACATCAGCCTTAGACAACACAATTAAACCAGCAACTATTTGGGATCGTTCTTTATATGCAAATATATGGACAGCACAATTAAGTGGAGGATTATTAGGCTATGCACAATTTCCATCTAACTCAACCTTGCCGGGTATGCCTCAAGATGGAGGTTCAGAGCTTACGGATGGAGTAGTAATTCTAGCTGGAAGTGTAGGATCGGTAGCTAATCCAGGAACAAGTGCTCCTTATAACTTAGGACGTACTTTAACTCATGAAATAGGACACTGGATTGGACTAAGACATATATGGGGAGACTCATATTGTGGAAACGATTACTGTGATGATACACCTCAATCTGAAGACGCCAATTTCGGCTGTCCTACTAACAACCAAACAACTTGTGATGGCATTAGAGATATGGTTGAAAACTACATGGACTATTCCAATGATGGATGTATGAATATTTTTACATTCGACCAAGTAAACAGAATAGTAACTGTTCTTGAAAATGCCGATGGTATTTCAAATTTACCAAATTCTACAACAGGTAATTCGAATCCAGTAATTGCATTTGGAACTACTTCTTTAAGCGAACAAGAAGGAACGGGATGTATTTCTAGAGATGTAGATATTTCTGTAAATATAGGATTAGCTCCTTCTGCAGATGCTACCGTTACTTTTTCTTTAAGTGGTACAGCAACAAATATGATGGACTATGAGTTATTAACTCCAAGTGTAACTTTCCCAGCAGGTTCTAATGCAAACCAAACGTTAAGCTTAAGAATTTACGAAGATGGTTTTGTAGAAAATGACGAAACTATTATTGTTAATATGACTTTAGACACTTCTGGCGATGCCGAATTAGCAACAAACGGTTCTGAAACACTAACTTACACTATTCTTGATGATGATGAGGCTCCTATTTCTGGAACTTTAACAACTTTAGTAGACGAAGATTTTGAAGGTTATTCAGATTTTATAATTGATAATATTGGAGACTGGATTACATTAGATTTAGATGGGTTAGGTACCTACGCAAGTGTAGATAATGCCAACTATCCAAATGCTTTTGCACCAATGGCTTATCAAATTTATAATCCAGCTACAACAACTCCTGCCCCATCTACCAATAGTAGTGGAGGTGCAGAAACTAGAAATTTTGATCCACATAGTGGCGCCAAATATGCTGCTGCATGGGCTGCTAGTCCAGCTGGCGGTGTTAATGCGAACGACGATTGGTTAATATCTCCGGTGCTTTCTTTAGGAGCATCAGGTAGTTCTGTTTCATTTTGGGTAAAAGCATTGTCTGACACTTATGGTCCAGAAAATTATAATGTAGGTGTTTATGTAGGTTCTGGAGTTCCAACATCGGGGTCTGACTTTACATTAATTTCGGGTGCTTCAGAAACAGCTCCTTATGGAACTTGGCTTGAAGATACTTACGATCTTTCTGCTTACAACAACCAAGATATTAGAATTGGGATACACTATATTTCTTCGGATGCATATATGTTTATGGTAGACGACTTTACAGCAGTAACATTTTTACAAAACGATGTACAAACTTCTGTAAACTCTGGAACTTCTGCTAGCATGCATTTTTCTGGAAACGGAGAAGCTTATGCTTATGACAGTGATACACATAACATAATGGCCGGATTACAAAATAACGATGGTTTTCAATATGGTTGTGCAGATATTTCTGTAAGCCGTGAAGGAACAGGAACTCAACTTCTTGAAAATACGGATCCTACGGAATTTGTAATGCAAAAAACATTTAGTATTACTACAGATACTCCAAATGCTACTGGAGACGTTACAGCTAAATTCTATTTTACAGAAGACGAAATTGCTGGTTGGGAAACTGCTACTGGTAAAACTAGAGCCGAGCTATATATGATAAGAGAAGTAGACGGTACGGTTGTTAATATTGAAGCTGCCACTGTAGGTAGTTTCGATTCAAACGTAACTCTTGAAGCCAACGTTACTGGACTTAATGGAACTTTTTATTTTGGCCCATTAAATGCTTCTTTAAGTATAAAAAACAACATGCTTAACAACTTTAGCATGTATCCAAACCCTGTTAGCAATCAATTAACAATAAAAGCAGCTAACAATATGTTACCTGATAATTATGTAGTGTACAACATGTTAGGTCAAGTTATTCTAAGTAAAAAAGTTACTAACGAATCAGATTTAATAATAAACACTTCTAATTTAAACAATGGAATGTATTTCATTAAATTAACTCAGGAAGCTAACCAGATTTCTTTACCATTTATTAAGAAATAAGGTTTAAAAAACTTCAAAATGGAATTAAAGAGGGCTAATAATTATTAGCCCTCTTTTTTTTATAAGAAGATATTATTTTAAATAATAATACTATTACCCATGTTAATTCGTCTAAAATGGAACATTAACTGAAAAAATTAACACATTTTCTTATCAAATTTTTATAATTTTAGGGCATAATTTATCTAAAGATTAAAAAACACATGAAAAAAATTACACTTAGTCTTTTTCTTTTTTTGCTTACATGCCATATAAGCATCTTTGCTCAGCAAAAAGTAAAAGCACTCACCCCCCAATCCTCAGCAGTTAATTTTCAACCTACTGAACAAACATTAGATTGTATAGAGCAAACAGGATTTGCTAAATGTTTGACAGATGAAAATGAAATTGCGTTACAACAAGAAGACCCTACTAGATATACTAGAGAACAATTTGAAGAGTGGATAGCTCCAACAGTTGAGCAAATTAAAGCAGATAGATTAGCTGGACGCTCACCTCAAGTTGTTTACAATATCCCTGTAGTAATACATGTTATCCATGATGGTGACGCTATAAACACACCTGGAAATATTGTTGGAGAAAACATTTCTGATGCACAAGCACTTTCTCAAATTCAAGTATTAAATGAAGATTACAGACGCTTGTCTGGCACACCTGGAGGTGCAAATACTACAGGTCTTGCCGTAGATGTAGAGATTAACTTCTGTGCTGCAGAAGTTGGCCCTAATGGTGCAGCAACAACAGGAGTTGTAAGACATAATATCTCTCCTTACAACGACAATGTAGCGAATGGTTCAGGAGGTCCTGATTGGGAAACTAGAGCTGATGTTCAAGCTATGAAACAAGTTACCCAATGGGATCCAACACAATATTTAAACATGTGGACAATTAGACCAGGTGGACTACCTATTCAACAAGGTGGAATGACTGGGCTTTTAGGTTATGCTCAATTTCCAGATAACACTCCAAACCTTGGAGGTTTAAATGCTTCTGGAGGACCTGCTAGTACAGATGGTGTTGTGGCTGCTTTTGATGCTATGGGAACACTTGCAGCTAACGATGGTTCGTTTATATTAAACGGTCAATATAACTTAGGACGTACTATGACTCACGAAGTTGGTCACTGGTTAGGCTTAAGACATATTTGGGGCGATGGTGGTTGTAACGTTGACGATTTTTGTAACGATACACCTGTAGCTGGACAACCAAATTACACCTGTAATTTAAATGCTGATTCATGTCCTACACACCCTGGAAATGATCAAGTACAAAACTATATGGATTATACAAATGATGCATGTATGGACACTTTTACATCAGATCAGAAAGACCGTATTCAAGCTATTATGTCATTATCACCTAGACGTATGGAACTTAATTCTTCTGAAGCTTGTACTATTACTCCTTCTGTTTATATAGCTTCTACTATCCCTACAGAAGTTATGGAAGGTAGCGATTGTGGTTATCAAGATATTGAAATAACAATAGCTTTAAGTACTGAAGCTTCTGCTAGTGCAACAGCATCCTTAGTAACCTCAGGAACAGCTAGCTTAAACACGGATTACGAGTTACTTAATAACTCAGTTACTTTTACTGCTGGTTCTACAACAGGAAGCAATGCTATTACCTTAAGAGTTTATGAGGATGGAATTGTTGAAGCAGATGAAACTATTATACTTGAAGTAAGCGTAAGCACTTCTGGAGACGCTACTGCAAATGATACTGCCTATACAGTTACCATTAAAAACGACGATTATACCGTATCTAGCTCTGGACCTTCAACTGTTTTCAGTGATGGGTTTGAATCGTATGAAGATTTCGCCATTACTCCAATTGGAGATTGGACAATGCTAGATGTAGATCAAAGTACAACTTATGGAATTCAAGATGCTACATTTACAAACTCAGGTTATACTGGTTCATTCATAGTATTTAATCCAAGTCAAACAAGTCCTTCTTTAAGTGGAACTCCAATGGATCCGCATACAGGGTCTAAAGGTTATTATTGCTTTGCAGCAACTAGTGCACCTAATAATGATTACATCTTTACACCACAAATTAATCTAAATGGTACAGAAAGCGAGCTTAAATTTTGGGCTAGATCTTATACTGGGCAATATGGTTTAGAACGCTTTAAGGTTGGAGTATCGACAACAGACACTGCCCCAGGTAGTTTTACATTTATTTCAGCAGCACCTTATGTTCAAGCACCAGAGGCTTGGACAGAGTACACTTATGATTTATCGGCTTACGATGGTCAACAAGTTTACATCACTTTCCAGTGTGTTTCTAACGACGCGTTTATATTTATGTTAGACGATGTTTCAGTATCTACAAATGTTAGCGTGAATGTTCAAACAGATGTAAATACAGCTACAACTAAAGCAATTAATGATTCTGGAGAAGCTTACTTTTCAGATGAAGAATCTGGAAATATCATGTTAAGTATCGATAATACCGGTGCTTTCAACTTTGGATGTACGGATGTTTCTGTATCTAGAGATATTGCCACTGCTGGTGCTGCAGCTGTTATGTACGGCTCAAGTACAGATCCTGCAAATTTTGTAACTGCAAAAACATTCGATATTACTACGGCTGCTACAAATACTTCAGCGGGAACTACTATAGATTTTTACTTTACCGAAGCTGAACTTGCTGCTTGGGAAGCTATAACTGGAAATTCTAGGAATGAGCTATACGTAAGAAAAGAAAGCACCAACGAAATCGTTGCTACTAGCCTTTCAGCATTCGATACAGATGCTGTGTTATCGGCTGAATTTACATCAGGCTTAGATGGTACTTATGTTTTTGGAACTCAAATGGCATTATTGTCTTTAAGTTCTTTTGAAATGGATTCTGAAATTTCAATTTATCCAAACCCAACATCTCATGTACTTAATATAAAATCAACTAATAAGAATCTTCCAGATGCTTATGCAGTTTACAATATGTTAGGTCAAGTAATGATGAGTAAAAACATTTCAACCGAAGCAGATTTATCTATCGATACCTCGAGCTTAAGTAACGGCATGTACTTTATTAAAATAACTAAAGAGTCAAGTCAATTATCTTTACCATTTATAAAGAAATAACTCTTATAATTAAATAAACTTGAAAGGGGATTGATGTATATCAGTCCTCTTTTTTTATTTTTGAAGAAATATTACAAGATTGGAAATTTACAAGTCACTTCAACTAGATTTTAACTTTAATACCGTAGTTACCATTGGTACTTTTGACGGGGTTCATATTGGGCATCAAAAAATTATAGAACGTCTGGTTCAATCCGCTAAAAAAAGACACCTAAAATCGGTGGTATTGACATTTTTTCCACACCCAAGAATGGTGCTTCAAAATGATACTACTATTAAACTTATAAATACAATAGACGAAAGAAGTGCTATTTTAGAACAACTAGGTCTCGATGTTTTAGTGGTTAAAAAATTTACTAAGGAGTTTTCCCGGTTATCAGCAGAAGAATACGTAACAGAAGTTTTGGTAAAACAGCTGCGAGTTAAAAAAATTATTATTGGCTACGATCATCATTTTGGAAGAAATAGAGCAGCCAATATTGAAGATCTAAAATCCTATGGTAAAATTCACGGTTTTGAAGTGGAAGAAATTTCTGCCCAGGATATTAATGATGTTTCTGTAAGTTCTACAAAAATTAGAGCAGCACTTTTAGATGGAAACATAAAAAAAGCCAATAAGTATTTAGGTTCCAATTTTATACTTTCAGGAAAAGTTGTAAAAGGAAAGGGCTTAGGAAACACTATTGGTTTTCCAACGGCTAACATATTTATAAAAGAAAACTACAAACTTATTCCAAAACAAGGGGTTTATATAGTTAAAACAACCATAGACAAGCAACCTGTTTACGGAATGATGAACATTGGCTACAACCCTACTATAGACTCCAATAATGAACAATCTATAGAAGTTCATTTTTTTAATTTCAATCAATTAATTTATAACCAATCTTTGGTTATTCAACTATTAGACAGAATTAGAGACGAACAAAAATTTGAATCGGTAAACGAGCTAAAAGCACAACTTGAAAGAGACAAAGAAACCTCTTTAAAATACATAGCCGAACAACATGCTTAATAAGTTACTATTTAAACATATAGACAATAGTTCACTTATAGTTTTTAGAATTATTTTCGGACTTCTATGTTTTTTAGAAGCTGTTGGCGCCATTTTTACTGGGTGGATTAAAAGAACTCTTATCGAGCCAGAATTCACCTTTTCATTTATAGGTTTCGAATTTCTGCAACCACTTCCTGGCAACTGGATGTATATGTATTACTTGATTATGGGACTTTTTGGCCTATGTATCATGCTTGGCTATAAATATCGATTTAGCGCCATTATATTTACAATAATGTGGGCTGCTACCTATTTTATGCAGAAAGCATCGTATAACAATCACTATTATTTACTCATTCTTTTAAGTGGTATCATGGTTTTTTTACCAGCAAACAGATACTATTCTATAGACGCCAGAAACAACCCAAATATAAAACAGCTGTCCATGCCCAATTGGTGCCGGTTAGTTTTTATTTTACAAATGCTAATTGTATACACCTACGGCTCTCTTGCAAAACTTTATCCCGGCTGGTTGGACACGTCATTTATAGAGATTATAATGAAAACCAAAGAACATTATTTTCTTGTAGGAGAGCTTCTACAACAAAAATGGGTACACTATTTCCTAGTTTATGGCGGTATCTTATTCGATGGTTTAATTATTCCATTACTACTTTATAAACCAACTAGAAAATGGGCGTTTTTTGCATCTATATTCTTTCATTTATTTAATTCCTTTGTTTTTCAAGTAGGAATATTTCCTTATTTATCACTATCATTTGCACTTTTCTTTTTTGAACCTAAAACTATTCATAAATTATTCCTTAAGAGAAAGCCTTTTTATTCTCAAAACGAAGTGATTATTCCTTCATATAGAAACACATTAGTTATACTTGGATCTATCTATTTTATTATTCAAATTGCACTACCTATAAGACATCATTTTATAAAAGACGATGTGCTTTGGACGGAAGAAGGCCATCGCTTATCGTGGAGAATGATGCTAAGAGCCAAACAAGGTTTTGCAGTTTATAGAGTAGTTAACAAGAAAACACAAAAACATACTACTATAAATTTAAACGATTTTTTAAGTAGAAAACAACTGCATTTAGTAAATACCAAACCAGATGTTATTTGGCAATTCTCTCAATACTTAAAAGATTTTTATGCTAAGCAAGGTGAAGATATCTCCGTATTTGTAGATTGTAAAATTAGAATTAATGGCGGACCCTACAAACAACTAATAAAACCTGATATTGATTTGGCTGCCGTAAAATGGGATATATTTAAGCACTGCGAATGGATTTTACCATCAAAGGAGATGGAATTATTAGAACAAAACTCACCAAAATCTCCTCAATAAAAACAACCTATAATTAAACCTACTAAGTGCGATTAAATCTCTTAGCAATTCCTTAAATTTGTGACTTAAATTTAACTAAACATGTTACAAGTACCTTTTATACGAGAAAATAAAGACAACGTTATAAAGCAATTAGCCGTTAGAAATATAGATGCGACTAAAATGATTGAAGACGTAATTTCTTTAGATGAAGAGCGAAAACAAACGCAAACCCTTTTAGACAATGCTTTAGCCGAGTCCAATACGCTTTCTAAAGAAATTGGAAACTTGTACAAATCTGGAAAGGCAGATGAAGCCAATGCTTTAAAAGAGAAAACAACCGAACTTAAAGAGACTACAAAAACTTTAAACGATAAACTAAGTCAAACTGTTGATGCTTTAAACGAGTTGTTATATAAAATTCCTAATGTGCCACACAGTTCTGTTCCTAAAGGATCTACAGAAGACGATAATGAAGTGGTTTTTAGCGAAGGTACCATTCCAACTTTAGACAAGAACGCTCTTCCACATTGGGAATTAGCCAAAAAATACGACATCATAGATTTCGAGCTTGGTAATAAAATTACTGGAGCAGGATTTCCTGTTTATAAAGGAAAAGGAGCCAGATTACAACGCGCTCTAATTGCTTACTTTTTAGATAAAAATACAGAAGCTGGTTATACGGAATATCAATTACCACTTTTAGTAAACGAAGCTTCTGGATTTGGAACTGGGCAATTGCCGGACAAAGAAGGTCAGATGTACCACGTTACTGAAGACAATTTATATTTAATTCCAACATCTGAAGTTCCTGGAACTAATATTTTTAGAGATGTAATTCTTGAAGAGTCTCAACTACCAATTGGAATAACTGGCTATACGCCATGTTTCAGACGTGAAGCTGGAAGTTACGGGGCACATGTAAGAGGTTTAAATAGATTACACCAATTTGATAAAGTTGAAATATTACGCGTAGAACACCCTAATCGTTCTTACGAAGCTTTAGATGAAATGGTAGAACATGTAAAAACTATTCTAAAAGAATTAAAATTGCCTTATAGAATTCTAAGACTTTGTGGAGGAGATGTTGGTTTTACCTCAGCTTTAACCTTCGATTTTGAAGTTTTCTCAACAGCTCAAGAAAGATGGTTAGAAATTTCATCTGTCTCTAACTTTGAAACTTTCCAGGCTAACAGACTTAAGCTGCGTTTTAAAAATAGTGAAGGTAAAAATGAATTAGCCCATACCTTAAATGGAAGTTCTTTAGCCTTACCTAGAGTTTTAGCAGGAATTTTAGAAAACTATCAAACCAAAGATGGAATTGAAATTCCTGAGGTTTTAATACCATATACAGGGTTTAAAATAATCGACTAATCTTGTAAGATTATTCTTGTTTTATCGATTAAACGCTAAAAAAACACGTTGTTCAACGATTTTTTAGCGTTTTTCTTTGTTTATTAAATTATTTTTTACAAGTTAGTGGTTCCAAATTATAAAACCTGCTTACAATGAAAAATGTAGTACGTATTTTACTACTAATCGTTTTAGTTTTTATTGCTAGTAAAGTATTATTTTCAGATTTCCACTTGTCTAAATCTGAAAGTAAAACCATTACTATGACGATAGCCGAATAGATTTAAAAAAAGACAAATAACTAAATTTAGATTTAGTAATAATTGTCCCAATCGAATACATGAATCATGTTAAATGATTAATAGCACATTTATTTTGGTTGGTAAAATGCCTGATTTTTTTCAGGCATTTTTTTGTTAGTTATACCAGCTTTTAAAGCTCCTAATTTCCTTATTTAACATCATAGAAGACCAGGCTATTCTTTACGTTCTCCTAAATCAATCTTAAAAATCAGGATTCTTACAAAATCTAAAAACACATTTCTTATCTTTACGCAAAGTCAGGGTATGAGATTTTTACTAATATTATTTTTATGTTTTTGTAGCAATATGTTTTCGCAAGAAGATATAGTGGCTGCTGAGTACTTTAAAAATGGCGATTTTGAAAAAGCTTTACTCTCTTACCAAAGACTTTATAATAAATCGCCCAACAATAATACGTACCTCATACAGTTGGTGAAATCTCATCAACAATTAGAAAATTTCCAAGAAGCTGAATCTCTACTTTTAAATCAGATTCCTAAATTTAATTATCCACCTTTATTAATTGAATTGGGGTATAATTATCAATTACAAAATAAGCTGTACGACGCCGAAATTTATTATAATAAAGCCTTAGAAACTTTAGACGAAAACCCAAACTATGTCTTTGCAATAGGAAAAACTTTTGAAGATAAGTCTCTACTGGAACACGCAATAACAGCTTATGAAAAAGCGATGGCTTTAAGACCTGAATTAAATTTCAATGTGCAATTAGCAAGAATTTATGGCGAACAAGGGAATGTTTCAAAAATGTTTGAGAGTTATCTAAATTTTGTCGAGATAAACGACGGATACTTAAACACCATAAAAAGAGCGTTTAGCGAGTTTATAAGCGAAGATAGTGAGAACGAAAACAATATTATTTTAAGAAGACTTCTTCTAAAAAAAATTCAATCCGATCAAAACCTTCTTTGGAACGAATTATTAAGCTGGTTATTTGTTCAGCAAAAAGATTATAACAAAGCTTTCACTCAAGAAAAGGCTATTTTCTTTAGACAACCAGAGAGCTTAGATCGTATTGAGGAATTAGCGCTTATTGCTCAGGCAGACAATCATTTAGACATTGCGTTAAATATTTTTACCTATTTAACAGAAACTGCTCAAGATGCAGACACTCAGTTAAAAGCTCATTATTATCGTTTGCAAATTAAAACTCAAATGGCCACTCCCTCAGATTATCCGGAGGTTTTAAGCGCCTATCAAGATATTTTTACAGAATACGGAAAACACACACAAACTTTGCAAATGCAAATTTCTTACGCGCATTTCTTAGCTTTCTACAAGCACAACTCTCAAGAAGCTGTAAGCTCATTAAAACAAAGTTTAGAGTTGCCTATTAGCGGATTTCAAGAGGCTCAAATTAAAATGGAATTAGGCAATATTTTAGTTTTAGAAGAAAAATTTAATGAAGCCCTGATTTATTATACACAAATACAACGCAACTTAAAAAACAGTACTATTGCTCAAGAAGCACGTTTTAAAGTGGCTCAAACTAGCTACTATAAAGGAGACTTTAAATGGGCAGAGTCTCAACTTAAAATATTAAAATCTTCGACTTCTCAGTTAATTGCTAACGATGCTTTGGATCTTATGCTCCTAATTACGGACAATAAATATGAAGACTCTACGCAAACTGCCTTAAAACTATATGCTAAAGCAGATTTAATGGCTTATCAAAATAAAACTTCAGAAGCAATCTCACTTTTAGATGTAGTTTTAAATGAACATCGCGGCAAAACTATAGAAGATCAAGCTTTATTAAAACAAGCACAACTTTACGAAAAAATAAAAGAATATCACAAAGCCGAAAACAACTATTTAAGTATTATAACAAATTTTAGTGACGATATTCTAGCTGATGATGCGCATTTCTATTTGGCAGAATTATATAGAACAAAGTTAAATCAACCAGAAAAAGCTAAAGATCATTACGAGAAAATAATCTTTAATTATCAAGACAGTATCTTTTTTGTAGAAGCTAGAAAAAATTATAGATTTTTACGTGGCGACGCTATAGATTAACCATGTTCTAGGCATATAAATTTAGTAGGTATTTTAAGTGTTGTTTAGAAAAAACCGAGTATATTCTTAATATTTACAAGATGATTATAGCAGAAACCAATCGGCTACTTATTTCCAAGTTCACAGAAAAAGATGCCCCATTTTTTCTTGAATTGGTAAACACGCCAAATTGGATAAAATATATAGGAGACAGAGATGTTAAAACAATAGATGCCGCTAAATCTTATTTAAAAGAAGGTACAATTAAAAGTTATTCCGATTTTGGTTTTGGCTTTTATAAATTACTCTTAAAAGAAGATAAAGGGAAAGCTATTGGCACATGTGGACTTGTAAAAAGAGACCAGTTGGAGCATGTGGATATGGGATTTGCTATGCTTCCTGCCTATGAAGGCCAAGGCTATGGTTTTGAAGCATCGGAAGAAATTTTAAAACTAGCAAAAAACCAATTTCATTTAGAAAAAATTTTAGCCATAACTCTACCTTCAAATAATAAGTCGGTTAAATTATTAGAAAAACTAGGTTTATCTTTCGAAAAAAGAGTGAAACCTTTTGATGATGACGAAGAACTTCTGTTATTTGCAAAAGAATTATAACGCAAAACCTAGTCTGGTAATAGAAATAGAGAAAATAAAGTTCCAATATTACTAATTACCATTTGGAATTTAGTTTTTCTCATTTAGAATTAAAAAACATAATCATGATTATATATAACGTAACCGTAAACATAGAAGATAGTGTCCACGAAGACTGGCTAGTCTGGATAAAAGTACATATTCAAAAAGTATTAGCCACAGGAAAATTTTCAGAAGCAAAATTATCGCGCGTCCTGGTAGAAGAAGAAATGGGAGGTGTAACATACTCTATTCAATACAGAGCTAAATCCAGAGAAGATTTAGAAGCATATTACAATAATCATGCAGATAAATTAAGACAAGATGGCTTAATGCGTTTTGCAGACAAAATGCTAGCATTTAGAACCGAATTGGAAATTATTGATGAATACACGGCTACTTTTAACTAATCAAAACAAAATCACTGTGTCTAAAGACCATCAAGTAAAAGCAAAAAAACATTTAGGACAACATTTTTTAAATGACGAATCTATTGCAGAAAAAATAGCAAATACATTGTCTTTTGAAGGTTATAAGCATGTACTTGAAATAGGTCCTGGGATGGGAGTTTTAACAAAATATCTTCTCAAAAAAGAAACAAAAACTCATGTTATAGAAATAGACACAGAATCTGTAGAGTTTCTAAAAAACAACTATTTAAACTTAGCAGATAGAGTAATAGAGCAGGATTTTTTAAAATACGATTTAAATCTTATTTTCAATCATGAACCTTTTGCCATAATAGGAAACTTCCCTTATAATATCTCCACACAAATTGTTTTTAAGACTCTAGAAATGCGCAATCAGGTACCTGAGTTTTCAGGCATGTTTCAAAAAGAAGTTGCTCAACGTATTTGTTCCAAAGAAGGAAGTAAGGTTTACGGTATTCTCTCTGTTTTAGTTCAGGCTTTTTACCATGCAGAATATTTATTTACAGTACCTCCAAGCGTTTTTAATCCGCCACCAAAAGTAGAATCTGGTGTTCTATTATTAAAACGGAAAGCAAACTATACACTTTCGTGTAACGAGGCCATGCTTTTTAAAGTAGTAAAAACAGCTTTCCAACAACGACGAAAAACCCTTAGAAACAGCTTAAAAACATTCAATTTAAGCGATAATCTAAAAGCAAATAGTATCTTTGACAAACGTCCCGAACAATTAGCTGTACAAGAGTTTATAGAACTCACCAAATTAATTGAAACCGATGTAGAACAATAAATTCTTTACTATTCTAACAGAGAAAATAAAAGTCTAGAAACCTTATGTCTGAAGAAAACGAAAACTTACAATTCGAGCTAACCGACGAACTTATTGAACAAGTAGAACAACTTATCGAAACCAAAAACGATACAGATCTACACCTTTTGTTAACAGAGTTTCACTACGCCGATATTGCTGAAATTTTAGACGAGTTAAATCTAGAAGAAGCCATGTATGTTATCAAGCTTCTAGATTCTGAAACCACCTCCTATGTCTTGATGGAGTTAGACGAAGACAATAGGGAAAAGGTACTTCGAAATTTATCTGCCAAAGAAATTGCAGATGAAATTGAAGAACTTGATACAGATGATGCTGCAGATATAATTGCAGAACTTCCGGAAGACAGACAAAGAGAGGTAATTTCAAATATTGAAGATCAAGACCATAAGGCTGAAATTACAGAACTTTTAGCCTACCACGAAGACTCTGCTGGAGGTCTTATGGCCAAAGAGTTGGTAAAAGTTTTCGAAACATGGACTGTTGCCGGTTGTTTAAGACGAATTAGAGCTCAAGCCCAGGATGTTAAAAGAGTTCACTCCATTTACGTAGTTAATAAACAGAATAAACTAATAGGACGTCTTTCTTTAAAAGATTTAATTGTTGCTAAAAGCGATCAACAAATTTCAGATATCTACATTAAAAGTGTCGATTATGTAAAAGTTGATGAAGACTCAGAAGAAGTTGCAAGAATAATGCAAAAATACGATTTGGAAGCTATACCTGTTGTAGATGAAAACATGGTATTATTAGGCCGAATAACCATTGACGATATTGTAGATGTTATTCGAGAAGAAGCCGACAAAGATTATCAAATGGCGGCAGGTATTTCTAAAGGAGTAGAAGCCGATGCAAGTATTTTAAAATTAACTAAAGCCCGTTTGCCTTGGCTATTAATTGGTATGTTTGGAGGCCTTGGCGCGGCAAGTATAATAGAGCACTTTAATGAAGGCATGGGGAGTTTTATTGTACTCTTAAGCTTTGTTCCTTTAATACAGGCAACTGCAGGAAATGTAGGTGTACAATCGTCGGCCATAGTAGTTCAAGGTTTGGCTAACGATACAATAGATGGGAAAATTTTAAAGCGATTGTTTAAAGAGTTTCTCTTAGGTTTAGTTAACGGAATCGCTATCGCGTTTATAGCTTTAATTATTAGTCATTTTGTTTTTGGAACTCCTTATATGGTTTCTTTAACCATCTCTCTTTCTCTAATAACGGTTATTACAATGGCTGCTTTTATTGGAACACTAATCCCTATACTTCTAGACAAAAAAGGAATAGATCCAGCAGTTGCCACAGGTCCATTTATTACTACTAGTAATGATGTTTTTGGAGTATTGACCTACTTTTTAATAGCTAAACTAATTTTAGGTTTTTAATTATGAAAGTCCTTCATTTAGATACAAATCATCCCTTATTAATAAAGCAACTCGATGCTTTAGGTTTTCAAAACGATGAAGATTACAACTCCTCTAAGGCTGAGATTGAAGCTAAAATTGCCGATTACAATGGAATAATTATTAGAAGTCGTTTTTCCATTGATAAAACTTTTCTAGACGCTGCAAAAAACCTCCAATTTATAGGTCGTGTTGGTGCTGGTTTAGAAAATATAGATTGTTCTTATGCAGAAAGTAAAGGAATTTATTTAATCTCTGCGCCAGAAGGAAATAGAAATGCCGTAGGTGAACACAGCTTAGCCATGCTTCTTTCTTTATTCAATAAGCTTATTAAAGCCAATAAAGAAGTCTGTGAAGGAAAATGGCTGCGCGAAGAAAATAGAGGAATAGAATTAGATGGAAAAACCATTGGCTTAATTGGATATGGAAATATGGGAAAAGCCTTCGCAAAAAAACTCTTGGGTTTTGATGTGACTGTTTTATGTTACGATATTAAAGAGAATGTTGGAGATAAAAATGCCAAACAAGTTTCTTTAGCAGAGTTTCAAGAGCAAGTGGATGTTGTTAGTTTACACACTCCACAAACTACTTTGACTCTTAATATGGTGAATAAAGAATTTATCCAAGCCATTAAAAAACCGTTTTGGTTGATTAATACAGCTCGTGGAAAAAGTGTTGTAACAAAAGACTTGGTTAGCGCTTTAAAATCAGGTAAAATTTTAGGTGCAGGCTTAGATGTTTTAGAATACGAAAAAGCCTCATTTGAAAACTTATTTAAAAAAAATGATGAAGACATGCCACTAGCATTTAGGTATTTAATAAAAGCTGAAAATGTAATTTTAACTCCCCATGTAGCAGGCTGGACGGTGGAAAGCAAAGAAAAATTAGCACAAACAATAGTAAATAAAATAAAAGCTAAGTTTGGTTAACTTTAAATGTTTAAAATAAACTTAGCTCATGAAACATCAAGCAAATTCTCCAGAAGATTATATTAGCCAAGCACCAGAGGAACGTAAAGTAGTTTTAAACAAGTTAAGGAAAACCATTAAAAACAATCTCCCTTTAGGTTTTCAAGAAGGAATTCAATTTGGTATGATAGGATATTATGTGCCGCATAGCATTTATCCAGAGGGTTATCATTGCGATCCAAAAACACCACTGCCATTTATAAGTTTTGCTTCACAAAAAAAACTCCATTAATCTATATCATTCTGGAATTTATTCTAAACCAGAAATACATGATTGGTTTGTAAATGAATATCCAAAACACAGCAAATACAAATTAGACATGGGGAAAAGCTGTATTCGATTTAAAAAAATGGACGATATTCCTTTTGAACTTATTGAAAAACTTTCTAAAAAACTTTCTGTAGATGAATGGATAGAAATTTATGAAAAAACCATAAAGAAAAAGTAATTAGGCTTTTCACGCCAAAATTAGTTAAAAAGATGAATTCATGAGCTGTTATGTTTTTCATCATTTAACAGTAAAATTGCATCTAACTTCTATCTCCTAATCAAAATCGATATAACCTTCCTCCTTCACAAAAAAAAATTGGAATTTTGGAAAGTTACTCTCAAAAACACATGTCTTAGATTTTCTTTTAAATATTCTAATTTATTCAGAATTATCTTAAGCAAAAAACTTAGATAACTTCTTAATTTTCACTATCTTTAAGAGACACATTTTAAAATATAGAAATCATGTCTGTCGAGAATAATAATTTTGAAGATGACCTCTACAATGAGACAAGTAAGTTTTCTCATGATATTTTAAAGGATGGGAAAACAATAGCCATAATTGCACATATGACTATAATTGGTTGGATTATTGCCTATTTTATGAATCGTAAAAATAAAAATGCTTACGCTTCTTTTTATATTAGGCAAGCTTTAGGTATTATGCTAGGAATCTTAATTGTTAGTTTTATACCTGTTATTGGCTGGGTTCTTGGAATGGCTTTCTTTATATTATGGATACTAAGTTTAGTGGGCTCTTTAAGTGGCGAAATAAAACATATACCCTTTTTTGGCAATAGATTCCAAGAATGGTTTATTATCTTTTAAAATCTACCTAAGAATCACTCTGTTCGGATAGCTTCTGTTCTAATTCTGCTTGAAATTCTTCCATAACCGGACGCACGGTACTTTCCGGTAAATCTGCTATTTTAATATACATTAACCCATCTACAGCATTATTGAAAAGCGGATCTACATTAAATGCTACCAATTTTGCATTTTGCTTGATGTATTTTTTAAGTAAAACAGGCAAGCGTAAAGCTCCTGGCTCTAGCTCATCGATAATTTTATCGAATTTATTTAAGTCGGCTTCCGTTTCATCAAAAACAAAATCTTTATCAGCATCCTTTAACTTCACCTTAAATTCCTTTTTAGGGTGGACATATTGAGCAATATATGGATCGTAATAATGAGATTTCATAAACTCAATCATTAGCGACTTAGAGAAACTAGAAAACTGATTACTGATACTTACTCCTCCAATTAAATATTTATGTTCTGGATATCTCAAGGTAGTATGCACAATCCCTTTCCAAAGCAAAAATAAAGGCATAGGTTTTTGCTGATACGCTTTGATAATAAACGCACGACCCATTTCTATAGACTGACTCATCATTTTATGTAATTCCGGCTCGAATCTAAATAAATCCTGCAGGTAAAATCCATCAATTCCATAGTTGGAATAAATTTGAGAACCTAATCCCATTCTATAAGCACCAACAAGAAGTTCTTTCTCGCTATCCCAAAGAAACATATGATGATAATAGGTATCAAAAGTATCTAAGTCTACAGATTCATTGGTGCCCTCTCCTACTTCTCTAAAAGTTACTTCTCGAAGTCTTCCAATTTCTCTTAAAATATTTGGAATTTCGGTACTTGTAGCTAAAAACACTTCGTAATTTTTACTCTGCAACAATCTACAGTCTCCACTTCTTAGCCCTTCGACTTCTTGTTTCATAATCTCTCCAGAAATAGGAGTTGCAATTCGCTTAGGTGGTTTTGGTACTTTTAAAGTAGAAGAAATATGACTTAATAAATCCCCTTTTTCATCAAAAGAGTTTGAAAGCATATAGGTTTTCTTTCTTATAAATTCTGAAAAGTCCTTTAAAGAAGAATACTCCTTTTGATCTGCCACCGAAATAGGTCTACCAATTCTTACCTTAATAGTTCTTCGTTTTTGAGTCAATAATTCCGAAGGTAATTTAGCGGTTCTAAACGTATCACTAATTTTAGATAGTTTATAAAAAAGTCGGCTATTTTTAGCGTGAAAATAAATAGGTACTACAGGAACTTCTGCTTTTTGAATAAGTTTCATAGCTGAGTCTTCCCAAGGTCTGTCTACAACTAGTTTTCCATCTCTATACGTGGACACTTCTCCAGCTGGAAACACCCCCAAAGGCGAACCTTCTCTTAAATGCTTAATGGCATTTTTAAAACCAACAATACTAGATTTTATGTCTTTTTTATTTTCAAAAGGGTTGACTGGGATAATATATGGGTCTAAAGGCTCTATTCTTTGAAGTAAAAAGTTAGCCATTATTTTAAAGTCTTCCCGTTGTTCCAACATGAGTTTTAATAGAAGAATACCATCAATTCCTCCTAAAGGATGATTAGAAACCGTAATATAAGCGCCATCCTTTGGTAAGCGTTTTAAATCTTCTTCAGGAATCTCAAATTTAATTTGAAAATCATGTAAAATACCATTTAAAAAATCAGTTTTTTCCAAATGTTTGTTTCGGTTATAAATATCGTTTAATGTGGATATTTTTAACAGCTTCATAAGCAGCCATCCTACAAAAGTTCCTACAAATCCGTAGGAGCCTAAATTTATAGCTTTGGCCACTTCTTTGGCAGACACTAATCCTTTATCAAGTTGTTTAGTCATGAATACAAATGTAGTGAAAATGTTTATTTAGTAACCAACTGCATGGTTTCTTGTGTTAATTGCTTCAATAATATCTTTTTATCTCTTTCCATTTGCGTTTTGGCTGTTTCTGTATAATGTCTAATTGTATATAAAGACACGTCTTCCGTACAAGTTACTTTAAATTTTGCTTTTAAATGCTGTAATAAACTATCTAAATTTTGATACATATTATCTACGCAAACCGAAAAACTAATTGCCGAATTTTGAATAACATCCACCTTCATTTTATATAAGTGTAAGAGTTTAAAAATCTCACTGATATTCTCTTCTACGATGTACGAAAAATCTAAAGATGACAATGAAATAAGCACTTGGTTTTTCTTAACAATAAAACAAGGTATTTGCGGATCTAAACCTGCTTCTTTACAAACCTTGGTTCCTTTGCCTTCAGGGTTTAAAAACGACTTTACAAACAAAGTAATTTCCTTTCGTTGTAACGGCTGCAAGGTTTTTGGATGAATAACGGAAGCTCCATAGAAAGCCAATTCAATAGCCTCTCTATAAGATATTCTATGAAGTAATTGTGCATTCTCAAAGTAACGAGGATCTGCATTTAAAATCCCCGGAACATCTTTCCAAATAGTTACACTCTGTGCATTTAAACAATAAGCAAAAATAGCAGCAGTATAATCACTCCCTTCTCTTCCTAAGGTTGTTGTAAAATTATTAGAATCGCTCCCTAAAAAACCTTGGGTAATATTTAGCTGGGTTCTATTAAAATTAGTAGTTATTCGCTTTTGGGTTTCTTCCCAATCTACTTTTGCACTTCTGTAATAATCGTCTGTTTTTATAAATTCTCGAACATCTAAAAAATGGTTCTTAATATTCACTTCATTTAAATATTCACTTATAATAGTGGTAGAGACCAATTCTCCAAAACCAATAACTTGATCGTAAACAAAATTATAATCTGGGGATTTGTTTCTATCTAGAAACACTTTTAAATCGTTAAACAAAGTCGATACTTTCTTAAAAACCTCATGCTTTTCGTTGTCGAACAAGTCTAACAAAATGGCATTATGAAATTTAAAAACATCCTGAATAGAGCTTTGTAACTGATTAGACCTATCAAAATAATTTTTCACTACTAGCTCTAAAGCATTGGTAGTTTTCCCCATAGCAGAAACTACTACCAAAGTGTCTTTATAACCAGTTTTATTTAAAACGGCTACTAAATTTTTTACGCCTGTGACATCTTTAATAGATGCGCCTCCAAATTTAAATACTTGCATTATAGTTTAGATAAATACTCTTTTATTCCTTTTTCGTCTAATTGAACCAAATCCCAATCCCTCATAACATTCGCTCCTTTTTTCTCGTAAAATGTAATGGCGTCCTCATTCCAATCTATCACATCCCAACTTACTCGTTTTACACCTAATTGGTTTCCATATACAACTACTTGATCGAGTAATTTTGTTCCCAATTGTTTTCCTCTCATTTGCTGATTAACAACCAAATCTTCCAAATGTAAAACTGGTCCTTTCCATGTAGAATAGCGCATATAAACCAAAGCCATTCCTTCTATTTTATTATTTACTTCGGCAACAAAACATAAAAATTTCGCTTCCTTTCCAAAGCCATCGCGCTCTAAATCTGAAACTTCTATTTCTACGGCATCTGGTTCCTTTTCAAAGACAGCTAAAGCTTTTATTAAATTATATACGGCTAGCATATCTTCTTTTTTAGCCTTTCTAATTTCAATTTTCATATAAAAAATTTGAGGATAAAGATAGTTTAAAGTTGTTTATTATCTATTTGGAACGTGCTGTAGTTTGCTAAAAAGTACGATATTTGCACCACAAACAACACATTAGAACTTCATGTCTAGAAAAAACCAAACTTTAGGAGAGTTTATTATTGAAAATCAGTCGTCTTTTAAATACACCTCCGGTGAGCTATCCCGACTTATTAACTCCATACGCTTAGCTGCAAAAGTAGTTAATCACGAAGTAAATAAAGCAGGTTTAGTTGATATTATTGGTGCTGTTGGAGACACCAATATTCAAGGTGAAGATCAACAAAAACTAGATGTTTATGCCAACGAAAAATTTATCCAAACTTTAAAAAACAGAAATATTGTTTGCGGAATAGCAAGTGAGGAAGAGGATAGCTTTATTAGCATTAACAGTCAGGACGAAAACAATCAAAACAAATATGTGGTACTAATGGATCCATTAGATGGCTCGTCTAACATAGATGTTAATGTCTCTGTAGGAACTATTTTTTCGGTTTTTAGAAGAGTTTCTCCGGTTGGTGGTCCGGTAACCATAGACGATTTTCTTCAAAAAGGAAACAAACAAGTAGCAGCCGGCTATATTGTTTATGGCACCTCTACTATGTTGGTTTACACAACTGGAGATGGCGTTAACGGCTTTACCTTAAATCCTGCTATTGGAACCTTTTATTTATCGCACCCTAAAATGACCTTTCCAAAAGATGGACATATTTATTCTGTAAATGAAGGAAATTATATTCATTTTCCTCAAGGTGTAAAAAACTATATTAAATATTGCCAAATGGAAGAAGGAGACAGACCGTATACTAGTAGATATATAGGTTCTTTAGTTTCAGATTTTCATAGAAACATGATAAAAGGAGGTATTTACTTATATCCAAAAAGTTCAAAAAACTCTAATGGAAAACTGCGTTTACTATACGAATGTAACCCAATGGCATTTTTAGCAGAACAAGCCGATGGGAAAGCAAGTGATGGATTTACTAGAATTATGGATATTGAACCAACCGAATTGCATCAACGCGTTCCCTTTATTTGTGGAAGCAAAAACATGGTTGAAAAAGCAGAAGAATTTATGCGAAATGCCTAATAAACCTCATTAGAAGACATAAAAAAGCGAGTTATTATTTACAACTCGCTTTTTTCATCTTATAATATTGAATAATTATCTATTCATGTTTTTCATTTCCTCTGTAAAAGTATCAATATCAACACCATTGCTTACTAAAACTAAAGCTTTGTCTACAATGTATTTTACGTTGTCTGGGGAAAAACCTAAGCCAACAGCAATCTTTTTTAACACTATCATTTCGCTATCACCTTTAATATGATCTACATAAACCATACGAGCCAAATCGTATAAACGTTCCAAACGTCTATCGTATGAAGTTGGAGGGTTTATAGGGTGCGATTGGTAATCTTTTAATATAGTTCTGTATTCCGAATCATTAATATCTAAGTTATGAGCCAAACGGTCTAAAAACGCTTTTTCTTGCTCTGTAATAATTCCATCGTCCATTGCTACTCTAACTATAGATGCAAAATGGTCTGCGTTACGTTGTTTAAATCCGCTATCAAATAAATCTGAAAATGACATATATTTTTTATTTTAAATCTCTGATGATTGAGCTGCAAATATAGTTAAAGAATATCCTTAATAAAACTAAAAAAATCTTTTTTAATTACACTTTATTCATCCTAAAAATTTAACTTCTAAGTAGTAAATATATTTTTTATCAGCATTTTCACATAAAAAAATCACAAAAACACAATAGTTGTTCAACTAAAAAAAATGAAACATTATCTTTACCAAAAATAAATTGTCTTGGGTAAAAATAACCTCTCGCAAACATATGCACAGGCTCTGCAAACGCAAAATCTGCAAACTGCTATTTCCAAAAATCAAAGTAAAACACATTTAAAAGGTCTTGTAGGCTCTTCTCTATCTTTTGTTTTAACCGAAACATTTAAACAAACAGACAAACCTTTTTTACTTGTTTTTAACGATAAAGAAGAAGCTGCCTTTTACCTCAACGATTTAGAAAGTTTACTCAACGATAAAGATGTTCTTTTCTATCCAGGAAGCTACAGAAGACCTTATCAAATTGAAGAAACAGACAATGCCAATGTACTTTTAAGAGCTGAAGTTTTAAACCGGATAAACTCTCGAAAAAAACCAGCTGTAATAGTGACTTATCCAGATGCTTTATTTGAAAAAGTAGTCACAAGAAAAGAATTAGAACGCAATACTTTAAAGGTTTCTATAAGCGATAATTTGTCTATAGATTTTGTAAATGAAGTTTTATTTGAATACAAATTTAAGCGTGTAGATTTTGTCACAGAACCGGGAGAATTTTCGGTAAGAGGTGGAATTGTGGATGTATTTTCATTCAGTCATGACGAACCTTACAGAATTGAATTTTTTGGAGATGAAGTAGACAGCATTAGAACCTTTGATGTAGAAACGCAACTTTCTACAGATCAAATAAAAAAAATAAGTATCATTCCTAATGTTGCTAATAAACTAATTGAAGAAAAACGCCAGAGTTTCTTAGATTATATAGCTTCTAAAACAGTAGTTTTTACTAAAAATAGTGATTTGATGTTCTCGAGAATCGACGATTTTTTTGAGAAAGCTGAAGAGGCCTTTAAAAACTTAACTTCAGAGTTAAAACATGCAGAACCTGAGGAGTTATTCTGTAATTCAGCCCTATTAAAAAAGCAGTTATTGGATTTTACCATAGTAGAATTTGGGACTCAAAATATTTTTAATAACGATAGCACAATTGCTTTCAACACCTCACCCCAACCAGCTTTTAACAAACAGTTTAATCTTTTAATTGAGAATCTAAACAACAATCATGAGAAAGGTTTCACTAATTATATTGCTTGTGTAAGCGAGCAACAAGCCAAACGTTTTCATGATATTTTTGAAGATGCAGAAGAGGAAGTTCATTATAAAACCATAGTTCTATCTCTGTACCAAGGCTTTGTAGATAAAGACAATAAAATTTGCTGTTATACGGATCATCAGATTTTTGAGCGTTACCATAAGTTTCACTTAAAAAATGGCTATGCTAAAAAGCAAGCTATTACCTTAAAGGAACTTACAAATCTTGAAATTGGCGATTATGTAACTCATATAGACCATGGAATTGGAAGGTTTGGTGGTTTACAAAAAATTGATGTTGAAGGCAAAAAACAAGAAGCCATTAAATTAGTTTATGGCGAGCGCGATATTCTTTATTTAAGTATTCACTCTCTTCATAAAATCACCAAGTTTAATGGAAAAGATGGTAAACCTCCTAAAGTCTATAAATTAGGGTCTGCGGCCTGGAAAAACTTAAAACAAAAAACCAAAACAAGAGTTAAGGAAATAGCCTTTAACCTGATTCAGGTTTATGCCAAACGCAAACTGGAAAAAGGTTATCAATATCATCCAGATAGCACCATGCAATTGGAGTTGGAATCTTCTTTTATTTACGAAGATACCCCAGATCAAATTACTGCTACTACCGATATTAAAACAGATATGGAAAGCGAAAGACCTATGGACAGATTGGTTTGTGGTGATGTTGGCTTTGGTAAAACCGAGGTTGCTATTCGAGCTGCTTTTAAAGCTGTAGATAACGGCAAGCAAGTAGCTGTTTTAGTGCCAACAACTATATTAGCTTACCAACATTCTAGAACTTTTAAAGAGCGATTAAAAGATTTTCCAGTAACTGTAGAATACATTAATCGTTTTAGAACGGCTAAGGAAAAAAGAACCACTTTAGAAGGCTTAGAAAATGGTTCTGTAGATATTATTATTGGCACCCATCAATTGGTAAACAAAAATGTCAAGTTTAAAGATTTAGGTTTATTGATTGTGGACGAAGAGCAGAAGTTTGGAGTTGCTGTCAAAGAAAAACTAAGAACACTTAAAGAACATGTGGATGTGCTTACCTTAACGGCTACTCCAATACCTAGAACTCTTCAGTTTAGTTTAATGGCGGCTCGAGATTTGTCTGTTATAACCACACCTCCTCCAAATCGTTATCCTATAGAAAGTCATGTAATTCGCTTTAGCGAAGAAACGATTAGAGATGCTATTACTTATGAAATTCAACGTGGCGGACAAGTGTTTTTTATTCATAACCGGATCGAAAACATCAAGGAAGTAGCTGGTATGATTCAACGCTTAGTACCTGACGCGAAAATTGGAATTGGGCATGGACAAATGGATGGAAAGAAACTAGAACAACTTATGCTGGCCTTTATTAATGGGGAATTTGACGTACTAATAAGTACAACCATTGTAGAAAGTGGCTTAGATGTTCCAAATGCAAATACCATTTTTATTAATAATGCCAATAATTTTGGATTAAGCGATTTACACCAAATGCGTGGTCGTGTAGGACGAAGTAACAAGAAGGCATTTTGCTATTTTATAACTCCAGATTATTCTGCCATGACCGAAGATGCCAGAAAAAGAATTACAGCTTTAGAGCAATTTTCTGAACTTGGTAGTGGACTGAACATTGCCATGAAAGATCTAGAAATTCGTGGTGCCGGCGATTTATTAGGTGGGGAACAAAGTGGGTTTATTAACGATATAGGGTTTGACACCTATCAGAAAATACTAAGTGAAGCCATCGAGGAACTTAAAGAAAATGAATTCAAAGATTTATATGAAGACGATGGCAAAGAAAAAGAGTATGTAAAAGATGTGACCATAGATTCCGATTTAGAAATGCTTTTCCCAGACGATTATGTCAATAATATTTCTGAACGATTAAACCTATATACTCAACTAAATAATATTAAAACCGAAGAAGAGTTTCAAAAATTTGAATCGGAGATTGTAGATCGTTTTGGGGAGTTACCAACCCAGGTAGTAGATTTATTTAATAGTGTTCGAATTAAATGGGTTGCTACTAAAATAGGACTTGAAAAAGTGGTGATGAAACAAGGGAAATTAATTGGTTATTTTATAACAGACCAACAGAGTGCTTATTACCAAAGTGCAAATTTCACTAAGGTTTTACAGTATGTTCAAGCACATCCTACAGCTTGTAAAATGAAGGAAAAAGAAACCAGAAAAGGCTTGCGTTTATTGCTTACGTTTGATAAAATTAAAACCGTAGAACAGGCTTTAACTGTTTTAAAACCTATTGTGAATTAGAAGTAATAGAAAGCATCTTTATAGTGCGTAAGTTCTTCTTTAGACTTGTTCTTTATAATTGCAATAATATCAAAACGCACTTCTAAAGTAATGTTGTTTGTTACCATATAAGTATCCATGGCTTTTACAAGAAGCTTGATTTTTCCTTGTGTCACAAAACTCTGTGGGTCTCCAAAGACATCAGAATTTCTCGTTTTCACTTCCACGCAAACAATGCTGTCTCTTTCTTTGGGCGAGGCAATAATGTCAACTTCGGCACGATCGTAAAAATAGTTTCGCTCTAAAATTTCATATCCCTTTGTTAAAAGATAATTGGCTGCAAATTCTTCGCCCCATTCTCCAAGTTCGTTATGATATGCCATAATTCCTGCGAAAGCAGGAATCTTATCCTTACTTTCTAATTAATCTATTTACGAAAGCGAGAATCTCATCCTTACTTTCTAATTAACCTATTTATGAAATAAAAATTCATTTTAAATATTTCATTTTCAGGCTAAAGATAACCAACTCCCCTCCATTTTACAACAGCCAAATGATTATTTCAAATTGAAAAAGTAAATCCTACAATAAGTAGTACTTTTACATTTTAAATAAAGCAGGTATAAAATGGCTACTATTAAATGTCCCAATTGTGGTGTTTATAATACAGATAGAGATTATTGCGAAAAATGCAACACTGTTCTTTCCTATAAAATTAGACGTGAACTTGCTTTAAAGAAAGAGGAAGAACAACGTCAAAGAGAGATGGCCTCCAAAGAAAAAAAAGAATCTTTCTTTGAAAAATATAGTAATCACCGATTTCTTTTAGTACGTATTATAGTGAAAATAATCCGTTCTATTTGGCTTGTATTTATGGCTATAGGCATGTTTATTGCTTGGTTAATTTCAGCTGTAGTTGCATGAAAATCCTAAAAAGCACAATTCTTATAGCTTTCTGCTTAATCGCTTTATTTATTTATGTAGCAAATAGATTAGCCTTACCACTCCCTTCATGGATTTACTTTTATGTAAACGATTTTCTATGCATGCCCATAGTATTAAGTTTGAGTTTGGCTGCTCTTCGTTTTATAAAAAAATCTGATATTATTTACGTGCCTTTAAGTATCATTTTAATTATGACAACTTATTATGCCATTTATTTTGAATGGCTTATGCCTCAATTAAACTCTAGATATACTGGAGATTTAATAGACGTGTTTCTCTATTTTCTTGGGGCTTTCTTATTTTTTATATTTCAGAAAAAGTTATTTTAAAACTTGAAGAAAGTTTAGGTTTTATTGTTCAAAAACAACGGTCGATTCATCTTTCCCTACAGTCATTTTAATTGTTTCTCCAAGTACCATGGCACGATTATCTTTTTCGTGTCCTGCGGGCATATTAAAAGCTATTGGAAAATTATAATCAGCAAGTGCATCTAAAATAAGCTGCTCTATAGAACTACCCCAGGCAGTCGTGTTTTTTCTAATTTTGCTCATATCTCCAACTAAAAGTCCCGCACAATCATCGAAATATCCGGCACGTTTTAAACTTTGTAACATACGGTCTATATGATATTTATATTCACCTATTTCTTCTATAAATAAAATTTTCCCACTAGTATCTATACTTGTTTTAGAACCCAACATGGTATGAAGCATGGTTAAGTTTCCACCTACTAAAGGAGCTGAAACAGTTCCGGTTTTATTATAGGCAGACCCTTTTAATGTATAACTTAATGGCTCTCCAAAAATGGCCTTTTTAAAAGTATCAATAGTTTCTGTTATGTCATTCGGGTCGTCTGATAAACTGGTACACATAAGCGCATGAATAGTTTCAAATCCTTCATTGTGAAACTGATTATGCAAAGCTGTAATATCGCTATAACCTATTAGCCATTTAGGCCTTTCTTTTAATTTGGTAAAATCCAATTTATCTAAAATTCTTACAGCTCCATAACCTCCTCTTGCACACCAAATAGCGCTAATACTGGAATTATCCATGGCTTCCTGGAAATCTTCGCAACGCTCATCGTCCGTACCAGCAAAGTGATTATTCTGATTAAAAACATGCTTTCCAACTACCACGTTCAATCCCCAACTTTTAAGCAGGCTTTTAGCTTGCTGAATTTCACTAGCTCGCCCTTTTAAAATTCCTGAAGGTGCTACAATGGCAACTGTATCGCCAGCTTTTAAAAATGGAGGTTGTTTCAAGGTATGTGTTTTTTGTGTTTGAAGTTCTTGTGCTGAAAGCCTTTGTTTTCCGAAGAAAAAAACCAAGCAGAACAAGCTTAATATAAAAGTAAATTTTGTCATAATGTAAATGTACATTTTTTTTCTAAATCGCCTCTAAAATGCGTACTTTTGTACACTTTAAAAATATAAATAATGTCAAAAAACTCTTCCCCTTCGGCAGACAGATATACCATAACAGCTGCTTTACCTTATACTAATGGCCCCATTCATATTGGCCATTTGGCAGGTGTTTATGTACCAGCAGATATTTATGCCCGCTATTTACGGTTAATAGGAAAAGATGTTGCTTTTATTTGTGGAAGCGATGAGCATGGTGTTCCAATCACTATTAAAGCGAAAAAAGAAGGCGTTTCTCCTCAAGATATTGTAGATAAATATCATGCCATTATTAAAAAGTCTTTTGAGGATTTTGGCATTTCTTTAGATAATTATTCCAGAACTACAGCTAAAGTACATCATGATACGGCTTCAGAATTTTTTACAAGTTTATACGAAAAAGGTGAGTTTACAGAAGAAATTACCGAACAGTTATATGATGAAGAAGCCAATCAGTTTTTAGCAGACAGATTTGTAGTTGGAACCTGTCCTAAATGTGGCAACGAAGAAAGTTATGGCGACCAATGTGAAGCTTGTGGTACCAGTCATAATGCCACGGATTTAATCAATCCAAAGTCGGCCATTACCGGAAACATTCCAACCTTAAAACAAACAAAACATTGGTTTTTACCTTTAGATAAACACGAAGATTTCTTAAAAGAATGGATTTTAAAAGGTCATAAAAAAGATTGGAAACCTAATGTTTACGGACAAGTAAAATCTTGGATCGACGATGGTTTACGTCCAAGAGCCGTAACTAGAGATTTAGATTGGGGAATTCCCGTTCCTCTTCCAGATGCAGAAGGCAAAGTGCTTTATGTATGGTTCGATGCGCCAATTGGTTATATTTCTGCTACCAAAGAATGGGCAGAACGCGAAGGAAAAGATTGGGAACCTTACTGGAAGGATAAAAATACCAAACTAGTTCATTTTATTGGAAAAGATAATATTGTATTCCATTGTATTATTTTTCCAGCTATGTTAAAAGCTGAAGGCTCTTATATTTTACCAGATAACGTTCCTGCAAACGAGTTTTTAAACTTGGAAGGCAATAAACTTTCAACCTCTAAAAACTGGGCGGTTTGGTTACCAGAATATTTAGAAGATTTTCCGAATCAGCAAGATGTTTTGCGCTATGCCTTAACAGCAAATGCTCCAGAAACAAAAGACAACGACTTTACATGGAAAGATTTTCAGGCAAGAAACAACAACGAATTGGTTGCTATTTTTGGAAATTTCATTAACCGTGTGGTAGTCTTAACCAATAAATATTACAACGGAATAGTTCCGAAACCATCCAACTTTTCTCAAGTGGATAATGAAACCCTAGCTGCAGTTAAAGCTTATCCAGCTGTTATTTCTAGTTCTATTGAGCGTTATAGATTTAGAGAAGCTGGGCAAGAATTAATGAATTTAGCTAGATTGGGAAATAAATATTTAGCAGACGAAGAACCTTGGAAGGTAGTTAAAGAAGACGAAGCCAGAACCCAAACCATTATGTTTGTGGCACTTCAAATTGCGTCGGCTTTAGCCACTTTAAGCGAACCATTTTTACCCTTTACTTCAAATAAATTAAAAGCTATTCTAAAAACAACATCAAACACTATTGAAACTTCTTGGAACGATGTTTCTACAAAAGATATTTTACTTCCTACAGGACACCAAATTGGAAAAGCTGAATTATTATTCTCAAAAATTGAAGACGAAACCGTTCAAGCTCAAGTTGATAAATTATTAGCTACCAAGAAAGCAAACGAAGCTGCTAATAAAAAAGTTGATCCTGAAAAGGACACCATTAGTTTTGAGGATTTCACAAAATTAGATTTAAGAGTTGGAACTATTTTAGAAGCTGAAAAAATGCCAAAAACTAAAAAGCTTTTAGTCTTAAAAGTAGATACAGGAATCGATATAAGGACCATTGTTTCTGGAATTGCTGAAAGCTTTACTCCAGAAGAAGTAATTGGTAAAAAAGTGACTGTTTTAGTAAATTTAGCTCCAAGAAAGCTTCGCGGTGTAGAAAGCCAAGGCATGATTTTAATGACAGAAACTTCTGAAGGAAAATTAGTTTTTGTAAATCCTGATGATGAGAATATTACTAATGGATTGCAAATAAGCTAATAAATGGAAAACTCTCAAGACTTAAAATCTCATTGGAACAAAGCTTACGATAAAGAAGATAATCAGTTGGGGTGGTTTGAAGAAAACCCAGCGCCAACCATGCAACTTATAGAAGCTTGTAAGCTTGAAAAAGATGCTAAAATTTTAAATGTTGGAGTTGGAACTACCAACCTCATCGATACTCTTTTAGACGAAGGTTATACCAACCTTATTGCAAACGATTTGAGCGACTTTGCCTTACAAAAGCTAAAAAACCGCATTAAACAATCGCATAATTATCAGTTAACAACAATTACAGACGATTTAACAAACCCCACAGAATTACAAAATCTCGAAAACGTCAATCTATGGATTGATAGAGCCGTACTTCATTTCTTCTTAAAAGAAGAAGAACAAACGGCATATTTTAATTTAATTAAAAAAATAGTAAATAAAGGTGGTTTTGTCTTGATTGCTGTTTTTTCTCTAGATGGTGCAGAAAAATGTTGTGGCCTAGACTTAAAACGCTATAATCTTGATATGCTAAAAGACGCCTTAGGCACAGATTTCAAATTGATAGATTCTTTTAATCATACGTTTATAAATCCTTTTGGTGGCGAACGTCCTTATATTTATACTTTATTCCAAAAAATGTAATCTTAAAACATTCTAAATTACAATTCCACTAAGGGATAAGCCCCCTTTACCATCCAAATGTTAGGAAGATTTCTTAGCTTTGATTAAACATTAAAATTATGCTATCAAAAACAATAGAAAAAGTATTAAACGATCAAATAAGGATTGAATCAGAATCTTCTCAAATATATTTGGCCATGGCTTGTTGGGCAGAAGTAAAAGGTTTAGAAGGAATTGCTGGATTTATGTACGCACAGTCTGATGAAGAAAGAGATCACATGCTTAAATTTGTGAAATTTGTAAACGAACGTGGTGGTCATGCGCATATTTCGGATCTAAACGAGCCAAATGTCAAGTTTAAGTCTTTTAAAGAAATGTTTGAAAAACTACTTGAACATGAAATTTTCGTTTCAGAATCCATTAACAATTTAGTAGATATTAGTTTACAAGAAAAGGATTATGCCACTCATAATTTCTTACAGTGGTACGTGGCCGAGCAGATTGAAGAAGAAGCAATGGCAAGAACTATTCTAGATAAAATAAACCTAATTGGAGACGATAAAGGAGGTCTTTATTTATTTGACAGAGATATTCAACAACTTACTATAAGCTCTGCTTCAAACGATAACGTTTAAATTTTTAACATTTTAGTTTATTTAGATTCATTAAAAATAATTACTTTTGTCTCATTACTTAATACCTAGTATTTGTTTTGGGAAAAAAGAAACAAAAAAAAGAGAAGAAAAAAGCTCTAAAAAAACTGCAAGCATCTGGCATAATTATTGCCGATAAAGTAAAAAGTAGTTGCTGCGAAAAATACAAGAAAAAGGAAAGTAAGCGCTGTAAAAAATGTCCTTGCTTCGACCTTTTACAAGATGTAGCATAGTACTTTATAAACATATTTTTATTAAGGTGACCTTAAAAACGGTCGCCTTTTTATTTTGTGATACACCTAAAAATGAAATCAACCTACAACTTGTATTATTTAAATTTCATCAAAATTATTTTTTTAGAAAACAGCAATTTTTATCTTTTATCATCTATAAATATACGGGATCAAAATAAAGTTCTCTTTGCAAGAAATTTCAAACATCTATAATCCATTTGTTTCCGTACATAGAGTAATTATCCGTGTAAATAGATTAGTATTTTAATCTTTAGCATCAATCTTAAAGCGTTTCATTATTTAATTTTGATTATTCAACAAAAACAATAATTTATGAAAAATGTTATTCTTTTAGTATTTAGTATCTGCCTTTTATCATGCGGTGGATCTAAAACTGTTCGAGATTCTAAAAAAGTTATTAAAGGCGATTGGACCTTAAATTCAATTAACTATAGTGAAACAGGAACTTATAATATCACCCTATTTAACGATGAATCCAAAACCTGCTTTGAAGGCAGCCAATGGCAATTTATACCAAATAATAATACGGGTTTATATACCATTACTAATTTAGATTGTACTATGGGCGAGCGTTATTTTGTATTCACTATCAAAGAAATAGATGAAACAACTGGCTTGTATGACTTCCTTTTAAAACCAACAAATAAAAAGGGGAAATCGGAAACCAATCAGGGATTTAGACTAAGACTAAGTGCTTTATCAGACACTAATATGCAGTGGCAGCAAACCGTAATGGTAGACAATAAGCCTTTTACAATAAATATGAACTTTACAAAACAATAATATGAAGACTTTAAATATAAATACATACAAAATAATAGCACTTGCTAGTATCTTTTTAATAAGTTTTACTAGCTGTAAATCTGTAGATAACGCTAATAACAAACAAAAAGGTGCCGTTATTGGAGCTACTGGAGGTGCTGTTTTAGGAGCTATTTTAGGAAATAACATTGGGAAAGGTGGTAATGGCGAACTTGGAGCTGTTATTGGCGGTGTTGTTGGCGGTGGTGCTGGCGTTTTAATTGGAAATAAAATGGACAAACAAGCACAAGAGATTGAAGAAGAAATTCCAGGAGCTCAGGTAGAACGTGTAGACGATGGAATTGTAGTTACCTTCGATGAAAATAGTGGCGTATATTTTGCTACAGATAAATTCAATATTAATAGTGCTTCTCAAACAACTTTAAATAAATTAGCAAATGTATTTAAAGAATATCCAGATACGAATATTTTGGTCGTAGGACATACAGATAGTGTTGGAGCAGAAGCGTATAATATGACGCTTTCTAAAAGAAGGGCTTATTCTGTAACTAATTACCTAATTTCGTCAGGGGTAAGTAATGGTAGACTAACAACAAATTGGTTTGGAGAAACACAGCCTATGCATGATAACTCCACAGCTGAAGGCCGTGCAAAAAACAGACGTGTAAATGTAGCTATTTTACCAAGCGAAGAAATGATACAACAAGCACAAAATCAAGCTAACAATTAAAATAAATTAACATGAAAATCAGATTATTAGAACTCTCTGCAATTGCACTTTTATTGATTACTAGTTGTAATTCGAATGATAAAAAACAAAAAGAAGTCGAACCTGACGCAGGAGAACCAAATAAAGAAGTAGTAGATATGCATACCAGCGAAAATGCTTTAGACTGGAATGGCATCTACACCGGAACTTTACCTTGTGCCGATTGTGAAGGTATTGAGGTTACCATCACTCTTAATAAAGATCAAACTTTTAAATTAAAAGATATCTATTTAGGAAAAGAAGAAAAAAATATTATTAGTCGTGGGTATTTTAAATGGCTAGAAGATGGGCAAACAATTTTATTATCAGACGAGAATAAAACTAGTTTTGCTGTAGGTGAAAACACCCTAACCTTATTAGATAAATCTGGAAAGAAAGTTACCGGAGAACTAGCAGATCTATATATTTTGAAAAAACAACAAAGCGCGTCTACTAACTCTAATGAATTCACTGATACTAAATGGAAATTAGTAAAGCTTATGGGGAAAGATATTACAGCTTCTGAAGCTTTTATTTCTTTCTCAACAGACGAAAATAGAGTTTTTGGAGATGCCGGATGTAATACCTTTACTGGTTCTTTTAAAATAGAAAACGGAAGTCAGTTAGAGCTTTCTAATGTAGCTACAACCATGAAAGCTTGTCCAGATATGACAATTGAAAATCAATTTATGGAAGTGCTTAATACGGTAGATAACTTCTCTTTAAGCGGAAATACAATGACACTTAATAAAGCAAAAATGGCTCCTTTAGCTGTTTTTGAAATTATGGAATAAAACACAGGTAAAAATAACTTTTTACTAAAACCCAAGTATGTTGCTTGGGTTTTTTAATGCTATATTTTTAACTTCTCCAAGAAATAGATTTAACAGAATTTAGTTTTACTCAAGAAAACAAGTTGATTTTTCAAAGTAACTCAATCCTAAATTAGTATATATGCCTATCTTTGAGAATTGATAATTTTCTGCAATTAGAAAATATTTTAAACAAGTCTTTCATTTAAATTAAAATCCATGAGAACAATTGCATTTTTTCTGAGCCTTTTCTTAAGTGTCCACATTGCTCAAAGTCAACAACAAATGACTCCAGAACTACTTTGGCAAGTAAAACGCCTTAGTGCTTTAGGTCTAGACAGTCAAGGAAATCAACTTTTTTATCGCGTATCCACTCCAAATATGGAAACTAACGGATTTGACTCGAAATTCTACAAAATCCCTGTAAATGGAGGAGCTCCCGTAGAAATAACCAAAGAAGATGTTGCGGTTGTAGATAAAAACATCTCGCCTGATGGTCGTTTTAAAATGTTCGATAAAGCAGTTGCTATAGAAGCTATTCATAGTAAAGATGTGTATAAAGACTTAGAAAAATCTGACGCCTATATTTTTACAGATTTGGATAACAGACATTGGGACACTTGGTACGACGGAAAATTCAACCATGTTTTCTATAAGGCAATCAATGCTGAAGATACAGATGCTATAGATATTATGCCTAACGAGCCATATTATAGTCCGCAACGTCCTTTTGGTGGCGACGAAGATTATATCTGGGCTCCGGATAGTAAGAGTATTTACTACGTAAGTAAAAAACTAAAAGGAAAAGCCTACGCTACCAGCACCAATACAGATATTTATAAGTACAATTTAGCCACAAAAACAACTACCAATATTACAGAGAAAAATCGTGGTTACGATATGAGCCCAGAATTTTCAAGTTTAGGCGCTCTAGCATGGTTACAAATGAAAACCGAAGGTAACGAAAGTGATAAAAACGATCTGATTGTTCTAGAAAATGGTATCGAACAAAACCTAACTGCACGATGGGATGGCACCGTAAGAAGTTTTAAATGGAGTAAAGATGGAAAGAAAATTTACTTTACGGCTCCTGTAGATGGAACTATTCAATTGTTTGAGGTTAATTACCCTGGAAAAAAACGTATAGCGCCATTAGTGACTCAATTATCTGAAGGTCCTTTTGATGTGACTAGTATTGTTGCAGAATTAAACAACAGCCTACTTGTTACACGTACCGATATGAACCATGCTGCCGAAGTGTTTAGTTTCGATTTAAAGAAGAAAGATTTTGAGCAGATTACAAACGTTAATACCGATTTCTATAGTAAAATCGATATGCCAAAAATTGAAAAACGTTATGTAACTACTACAGATAACAAACAAATGTTAGTTTGGGTTATCCTTCCTCCAAACTTCGATGCTTCTAAAAAATATCCAACGTTATTATACGCTCAAGGTGGTCCACAATCGCCATTATCCCAATTTTATTCGTATCGATGGAACTTCCAAGTTATGGCTTCGCAAGGATATATTATAGTAGCTCCAAACCGAAGAGGTATGCCTGGACACGGCGTTAAATGGAATGCAGATATAAGTAAAGATTGGGGCGGACAAGTTATGGACGACTACCTGAGTGCCATTGACAATCTTGCCAAAGAATCTTATGTAGACAACGATAGACTTGGTGCTATTGGTGCCAGTTTTGGTGGTTATTCCGTGTTTTATTTAGCTGGAATCCATGAGAAACGCTTTAAAACTTTTATCTCTCACGATGGCGTTTTCGATACCCGAACAATGTATGGCACCACCGAAGAATTGTTTTTTGTAAACAACGATTGGGGTGGAAACTATTGGGATAAAGACAATAAAACAGCTCAAAAAGCTTATAATGAATTCAATCCAATAACTAGGGTGGCTAAATGGGATACTCCCATATTAATTATACAGGGAGGAAAAGATTATCGCGTGCCAATCGAGCAAGGCTTAAGTGCATTTCAAGCAGCACAACTCTTAGATATAAAAAGTAAATTACTTTATTTTCCAGATGAAAACCATTGGATTCTACAGCCTCAAAACGCCATTGTCTGGCAAACAGAATTCTTTAAATGGTTAAAAGAAACCTTATAAAAACATCAAACCCCTTTTAGCTAAAAAAGGGGTTTATTCTTTTACGCAATTCACAAGAAAAATCACAGGTCTTACCGCAAATATCTTCATATATTTGTAGCTCAACCTATAGATTATATTAAGCATGTCGATGATTTCCTACATCATTTCCCAAACACAACTTCCAGAAGTTTCTGTAAAAAACACGGTAGAATTATTAAAAGAAGCCTGTACGGTTCCGTTTATTTCGCGTTACCGAAAAGAACGAACAGGTAATCTGGATGAAGTTCAAATTGGAGACATCGTTAAATACAAAGAACAATTTGAAGCCCTAGAAAAACGAAAAGCGAGCATTTTAAAGGCTCTGGAGGAACAAGAAGTTTTAACAGACGACTTAAAAATAAAAATTGAAGCTACTCAAGATTTAACCACACTTGAGGACCTTTATTTACCCTTCAAAAAAAGTAGAAAAACCAAAGCTGAAACTGCTAGAAAAAATGGTTTGAAACCTTTGGCTAAAATCATTATGAGCCAAAATGCTTCAGATATAGAATCTATTGCTTATAAATACGTAAAAGGAGAAATTGCTTCTGTTAAAGCTGCTTTGGAAGGTGCGCGCCATATTATTTCCGAATGGGTAAATGAACGTACAGATGTTAGAAATAATATTCGTATGCAATTAGAACGTTTCGCCATGATTTCTACTAAAGTAGTTAAATCCAAAAAAGAGACTGAAGAGGCACAAAAATTTCGAGATTATTTTGAATGGGAAGAGTCTTTAAATAGAATTCCTTCTCATAGATTATTAGCCATTTTAAGAGCTGAAAAAGAAGGCTTTATAAAAGTGAAAATTGAGATAGACCAGGAGAAGGCTTTGACAAAAATTGAAGATCGGATTATTCGATCTAATAATGCCTGTTCCAAACAAATTGAAATAGCCATTCAAGATGCCTATAAGCGTTTGTTATTTCCATCCTTATCTAATGAGGCGTTGCAGAATGCCAAAGAAAAAGCCGATGCTTCTGCCATAAATGTCTTTGCTAAAAACCTTAAACAATTATTATTAGGATCCCCTTTAGGTGAAAAACGTGTTTTAGCCATTGATCCTGGATTTAGAACTGGCTGTAAAATTGTGTGTTTAGATGCCCAAGGAAATTTAAAACACAACGAAACCATCTATCCGCATCCGCCAAAAAGTGATTCCCTTGGTGCCATGAAAAAAATAAGTTCACTTTCTGAAGCTTATCAAATTGAAGCCATTGCAATTGGAAACGGAACGGCCTCGAGAGAAACCGAAGCGCTTATTAGAAAAATTCATTTTAAAAATGATATTCAGGTATTTGTAGTCAGCGAAGCAGGAGCTAGTATTTATTCGGCTTCAAAAATTGCTAGAGACGAATTCCCAAATTATGATGTAACTGTTCGTGGTGCTGTTTCTATTGGACGACGTTTACAAGATCCGTTAGCCGAATTAGTTAAAATAGAGGCTAAATCTATTGGCGTTGGACAATACCAGCACGATGTGGACCAAACAAAACTTAAAAGCGAATTAGATACCGTTGTAGAAAGTTGTGTAAATGCAGTAGGCGTAAACATTAACACAGCGAGCACAAGTTTATTGAGTTATGTTTCTGGAATTGGACCAAAACTAGCAGAAAATATTTTTAATTACAGAGCTGAAAACGGCGTGTTTAAATCTAGAAATGCTATTAAAAAAGTACCTCGTCTTGGAGAAAAAGCTTTTGAACAGGGTGCTGCATTTTTGAGAATTAAAGAGGCTAAAAATCCGTTAGATGATTCTGCTGTACATCCAGAAAGCTATGTTATTGTTGAAAAAATGGCAAAGGATTTAGACAAGCCTATTTCAGAATTAATTGGTAATTCTACACTACTTCAAAAATTAGACTTAAAAAAATACTGTACAGATTCTGTGGGTTTACCAACACTTCAGGATATTATCAAGGAATTAGAAAAACCTGGATTAGATATTCGTGAGCAGGCTAAAGTCTTCACATTTAATCAAAATATTAAATCTATAACCGATTTACAAGAAGGGCAACTTCTTCCTGGTATTGTAAACAATGTTACCAACTTTGGTGCTTTTGTAGATCTAGGAATTAAAGAAAGTGGCTTGATTCATATTTCTAATCTGGCAGATCGGTTTGTGAGCGATGTAAACGAGCATATAAGCCTACATCAACAAGTAATTGTTAAGGTATTAGAAGTAGATGTAGCACGAAAACGCATTCAATTAAAGCTTCATAAGTAAAAGGATTAAGATCGTTCCGAAAGCTTTCGGAACTTATAGAGCATAGACCTGTTTAATTACTTATTATTATATATCCTAAAAATTAAACCCAGTCTAAACTCTCAATTGTGACTAAAGCCTCATATAAAAAGAAAGATATTGTCGACTGAAACTATATCCATAATACTTTTTATTGATTGATGGCAACATATTTTAATAAAACTGGATAATATTTTATCATACTTGGTTAATTTAGTCTCATCAAAATCTGGAAATAGGGCGTACATTTGCAGCTTCAAATTAAGAAGCTAAATAGTTTTCAGATGAAAAAGGCAAGAATCGCGTTGTTTATTGGAATAGTTTGTATTTCTATATTCCCTATTTTGGTTAAATTAAACCTAACTCCAGGAGTGATATCAGCATTTTATAGAATGTTGTTTTCCTTGTTGTTGTTATTACCTTATGTTTTAATATCAAAACAATTTAAAGTACCCAGTCTTAAAATGGCAATTTTAGCCATTATTTGCGGGGTTGTTTTTGGTAGTGATGTCGCAGTTTGGAATATTGCTATTCAAGAATCTACCGCTACTCAGGCATCTTTATTAACGAACCTCTCTCCAGTTTGGGTGGGTGTTTTAGCTTTGTTCTTTTTAAAGGATAAACCAAAAACTAACTTTTGGATTGGTACCATGGTTGCTGTTTTTGGGATGATGATGCTTGTTGGTTTTACCGTATTTAAAACGCTTGATTTCGACTTAGCGTTTAGTTTTGGTATCCTATCAGGAGTTCTATACTCAGTCTATATGCTACTAAGTAAAGAGGTTTTAAAGAAAATGAATGTTATTACTTTTATGACCATAAGTTTGGCAGCTTCATCTATATACTTAGGAGGTTTAAGCTACGCTATAAACGAACCCTTTTCCGGTTTTTCAAATGCTGGTTGGTTGGTATTAGTTATTCAAGCTGCTGTTTGTCAGCTTGCAGCCTGGTTATTAATTAGCTATGCAACACAGCATATGCGCGCTACCAGAGTTTCAGTTAGTTTATTGGGACAAGGTATTTTAGCTTCTATTTTAGCATGGTTATTAATAGACGAAGCTATTTCTCTACAAATGGTTTTTGGTGGTTTTGTATTACTTTTTGGAATTCGGATTACTTTTTACGAAAAACAAATATTATCAGCTTTTCAGTCTACAACGAAATCAGTTAAAAAACGTGTTTTAAAACGTATCTAATTTCTAAATTTTGAAATAAAAAATTAAAGTCTAGAGTTGTTCTATACTAATTTTTCCAGAACAGCTCTAGATTCACTACCATAAATACCATCAACAGTTATTTCATACTTTTTTTGAAAAGCTCTAAGTGCTGCTTCTGTTTTAGGACCAAAAACGCCATCCGCACTTCCACTTAAAAAATCTAATTGTTTTAAAAGTTGTTGTAAGTGTTTTACGTGATTGTTACTATCGCCTTGTCTTAGATAACCTGTTGGAATTTGTAGGTTGCTATTATCATGATCTGTTAAGCTTATAAAGTCTAAAATTCGATCTAAAGGATAGGTTTGAATATTTACCTCATCGTCTTGATTACCACCGAGACAATAAATAGATTTTCCACTCTTGGTATAACCCATAAAGAACCCCACATGTCCTCTCCAATCATCTCTACTCCCTCTCCAAAAAACAACAATATCTCCTGGTTGAGGCCATTTGGTTTTTTCACCTACGTTTAACCAACTTCTGGCATTTGCCTTATTGGATCTTGGTAAATTAGCTTGCATTGCTACCCAATTTGCAAAAATACTACACCAGGCAACTTCATCGTTACCAAAATTCAAGCCTGTAGTTACTTGATATTCTAAAATGCGTTCGTTGTGCTTCTCTCCATGGATTTCTTTTTGGCCCAATTCACCCAAAGCAATTTTTAATGTATCTCCTAACATATCTCTTAAATTTTAAATTATAACGACTGCTAAAAACTAAAAGGGAGGTTCCTAAAATAAATAAAAAAAAGCGACCTAAGTCGCTTTTAATCAGATATTTTAATGTTCTATTTACTTAACATCAGTAATTCGTCACACAGAACTTCTGTTATGTATCGTTTATTACCATCTTTATCTTCCCAAGAACGGTTTGTTAATTTGCCTTCTACGGCAATTTCCTTTCCTTTGGAAACATACTCTTCTACAACTTTTACCAAGCCTCCTCTTACTACCACATTATGCCAGTATGCACGTTCTACTTTTTGACCATTTTTGTCTTTGTAGCTATCGTCTGTAGCCATTGAGAATTTAGCCATTTTGTTACCATCTTCAAAATTGATTATTTCAGGATCTTGTCCTAATCTTCCAATCAACTGTACTTTGTTTCTAAGCGTTTTCATAATTTTAAATTTTAATGCCTGTCCGAAAACAAGCGGGTTAAACAGTTAATACTATTGAATATCGTTCGGTCAATTCAACGGTACAAATATGCAATCACTTCCAAATATTAGTCGGTTATTAACTAATTAAACTCGTTTGTAAATGTTTGTAGTCGTTTGTAAACGATTTTTTATTCAACTTTAATTCATACCTTTAACAGTAATGGCAAGACTTATAAGTTATTTTTATCCCATTACTAAAAAAATTGAATCGGATATTAACGGAACCTTAGAAATTACCTGGTATAATGGAAAGAAGCATTTAAACACTAAAAATGCTAACTATTCTTATGGCTCTTTACAACGGATTTTAAAGTTTGGATTAGAAAAAATAGAACTTTCAAACGTAAATTCTGTTTTACTCCTTGGTCTTGGGGGTGGTAGTGTTATACAAACACTCAGAAAAGATTTCAATTATAAAAAACATATAACCGCCATTGAAATTGACCCTACAATTATCAACATTGCTGAAGACGAATTTCAACTTCAGAACAATCAACAATTAGAGATTATCTGTGCTGATGCGCTCCAATATATTGAAGAAAATAAATCTACTTTCAATCTGATAATTATCGATTTATTTATAGACACACAGGTTCCTAAACAATTCCTTGAAATTCCTTTTTGGAAACATCTTTTACAACGGAAATCTCCAAATGGTATCATTTTATTTAATGCCTCTTTAGAAAAGTCTTTAAGCCATAAATTAGAGTCTATTATTAGTTATTTAAAATCTCATATTTATATGGTAGAAGTGCACGAAAAAGTAAATAATACCAATACGCTAGTTATTGCAAAATCCCTATAGCCATTTGTATACGAATAATTTATATCTTTATAGTTAGGCCTTAATTCAAGAATTTATGAAATCTATTTTAGCCAGCATTATTTTTATGCTCATTAGTCAACTTAGTTATAATCAAAATCAAACTTTAAAGTTCTTAGATGGTATGAATTCTCCAGATGCTAATTTAAAAGAAGCCTCCTGGATTCAAGGCTATTGGAAAGGAGAAGCTTTTGGTGGAATTACAGAGGAATTTTGGGGTCCACCTTTGGGAGACTCTATGATGTTTAGCTTTAAACTTGTGGTAGATAATAAAGTGGTTTTTTATGAAATAGGTGGTATAAGACAAATAGATAATACGCTTCTTCTTCAATTAAAACACTTTGGAAATGATTTTAAAGGCTGGGAGGAAAAAGATGAAACAGTTGATTTTAAATTAGTTAAAATAGAAAAGGACCGGATTTATTTCGATCAATTTACTTTTGAAAAAATTTCTGAAAATGAAATGAATCTTTATGTTGTTATTTCAGACAATGGTCAACAGGAAGAAGTAAAATTTAATTACAAACGTCAGTAACATGCAAAAGCAATGCCCGGAATGTGGCGATAAAATAGTTGGAAGAATTGATAAGAAGTTCTGTAGTGATGCCTGTAGAAATTCTTATAACAATAGGGTGAATAAGGATTCTAAAAACCTGATTAGAAATACCAATAACCGATTAAGAAAAAACTACCGAATCTTAGAAGAGCTCAATCCAGAGCAAAAAACCAAAAGCTCTAGAGCCAAACTAATAGAAAAAGGTTTCGATTTTAATTATTTTACTAGTATTTACACCACCAAAGCTGGTACTGTGTATTACTTTGTTTACGACCAAGGTTATTTACCACTAGAAGGCGATTATTATGCATTAGTAAAACGCGAGAGTTAATTAGAAATCATGATACACCAATAACCTATTGTTAATCTCTTAGTGACATCCGGTTTCTGTCAAATTTTTTGTAACTTTAGGAGAAATCAAAAAAAACAATGACTTATTTCTTTTCCACAACTTTAGAACAAACAACTTTTGAAGAGGCTATAACTAAAACAAAAGCAGCATTAAAAGAAGAGGGATTTGGTGTATTGTCTGAAATAGACATAAAAAATACGCTCAAAACCAAATTAGATGTAGATATGGATTCCTATGTGATTTTAGGAGCTTGTAGTCCAAAACATGCTTATGAAGCCATACGTTCTGAACCAAACATTGGTGTATTTTTACCCTGCAACGTCATTGTTAAACAAGTCAAACCAAGAACGTTTGAAGTATCGGCTGTAGATCCCATTGCATCCATGGGAGCTGTTGAAAACAAAAACTTAAGTCAGGTAGCTAAAGATGTAGAGGAAAAGCTTAAGAATGCAATAGCTCGTTTAAAGTAGAAATACACTGTTAATTACACCCCAATTTTTTCAATAAAACTGCTTACTTTAAAAGATCTCTGCAGCATTTAAAATAAGCATTAGGAATATCTTCTAATAAAACAGTTACAAACTGTATTTATAGATTAGTACCTTCTATTTTCAATCCAAATTCATCTTAAATAAAATGATTTAAAGATTGCAGATAGAAGTATTCCCAATACATTCGCCGCAACTTAAAAAACAATACAATCATGATTAAAATTTACTCAACATTACTGTTATTTCTAACAGTAACTCTAACAATTAACTCACAAACATTCCCTACCACTTCGTGGTCTGATAATACAGACGTAAGTTGGTATAATGAAAGTGAAGACACATTTACCATTTCGACAGCCGAGGCTTTTGCTGGCCTTTCAGAATTGGTAGCAGCAGGAAATACTTTTGCTGATAAAGACATAACTATTGGTGCTGATATCGATTTAGATGCACATTTATGGTTGCCTATTGGACCAGATAATGACTTTTTATTTTCCGGAAATGTAGATGGTGGTAATTACACTATTAGTAATCTATGGATAAATTCGCCAAATGGGGATTGGATTGGATTATTTGGTCAGACTAGTGGGGCATCTTTTTCTAATATTAACCTAGACACTGCTAACATTCTCGCTTTAGATACTTCTGGAGTGTTAGTTGCCAATTTAGCAACTAATAGTTCAATGCAAGATTGCCATGTAACCAACGCTTCTATCACTGCTACTAGCTATAATATTGGTGGCCTAACAGGAGGTGTTCTAACAAATTCTACTATAACCCGTTGCTCTTTTAGTGGAGACGTTGTAGGTTACAACCAAGTAGGAGGTATTGCTGGTACTGGATGGAATGAAAGCTCTATTACCGAAAGCTATTCTGAAGGAACCGTATCTGGAGGCTTTTTAGTTGGTGGTATTGTAGGTTATTGTACATTTTCTTTTGGACCTCCAACCCAAAACGTAATTGACAATTCTTATTCAAGATCTACTGTTTCTGCTACTACAGGCCGAGCTGGTGGTATTTATGGAGGTGCAGATTCTAACCTAGTTTTATTAAATTCTTATTCTACTGGATCTGTAACTGCTCCAGAATTTGCCGGAGGAACTATTGGGTATTATGGAAATGCAAATGATATCCAAAACACCTATTTTGATATGGAAACCTCTGGACAAACAGAAGCTGTTGGTGGTTTTGGTGGAGAGCCAGTAACTGTCGATGCAGAAGGAAGAACAACTGCTAATATGAAAAATACAGAATTCTTAGGTTTATTAAACGCAGGATCTGCAGGAACTCCTTGGTCTCTTGATTCAACTTTAAATGATGGCTACCCTGTTTTAACCAGTTCTTTATCTATAGCAGACAACAACTTTGTAAACGCAACAGCTACAGTATATCCTACTGTTTTTACAGATAAGATTACAGTAAGCTCAACAGCTAATTTAGAGGCTTTTAAAATGTACAACATTTTAGGAACTTTAGTTCTTGAAGGAGATTTAAAAGCAACAAACACTATCCATGCAGGCAATATTTCAGCCGGTATTTATATTGTGAAAATTACCACTGAATACAGTACTATTACTAAAAAACTTATTAAAAAGTAAGTTTTTAAAAACAATTAAAAAAGCCATTATACATAAGTATGATGGCTTTTTTGCTTTGTATGTGCTTCTATTTAAAAATAATCTTCAAAACAAAATAATGCTTATCCCAATTCAACCTAACAAATTAATTTACAACCCTCGTATGTTTTATTGGTTTTTTTCTAAGTATATGACTAATATCATATTTTAATAAAAATCACCCATATATTTTTGCATAGAAGATTAAAAGGTCTTTTTACTATAAATTGGAGATGAAGTTACATTTGCTCATACCTGACAATTATCCCCACTTCAACTTCTTTAACAAAAAGGCCTTTTTTTAAATCTTTCAATTCAAATAGGCTTATAATATGTTTCCGATGTATAATCTATCACAACATAAAAGTTGCCAAAAGCCATTCAAAGCTTACGGCATGCCTAAAGAGAACCTCTAGACTTTGTAAAATTACTTAAAAAGCATATTAAAAAATGAACTCCTATTTACCAGAGATTGAAAAGTTGGAACAAGGACATCCATTACAGATATATTATCAAGAAAGTGTTTTGATTGAAAATTTAATTTCAGAATTATACGATGTGAAAGTCTCCGAAGATTTTCAGAAGTATTTTAATATTTTTAATCAGTTAACTACGATTGAGAAACGCTTTAAACGAAAAGAAAATCAACTTTTCCCTTATTTAGAGAAACATCATTGGAATGGACCTAGTCAAGGTATGTGGTCATTTCATGATGTTCTAAGAGAGCAAATCCGATTATTAAACACACACAATGAGACGAGGAATTTAGAAAAAATTACTGAGAATCTTCCTTATTTACTAGAAGGCATTAAGCGACTCATGCTAATTGAAGATCAGAAATTATTTCCCAACGCCATGCGTTTACTAACCAAAGAAGATTGGGAAGAATTTTATCAAGGTGACGAGGAAATTGGATGGATGCTCAAGGAAAAGCCAGCTCCTTTTCCTGCTAAAGAACCAGAGTATATTCATCCAAGTAAAGATCTTACAGAACGTACCCAAAGCTTTTCTTTAGAAAACACGTCTCATTATGATGAAGGTTATATGACTCCTGAACAGGTGAATCTACTATTGAAATTTTTACCCGTAGATATTACTTATGTAGACGAAAACGATAAGGTTATTTTTTACAACCGAGGTGAAGATCGTGTATTTGCTAGAAGTAAGGGAATTATTGGTCGGGAAGTACGTTTTTGTCATCCCCCTAAAAGTGTGGATATGGTTTTAAGAATTTTAGAAGAATTTAAAGCTGGCAATAAACATACCGCTGAATTTTGGTTCAATTTTAAAGGACAAATCATTTATATCAGATATTTTGCTATCAGAGACCAAAACAAAGTTTATAAAGGCGTTATTGAAATGTCGCAAGACATTACAGAAATTCAAAAATTAGAAGGACAAAAAAGACTTTTAGATTGGGATTAAATTTTAGAATATAAATCAAGTTACGATAGAATCCTCTCTTTACTATCCATATAGCGGTATTTTAATTTGGACAATTATTTATTGAGAACTGATACCTTTTAGGGCTGTTTTGGTTGCTATGGTTTGGTATAGCACAGACGAACCTCAGCTGTTTCACGAATCCAAGCAACAGTTTTAATAAACCATGGTTAAAAAACCAGAAAACCTCATTATAGAAGATGTAGAGGATAGAACTACTTTTTGGCATATGTTCAACCTTGTTTGGCTCTTATTATTTCTTGTAAATTATCTAATTTTTTAAAAATGAAGAAACTACCTTTCTTAATCGTCTTAATTATATTGGTAATTCTGACTGTGTTATCTCTACTTGTTTCCAATTCAGGTATTGTAAACGGGCCTCAATATATCATGCTACTTTCGGCCTTAAAGTTTTTAGCAATCGCTTTTTATTTTATGGAATTACGCCATGCTACCACTTTTTGGAAAGTACTTTTAATTGGCTGTTTAACTATTTTTATTGGTTTGACCTTAATTATTTAATCTGAAGCAGCTCCAAGAACATCAAACTTTTTTAAAGAAATATAACGTCCTTTCTCTTTTATTTCCTCAACAAACTGGGCGACAGTTTTATCTTTAAAATCTTTAAAAATCTTATTTTTGAAAGCAGAAACAGTAAAATGAACAGGGCAAGGATTATCATCACCACATTTAGAAAGTCCTAAAAAGCATTGACTAAATTTATCTGTACCGTCTATTACTAATATAATATCCCAAACGGTTTTCTCTTTGTTTTCATCGCTTAAATAAAAACCACCATAAGGTCCTTTAGTAGAAGTTACCAGATGACTTTTATTTAACTGCTGAAGTAATTTAGCTAAGAAAGGCTGAGGCACTTCTAATTCTTCAGAGATAGTTTTTACGCCAACCTTATGTTTTTCATCCGAGCACATTCCTAAATAAAGAATGGACCGAATGGCGTATTGACAGGCATTTGATAACATAATAATTTTTTTCAAAGATATAAAAAGATATTTTTATCCTAAATTAATTAACAAGACCTTAGTTTATAATTATTATTATAATTTATAAAAACTGTTCGCAATAAATTCGCTTCGTACTAAATCTGTAATTATATAATCACCTTTAATCTTAAAGAGGAGATTCTAAGGTGTAAAAAGAAAGAAACACTGTTGTTTTAGCACAATATCTTCAATATACTAAAAATTTAATTTCGAAAACTACCAGTAGTTTTGAGTTTATTTACAAACTAAAAATGGCACAAGTTTTATACTTGTTTACAATAAAGTAATTGCATCGACTATTTGGATTCATAAAGTCTTTTGGCAGCGTATTAAAAAGATGATATAGTAACTTAGTAAGTATAGTTAGGTTTCGATTAAACCTTTAATATTTGGTTGTCTTTAAAGGACAAAAAGGCTTTTTTAACACGAAAAAGTACAAATACTATTTCCAATCGTGACCTTTAAGATCTAAGGCTGCTTTTAAAATATCCTTCTGACTAATCTGTCCAATTAATTTACCATTTTCAACAATTGGGAAACGCCTCCTTTTAGAATCTAAAAATTTATTAGCAGCATCTAGTACATTCATATTACCATCTATGGTTTCCACGTTTTTTATCATACGCTTTTCTACAATATCAATTTCCACAGGCATGTTGTAATATCTGCTTTCACTTATTTGTTTTAAACAGTCTCCTTCAGAAATCATACCCACTAATTCGTAGTTATCATTAACCACAGGACCTCCAGATATTTTATATTTAATTAAAGAATCTATTACGTCTTCCACGGATTGCTCCGGTTTAAAAGTAATAAGGTCTTTAGTCATAATATCGCTTACCTTAAAAGGAAACTCTTTAGATGACTCCTGTTGTTGCTTTCTAGCTCCTTGAAAACTCTTTATTGCCATGGTTTTTAATTTAGAATGAAACTTAAATATACTCATTTTTAGCGAGTTATCCTAAAAGAATTAAGTGATATAATTTTTCTATTTTTATAAAACTAACTAAAGGTAAAAATCATGTTTAAAAAAGGCATTTCTATCATCTTAATTCTTGCAGCAATTTATTGGAGTTTTTCGGTATTATTGCCTCGGGATATCTCTAACATAGACGCTCCGGATAATACATTTTCAACCCAACGCGCTTTAATTCATTTAAAGGAAATTTCTAAACACCCGCATTACGTTGGAAGTCCAGATCATGAACGTGTTAAAAATTATCTAATTGCTGCTTTAGAAGATTTAGGTTTAGAAACTCAGGTTCAAGAAGGGTATATTTTAACCGATTGGGGAACACTTACAAAACCAAAAAACATTTTGGCTAGAATTAAGGGTTCAGATAATTCCAAGGCCTTGATGTTGCTTTCCCACTATGATAGCAAATCGCATGCATCTTATGGAGCCAGCGATGCTGGTTCTGGCGTAGTTACCATTCTTGAAGGTTTAAGAGCATATTTACACGAAAATAAAACACCTAAAAACGATCTTATTATTTTGTTTTCAGATGCCGAAGAGTTAGGCTTAAATGGAGCTTCCTTATTTGTAAACAAACATCCTTGGGCCAAAGATGTTGGTTTAGTATTAAATTTTGAGGCTCGCGGAAGTGGAGGCCCAAGTTATATGCTTATGGAAACAAATGGTGGAAACCAGAAATTAATTTCAGGGTTTAAGGAAGCGCATCCAGATTATCCAGTAGCAAACTCTCTAGCTTATAGTGTTTATAAAAAACTACCCAATGACACCGATCTAACTCGTTTTAGGGAGGATGGCAATATAGATGGTTTTAACTTTGCTTTTATAGACGATCATTTCGATTATCATACAGCTTTAGATACATACGAAAGATTAGACAGAAACACCTTAGAGCATCAAGGCAGCTATTTAATGCCCCTATTAAATTACTTTTCTAATGCCAATTTAAGCGATTTAAAAAGTGATAAAGACGATATTTATTTTAATGTTCCTTTATTTAAAACCGTCAATTATCCTTTTTCCTGGATTATTCCCATGCTTGTTTTAGCTCTTATAGTTTTTATCGCTTTGATTTTTTACGGTATGAAAAAAAGAACCTTAAATGCTAAACAGATTGGAAAAGGAACTCTTATGTTTTTGGTTGCCTTAATTATTAATGGTCTTCTTGGTTTCTTTGGCTGGAAATTTATTTTAGTCATTTATCCGGACTATACGGAAATTCTTCAGGGTTTTACCTATAATGGGCATAGCTATATATGGGTGTTTTCTTTGTTGGCCTTAGGTATATGTTTCTGGTTATTTCATAAAATATATAAGCCTGGAAATACGGCTAGCTTATTAGTTGGCCCTATTTCAATTTGGTTATTAATTTGTGCTCTAGTTGCTTTTTTTCTGCCAGGTGCCAGTTTTTTTATTATTCCTGTATTCTTTGGTTTAATAAGCCTGTTTGTTTTAGTAAGGCAAAAACAACCAAATTTTTTATTAATGGTGCTTTTAGCATTACCCGTTTTAACCATCATGACTCCATTTGTTCAAATGTTTCCTGTTGGTTTAGGCTTAAAACTCTTATTAGCTTCAACGGTATTAGTGACATTAATTTTTGGATTACTAATCGCCATTTTTGGGTTTTATCGACATAAAAACAGATGGTCGTACTTTTTGCTTTTCATAGCTGCTATTCTCTTTATTTCTGCAAACTTACAATCGGGATTTAATGAAGATCGTCCTAAACCCAATAGCCTGGTTTATTATTATGATACTGATATTAATGAAGCCGTATGGACTACTTATGACAACATCTTAGACCCCTGGACCAAAGCCTATTTAACGGACAAGCCGGACAGCAATCACGATATTACAAAAACTACTTTTGGCAGTAAATATAACACAGGGTTTAGTTATAGTAAAAAAGCACAAATTAAAGCTATAAGACATCCATATATAGATATTAAAAGAGACACCGTTATTGGCAATAACAGACATATAAAAATGTTTATTTCGCCTCAACGATTAGTAAATAGAATGGATTTATATACAGATTCTACTGTTACTTTTAATTCGTTTAATGTGAATGGTTTTGAAATTGAAAAAGACAAAAATGGTTTTGTATTTTCAAATAGAACTTTAAATAGGTTATTTGAATATTATGTAGTGGACGACAAATTTTTGGAGTTAGAATTTACAGTTCCTAAAGCTCAAAAGCTGTCCTTTACCTATTATGAGTCTTCTTTCGACCTTTTAAGTAACGAGTTATTTCAAGTGCCTGAAAGACCATTAAATATGACCCCGAAACCCTTTGTTTTAAATGATGCTATAATGCTTAAAAAAACAATTGTTTTAGATTAATAATTGTAAATAATTAGCATGTTTTTAAGACATTACCTTCCATTTTTTTATAGTTTTGGTGCTTAAAAAACTTTATTCTATGAAAAATATTATCCTATTAGCATGTGTTGCGATGAGTTTTACTGTAAATGCTCAAAATAACAAAGAGTTATTAAAGCATTACGAAGCTTATTATAAGCAAATGAAAGAGCAAGGAGATATTCAAGGTGTTATTAATGGATTAACTCATTTAAATATTTTAGAACCTTCAGATGACAAACAAGATACTTTGGCTTTTTTATATATGAACGATGGTAAGTTTATGCAAGCTTTAAATGTTATTGGTGTTGATCTTTACGCCACAGATTCTAATATGGCTGTGGAAATAAAAGCTCATTCGCTTAAATCTTTAAATCAGCCAAAATTAGCTTTAAAACAATTTGAAGAATTGTTTAGAAGGTCTCAAAATGCATCTATAGCCTATGAATTAGCAGAACTTTATATCCAAAACCAGAACTTAACTGAGGCTTCTAAAAAAGTTGAATACGGTTTATTACATGTTCAAGACGATATGAAAAAAACATATTATGAAACTAGACAGCCATATCAGGTACCGCTAAAAGCTGGATTTCTATATTTAAAAGGCTTGATAACTTTCAACGAAAATAAAGAAACCAATATTGATGCTGCAGTGTCCTATTTGGAACAAGCTCTTGATATTGCACCAAACTTTAATTTAGCTTTTGCCAGCAGGTCTGCATTGCTAGGACAGAAAGAAGAATTAACAAAAACGGATTAAATTAGCCAACCATAATTGTTAGTTTTAGAAAATCATCATTAAAAAACCGTCTCAATTGAGACGGTTTTTTAATTCCGAAGAAAACAATCTAACTATTTTCTTTTGATTATTCCTTCACTAATCTGAATGTACTAGTCTCGCTTGAGTGTTTCAAGGTTACTAAATACAATCCTGAAGTTAAGGCGTCATTTAACGAAACTGTTAATTTGTTATCATTGACAGTCATTTTATTATTAAAGATTTGTCTTCCTGCCATATCTGTAATATTTACTTCTAATTGTTCTCCATTTAACTTTGGTGCACGCACATAGAATGTATTATTGTTCATTGGGTTTGGATATAGACTAGCACCGGCAAGCATATTGTTATCGTTAATACTTGTGGCAGCCACAACATTAACGGTATAATCTTCAGCTTGGCCCCATCCACTTGTATTACATGGTCCTGGTACAGAGCTAAACTTTTTCATAACACGCATACGAGTATCGCCTAATAAGGCACCTGCTGGCACAGCAATTGATCCAGTAGACACCGTACCATCTGTTCCTGTTGACCCAACAATATCTGTCAATGAATACATTTCTTCAGAACCTGGAGCATCATCGAAAGTACCATCTTGATTCCAATCAATATAAGCCACGATTTTTGCTGTATAGCTTCCATCGGTATTACCTTGAACCTCTATAGAGTAAGAACTTCCTAATTCTACACTAGCACTTTGTGCTGTAAAATCTTCTAAAGGAGGATGAACACCAACAGTGGCATCACTCTGGTTATCAATACCCGCAAAAACAACAGAAGTAATTGGTTCTACATTATTTGGAAATTGTACATCACAATAAGACAGGACTGTAGTAAAAGTTGCCACAGAAGACGTTGCTGACTCAGATGAATTTGTACAAGTTGATATCAATCTCCACTCCACAACATCTCCTAATTCTGTTGGAGCCGTAGCGTTATATGTTAAAAGTTCAGATTGTACTGTTCCTTCATCTACCCAACCTGCACCATTAGTATTGGATTGCCATTGAAAAGACATATCTGTTGCAGCTGTAATACCTTGGGCAGATACAGTATATGCAGAACCTGGATTTCCTGTAGATGGGTTAACCATTGCTGTTCCCGCATCTGGTGTACCTGTACAACCAGCAACTGCTTCACAATCTCCAAAGAAGGAAATTACTCCATCGGCTGCCTCATCAAATCCAGCTAAACCAGAGGTCCATACCCCATTCTCTAAGAAATAAATATCATTAGTTGTATTCATGGTAGATACCACCTCCATATAAGAACTAGCACCAGTATAATCAATTTGTACTCCAATATAATAGGCTGTTTCCGCAGCTCCTCCTATAAAAGTAAAAGGTGTATCTAGATCCGTACTCACTTCCATAAGGTCGAATCCAAATCCTGATCCTACATTAGTTATTGAAGTTGGAACTTGCATAGCAGTAGAACCTAACTCAACTCCTGGTCCAGTTCCAGAATCTGAGTCTTGATAAAAATAAAACTGAACTCCATCTATAGGAGTCCCAGGGCTTACCAAAACATTAAATTGAACAGTGTTTAATGTGAAAGTTGTATTGGCGTCAACAGCTAGGTCATTTGCGTATATCAATAAATGAAGATTTCCATAACCATTCTCGACAGCTGCTCCTCCTAAAGTTTCTTGCGAACATGGCGTTTGAGCATGACTAGGAAACCACATAAGTGTGGTGACCAAAGTTGCAAAAAATAACATTGTAATTTTTTTCATAATAAATAAATTTAAATTGATTAATTATTGTTTAAAACGTACTTCTAAGAATAAACTATTTTATTAAAAACAAAAACACACCTATTTAACAATAAATGTCTACTAGTTTAATTATAGAAGATACTTTATGAAATTAACAAAGATTTACTATATAACCAAGACAATGTGGTTAAATAATCTAAATACTTTAAATATGTCATAATTAAGGCAAGATTATCTTAAGATATTTAAATGATTATTATAATATTTAAAATTTTAATCTCTTTAAACATAATTTAAACAATTTCATTTATCATATAAAACAAAAGAAACAGGCATCGTATATGTAGATTGTATTTTTCGAAAAAAAAAACCACCTCAGCTGAGGTGGTTTTCTATTAAACCAATTTTAATAAATAAAATTTATTCCTTTACTAATCTGTATGTATGTGTATTCCCCGCATGTTTAAGGGTAACTAAATACACTCCAGAGGTTAAAGTGTTATCTAATGAAACAGAAACCTTACTATCACTTACTAGTAATGTATTGATGAAAATCTGTCTTCCAGCTAAATCTGCAATATTTACTTGAATACGCTCTCCGTTTAATTTTGGCGCATGCACAAAAAATGTATTGTCTTTTAATGGATTAGGAAACAAACTGGTACCTGCTAGCATATTGCTGTCATCCATAGATAGTGACGAACAAGTAGCACTAATAGTAAAACTACCTGCCGAAGTACTCCAGTCATAAGTTCTAATTACAAGTGTTTCTGTTGTAGTAGCAGTAAATGTAATAGTTTCTTCAATTCCTGCAGAGAAACCATTATCTGCACATGCAATTTCTGTCAAACTTCCACAAGCACCGCTATAGATTACAAGAACTGCATCAAAATCTGCACCAACAACACTTACTGTATACTCATCTCCTGCAACTACATCAAGTGTGTAGAATACATCTCCAGTTGTACGTGTAGAACAATTATCCGTCAATCCGCTATAAGCAGCTCCGATTGTTGTTCCTTGAACAGGTTCATCACATAAAATTGAAATGGCATCTTCACAATCCTCATTACCTGGACCACAAATATTTGGGGAATCTATAGCTTCAGTAACAAAACAATCAGCATCTTGAGCACCCTCTGCAGTAACAGAAACATCTGTCCCTACGGTAAAAGGCCCTAGAACTACAGAACCATCAGCATTTACTTCAACAGCATCCTCACTATTGGCGGTTACGTTATAAGAAGTATTTCCGTCTCCACCAGAAAGAGTAGCTAATACATAAAAATCGCTACCAACATCTAAACAGTCTGTTATTGGGTTTCCATTATTGTCTTGAGCTATAAGATTAAGACTAGGAGTTGTACAAGCTGGAGGAGTAGCGCATTGAATATCAATAGTAATATCTCCTGTTTCCGTACTTCCCGAGTTATATCGAGCAATATATACATAGTATGGCTGAGCATTAACAGTTGATGTCAATGTATAAGTTTCAGCACCAGTAGATCCATCTCTACAGGTAATATTTGTCAAGGCATCACATGTACCTGAGTTTATAGACATTTCATGATCGAATGTTGCTGTAGAATTAATAGTAATATCTCCACCTGTTCCCATAAATGTAAACCAAAGTCCGTTGTCACCTAAAGAACATTCTGTTGTATTTACTCCATTTGAATTAACTGAAGAGTGTGTTACTGGACCAGCATTACAATCTATTAAAATTGCAGTATCACAAATACTTGCCGGTGCAGGAGGCACTCCTATACAATTACAATCTGCATCAATCATATCGTTAATGGTACCACTATCGCCATCATCACATGGATCACCAATATTAGCTTGTTCAGCAGGACAATCGTAATCCACGCAAACTAAACTTACTGTTATCTCACCTTCATCACCAGACGAAAAGTAAGGACGTACACGGAAGTAATAGGTTCCTGCTTCTGTAATTGTAAAGTTTTCTGGATAATCTTGACAAGACTCACTCTCCACTAATTCTCCACAAGATGTCCCAACAAAAAGTTGCACTACAGCATCAAAAGATGAGTCTTCTGATACAGTAACTATTTGTGATCCATCAGTGGTAAAAGTAAACCATACATCTGCTGAGCCACTTCCGGAGCAAGTATCAGTCATAGATGAAGTTGCTCCAATTAAGGATTGAACAACAATATCACCACAAGCTAAGTCTGTAGCTGTACATGCTTCATCATTAGTAGCGGCTGGAATTCCTTCACATTCACAGTTTCCATTTATAGTGTCGCTAGAAGTATTTGGGTCCCCATCATCACAAGCATCTCCCACATTAGCTTCTAATGTTGGACAATCCCATGTTACATTCGTAGACACAACAAAGGTGTAGTCTTCAAATTCTCCGTAAGTAAACCCAGTTGCACATGGATCAACATCACCCGAAGAATTTAACCAATGACTAACAACCCTCATAGTAGTTGATCCCACCATGGCATCGCTAGGTACAGAAAAGGCCCCTGTATGCGTTGAGGAATACCCAGATGATTGATAAGCTACTTCATTAGTAGCATCAAACTGGCCGTCTTGATTCCAGTCTACCCAAATTCGGAATCCAGCTGTACCACCCATAATGTTAACTTCAAAATTAACACCTCCATCTATTCCTTGCTCAACTACTAAAGATGTAAAATCGCCATAGCCATCAGTAGAAAACCCGGAGGCCATATTATTGATGTTTTGGGCGCCCGAAGTTGTACTAAAGTCATCTATATACCTGGCGGAATTAGTTCCTTCAGGAATACAATACTGCGCGTAACCTGAAGTACCCATAAGCATGGTTGTTAAGGTTACGAAAAAAAACAATGTAATTTTTCTCATAATAAATACGTTTTAGATTTGATTAATTATTGTTTATGTCCTTTATTATAAAACATACTCTTAGCACATAGGAATTTTGTTGTCAGTATATATCTGAAAACAAAAAAAATTTTTGGATAATAAGTAGTTTGTCCAATAATAAAATTCAGGCTTAAGTTACTAAAGTTTTGTTAATTACAAAAAGGAAATGTTAAAACTAATTGAATAAATTACATTTATCTTGTTAAGCGTAAACATCTTCCAATTAAGGAAGGTTTCAGGGAGAGAAGAAATTAGATACTGTATTAATTTCTTATTTAAAAGCAAAAAAGCTAGCAATAATTGCTAGCTTTTTTTTAAAATATTTATCTATTATATTACCAGATTCTAACTCTATTTTCAGGAGCAATATACATGCTATCTCCTTCTTTAATATTAAATGCTTCATAAAAAGCATCTACATTTAATAAAGGTTGTACTGCACGATTCATTCCAGGAGAATGAGGATCTGTTTTTATTCTAGTTTTTAATGCATCATCACGCATTTTTATTCTCCAGATGGTTGCCCAGCTCATAAAGAAACGTTGTTCAGCAGTAAAACCATCAATATCTTCTGGTCTTCCATTTTCTTTAAAATCTAACTGTAAAGCATCATATGCGGCTAATACACCACCTAAGTCACCAATATTTTCACCTAAAGTAAATTTACCATTAATAAATACATCTGGTAATACTTCAATTGCACTATATTGATCTGCTAACTGCTGTCCCAAAGCTTCAAACTGCTCTAAATCTTTATCTGTCCACCAGTTATTTAAGTTTCCGTCTTTATCATAACGCGACCCTGAATCGTCAAAACTATGAGAAATCTCATGGCCAATTACTGCACCAATACCACCATAATTTACAGCATCATCTGCTTGAAAGTTATAAAATGGAGGTTGTAAAATGGCTGCTGGAAATACTATTTCATTAAATGAAGGATTAAAATAAGCATTCACCGTTTGAGGTGCCATATACCACTCACTTTTATCAACTGGCTTCCCTAATTTATCAATATTTCTTTTAAAATTCCACGCACGTGCATTCAATGAGTTTTGAAGATAAGATCCACCATCTTCAACACTTTGTACTTCTAATTCTGAATAATCTTTCCATTTGTCTGGATAGGCTATCTTAATTGATGTAGATTGTAATTTTTCAATGGCTTTTTGCTTTGTTTCAGGGCTCATCCATTCTAATTTATTGATACGATTTTCAAAGGCCAAAATAACATTCTTAATCATTTTCTCGGCTTTTGTTTTTGCCTCTGGAGGGAACATTTTATCTACGTAAAGCTTTCCTAAAGCTTCGCCAATAGTTCCATTTAGTACTCCTAAAGCTCGTTCATCTCTGGGACGTTGTTTTTTAGCTCCGCTTAATGCACGTCCATAAAACTCCCAACTTGCTGTTTCTAACTCAGTACTTAGTTTTCCTGCTGCCCCATTAAAAGCATGCCAACGCAAATAAGCTTTCCAGTCGTCTACATTACCATCTGCTAAGACCTCTTGCAAACGATTGAAATAATTTAAATCGCCTACAATAACTGTATCTAATTCTTTTACACCAATTCCTTCTATATAATTTCTCCAATTTACAGCCGGCACCATTTTCTGCACCTCTTCTATAGATCTCGGGTTATAACGTTTTCTTGCATCTCGTCTATCAACTTTATCCATTTTAGCTTCAGCTAAACGCGTTTCAAAAGCTAAAATTTGTTTGGCTTCAGCATTAGCATCAGCTTCTGTTTCACCCAAATACTGTAGCATCCTAGTAATATAACTAACGTATTTTTCACGTTTTTCTTTAGAGTCTGCATCGTCTTTTACATAGTAATCACGATCTGGCAGACCTGTACTACCTCCTCCTAAATAGGCGACGTTACGGTTACTATCTTTTGGATCTGCACCAACACCAAAACCATATAAACCACCTCCACCTTGAGGCTCCATTTCTATCATATATGCCTGTAAATCGTCAATGTTTTTTATGGCATCAATTTTAGTCAAATTAGGTTTTATTGGATTAATTCCCTGTTTATCACGACCAATAGTGTCCATGATTGTTTCATATAGAAAAACGGCCTTTTCCTGATCGGATCCAGGCATTACTTGAATTTTAGAAGCATCCTTCTCATTCGACATAGCTTCTTCTAAAATACTCAATGCATCTGCATCTGTTTTTTTACGAAGCTCATTAAAACTACCCCAAACAGATTGATCGTCTGGAATCTCGTTTGTTTCTAACCAGGTTCCATTAACATAATTGAAAAAATCTTGATTTGGAGCTACCGAAGTATCCATATAATCTAAATTAATTCCTGGTACTTTTTTAATTTCTACTTGAGCCATGTCTTTCTTCGAATCATCTTTACAGGCCACTAAGCCAGCAAAAGCTACAGCCCCATATAGGGATAGCTTTAAAAAATTTTTGTTCATAAGGTAAAGGTTGTGTTTTAAGGGTGAAATTTAGTGATTATTAAAAGTAAAATATAAAGCTATCTAAATATTAACAAAACCTTAAGAGTTAAGGCTTTATTATTTTTTGAGACTCTCTTTCTATCTTTTTATTCATCTGAAGATTTAAGTTAGAAAAAGAAACTAAAACTTCTCTTATTGTACTCATCATAGTTTCTGGAGTAGAATTTGAAAGGTTTACTACGCTTTCCAATTTGTACAATTTGGTTTCTAAAGCAATAAGCCTAGACATAATACTTGGTGTATTTAATTCTTCGGGAACACTTTCTTTTAAGTCGTTAATAAAGGTTTCCAAAATTTCATGATTCTCTTTAAAATAAGTGAGATTAGCCTGTTTTAAATTATCAACAATCCGTTCCAACTCATTATATTTTACCCAGCTTTTTGTATAAGTTTTCACTTTGGAATCTAACAGGTACTCTGTAAACTTTAATTTTTGCTTTTGTTCCTTAGAAAAACTTGGCAAGCTTGAATCCTGCTCTACATTATCAATGTTTTCTTCAGAGTTTCCGCAAGAAAGTAAACACAAAAACAAACAAAACTTTACAAGTATTTTCATATTAATTTAATAAAGAATAGCAAATATAGAGATTTCGGTTTTTTATATGCTACTGTTTAGCACTAGTTTAATAATAAAGCTGCTTTTTTAAGTTAATTTTATAAGTCTTCCCCAAAAATCTTATTATTTTTGAATATCATAAAACCATTCAATACAATGACTCCAAAAATACTAATTATTGGTGCTTGCGGCCAGATAGGATCTGAGTTAACTCACAAACTAAGAAGCATCCACGGACAAGATAATGTAATTGCCAGCGATATAAGTTATGCAAATTTAGATATAGTAAATTCTGGAACTTTCGAGATTCTAGATGCTCAAGATTACACCTCTGTTAAAATCTGTATAGATAAACACCGGATTAACACTGTTTATTTAATGGCAGCCATGCTTAGTGCCACTGGAGAAAAATATCCTATGAAAGCTTGGGACTTAAATATGGATTCTTTATTTCATGTTTTAAACCTGGCTAAAGAGGGATTTATTAAAAAACTATTTTGGCCTTCTAGTATTGCAGTATTTGGACCTACAACCCCTGTAGAAAACACTCCACAATACACTATTATGGAGCCGTCTACTGTGTACGGAATGACAAAACAGGTGGGGGAACGTTGGTGCGAATATTACAACAAACAATATGGTGTAGACGTAAGAAGTGTACGCTATCCTGGAATAATTAGTTGGAAAACTTTACCAGGGGGAGGTACTACAGATTATGCTGTAGAAATCTACCATAAAGCATTAGTCGATAAAAGTTACGAGTGTTTTCTATCTGAAGAAACTGCGCTTCCAATGATGTATATGGACGATGCCATTAAAGCAACCATAGATATTATGCATGCCGAACCTGAAGCCATAAAAATTAGATCTTCGTATAACCTATCTGCCATTAGTTTTACGCCAAAAGAAATGACAGAATCAATCCAAAAACAAATTCCAGAATTCAAAATTACGTATAAACCAGATTTTAGACAGAAAATTGCAGATACTTGGCCAAACAGCATAGACGATTCTAAAGCTCGAGAGGACTGGAATTGGGAACACAGCTTTTCTTTAGATGATATTACTTCTGAAATGCTTAGTAATTTAAAGCAAGTGAAGGAAAAGGCTGTTTAAAATCAGTATGCCTCTTTACAAAATACGAAACTCTCCGTATATAATTAGAAAAAAAAATATACTACTTTAGCAAAAAAGTATATAAAAACTATAATTATGAACAAAGTATTACTTATTGCATTCTTACTTTCTACCTCCTTAATGTACTCTCAAAAAGAAAAAGTAAAAGTTGGCTCTTGGAAAGATTTAAAAGGTATTTCTGAATATAATCTTGTATTCGATTATTCCGATTTAGAAATTCCAAAATTTGATTCTGAAGAAGAATTCTTAGAAGACAAGATGTCTAAAAGAGAAGAAAAAGAAATAGGTGCTGGAGAAAAATTTAAAGATTCCTGGTTTTCTGATAGAGAAACCTATTACGAACCAAGGTTTATTGAAACTTTTAATGACAAATATAAAAATGGTCTAGTAAAAGTTGATAGAGATATAGGAAGTGCTGAATACACTATGAAAATTCATACTACTTTTATGTATCCAGGATACAATGTAGGTGTTATGAGACAAAATTCTAAAATTGAAACTACCGTAAGTGTTTATAAAAACGACAGCCCTGATAATATTATTTTTTCTGTAGATTATACAAAAATTCAAGGCTCTGGTAATGCTGGATACGATTATAATTCGGGACAACGTATTGCCGATGCTTATATTATTTTTGCAAGAGCATTAGCAAAACATATGTATAAAAACACAAAATAAAACACCTTATTTCTTAAAAAAAGCGAGATTAAGTAGTCTCGCTTTTTTCATTTTCCATATCTATTAAATGCGCCAAGGTTCTAACTAATCTATCGTGTTTTTTTACAAACGGATTGGTCTCATCCCATACATATCCAGCTAAAACAGCACAAATTTGTTTTTTAACTTCAGGGTTTTCAGGTCTGTGAAAAAATAAGGTTTGTAAATTCCCTGTGTACCATTCTTTAACATAAGTAGCAAAAACAGCTACCCCAGATTTTATATAATCTGTATACTCTGTTTCCCAATCTACTTTTTCACCTTGCAACTCTTTTGTAATTAATTTAGCAGAAAGTAAAGCAGATTCGGTGGCAAAAGTAACTCCAGAAGAAAACACAGGATCTAAAAACTCGGCACTGTTTCCTGTTAAAGCAAAACCTTTTCCGTATAATTTTTTAACAGATTTTGAATAGTTTTTTATGTTAATTGGTTCGAATAAAAAATCTACGCCTTTAAATCTGTCATAATAGTAATCAGATAATTTAAGCATTTCTTGCAGCCTTTCAGTTGTGCTTCCTTTAAAAGAATCTAAATATTCTGTTTTACCTACAAATCCTATACTAGTATTCCCATTAGAAAACGGTATTACCCAAAACCAGGTATCTGTATCCAATACATCAAAAGTAATAAGTGTCCCTTCTTCTCCTTCCGCTCTATTAATATCTTTTACATGTGTAAAAAGAGACGAATGGTCTGGCAAGGCAGAAGGTTTATCTAAATCTAACAACCTTGGCAATACACGTCCGTAACCACTAGAATCAATAATATACTTAGCATAAATAATATAAATGTTTCCATTTTCATCCTTTACTGAAGTTTTTGAAGAACCATCTTCGGCTATTTCTACATCTATAACTTCATGATTAAAAGAAACATCTACGCCATTCTTAATAATTTCTTTCGACAGGATATCATCGAAATCAGCTCTTGGCACTTGCCAGGTCCAATCCCAACCTTCAGTATGTTTATCGCTAAAATCAAAATTACAAACAATATCTCCTTTTAAAAATCTCGCTCCTGGTTTTAATTCAAAATTTGCAGCTTTTAAGCAATCTAAAAGTCCAACCTCATCAAAGTGGTCCATACATCTTGGCAGTAAACTCTCGCCAATTACAAAGCGTGGAAACACACTTTTTTCAACTACTTTTATGTTAAAACCTTGATTGTTTAAGTAAGAAGCAGCTACACAACCCGATGGGCCAGCTCCAATAATTAAAACATCAACATGTATATCGCTCATTGTCTTTAGTGTATTAATAAATTAATTATTATAAATTTGCAATCCAAAATAACTACTTTAGTTTTAGTTATTAAAATATATATTATAAAATTACAGAATAAATAATAGATGCTAACATTTAACGGGATATTAGAAGTAAAAGATTTTTATAAAGTTATTTTCGAAAATAGCAAAATAAAAATAGATAAAGAAGTCTATAAGACTGTTGAAGATAGCTTTAAGTTCTTAAAAACATTTTCTGCAGACAAGGTTATTTATGGGGTTAATACCGGTTTTGGCCCAATGGCTCAGTATAAAATTAAAGATTCTGAGCGTATTCAACTTCAATATAATTTAATACGAAGTCACGCTTCTGGAACTGGACAACCCATAGCTCCTATGTATGTAAAAGCGGCTATGCTTGCCAGATTAAACACCTTATCACTCGGAAATTCTGGCGTACATAAATCTGTTATCGAATTAATGACAGAGTTAATAAACCAAGATGTAACCCCATTAATATACGAACACGGAGGTGTTGGAGCTAGTGGAGATTTGGTACAATTAGCACATTTAGCCTTAGTATTAATTGGTGAAGGCGAAGTGTTCTATAAAGGTAAAAGACAAGCTACGCAAGAAGTTTTTAAAACCTTAAACTTAAAACCTATTTCTGTAGAATTACGTGAAGGTTTAGCTTTGATGAATGGTACTTCTGTTATGACAGGAATTGGAATGGTAAACACCATTTATACTAGAAGGTTATTAGATTGGATGACGTCATGCTCTGCTGCTATTAATGAAATTGTAAAAGCTTACGACGATCATTTATCTTTCGAGTTAAATCAATCAAAAAAGCATACCGGACAACGTAAAATTGCCGAAGCTATGCGCGAGCATTTAAAAGACAGTCAACTAACCAGAAAAAGAGAACACTATCTGTATTCTAAAAATGATAATGTTGATGTTTTTGAAGATAAAGTCCAAGAATATTACTCTTTGCGTTGCGTTCCACAAATTTTAGGTCCTGTAATAGATACCTTAAACAGTGTGGAAAATATTTTAATTGAAGAAGTTAATTCTGCTAACGACAACCCAATAGTTAATGTAGAAAAGAAACAAGTATATCACGGTGGAAATTTTCACGGAGACTATGTGTCTTTAGAGATGGACAAATTAAAACTAGTGGTAACAAAACTAAGTATGCTTTCTGAAAGACAGCTTAACTATCTACTCAACTCCAGATTAAACAATATGCTTCCTCCCTTTGTTAATCTGGGTAAATTAGGCTTAAACTTTGGAATGCAAGGTGTGCAATTTACAGCAACTTCTACTACGGCCGAAAACCAGACGCTATCAAACCCTATGTATGTGCATAGTATACCTAATAATAACGACAATCAAGATGTGGTTAGTATGGGAACCAATGCAGCTCTAATTACTAAAAAGGTTATAGAGAATGCTTTCGAGGTGGTTGCTATAGAAATGATAACTATTGTACAAGCCATAGAGTATCTAAAAGTTCAAGATAAAGTATCCTCAAAAACCAAAAAATTGTACGATGAAATTAGGGATTTAGTTCCTATCTTTACGGAAGACGCTATTATGTACCCTTATGTTAACCTTGTTAAAAATTATATCATTAACAATAGAACATAAATTTTCGAATTATTAATTAGAAATGAGCATTATCATCTAGAAAATCATTGAAAATCAATCGATTTTATTCAGTTCTGCATATTATTTACTGAAAACACAAGTCTAGATATAACTTCATTTTTAGAAAAATCTTAAACTAATGAAAACAAAAATTCTATTAATCGCTATGCTTTTTTTAGGCATGCAATTTCACGCTCAAGAATTGGCTCTTGCTAGTCAAAACAAACAATTTGGTTATATTACAAAAACGGGCGATTGGCAAATTAAACCAACTTTTAAAGTAGCAAAAAACTTCTCTAAGAATTTGGCAGAAGCTTCAAAAGACGGAAAAACTTGGGGATTTATTAATCGAAAAGGCGATTGGGTAATTGAGCCTGTTTTCGATAAAACTAAAGAATTTAATTCTGGTATTGCTGTTGTTTTAAAAGATAAAGAGTGGATATATATTAACACTAGTGGAGAACCTGTATTAAAAGATGTAAGTACTGATAAAATTTACGACTTTAAAGATGGCTATGCTATTATTAGACAGGGAGATCAAGTAGGGTTTATTAATACTAAAGGTGAAATTGTAGTACCAACAAAATTTAAGAAAGCCTTTAATTTTGAAAATGGCTATGCTAAAGTTTTAGAAAATGATAAATGGGGTTTAATTGATCCATCCGGAAATTATTTAGTTAAAACAGAATATGATGGAGTTAGTAATTATTACAATGGCAATGTGGTTGCAAATATTGGCGATAATTATGGGTTAATAATCAATAATGAATTTAAAATAGTTCCTGGAGCGGAGAAAATCTGGGATTTCTCTAATAACTCAGAATACACCTATGCCAAAAAAGATGGAAAAATGGGTTATATTAATAAAAATGCTGAATGGATTATAGAACCTTCATACGATAAAGCTCGGGCCTTTGTTAATGGTTTAGCTCCCGTTATGAAAGACAAAAAGTGGGGCTATATTAATACCAAAGGAGACGTTGTAATTTTGTTTCAGTATAAAGATGCAGAAATATTTAGCGAAGATGGTTTAGCTCCCGTAAAATCTTCAAAAAACTGGGGCTTTATTAATACCGAAGGACAATTGGTTATTCAGGAAAAATACGATATTACTGCTGGTGGCTTTTCAATTTTTCAAAAAAATAATCCCAAAGGTTTTATAGAGGGTTTAGCCAGAGTAAAAGAAGAGAAATCTTGGGTATATATTAATACAAAAGGAGATGTTTTAAAAAATATGGAATTTGATAATTTAGAACTATTCAAATAGACTTTATTTACTTCTCCAAAACTAAACAGAACTAAACATACAAATACATGAAATGTGCCTTAATAACTGGTGGATCTAGAGGAATTGGTAAAGCCATTTGTATTCAATTAGCAAAAGATACAGAGTATCATATATTAATAAACTACAACAGCAACCAAGCTGCAGCACTTGAAACATTAAAAGCTGTAGAGGCCGAAGGAAACACAGGAGACATTCTACAGTTTAATGTTACAGATGCAGACCAGGTAAATTCTACATTGGACACCTGGCAAGAAAACAACAAAAATGCTATTATTGAAGTTATTGTAAATAATGCAGGAATTACTAAGGATGGTCTTTTTATGTGGATGCCACAAAACGATTGGCAAGATGTTATAAACACCTCTTTAAATGGTTTTTTTAATGTTACCAATCACCTTATACAAAAAATGTTAAGAAACAGATATGGCCGGATAATTAATGTAGCCTCTGTTTCTGGTGTAAAAGGAACAGCAGGACAAACCAACTATTCGGCTGCAAAAGGCGCATTAGTAGCTGCAACCAAAGCTTTGGCACAAGAGGTTGCAAAACGAAAAATAACAGTGAATGCGGTAGCTCCTGGCTTTATAAAGTCGGATATGACTGCAGAGCTAAACGAAGCGGAATTAAAAAGCTTAATTCCCGTAAACAGATTTGGAGAACCAGAAGAAGTAGCTCATGCAGTATCGTTTTTGGCTTCTAAAAAAGCTTCGTATATTACCGGCGAAGTTATTAATATCAATGGAGGAATTTACTCATAAATTAAATTAGAGGATGAGGAGAGTTGTGATATCAGGAATGGGTATATATTCTTGTATAGGAGAGAATTTAGAAGAAGTAAAAGAGTCTTTATATCAAGGCAAATCGGGCATATCTATAGACCCGGAAAGAGTAGATTACGGTTATAGATCGCCATTAACTGGCATGGTTAAAACACCTAATTTAAAAAAAACACTTTCTAGAAGACAACGTATCAGCCTTGGAGAAGAGGGAGAATACGCTTACATAGCAACTTTAGAGGCTTTAAAAAATGCTAAAATTTCGCAAGAATTTATAGATGCTCACGATGTTGGAATCCTATATGGAAACGATAGTACAGCTAAATCCATAATAGAATCCAACGATATTGTAAGAGATAAAAAAGACACAACTTTGGTGGGTTCTGGAGCTATCTTTAGAGGTATGAATTCTTCGGTTACCATGAATCTGTCAACCATTTTTAAACTAAAAGGCATCAATTTTACAATAAGCGCTGCCTGTGCTAGTGGATCTCATTCTATTGGAATGGCTTACCAGTTAATTAAAAGTGGATTACAAGATTATGTAATATGTGGAGGAGCTCAAGAAATAAACAAATTAGCCATGGGAAGTTTTGATGGCTTAGGTGTATTTTCTACAAATATTGAAAATCCGCATCAAGCTTCACGTCCTTTCGATATAAATAGAGATGGTTTGGTACCAAGTGGCGGAGCAGCAACTCTCATACTGGAAACTTATGAATCTGCCATAGAAAGAGGAGCTACAATTTATGGCGAAGTGCTAGGCTACGGATTTTCGTCTAATGGCGATCATATTTCTACACCAAATGTGGATGGACCAGCAAGAGCTATGAAAATGGCAATAAAACAAGCTGAAATTAATGCTTCAGACATAGAGTATGTTAATGCTCATGCCACTTCAACCCCTGTGGGAGATGCTAATGAAGCAAAAGCAATTTTTGAGGTTTTTAAAGAAAATGGGCCTTATGTAAGTTCGACTAAATCCATGACTGGACACGAGTGCTGGATGGCTGGAGCAAGTGAAGTTATCTACTCTGTATTAATGATGCAAAACAATTTTATTGCAGCAAACATTAATTTAGAAGAACCTGACGAAGCAGCATCAAAATTAAATTTAGTTAACAAAACGTTAAACAAAAAATTTGATGTATTTTTGTCAAATTCTTTTGGGTTTGGAGGAACAAATTCAGCCTTAATAATTAAAAAATAATAGTGTGATAATGAATAAAGAAGTTATTATTGAAAAGATAAACGACTTTCTTATCGATGAATTTGAAGTTGAAAGTGATGATATTTCACCAGAAGCTAATTTAAAAGAAACACTCGAGTTAGATAGTTTAGATTTTGTGGACCTTGTGGTTGCCGTTGAGTCTAACTTTGGAGTTAAATTAGTAGGTGAAGATTTTGTAAATGTAAAATCCTTAAGTGATTTCTACACGCTTATTGAGAATAAATTAGTCTAAGTATTAGACCTTAAAATATATGGCTTCAGAATGGCAAGGTAAATCCAAAGGAACCGTTCTAGGGTATAAAATCTTCGTGTTTTTTATACAGAAAGTTGGAATGGGTGCAGCCTATTTTGTACTGTATTTTGTAGCCACTTATTTCTGTCTTTTTTCTAGAGATAGCAACAAATCTATTTATTACTATTTAAGACATCGCTTAAAATATTCTAAAAGTAAAAGCCTTATCAATGTCTTTAAAAGCTATTATGTATTTGGGCAAACCATTTTAGATAAAATTGCCATTTCTTCAAATCTAAGTCATAAATTTACTTACGAGTCGGATGGCGTCCATTTAATTACAGACACTTTAAAACAAAAAAAAGGAGGCATTTTAATTAGTGCCCATGTTGGAAATTTTGAAATTTCTGAATACTTTTTTGGTGAGTTAGAAGAAAACGCGTCCATTAGTCTACTTACTACAGATATTGAGCATACGGCTATAAAAGCTTATTTAGATAGCGTAAGAAAAAAGTCTAACATCAATCTAATAATTATAAAAGACGATCTTTCTCATATTTTTGAAGTTAATGCCGCATTAGCTAGAAACGAAATTGTTTGTATTACCGGAGACCGTTACATAAAAGGTTCTAAGTTTTTAACAGCAGATCTTTTAGGCAAGGAAGCTAAATTCCCAGCAGGTCCGTATATGTTAGCCTCGAGACTAAATGTTCCTGTAATGTTTGTTTACGTAATGAAAGAAACAAACAAACATTATCATTTATATGCCAGAAAATCTGAAGCAAAACATCGAGACGCTCAAGGTTTATTAGAAGAATATACCGAAAGTGTGACTTGGATGTTAAAAAAACATCCCTTACAGTGGTTTAATTATTTCGATTTTTGGAATGCCCTAAAATAACACAAAATGAAAGAAGTATTAGTTATTCATTATTCACAATCTGGACAGTTAACAGAAATTGTAAATAATATTGTTTCCCCATTAAAAGCAGATGAAACAAATCTAACGTTTCTTAATATTGAAATGGAAACACCTTTTCCGTTTCCATGGAATAAAAAAGAATTCTATGGGGTATTTCCTGAGACATTTCTTCAGATTCCCGAAAAAACCAAAGCTGTACCAGAAGCTATTCTTAATAAAAAATACGATTTAATAATATTTGGCTTTTCTATTTGGTACTTAACACCATCTTTACCAACCACTTCTTTTTTAAATTCTCCAGATGCCAAGAAACTGTTTGCAAACACCCCAGTAGTAACAGTAATTGGGTGCAGAAATATGTGGATTATGGCTCAGGAAAAAATGAAGAAAAAACTTCAAGAACTTCAAGCAAATTTAGTTGGAAACATTGTATTAGCAGATAGACATATCAATCATATTAGCGTGATAACTATTGCTCAATGGATGTTCTCTGGAAAAAAAGAACGCTTTTTAGGAGTTTTTCCTAAACCAGGAGTTTCCCAAAAAGATATTGATGCTGCAAATAGATTTGGTCCTATTATAAAAAACCACCTTTTACAAAATAATTACACTACCTTACAGCAGAATCTACTTGATGCAAAGGCTGTAAAAATCAAGGTCTTTTTAATAACTGTAGATAAACGTGCGAATGTTATATTCTCAAAATGGGCTGAACTAATTCGTTCTAAAGGCGAAAAAAATAGTACAAAACGACAGTTATTCGTTAATATGTTTAATTATTATCTTTTATTTGCTATTTGGGTTATGGCTCCAATAGTATTTATCTTATTTTTGTTGACTTATTTACCCATGTACGGAAAGTTAAAAAAGCAAAAAGCATATTACGCATCTGTAGCTTTAAAATAGAAGGTATTGAAAATGAAGGAAGTTTATATTACTAAAATATCAAAGTTTTTACCCAATCGTCCCATTAGTAACGACGAAATGGAAGATAAATTAGGAATTATCGATGGAAAAACCTCTAAGGGAAGACGTATCGTTTTGCGTAATAATCAAATAAAAACAAGATATTATGCCATTGATGATAATGGTAATATTACTCATAACAATGCTCAATTAACTAAAGAGGCCATAGTAAAACTATACGGCGATCAGTTAAAACCTGAAGATATAGAGGTGCTTTCTTGCGGTACATCAAGTCCAGATCAAATCTTGCCATCTCATGCAGCTATGGTTCATGGTTTCCTTAAAAATGGAAATACAGAAATAAACTCGCCTTCTGGAGCTTGCTGCTCCGGAATGAATGCCTTAAAATATGGTTTCTTAGCGGTAAAATCAGGACAGACTAAAAATGCTGTTTGTACAGGTTCTGAACGTACATCTTCTTGGATGAAATCGGATACATTTGAAGACGAGATAAAACACTTAAACACCCTTGAAGACAATCCAATATTAGCTTTTAATAAAGACTTTTTACGATGGATGCTTTCTGATGGTGCCGGTGCTGTTTTATTAGAAAACAAACCTAACGGCAAGCTTCCTCTTAAAATAGAATGGATGGAAGGCTACTCTTATGCCTACGAGTTAGATGCATGTATGTATGCTGGAGCAGACAAATTAGAGTCTGGATTTTTAAAACCATGGAGCGAATATCCTTCAGACGAATGGAGTAAAAAATCTCTTTTCGCCATGAAACAAGATGTCAAACTTTTAGGCGAAAATATACTTGTAAAAGGTGTTGATAGCTTAAAAATGGCCATAGAAAAACACGGAGTAAAACCCGAAGACATAAACTATTATTTACCTCATATTTCCTCATATTATTTTAAAGAAAAACTATATGAAGAAATGGTAAAACAAGGGGTGGAAATTCCTTGGGAAAACTGGTTTATAAATTTAACCTCAGTTGGAAATGTTGGTGCAGCTTCTATCTATATTATGTTAGAAGAATTAAAAGAGTCAGGAAAATTAAAAAAAGGAGATAAAATCTTACTTTCTGTTCCTGAAAGTGCGCGTTTTGCATATTCATACTCGCTTTTAACCGTTTGTTAAAATGATGCAGCAACAATTACCAATTAAAGATATTTCTCATCTTATTCCACAAAAATCGCCATTTGTGATGGTAGATTGCTTATTAGATTTTACAGAAAACAAAGTGGTATCTTCATTTAAAATAATAGAAAGCAATCTGTTTTTAAAAAACAATAGGTTATTAGAATCTGGAATTATAGAAAACATGGCCCAAACCGTGGCTTTACATACAGGTTACGATTTTTTTCTTAAAAATGAAATCGCTCCAACTGGATATATTGGTTCAATAAAAAAAGTTGAGATTTTAAAATTACCTCAACTAAACGATATCATTACAACCAAAGTCGATATTTTATACGAATTTAACGGCGTAACTATGGTTGCTGTAAAAGTCTTTAACGAACTTAATGAAGAAATAGCCTTTGGCGAAATGAAAACCGTTATTGCTGACTAATGGAGTTTCACGAATTAGACATAAAAAAATTTTTACCTCATCGACCTCCTTTTTTAATGGTAGATCATGTTTTGACAATTGACGATGAACATGTTTCCACTTCTTTCACTATAAAACCCGAGTGTATATTTAACGATCAAGGAATTTTTAATGAAGCTGGTATGATAGAAAATGCCGCTCAAACCTGCTCGTCTATAGTAGGAAAAAGTTATTTTGATGAAGGAGACTTAGAAGGTACATCTGCCAAACTAATTGGGTTTATTAGCGCTATTAAAAAAATAACAATTAATTCTTGTGCAGAAGTTGGTGCAACCATAACAACTAAAGCCTTTATAAAATCTCGTCTTAACACAGACGATTTTACCATGTGTGCTATTGATTGTTTTATCTCTGAAAACGACAAAGAATTACTAACTTGTGAGATAAATTTAGTGATTCAGGAACTGAAATAAAGTCGACATGAAAAAAGATGAAGTCCCTCAAGATAAAAGTAATTTAGAGACGGCCAATTTTAAAGAATTGTGCTATGCTGTTGATGAAAATGGCGAATATACAACCGTTAATAGTTCTGGTTGGGATCCAAAAACCATTGCCCTAAACAAAGCTATTGAAGATATTAATGAACGTGTTGAAGTTGCTAAAAAGCGTGTTCTAAGTAATCAAACAAGTCCTATTGAATATTATATGGAACTGCATAAAATGGATCTTCCAATTTTAGCTAGTTATGTGGGACTATGGAAGTGGCGTGTAAAAAGACATTTCAAACCAAGAGTTTTCAATAAATTATCCAACAATATCTTACAGAAATACGCAGAGACGTTCGACATAAGTCTCGAACAGTTAAAAAATATAGAACTTCATGGAAATTAATTTCGCACATCATCAATCTGCACATTGCGAAAACGGTGTGATTTCTAATTTAATGAAGCATCATGGCTATAATGTAAGCGAACCCATGGCTTTTGGTATTGGGTCTGGTTTATTATTTTGCTATATTCCTTTTTTAAAGGTAAACCACGCTCCTGCTTTTACATATAGAGCTTTACCAGGAATAATCTTTAAGCGTTTTGCCAAACGTGTTGGCATAAAAATTAAACGTGAAAAATTTAAAAATCCGCAACAGGCAAAAATACGATTAGACGAAAATTTAAAAAATAACAATCCGGTTGGACTTCAGGTTGGTGTTTATAATTTAGTTTATTTTCCAGATGAATATCGATTTCATTTTAATGCACATAATTTAGTGGTTTACGGAAAAGAAGACGACACCTATTTAATTAGCGATCCTGTTATGGAAACTGTAACAACGCTAAGCGATAAACAATTAGAAAAAGTACGGTTTGCAAAAGGAGCCTTTGCGCCAAAAGGACACATATATTATCCCATTCACTTTCCTAAAGAATTAGATTTGGAGAAAGCCATTGTAAAAGGCATTAAACACACCTGCAAAGATATGTTGGCTCCAATTCCTGTTTTAGGTGTAAAAGGAATTAGACATACAGCCAAACTTATTAGAAAATGGCCCAAAAAGAAAGGTGTAAAAAAAGCCAATCACTATTTAGGACAAATTGTTAGAATGCAGGAAGAAATTGGAACTGGCGGAGGTGGTTTTAGATATATTTTTGCTGCTTTCTTACAAGAATCAAGTACAATTATAAATAAACCTGCCCTTTCTGAACTCTCTAAAGAAATGACTGCTATTGGCGATTTATGGCGAGATTTTGCCGTAGATGCTTCTAGAATTTATAAAAATCGAAGTGCCAAAGAAGATGCATATAATAACGTGGCCACACAATTAGAAGTTATTGCAGATAAAGAAGAAGTATTCTTTAAAAAATTAAAGAAAGCTATAAAATAAGATGATTAACATCGAGCACATATCTAAAAAATATAAAAATGCAGATAATTACTCTTTATCTGACTTAAACCTGCTCATTCACGAAAGAGAAATTTTCGGTTTATTAGGCCCAAATGGCGCAGGAAAGACCACACTTATTTCAATTTTATGTTCTCTAATTAAACCTACGTCTGGCTCCTTTTCTATAGCTAACTTAACGTATCAAAAAAACAAGAACCAACTTAAACAGCTTATTGGAATAGTTCCTCAGGAATATGCTTTATACCCGTCGTTAACAGCTTTCGAGAATTTAAAATACTTCGGCAGCATGTATGGTTTAAAAGGGAAATCCTTAGAAAACGATATCCATAAACATTTGGAACATTTAGGACTTTTAGCTTTCGCACATAAAAAAATCGACACATTTTCCGGAGGTATGAAGCGTCGTGTTAATTTAATTGCAAGTATCCTTCATAATCCAAAAGTCTTATTTTTAGACGAACCAACGGTTGGGGTGGATGTACAATCAAAAAACGTGATTATCGAATTCCTTCAGGAGTTAAATAAAAATGGTACTACCATTATTTATACCTCGCACCACCTAAACGAAGCCGAAACTTTTTGTTCTAGAGTTGCCATTATAGATCACGGAAAACTGATTATAAAAGGAAAACCACAAGAATTAATTGACCAAAGTGAAGGTTCACACAATCTAGAAGATGTATTTATAAGTTTAACCGGAAAAGCCTTAAGAGATCATGCATAAATTAATGGCTTCCGCACATAAAGAGTTTTTATTACTTATCCGCGATATAGGTGGTATTGCCATATTATTTGTAATGCCTTTGGTCTTAATTGTAACTATTACACTAATTCAAGACAGTACTTTTAAAACGGTTAGCGACGCAAAAATCCCTATTCTAATTGTAAATAACGATCGTGGAAATGTATCTGAAACCATTTTAAAAGGTTTGGAAGAATCCAATTCTTTTGAAATAAATATAAAAGACACTGAAAAAATTGCGAAAGACTTAGTTTTTAAAGGAAAATACCAATTAGCCATTGTAATTCCTGAAGATTTAAGTCTTGGTTTGGAACAAAAAGTAGCTCAAAATGTCGATAGGATTATCGCTAAATTTGGGCTGGAGGAAGAAACAAATAGCTCTGAAAAATCTATTTCGCAAAGTAAAGAAGTAAAACTCTATTTTGATCCAGCTACACAACTAGCTTTTAAAAGTTCTGTAAAAAATGGCATTGATAAAATGGTTTCAAAAATAGAAACACAATCTATTTACAAAGCCTTCCAAGAGCAAATAACAGACGATCCAACAGAGACTATTTTTGAAACTGAAAACTACATCACATTTAAAGAAATTCTTCCAAAAGAAAACAATAAAGAACTAATTCCAAATTCGGTACAACACAACGTACCAGCATGGACTTTGTTTGCTATATTTTTTATAATTGTACCTCTTTCCATTAATATTGTAAAAGAAAAAAGTCAAGGTACATTTGTAAGACTACGCACTAATCCTGTATCTTATGCTACCATATTAGGAGGAAAAACACTTGTCTACCTAGTAGTTTGCCTCATTCAATTTGTATTAATGCTATCTATTGGTGTCTATTTATTTCCAGCTATTGGTTTACCAACCTTAGATATTTCTGGTAGATTGCCTTTACTTTTTGTAGTTGCTATTTTTGCTGGCTTAGCAGCTATTGGCTTAGGCTTATTATTAGGAACCATTGCCAAAACTCAAGAACAATCAGCTCCATTCGGGGCTACTTTTGTAGTTATCTTAGCAGCTCTTGGTGGAGTTTGGGTTCCTGTATTTATTATGCCTAAATTTATGCAAACACTTTCCAATATTTCGCCAATGAATTGGGGCTTAAATGCTTTTTACGACGTATTTTTGCGACATGGTACTTTATTAGATATATTACCAGAAATTAGTTTGCTATTCTTGTTTTTTATAGCAACTACATTAATTGCCATAGTTTATAATGAAAAGAAAAACGCCGTTTAACCCAAAAGAGATAGCCCATACCAGCCAAGTACGCGTACGCTTTGTGGAAACAGATCCCTTAGGAATTGTTTGGCATGGTAACTATATTCAGTATTTTGAAGATGGTCGTGAAGCTTTTGGTAGACATCATGGAATTTCTTATTTAGATCAAAAAGAATATGGCTTTGCTACTCCTATTGTAAAATCGAGTACAGATCATAAACTACCATTACGTTATGGAGATATTGCAACTATAAAAACTATTTATGTAGATAGTTTGGCTGCAAAAATGGTATTCCGTTACGAAATTTATAATCAAAACGACCAATTAGTTTGTACTGGAGAAACTATTCAAGTTTTTGTAGATAGAATTGGAGAAGGAGATCTTTGGCTAACAATCCCACCCTTTTTTATGGATTGGAAAAAAAATGTAGGCTTATTAAATGAGTAAAGCATACGTATCATATAATAATATTATTTCATCACTTGGTTTTAATAGTGAAACAGTTGTAGAAAATATTCATAACGAAGTTTCTGGTTTAAAATTAATTGAGAATCTCCAAGTCCTTCCTGATCCTTTTTATTCGGCTTTAATTGATTCTGAAAAATTAGAAAAAACGTTTCAAAAGCTTCAACCAAACAAAGAATATACTCGTTTAGAAAAAATGATGATTTGTTCTTTAAACGAAGTCATTCAAACATCAAACATTCCATTAAATAAACGTGTTGGTTTAATTATTTCAACCACCAAAGGCAATATTGATGCTTTAGATGCGAACAATTCATTTTCTAAAGAACGCGCTTATTTAAGCGAATTAGGAAAAAATATTAAAGAGTTTTTCAGTTTTAAAAACGATGCTGTTGTTGTTTCTAACGCCTGTGTTTCCGGTATTTTAGCAGTAGCAATTGCCAAGAGATATATACAACAAAACACTTACGATCATGTTTTTGTTGTAAGTGGCGATATTGTATCAGAATTCATACTTTCCGGCTTCAATTCTTTTCAAGCCTTAAGTCATGAACCTTGTAAACCTTACGATAAAAACAGAACAGGAATCAATATAGGCGAAGTAGCTGCAAGTACTTTAATCACTAATAATTCTGATAACCTTTCCAAAGAAGCTGTCGAAATTCTTGGTGAAAGTTCTTGTAATGATGCCAATCATATTTCTGGACCTTCACGAACTGGCGAAGGTTTGTATAGAAGTATGAAATCCGCATTAGAGCAAGCAAATTTAAAAGCTCAAGATATAGATTACATTTCTGCTCATGGCACAGCTACCATGTTTAACGACGAGATGGAAGCCATTGCAATCAATAGATTAGATTTACAAAATGTTCCGTTAAATAGTTTAAAAGGCTATTTCGGCCACACCTTAGGAGCTTCTGGATTATTGGAAACCATAATCGGAATGCATTCATTATATAACAATACCCTATATGCGTGCAAAGGTTTTGAAAATTTAGGTGTTTCAAAACCTATTAATGTAATTACAAAAACCACCTCAAAAAAATTAAAAACCTTTTTAAAAACAGCCTCAGGTTTTGGGGGTTGTAATACAGCCATCATATTTAAAAAAAAAA
>NZ_JAPMLL010000013.1 GCF_026410255.1 Xanthomarina sp. F1114
AATAGATTTCAGCGAAAATGCTAATGTAAGAAAATTAGACCTATCCAATAATAAAACCTATTCAGGTGAAACTTCTGGAGAGTTTAAAACATCCGAACCATTCAATTTTATTGGATTTTGAATGATAGCCCTGCAAAAAAAAACATGAAGAGATCGTTTTCTATATTTTTTGGCAATTGTAGGTATGTCCATTGTTGTTTAGCTAGTAGAACCCGTCTGTCAATTTGGTAAAGTGTTATGAATAACACCACAACTCACTAACTGCCTTCGCGAGAATAGACAGTACTGGTTTAACGTGTTCATAGCAGTAGAGTTGATTGATACTGCCCAGTCCTGAATAAAGGCTACATAATTATAAACAGGATGTGTAAAAACGACAAAGTAATTAGATGTTACAGCTAACCTTTCAAATTAAAATTCTTATCAAAACTTAGTATTGAAAAGCACATGAAGCGTAGACTTTGTACCCTCTATTCTATTGCACCAATAACAGTGACTGCATGGATTAGAAAGTAGAATGACATAGACTTAATGAACAGCAGAGTACAATTGGAAACAAAAGAGGAATATTATATCGACCAAACCTTTGACAGCGTAATCCGCACAAAATGAGACGTATAAAACGCAATTAATTTACATAATATAGGGAAATTACTTTTATCTTTAGATTATAAAACACCTAATATGGTATTCCTGCCTTACCGGCAGACGGATAAATTAACAGCTTGATCCCGATAGCTATCGGGACATTTTTAACCTGTAGCCATATTTTAGGGCTAAACATTCTGAAAGCCCTTATAAATTTTAAAATTGTATTAGTAAATTTATATGAAACCTAAAACTAATTACACGAAAAGCGGAGATTTTAATATTGCCTATCAAGTAGTAGGAGAAGGATCAATCGACATTTTATATATTCCAGGTTGGGTTTCAAATATTGATATGATGTGGGCAGAACCAAGACTCGCTGCCTTTCTAACCAGGCTTTCCTTATTTGCTAGATTAATTATTTTCGATAAAAGAGGTACAGGACTATCAGATCGTTCTGATGCATATTCTACTATGGAAGAGCGCATGGATGATATTAATGCGGTATTGGATGCTGCAAATTCCAAAAAGGCATTTTTATTTAGTCATTCTGAAGGAGGATCTGTTAGTCTTTTGTACTCTTTAAAGTATCCTCAAATAACTTTAGGAGTTATCGGCTTTGGGATATTTGCAAAACGCAGGTATTCCAAAGATTACCCTTGGGCTCCTACAGATGAAGCACGTGAAATTTCTAATAAAGCCATTGAAGAAAATTGGGCACACGGAAATCTGGATGAGCTAAAGTCATTAGTTCCTTCATTAGCACATGACCATGTGTTTTTAGACTGGCTGGCTAGCTATTTACGTGCAGGAGGGAGCCCAAAGGCTGCATTATTATTACACAAGCAATGTGTAAAAATTGATGTAACCGGAATCTTAGGTTCAATTAAAGTTCCAACACTTCTTTTATTCAGGAAAGGGGATTTAGAGATCCTGGTGGAAGAAGGGAGATATCTGGCAGAACGCATAACTAATTCCAAACTTGTTGAATTTAATGGTCGAGACCATCTTTTTTGGACAGGTGACACCTATCCAATTCTTGCAGAAATAGAAGAATTTGTTACCGGGATTCGTCCAAATAAATCAGACTTTAAAAAATATAAAAAAACAGGAATAGATCTAGAAACTGTCATGTTAGAAAGTTTTTTATATAATTTGAAGGTTGAAGAGTTTGCTAAATTATGTGGTCGAAGTTTATCTTCGTTCAAAAGAGATTTTAAAAATACATTTAATACAACGCCTTCAAGGTGGATAAAATCGAAACGCCTTAATCATGCTAAAGCACTACTTAAGGAAAGTAATTTAAACATTAACCAAATTAGTTATGACTGTGGATATATAAATTCATCGCACTTTATAAAATCTTTTAAAGAAAAATACAATATCCCACCTAACAAGTACAGATTAAATAATAGTAATAGAGCATAATTTGGTTTTTGGACGTTTTAGAATGTTTTTTGAACGTATTGGAAAGCTTCATAACTTTTGTTTTTATGAATTTTGTAACATAATCAAAAACAAAAGTCATGAAAAAATCAATTATTTTTATTTACGGTATAGTAGCCTATTGTATTTTTCTAGTTGCTTTTTTATACGCCATAGGCTTTGTTGGTAATCTTTTTGTTCCAAAAACAATTGATTCTGGCGTCGAACCAACTTTATTAAAAGCTATTCTAACCAATACAATTTTATTAAGTGTATTTGCTTTACAACATAGCATTATGGCGAGACCAAAATTTAAAGAATGGTTTACGTCTATCTTTAGTCCAGCTATGGAAAGAAGCACTTATGTTCTACTTTCTAGTTTGGCATTATTATTAGTTTATTGGCAATGGCAACCTATAACAACTATTGTATGGGAAGCAGAGAATAAAATAGTTGTATATTTTCTATATGGTATGTTCTTTTTAGGTTGGTTGATTGTTTTTCTTTCTACATTTATGATTAGTCATTTTGAACTTTTTGGCTTAGCACAGATTTTTAATAATTTAAAAAACAGACAAACACCAAACCCAAAGTTTCAGACTAATTATTTTTATAAAATTGTAAGACACCCCATCATGTTAGGTTTCTTAATCGCTTTTTGGGCAACACCTACTATGACTGTTGGTCATTTATTGTTTACTCTAGTAACTACAATATATATATTTGTAGCTGTTAAGTATTTAGAAGAAAAAGACTTAAAAAATTTCATTGGGGAAAAATATGAAAATTACCAAGAAGAGGTGCCTATGATAATTCCGTTTACAAAAGTTAAAAAATAAAACTATGCCTAATAAAGTACTGTACTAAAAAAACATGTAAATCTTCGTTACTTTTTTACCAATGTCCTCTTGTATTTATTATCACATATTCGTCCTGATTTTGCAATAGCAAAAGCTGTTTTAATAGTTTTGGCCCTTCCTGAATAAAGGATATATAGTTTTAAACAGGATGTATAACATGATGAGATTGCCACGACTTTTTATCAAAAGTCTCGCAATGACATTCTTGAGCTCTTGCACAGATGTTTTATGGAACAACATGGAACGACTGACGAACACCTTATTATCTGCCTTCCTGAATTTTATAGTTGGACGTAAGGAGTTATAAACTGGCAGGTTAGAATACTTCAGTAAACTTTTCTTCAATTTTTATTATAACATCTTCTGGAAGCTCAACAAAGAATTTGTCTTTTTTGGCTTGCGATAATTTGCCGTTATTTTGCATTAGAAATTTAATTAATAAATCGATGTCTGTATCTGGAAGTGTTATTAAGGCATTGATGGCCATAACCATTTTGTCATGTTGCTCAAGAAATTTTATTTCATTAGGTATTATTTCCTCTATGGTTTCTTCAACACATTCATATAAAAATTCGGCTTGAAGTGTGAGGTCTGCATAGCGATATAAATCGATGGTTTTGTTTAAAACTTCAACATTGTAATCTGTTGTTGGTACCCAATCAATCCATTCTAGTCTTGGTTCTGAAAAGGCTTCTAAAACGTCCTGATATTTGCTGATATTATTTAGAATAGCAGCAGAAATTGGAAAAATCATGTCTCTGCTGGTGTAGTTTTTTCTTATTAAAATATGATGTATGAGGTACCTATGTAAACGACCATTTCCATCGGAAAAAGGATGAATGAATACAAAGCCGAAGGCGATACTTGTAGCCATTAGAACCGGGTCCAATTGACTGTTGTTTAATAATTTATTGGTTTCAATAAGTCCATTAATGAGTAGGGGCAAGTCTTCTGCCTTGGCAGAAATATGATCTGGGATAGGTGCAAAGTTTTCTCGGTCATGTAAACCAATAAAACCTTCTTCCGTTCTTAGCCCCATTTGTTTGAGCTTGTTTTTACCAATTACAATGTGTTGTAAGCGTTCTAACTCTTCAAGTGTTAGTTCTTTTTTTCCTGCTTGGCCAATGGCTTTTCCCCAATTTCTTGCTCTTAAGTTTTCAGGTTTCTCTCCTTCAATGGCAAAAGAAGCTTTGGAGTCTTTTAATAATAAAAATGCTGCTGTTCTTCTAATTAAATCTTTGTCTTTATCCTTTAAATCAAACAACATTTTATTCGAAAAATCTTTTTCTTGATAGGCTTCAATTTTACGTGTTCTATTAATCATGGGGCAAAAGTCTTTTGTCCCTGGTAAGTTGTTTTTTATGCGATGTCTGGTTGAATTTACTGTTGGCCCTGGGTATTGTAGTTTTGCATTTACCACCTCCACATAAGACCCTGTTTTTAGATCTGGGATATCTATTGTTTTTTCTAACAACCATTCATATAAAAACCATATGCGTCTTGCATACTGGCCTGTTGGTTCTGTTAGTATGTATTCTTTTATATTTTTTTCGCTTAAATTGAGGAATACTTGTTTTAAAATAAATAGGTTTAAGCCTTCGTACTTAAGAGCAAAAATAATATGACTTATAATATCATTATTTGGTTTATGGCGTTTTGTAAAGACTTGCCATTGATCTGTATCATATCTTTGATGTTTGTCTGTTACTATGGCTAATTTACTAGGCATAGGGGCTGTTTTGTTTGTTTCTTGGATTAGAAATTCTATCAGCAAAGCATATCCAACTAAGGCTCCTGGTTCTGGTGTCTTTCTATTGTGAAAAACAGTTATTTGTTGTGAAAAATAGTTACTCATGCTATTTGTGTATGAATTTTATTTACAAATATACCATGAAATACACTTATATGGTGTGAAAAGTGATTATAATTTTCTTGTTAGCGTGAAAAGCGGTTATAATTTACCGTGTTTTTATTTTGAAACAGTCTCTATTATTTGGCTATGCGAAGATTTTTAGAGGGTAGGCGGGTAGCATTTTTTTATAAGATTAGCTACGCTGAATCTTAGATTTCCTGTCTTGGCAAGGATTGTTTCTTCCCAAACAGTTACAGAGTCGGATTATAAAATACCCAATCGTTTTTACACAGATAATGATTTAGATTTTGTATTTGATTATTTGGAAGATACCATTTCAGAAGTAAATCTTGGAGATACTGATAACGATGGTAACGCAAACTACTTAGATGTTGACGACGACGGAGATACTTGGTTAACTGTGGACGAAGGTACAGGTGATGATGATAAGGATGGGGTGCCAAATTACCTGGACATTCCACTGTTTATACCTAACCCTAGTGTAGTCTTCCTCTTTTTACCAAAAGCAAATAAGATATTATGAAAGGAATTGAATTAAGTATTAATGATTTGGAATTTTATTTTTCTAAAAACTCTTAAGTTTATGCAACCATAATTGGTTGCCTTGTTGATCAAGAATTTGAATTATCTGGAAAACAACAAAAAACATTAAGAAAAATTTAGAGAAAAAGATTAATAATTGTTAATTTGAAAAAGATTATTTTTTTATTAAAAAAAGAAGTTTAAGTAAAGATAAAGTTTAAAGAAATAATTTATAATTTGAACATAAGCATTTGTATTTTTACAATCTAGTTTTTATTTACAATGCATTTTACGAGTCAGCGATTGATAATAAATCGAAATTAATTTTTAAATAATGGACAGCTTCGCTGTTCAATTGTACAACTACCTTTAAAAAGTTGTAGTTGTTTAACGAATAGGATATTAAATAGAAATCTATTACAATAATATATAACTTTCACACAAAAAATAACCCCAAAAACCAATTATAACATTAAAAAATGAGAAGATTAAAATATTTAAGCCTACTATTAAGTATAGTATTATTAACAAGTTGTAGTAGTAGTGATGATGATAGTGCAGAAGAACCAATAGCAACAGAAGGTAATGCGTTAATTTTAAATAAGTGGTGGTACGATAGCAATGGCTTTACAGCAGATTTATACTTTGATAGTGATGGGAGTTACGAGCAACGACTAGATTTTTCAGGAAGTATTCTTACAACCACTGGCACATGGTTATGGTTAGATGTGGAAAATAGTATAGTAAAAATAGAAAACTTATCTCAAATACCAGGACAATTAAATACGGAGTTATGGTTAAAGCTAACTAACATAGAGCAAACGACTATGACTGTACAACAATCAAGCTCAGGTGAGAGCTATTCAGCCGAAGTTTCTTATCAAGACGTAGACCCAGAATAAGAAAAGATGAGGATACAGAGGATTTATTTTAAAACAGAACAACTATATATTTAGATTACGAACAGTTCTAAATGGAGAAGCCTACAATCTAATGCCCATTTAACTGAAAGCATTCTTTCGTTAAGCGAGGTTGTTTCAAATGTTAATGGACCAAAAGATTGTATTAACTATGATAATAATTTATATATAGCTGAATATAATGGGAATAAAATTTCTGTTATAGACAATTTTAATCTGAGTGTAGAAACATTTGACATTAATAGTCAAATTAAAATTTCTCCAAATCCAGCTAATGATTACATACAACTCTCCAACAATACAAATACCTACGAATACAAAATTGTAAATTCATTTGGTAGTCCATTTGTTAATGACATCTGATGACGTATGTACTTCTGAATGGTTTTCAATAATTGCATTTATGTCTTGGATTACTGGAAGATTTTCAAAAAGTATTAAAAACTGATTACCTTTTCGTGGTGAGAACAATTTTGTTCAACTATTTTTTCTATAATGAGATAATATTCAGTTTCACCGTAGTGATACTTTAATGTTTTTGTAATTATTCAATATTTATGTCAATTTGTGAGTTTAAATCTTGAGCAAGTTCTTTTAAGTTACTGGTATTTAGATTGTGATTTCCAATTAGTGAAATATCGTGTTCCATCTGTTTTTTTAATTTATGTATGGTAGTTGTTTCTGAAACCTTGCGTGGTTTAGGCATGTAATTTAGCAAACCCGAGTGCCGGACGGGCAGGTAAAAACCGAATAGAAAATCCCTGTCTGCCGATAGGAAGGCGCGAGTACTGGTAGTTATCGGGATTGGTAAGTAGGCGAGAAGTGGCCATTAATTACACACCTTGTTTGCAACAGGATTTTTATTCAGGATATTTTACTTTTTCTCCTTTTGATATAAAAACTAAAGCATCAAAATGTTTAAACCAATTAGTGTTTTTTTCCTCAAGATTAAACATTCCCTCATATTTCATTTCAGAATATTCTGGGTTCTCATTGATTATTTTTTTCGAGTCAACAAAGTAATTTTTTTCTGTCGAGGGTAAAAAATGAAGTAAATTTTCTTTGTCATTTCTAAGTTTTTCAATCCATTTCGGTTTTCTGTAAGGCATATTTATTGGCGAAATTGCAATATGGTATGAAATATTGGGATTTAATTTTACAAATTGACCTCCCATTGTTTCCCCACGCATAAAATCATATTCATATTTTGCCATATGTGCATTTGCTAACCAAACAATAAACTTTTTTTCAGGCATAGTTTTTACTAAAAAGTCAAGATTTCTTGCCATTTGGCTATCTCTAATCGGAATACCTTTTTTTCGGTCTTTATCAGTTGTGCATATAAGGATATCACTTTTATAGTTTTCAAGAATTTGAAACCATAGTTTATTTTTAATGATATGCTCGTTCGCTAAAAGTTCATCTACTTTGTTGATCAAATATTCAACTTCTACATTTTTTAAAACTTTCGTTGCTTTTCTTCTATTTTTTATAAAAGCTTCTGTTAAACGTGTAAAATCCTCATCATATTTAATTGCATTCTTATTAAGAAAGTCAGTTAATTTAATTGTGAAATTAGTATAAGTAAAACCTGAACCCATTTGATTGTCAAAACCCCAAATCGTTATATTGTGTTGTTCTAAAAATTCAAATAATTCTTTGCATTGAACTGAATGAGACCAGAACGAATATAAATTTGTTTTATCGTGGTCAAAATAAAGTGCGAAAAAATCCGCCTCAAATGCAATATCTTTATATCCTTTTTCTAAAACTAAATATTTTATAAATTCAGTTTTCGCTAAAAAATCAGAACCTATATGATGTTCAGATTCTCCCAAAAACACAACTTTTTTGTCCGATAAATTTGCATCTAAAATTCCTTTAACTTCATTGGTCAAAAGATTTTCGATTGAATTCAATTCGTAAATATTCTTTTCGACTTGAGCCAAAATAGTATTTAAACCGAAAATTATAAATAGTAGTACTGTCGTTTTTTTCATATTGTTGCCAACGTGATTGTGTATGAAAGCAAACACGCACTTTCCTTTGGTTAAGCACTAAGCTACGCATTTTTTATATACGGTGTTGTGTGGCGTTATTTATCTTTTTTCAGCATATTTAAACTTGTCAAATTTTTTCGGAAACTCATTGGTTAATTCTAATTTATTTGACGTAATAGTGGGTTTGATTTTAATAACTTTAGTTTCATTATCAATTTCAACTTCGTGTTCACTTCTTATATTTACAATGTCAATATGCAATAATTTAAAATGATGTTTTCCATTTTTAAGGTTTATAATGACATATTCGCCTGGTCTAATTTGTCCAAGAGGTTTATTGTCAAGCCAAATATTCAATCCAGCTGTATTGTCCATTTTGTGCAAAATATTAGCACCATTATAAATCAGAACATTTCCATTTCCCAAATCATTCAGTTCAAAATTTTCAATGTCAGTTTTTACAAATTTATATTCAGATGTAATTGGTTTTAATGCGCAAGAGGTCAACAATATAAAACTTAATGATACGATGATTATTCTGTTGTTTTTCATTTTAATTTGTTTGGCTTTAATGACACACAGCGTGATTTATGTGCACTAATATAATCGTTTTTGGATAAAATTAAAGGGATATCGAAAAGATTGGATACTACCAAACACAGGTTGTTCGTGGTTATAGACGTTTATCTTGAGAAGATTTGTCGAATGCCATGAGATTAAACATGGAGCGCATTCGAGAACGCACACGATTGCCATAGCGTTCTTCTATTTCTATGGCGTTGAGGTTTGTGGTGGCGTAGGTAAGGATGAGGTTTTATAAATTACTTTCCTGTTGTAATATTTTTACGCACTTTGAGGTGATTGGTTTAAAGTTGATATTTTTAATTGTGTAACTAAATTGTATTTTTACGTAAGCAATCACAAGAATTGACGTGCACTAATTCCGTTGTGAAAACAATTAAACCGGCAACTTCGGTTGTCGTTTTCTTTTTCTTTCAATTGATTTTTTTAGTAATTTTAGAGTAAGATATTTTGTGTTTAATATAGTTTAAAACTCAAAGCATCCTTCTAGAATAAACTTCTTTAATAGGGCATCCACTTTGATACTCACTACGTATTGTGGTATTTTTTCAACTGTTATTTCTTTAATGTAGGCTTTTGCTTAATTAACTGTATCCTTGAGCTCCGAGAACCTACCTTACTCGTTTATGTTTTTTGCATACATGACCATTCCATCCATCATGGTGTCATGCTAATCTTAAAGAAATGTGTACCGACAAATTATCAATTTATTAATTATTTAATTCTAATTGCTTTGCTCTCTTTTCTATTAATGTTACTAGAGTGTTTTTATTTTCATGACTTAAAAAGCTACAGTCAATTAGCTCGTGCCACTGTTGCATACCTTTTTCTATACGATTCCAGAGGTTTTCAATGGCTTTTTTAGGTATTTGTGCTTTGGTCATTGCTTCGTTAAAATCTAAGCGTTTGATTTTTCGCTTTTTTCCGTTGAGGTTTAGTGCTAATTCTTCTTGATCTTCCGGAATTAATAATTTAACAGCTACCATATCATAAGCTGGTGCCAATGCATAGTGTTTACTGTCTTTTGCTATGAGTGAAAAGTTTTTTAAATGCATATCGTTATTACCAATTAGGAAAGATACAATTACTTGCTCATAAAACTTTACGGTATCCAGTAATGGGTTTTGAACATAGGTTAAAATGCCTTTTGCTATCTGCTCGTAGGAACCACGGTATTTATGCTCTGTAAGTCGTTCTGTGAATTGGCATGCGTCTTCCATTGGGTGCTTGTCGTTATTGGTTGTACGGTCTATACGTTTGGTTAAATAGGCTAAAGCGCCACCTTTTAATGGGATTAATAAAAAGGGCACCGTTTTTATACCACAGGCTTGTGCTAATAACATGGATAGCGCCTCAATTTCTGGCATTTGTGGATATACATGAAATGGTGGTTTTAAAATATATCTACCATTTAATGCGCCAACCATGGTTAACCTATTTTGAGTATTCTCTTGTGTGAACCCTAATGACAATTTTGGTTGAACGCCGGTAACAATGATGCGTTGTGCTATATTTTCTTTTGCCAAGGCTTCAATTTGAGAAGTTTTAAACTCTAGTTTTTGTATAGGTGTGTCTTCTTGCCAAAATGCAGTTAGACAGGTTTGATGGTAATTTACCTGGCCATCTTCTAATTTTTTATGACATGCTAAACAGTGGTTCATGTTTTCTCTATAATGCTAATATTACCAATACAATCTCTACAGGTGGTTAATAATAATCCCATGCGATCTCTTGGATCTATTTTCCAATTTTTATGTGCGATATCTAATAGCCAACCTTCGGGAATTAAACCATCGAAGAAAGGAAATAGGTATTGGGCACTAAAAGGTTCTTCTTGCAAGGGCAAGGTTAAACTGACAGATAATGCCTTTTTATTTTCAAGGTATGCTTTGTTATACTTGAAATGATAGCCATTATCGTCTTCGGTTAATATGCCAGCCAAGGTTTTATTTACCCAGATTTCTCCTTGTCTCATCACTTATAGGTGTTGGTGTTAGTGTATGTCCAAAAAATAACAGAACCTGATTTACTTTATCGGTCATTAGATTTGGTTTTCCTTGTTCGAGTTCGCGTACAAAACGTAAGCCTACACCTGTGAGGTCGGATAGCTCTACTTGTGTTAGATAAGCCTTTTTGCGTCTATCTCTTAAAAATTGGGCTATTGTATTTTCTCTGTCCCATTTCATTGTATTATACCTTTAAGGGTACAATTTAGGGAAATATTTTGTAATTATACCTTAAAGGGTGTAAATTGTTTATAATGGGGAGTGTTTATACCTATTAGGGTGTAGGGAGTAAAATTGGATGAAAGCAAATATCTGTTTTTTTATTAATTACGCATTAGCTACATTTTTTTTTAGCTTAATTGTTTTTTCATAATATATCACTAAAATCATCTGTCATACTTAAAGGATATTCTTTTAACTGTAAGAATTCCTTTTGATATTTTTTATCGGTCAAGAATTTTGGAATGTCAAGCAGTAAGTTGCCTGTTTTTTCAATTACAAATTTATTGAGTTCTTTCCAAGATAATTCATATTCAGCACCTTGACCAACACCTTCTAAAACATAGCTTTGGTCGTCAAGATACAGCATTTGATTATCTCCTAATTTTAAAGATTAGCATAAATTGGAGTTTGGCGTTTTAGCTTTCCAGTTTTAGGTTCGCGATAAGAAAAATAGACATACCATCGTTTAGAAAGATTGCCGTTGGCAGAGTAGATTTTGGGAGTAGAATAGTTTTTTTTCAAAGTTAAATCGTATTCACTTTCGTATTCATTTTGCAATTCTTGTGCAAGATAATCAAAAACAGTATGCATAAAAAAACGGTTTAGCGAAAGCCAAACCGTTGTTTTTCAATTCATTCAAATTTGTAGCGAGATCGGTGATTAGCTTCGCTGATTCCTTTAAGGGGGACGCTTTATAATAGTAAAAGAGTCAACGCTATCGCGTTTCTTGACTTTTTTTTTATGCCTTTTCGCTATTGTGCGAGCACAAGCTTAAGGCATAAAAAAAAAGCCCAGCACCTTTGTGCTGAACTTTTTACTATTGTAGCGAGATCGGGAATTGAACCCGAGACCTCCGGGTTATGAATCCGACGCTCTAACCGACTGAGCTACCTCGCCATTTGATTTTTAGCTACCCTGTCCGAACATACTTCTAAAAGAGTGTGGGCGGGCTCGCCATTCTTTGTTTTAAAGCTGTTAGAATTACTTCCAACATGGCTTTTTAACGGCTGCAAATATAAAAACAAAATAGTAGAGAGCAAACATAAGTTGTAATTATTATTAAATATTAATTTATTAAAATGCTTAAGGCTTGAAATACTAAGAGTTATAGCTAATATTTATTAGTTTATTTTATTAGAATAATACGATCTTTTGTTCCTTGTATATAATAAGGTGAAATTTTAAACTCCCTTGTATGGCAGCTTTTGATGGTATTAATAGTATGTTCTTTAATATTATAAAGATGTTTAAAGGAAAGAGAGATCAGGTTTTTATTGTTTTTAAAAATTATAGGAAGTTCTTGTAAGAAAAGATTGTTAATTATTTTTAAAAATAGTTTTCGAACTTATTAATTAATGTATATATTGAGCGCTAATAATACAATCTTAAAATGGACGAAAAAATTAAATTTGAAATGGAGTTTCCTATTCAAGCTTCACCTCAATTACTCTATCAATATATATCTACTCCTTCTGGTTTATCTGAATGGTTTGCTGAAAACGTAAACTCTCGTGGTGAGCTTTTTAAGTTTATTTGGGATGGTGTTGAAGAACAGGCTAAATTAGTTAGTAAAAAAAGCGGCGAACGTATTAAATTTAAATGGTTGGCAGACGAAGAGCCAGCCTATTATTTTGAAATTAAAATCCAAGTAGATGAAATTACTAAGGATGTGAGTATTATTGTTACAGATTTTTCTGAGCATGATGAAGTGGAGGAAACTAAAATGCTTTGGGAGAATCAGATTTCAGATTTAAAACAGGTCTTAGGCTCGGCTTAATGAATTTTTTAGGTTAAAAACTTATATTTGTCCCATCCCGATATTCATCGGGATTATGGGATTTTTTTTATGGTCAATTTCAACGGTACACTTACAGAGTCAAATCAGATTATTTCTACAACTAACAGAGGTTTTAATTATGGCGACGCGCTTTTTGAAACAATAAAAGTCTCACATGGAAAAGTCCTTTTTTGGGAAGATCATTACTTTCGATTCATGGCTTCTATGCGAATTCTTAGGATGGAAATTCCTATGAATTTTACCATGGAGTTTCTACAAGATGAGATTTTGAAACTTATAACTGCTAAAAAGCTCAAGGAGCAAACTGCCAGAGTTAAACTGTTTGTTAATAGAAAGGAGGGTGGTTTGTATTTACCTACAACTAATAATGTAGATTATATTATAACTGCAACACCATTAGAGTCGGACTTTTATCTTTTAAATGAAGAGGAATACCGATTAGACTTATTTAAAGATTTTTATGTAGCTCCTGGTTTGCTATCTACTTTAAAAACAAATAATAAAGTATTGCATGTAGTTGGAAGTGTTTATGCACAAGAGAACAAACTACAAAACTGCTTTTTGTTAAATACCAACAAGCAAGTTGTGGAGGCTTTAAATGGAAATGTATTTTTGGTAAAAGGAAACAGTATAAAAACCCCTCCACTTTTAGATGGTTGTTTAAAGGGTATTATGCGAAAGCAGATTATAGATATTATAAATAAAATCCCAGAATATACGTTAGAAGAAGCTTCAATCTCTCCTTTCGAAATACAAAAAGCAGACGAAATATTTATAACAAATGTAATTACAGGTATTCAACCAGTAACAAATTACAGGAAAAAGACATTTACAAACGAAATAGCTAAAAATTTACTAGCTAAGTTAAATGTAAAGATGAGACTGTTGGCTTAACGTATTAATTTGCACTTGGATTTTCGGGCGCATTGCACCAAATACTATATTCTCCACCTAATTCTACCATTTTTTCTTTCCAGAAAAATTGGTAATCTTTTTCTATTATAGATTTCTTATAGATATTTTCGGTAACAACCCAAGAATTAGTTTTCAATTCATCGTCCAGCTGATTTGTGTTCCAACCAGAATAACCTAGAAAGAAGCGAATGTTATTTTCGCTTAATTCGTTTTTAGCAATTAGTTCTGCCACTTTATCAAAATCGCCACCCCAATAAATTCCTAAAGAAATTTCTATACTATTAGGTATCAAATCTGGAACTTTGTGGATAAAATATAAATTATCCTGTTCTACGGGTCCGCCATTGTAAATTTTAAATTTGGCTTTTATCTCTGGAATTAAGTCTTGAATAGTGTATTCCAAGGGTTTGTTTAAGATAAAACCTATGGAGCCTTCTTGTGTGTGATCTGCCAACAACACGATGGAACGATTAAAAGAAGAATCTCCTATTATGGATGGTTCTGCTATTAACAAATCACCTTTTTTGGGTTTGATTGTAATCATAGCTTAAGAGGATTAATATTTAAATGTAATAATTTTTTTTTTAACAACAAATAGATATAAATAAAAAAAAGCCTTCGCAAATGGAAGGCTTTCGTAAATCTTAACTAATAATTTTTAGTTTACAGCAGAAGATAAATCTGATCCCGCTTTAAATTTAACTACATTTTTAGCTTTAATTTGTATAGTTTTTCCTGTTTGAGGGTTTCTTCCTTCTCTTGCAGCTCTTTTAGAAACTGACCAAGATCCAAATCCAACTAAAGAAACTCTGTTACCTTTTTGTAAAGCTCCTTCAATTTCAATTAACGCACATTCTAATGCTTTTTTTGCAGCTGCTTTAGTAATTCCTGCGTGTTCTGCCATAGCATCGATTAAATCTGATTTGTTCATAATTTAAATTTTAATTATTAATAAATAGTTTTGGTTAAACATTATTTGTTGTTAAATCCAATACAAATTTATACGGATTCTTCAACCATGCAAGTAATGACAAGGGAAATACGCCATATTGTTAATAACTTATAACATTTGTTAATAAAGAGAGTGCATTTCATCGGATTTTTTACAATATCAGCAAGAATGAGGGTTTAGAGCACTTTCGAAGAGTCTTCAAATGAAAATCCATTTAAAAGTGATTTTGCATCCATTTTTCGCTTTCCTGGAAGCTTTAATTCTTTTATATTTATAAAGCCTTCATTTACTGCTACTTTAATTTCTTTTTTACTTATTATAAGTTCTCCTATAGCCAATTGGTGGTTTTCTTTTTCTATTTCCGACGAATAGATTTTTACATCTAAAGTGTCTTCACCAGTTTTTAAATAGGTCCATGCTGCCGGATATGGGCTCAGGCCTCGAATTTTATTATAAATACGCACTATATTATCTGACCAATCTATTTTACAGTTATCTCTATTCAGTTTATAAGCCGTTTTAGCGCCTTCGGTTTCAGGTTGAGCTTGAGTATGAACCTTTTTACTTTCTATAAGGGCTACAGTTTCTAAAACGAGTTCACTTCCCAGATGCATCAGTTTATCATGTAAACTGCCAGCATTCTCTGTGGGCTCAATAGCTATTTCCTTTTGAAGGATAATTTCACCTGTATCAATTTTTTCATCTATAAAGAAAGTAGAAACCCCTGTTTTTGTTTCTCCATTTATAATAGCCCAATTAATAGGTGCAGCACCTCGGTAATCTGGTAATAGAGATGCGTGTAGGTTAAAAGTACCGTATTCTGGAATTTCCCAAACAACTTTTGGAAGCATTCTAAAGGCCACAACAATTTGTAGATTGGCGTTTAAGGCTTTTAATTCTTTTAGAAAGTCTTCGTTTTTTAAGTTGGTAGGCTGCATTATATGTAAACCTTCCGATTTAGCATAAACCTTTACCGCACTTTCATTAAGTTTTCTTCCTCGTCCTGCTGGTTTATCTGGTGCCGTAATAACTCCAACAACTTGATGTTTTTTTTCTACTAATGATTTTAAAATGGAAACTGCAAAATCAGGAGTTCCCATAAATACAATTCTTAAATCGTTCATGATTAATGTAATTTGTAGGTGTTTTTATTAGTTATGCTAATTAATTGATGTTCTAATAACAATTTTAGCACCTTCTTTAAATCTGTTTCAGAACAGGAAATCTGTTCCATTAATTCTCTCGAACTTAAATCCTTTACAGTTAAAGCTTGTAAAACTTCCGTTTGAATTTGTTTTGGATCTGCTCTATTTTGCTTCTTGTTTTTCTTGATGCACACCGAACAAATACCGCAATCTTCTACATTTTTTTCACCAAAATAGGAGAGGAGCTGTACGCTTTTACACGTCTCATTATTTTCTACATAATCTATGACTGAATGTACTTGATTATACTTTAGCTTATTTTGGTTTTCTATATAGTGGGAGATTCTGTTAATAGCCATATCGTCTTCCCTAGGTTGCAGATAGGTAACTTCAGAATCTGTAGTAGAAAGGCTTAAGGTAATTATTTCGTCTTTCTCTAATTGCTTTAAAGATTTAAATAAGTAATCTTCGGAAACAGCTGCCTTTTCTGAAACTAACAAACTATTTATTTTTGTATCGTGTTCAAATATTCCTCCATAAGTTCTAAGGATTGTTTTAACAATTACGCTTAACTCCGGATGGGTTTCTAAATATGAAAACAAGGACTTATTAGTGATAATAAACTGAAGACTTGTTTTCTTATTAAACTGTTTAGATAATGTTATAAGACTGGTTCTATCTAATAGTTGCAAGGCATTATAGGTAATTAAACCAGGCAACTGATAGGTTTTGCAAAAGTCGTTAAAGTTGAAGTTATACAAGGTGTTTTGCCCTTCGCCATAAGATATTTGAAAATAGTTACTAAGTTTTCTATAAATATGTTTGACATCCTTAATGCTTGGTAAGGTTTTTAAAAACTGATTTTTAACTAAGAGCAGATCGCTTTTATTTTTTAAAATAACAGCAAAAGCTTTTTCGCCATTTCTGCCTGCCCGTCCAGCTTCTTGAAAATAACTCTCAATACTTTCGGGTAAATTAATATGAATAACCGTTTTAACATCCGGTTTATCGATTCCCATTCCAAAAGCATTAGTAGCGACCATTACTTGTTTTTGGTTGTTTATCCACTCGTGTTGATGTGTGTCTTTTACCTTATTAGATAAGCCGCCATGATAGGCTGTGGCCGAAATACCTTTTTTGTTTAAAAAATTGGATATCTCTATAGTTAGGCGTCTACTTCTTACATATACTATGGCCGATTGTGGATTTTTTTTTAAAATAGTTTCCAGTCTGTAATGCTTGTCGTCTTCATCAAAAGTCATATAAGCCAGATTAGACCGTTTAAACGACTGTTTAAATATTTTAGGTTGAATAAAATCTAGTTCTTCCACTATATCTTCCACCACTGTAGGCGTAGCAGAAGCAGTTAGAGCAATGCAGTTTACCGAAGGTTTTATCTGACGCAGTAATTCAATATTTTTATAAGCAGGTCTGAAATCATTTCCCCATTGAGAGATACAATGAGCCTCATCTACAGCTATTAAATTTACAGGCATTTGTTTAATTCTATCCTGTACTAATTCTTGTTGAAGTCTTTCTGGAGATAAATAGAGAAACTTATAATTACCGTAAATACAATTGTCTAATAAAGTGTCCAGTTCGCCATAAGAGATACCACTTGTAATGCATAAAGCTTTAATCCCTTTTTGCTGTAACGCGTTAACCTGGTCTTTCATTAAAGCAATTAGTGGCGATACAACAATACAAATACCATCTTTAGCTAGAGCAGGAATTTGAAAACATAAAGATTTTCCTCCTCCAGTTGGCAATAGAGCAAAGACATCTTCCCCTTGTAAAACAGCTTCAATTATTTCTTCTTGAAGAGGTCTGAACGAGGTAAAGTTCCAATACCGCTCTAAAATATTTATAGGGTGCATTTATTTATAAGGTGCATTACAGCTCTTTTAAGGTTTCTAAAAGGTAATCTACTCGATTCTCAACCGTATCAAAGGGAATATTTATTAAGTTGTAGTGATATTTTTTATAAGTATTGAGTAATTGTTCGTGTATTTCTACAGCCTGGTCAAAGTTTTCATAACGCTCACTATCACTAATAAAAATCTCTTGCCATGGTTCTAATACATATACTTGAGTGTATTTACAGGATTTACAGGCCGATATAAACTCTTCTGGATATGTTTCTTCGGCAAAATCCATATATGCCAAAACGTCTGGTACACCTCTGTCTAAAAAAACCAGTTTATTTTCTAAGTTTAATGCGGTTTTATATTGCTGCACTCGACCTTCTAATAATCTTTGGCTAAATAAAAAGGGGTCACTTAAAAAAAGTTGTTCCACTCCTTCTTTTCTAGCGTCCAGAGTTATTTGCCTAGAAATTTCTTCCAAACAGGTATATCCTCTTTTAGTTAATTCGTTAATTAAAGATGTTTTTCCAGTTCCTGGTCCCCCAGTAATTACAATTCTATTTAAACTCAAAATTGGCAAGGTTTTGGCTGTAAAATTCGTGATTTAAATCTTAAATAAAAAATACTAGGGAAATAGTATCTCAACAAATTTGAAAAATTATAATAAAAAGCCTTATTTTTTAATATAAATTAAGGATATTGAATAAAAATAACGATAAGAAACAACCTATGGATAGTAATAATAAAACAGAAGAGTTTTACACAAAATTAAAATCGCAGCTATACGATACTTCCTCGTGGCCAGCAGAATATTTATACAAGTTTATTGTTAAATCTGAATTAGATAAGGTGGCAGAGCTTGAGGTGATTTTTGATAATTTGGGTGCTGTTATTCGCACTAAAGAGTCTAAAAACGGAAAATATACCAGTATTTCGGTCAGTGTTAAAATGAAAGACCCGGAACAAGTTATCGAAAAATATAAGGAAGTAGCAGAAAAAGTTGAAGGCGTTATTAGTCTTTAATTATTTTTCGTACTTTGCGCATGCATAATTAACTTCGTGCAAAACTTATAATACCACACATTTATTTTGATAGATAGTTTAGAATACAACACCGAGCGTGAGCATTTAATCATTCCAGAATATGGTCGTCATATGCAGAAAATGATTACTTATGCAAAAACGCGTGAAACAAAAGAAGAACGCAATAAAGTAGCTAAGGCCATTATCTCTGTTATGGGAAATCTACAACCGCATTTACGCGATGTCCCAGATTTTCAACATAAACTTTGGGATCAATTGTTTATTATGGCCGATTTTGACATTGATGTCGATTCGCCATATCCCAAACCTTCCAAAGAGGAGTTATATGCAAGTCCGGAACCTTTAGAGTACCCTCAAAATCACCCCAAATATAGATTCTACGGAAATAATATTAAAACCATGATTGATGTAGCATGTACTTGGGAGGATGGAGAATTAAAGGATGCTTTAATTTACACGATTGCCAATCATATGAAAAAGTGTTTCTTAAACTGGAATAAAGATACGGTAGAAGACGAAGTTATTTTTGGTCATTTATTCGAATTGTCCAATGGGAGAATAAACCTTAAAAATGCAGACGAGGATTTAACGGATGCATCGAGTTTAATGAGAAGTAAGAAAAAGCATTCTTCCAGTTCCAAAAAATCGCATCACAAAAAAAGTACTACAAACAGAACAAGGAAACGTTATTAACCTAGACGTATGGGAATTTTTAAAATTGAAGGAGGTCACCAATTAAAAGGAAAAATACAACCTCAAGGAGCAAAAAACGAAGCTCTACAAATATTATGTGCCGTCTTACTGACTCCAGAATTAGTTACAATTAACAATATTCCAGATATTGTTGATGTTAATAAACTAATAGATTTACTTAAAAAACTAGGGGTTAAAGTAACTAAGATAGATTCAGGTTCTTATACTTTTAAGGCAGATGAATTACATTTAGAATATTTAGAATCCGAAGCGTTTAAAGAAGACGGAAAAGGGTTACGAGGATCCATTATGATTGTTGGACCACTTTTAGCCCGTTTTGGAAGAGGATATATTCCAAAACCAGGTGGAGATAAAATTGGACGAAGAAGATTAGATACTCATTTTGAAGGCTTTATTAAGCTAGGAGCCACATTTAGATATAATAGAGAAGAACACTTTTACGGTGTTGAAGCTAAGAGGTTAAAAGGCGCTTATATGCTTCTTGATGAAGCTTCTGTAACTGGAACAGCCAATATTGTAATGGCTGCTGTTTTAGCTGAAGGAAGGACAACTATTTACAATGCAGCTTGCGAACCTTATTTGCAACAGCTTTGCAAAATGCTTAATCGCATGGGCGCAAAAATTAGTGGTATTGGTTCCAATATGTTAGTTATTGATGGCGTTGACTCGTTAGGTGGTACAGAACACCGCATGCTTCCAGATATGATTGAAATTGGGAGTTGGATTGGTTTAGCAGCTATGACTAAAAGCGAATTGACTATAACGAATGTTAGTTGGGACGATTTAGGGCAAATTCCGGATGTTTTTAGAAAATTAGGGATTACTGTTGAACGTAAAGGAGACGACATTTATATTCCAAAACATACAGACGGTTACGAAATTCAGAATTATATTGATGGTTCTATTTTAACTATTTCTGATGCGCCTTGGCCTGGATTTACACCAGATCTACTAAGTATTATTTTAGTAGTTGCCACACAAGCAAGAGGTAGTGTTTTAATACATCAAAAAATGTTTGAAAGTCGTTTGTTCTTTGTAGATAAGTTAATTGATATGGGCGCAAAAATTATTCTTTGCGATCCACACCGGGCGGTTGTAATTGGACACGATTTTAAATCGCAATTAAAAGCTACTACAATGACTTCTCCAGACATTAGAGCAGGAGTGTCTTTATTAATTGCAGCACTGTCTGCAAAAGGGATATCTACCATTCATAATATTGAACAAATAGATAGAGGTTATGAAAATATTGATACGCGTCTTCGCGCTATTGGATCAAAAATAGAAAGAATTTCATAAGGAGAAGTTCGAAGAAAACCTTTTTATCACAAATACATATGGGAACTCAGCATGATTACCTTTTCAGGTTTCATTAGAGTTCCCATTATTATTTTAAATGCGATGTTCGTTTAAATCAAAAAGCTAGTTTTAATTTAAACACGCAGATTTTTATTTGTTAAGCAGTTAAAGGTCTTCCTTTTAACCTTTTTTCAACCTTTTGCTTCATAGCAGTTAGACGTTTCATAAGTTCCATGATTTTTTCGTCTTTCTTAGTTTTGTATATTTCGTTTAAACCAAGAATTAAAGATTTTGCCTCTCTTGAAATTTCAATGCGATCGCTTGTAGATAGAGATCTTAAACTTGTTTTTTCAAATTCTAAAGCTTTGTCTATAAGTTCCATATTATTATTGTTTAATTGTTTTCCTTTGCACATAGTACAATTGTTTTTGTTAATATCCAAATTCTTTAATTTATAAATACTAGAAATTGAGAATATTAGCCCAAAAAAATTGATGGTGGTAATAAAGAGAATATTTCTTGAGAAGACAAATCTTTAACCAAACTTTAGCAAATAAGTTGTCTTTAAAATTTTTATTTCTCTTGTCTCAAATACATCTTTAGTATGTTTATTATTAGTCTTAATGCTTAGACCGACTATATGAACTGTTTAAAATTATTTATTTTTATATCTTTTGCTTTTAAATCGAACATTAAATTATATAGACCAAAGAATGTTCTATTCATATAGATAAAGTGCTTAGAACCTCTGTTGGCATTGTATTTTCTTATTTCTGAATTTTTAGAATAATGCTCACCCAATTGTGCTATTTTTAAAAAGAAATCGGCATCAGAAAAATCGAAGGTTTCATCTTGCAACGGAAGAGAAAACAAGCTTAACATATTATAAAACATTTTAGAGAAGAACGCTTTCTCTTCTTCGGTGTCTTCTGTTTTTAATATTTCTAATTCGTATAATTTAGAGATAAATATGTCTTTATTTTCAATATTTTCTTTTTTTGCTAATTCAAAATAGGGAAGATAAAAATCTTCTGGAATGGTTTTAACACAGCCAAAATCTAGAGCAATTAATTTGCTGTCTTTTGATATTAAAAAATTCCCAGGATGAGGATCTGCGTGGACTTTTTTAAGAGAATGAATTTGAAACATATAGAAATCCCATAAGGCTTGCCCTATAACACTCGCTTTTTCTGTGTCTGTATTGTGCTTTGTAAATTCAGATAAATGCTCTCCTTCCATAAAGTCCATAGTAATTATTCTGTCGGACGACAAGCTGGCATAATACTCTGGAAATTTTAAATTTGGAATATGTGTACAAGCTTTTGCAATTTCTTGACTTTGCTTGACTTCTAAAATATAGTTGGTTTCTTCAATAAGTTTGGTTTCAACTTCTTTAAAGTATTTTTCAGAATCTTTCGCTTTAATATTAAACATATTCATAGCGACGGGTTTTACCATAGCTAAATCGGTAGCAATACTTTCTGCCACTCCTGGATATTGTATTTTAACAGCTAGTTTTTTGCCATCCTTTTCAGCTAAATGAACTTGACCAATACTGGCTGCATTTATAGAGGTGGCATTAAATTTGTCGTAGAGTTCTTCAGGTGTTTTACCAAAGTATTTTTTAAAGGTTTTTAGCACTAAAGGAGGAGATAATGGCGGAACCGAGAATTGCGCTAAGGAAAACTTTTCAACATAAGCTTGAGGTAATATAGTTTTCTCCATACTTAACATTTGCGCCATCTTTAAAGCACTTCCTTTAAGTTGTTTTAGACTGTTATAAATGTCGTTAGCATTGCTCTTGTCCAATCGGTTTTTGGCATCCTCTTTATTTGTAACCATCTTGTCGCCGTAATACTTTAAGTAGTTTACGCCCACTTTGGCACCCGTAGAAACTAATTTTGATGCACGTTGAATTTTGGATGTTGGAATTTTGTCTATGGTTTTCATGAGCTCATATTTGCTTTTTCTTTAAATAAAAATTTACCCAGATCGATCACGCTTTTAAGGGGCGTAGTTTGTACTAAATCGAAACTTGTATTTACAGATTTTTCTATAAAAATATCTGTTTTTTCAAAAGAAGGAGAACTATCGTCCATCCAGAACTTTATGGTAATTAGTAATTGTATCCAAGCTGATTCTCGCAAGCCTTTTTCTTGTAATTTATTGATTTGTTTATGTTGTAAATCAAGTATTTCTATATCGAGACTATCAATGTAGGCTATATAACTTTTTCTAAGTTCAGATAGCTTTGAAAGTTTCTTTAAACTGTGTTTGTCTTGTTCTAAAACATAGATAACAAAGCTCCTGTTTGCAGTTAGATTTTCGAAAAATGTAAAGTAGAAACTCAGGAGCTTGTTTCGGGCATCGAAAGACTTATAGTCATCACTTTTTTCTAATAGTGCTGTGGTATTTTCAAAAAATGTTTTAAAAACCTGTTTTTCTAACACTTCGAAAGACGCAAAATACTTATAGAAATCTTGTTCGTTTAATTTGTTGTCTTTTGTAAATAAATATACTGTATGCTCAGTTTTGCCTTTTTCTAGCACATAGTTCATATACAAAGCGATTAGTTCTGCTTTAGAAATTGTTTTCTTTTTTGCCATAATTTCTCTAATTTTAAGTAAAGATAATAAACGTCTAACTTTTTAAGTGTTAAATTAGACAATTTTAACATTTAAAATTATCTAATAAAAAACCAACACATAATTATTTTTGATAAAGTTGTATATTTGAAAAAACTATGACATAAATAATATGAAGAATACTAAATTTTTATTCACTTTTTTATTCGCTATAATAGCCAACAGTTTAATTGCTCAAAATGGTATGTCCGATAAGCAAATTAGACGTCAAGCAGCAAAAGTAGACACTGTTTATACGGTACAAGAAAGAGCTAATATAGAGCAGTGGTTCAACAACAGGATAGATGAGATGAACCTTTCTGCAGAAAAGAGAGAAGAGTATGACACTGTAGTGTATTCTTATATCTACCAAATGAGTCGCTTAAACGATAAAGATAAAGGGTATAGCATTGATGAAATTCATGTAAGATTTGATGAGATTGTTGATACTATGAATGCTGAATTGAAGACTTTTTTATCAAATGAGCAATATATCAATCACCTAGAAAATTTTGGTAAGATTGTTAGAAGTATCTATCATAAGTATGGTTGGGAAGACTAAGTATCGTTTTCTAAATGATGCGACAATTTAAAAGTTGTTTTTATATTTTTTTTAACTAACTAATCTTCTCAAAATGAATTATATTTTAACCGTTTTCATAGCTGTATTTTTTATAGGAACTAATTTTTCATTCGCTCAGAACGAGATGTCTGGCAAGCAAATGAAAAGACAAGCAACCAAAGTTGATACTGTTTTTACTGTTGAAGAAAGATCTAAGATTGACATTTGGTTTAATAACCGTGTTAACGAGATGAATTTGTCCGATGAGGTGAGAGAGGAATATGATACCACTGTTTTTACTTACGTATACGAAATGAGTCGTTTAAACGACAAGGACAAAAACTACAGTGTGGATGAGATGCATGTCGAGTTTGATAAGCTTGTTGACAAAATGAATGCAGACGTAAAGCAGATTTTAACAAAAGATCAATATATTAACTTTTTAGAAAATTTTGGAAAAATAGCCAGAATAATCTATCAGCGATTTGGCTGGGAAGATTAAGTTTTTATTAACAAGCTTTTAGCAGCTTTAAAGCTATTTTTACCTTTTTAATTTAATTATTTTAAAACAAAACAAACATGAAAAAAATATTACTGTTTATTGCGGTTGGAGTTTTTACCTTCCAAATGAATGCTCAAGTTACAACCCCTCAACCAAGTCCTTCTTGTAAATTAGAACAGAAAGTTGGTTTAACCGATTTCACCCTAGAATACTCACGTCCTGGAGTAAAAGGGCGTACTATTTTTGGAGACTTAGTTCCTTATGGTAAAGTTTGGAGAACAGGTGCAAATAAGAATAGTATCATAACTTTTACTGATGATGTTACTATTATGGGGCAGCTTTTAAAAGCGGGATCTTATGCTATTTATGCCATTCCAGGTAAAGAGAAGTGGGAAGTTCTTTTTTATAAAGATACTAATAACTGGGGGTTACCTGAAAAATGGGATGATGGAAAAGTAGGAGCTAGACTATTTTCAGAAGTAATGCCTATTCCATTTAATGTTGAAAATTTTACAATAGATATTAATAATATCAGCAATTCTGGAGCAACTTTAGAAATCTTATGGGAAAAAACGTATATAGCTGTGCCTTTTACAGTTCCAACAGACGATAAAGTATTAGCTTCTATTAACGATGCTTTAAATGGTACGCCAACAGCAAGCGATTACTATGCAGCAGCAGTTTATTATGCTGAAGAAGGAAAAGATTTAAAACAAGCCAAAGAATGGATGGATAAATCTATGAAAATGAACGATAAGCCTATGTTCTATCAATTGAGACAACAGTCTTTAATTTATGCGAGAACTGGAGATAAAAAAGGCGCTATTGAAATTGCTAAAAAATCTATGGAAGGTGCGAAAGCTGCCGGAAATGAAGATTATGTAAAAATGAATACAGAGTCTATTGCAGAGTGGGAAAAATAAGTTCACTTTAAATTAATATTTTAAAAGGCCTTTCAATCTTAATTGTCAGGCCTTTTTTTATGAGCCTTACTCTCTGAGAAGTTAGAATTACTGTTTATCTATCGAATAGATTTGTATAAAAAGTTAAAAATAAAGTCAGCACTAAGCTATCGGGTATAACTATGTCTTGAGAAATACTAGAAACAAGTCTGGAAATACTTTAGAAGGTATATGCTATTATGAGAAATAGTTGTGGACTTCTATAACTTAAAAGAACCTTTTACTAATTTAACTCATATGGCTTAAAAAAACCTTTCAGACATTAATAATCTGAAAGGTTTTTTAGTAATACTTTTATAATTAAATATCAGGCTTTATACAGGCTTTTAGGCACCCTTCTTAGTTGGAATTCGAACTTAACTTTTGAATAATAAAAGCTAGAACAATTACCAAGATACAGCCAAACAAATTCAGCCATAAATACGGCATCCAATCAAACCACCATCCTATAATTACAATAGCTTGCGTAATTAGAGCGGCTATAAAAACAGCATTTCCACGTACGTACTTAAAGAAAAAGGCCAAGAGGAAAATACCAAGCACATTTCCATAGAATATAGAACCTATAATATTTACTAACTGAATTAAATTATCGGCCAAATAAGCAATACTAGCAATTATAATAGCTAATATTCCCCAACCAAACGTAAACCATTTTGTTGCTTTTAAATAGTGGTTTTCACTCTTGCCTGGAACCATACTTCGTTTATACAAATCTAAAGAAGTTGTTGAAGCTAATGCATTTAATTCGCTTGCTGTACTTGACATGGCAGCACTTAAAATAACGGCCAATAGCAAACCTATTAATCCACGTGGTAGATTGTTTAGAATAAAATGAATAAACACATAATCTTTATCATTAGTTTCTACACGGACCAGCTTTTTATCTGCAGCTTCTTTTATTAATAGTTTAGCAGCCTCTCTATTTGCTCTGTCAGCCTCGTTAGACAGGGCAATCTCATTAGCATATTTAGTTTCGCCTGTAGTCACAAAGTTGTTAATCTGATCTTGTTTGGAGTTAAAAATAGCCAATTGTTCATCTTCCAAATTTTGATAAGCTTCAGAATATTCTGAGTCTAATATAACTTGTTCTGCAGCAGGATTAAAGTTAATAGGAGATTGGTTAAACTGATAAAAGACAAATACCATGACTCCAACTAATAGAATAAAGAACTGCATGGGTACTTTTAATAAGCCATTAAAAATGAGTCCCATTTGCATTTCTTTAACCGATTTTCCAGAGAGATAACGTTGCACCTGACTTTGGTCTGTACCAAAATAGGAAAGCGCTAAAAAAGTACCTCCAATTAATCCACTCCAAACGGTATAGCGGTTTTCCAGATTAAACGAAAAATCCAGGATATCCATTTTCCCACTGGCTCCAGCAACTTCCAGAGCTTTTGTAAAGGTGATGTTTTCCGGTAAATAACTGAGAATTAAAAAGAAGGCAATAAACATACCTGTAAATATGACAGCCATTTGATGTTTTTGCGTCATGCTTACTGCTTTTGTGCCTCCGGAAACCGTATAAATAATTACTAAAATACCAATAACAATATTTAAGTAAGTCAGATTCCAACCTAAGACGGCCGATAAGATAATAGCAGGCGCATAAATAGTAATTCCAGCTGCTAAACCACGTTGAATAAGAAATAAGATGGCTGTAAGACTTCTGGTTTTTAAATCGAAACGATTTTCTAAAAACTCATAAGCGGTGTACACTTTTAATTTATGGTATAAGGGAATGAATACCATACAAATAATAATCATGGCTATGGGAAGTCCGAAATAAAACTGCACAAAACCCATTCCTGAATGGAAGGCTTGTCCTGGGGTAGACAAAAAGGTAATTGCACTTGCTTGAGTGGCCATTACAGATAGACCAATAGTCCACCATTTAGATTGACTTCCTCCACGTACATAATCTTCTACATTTTTACTTCCTCTAGTTTTCCAAGTTCCATAGCCCACAATAGTGGCAAGAGTTCCAATTAAAACAATCCAGTCTAATGTTTGCATAGTTTAAAAAGCTTTGGAAATAAAATAAAAAATGACAATGTAAATAGCATTTGCTACTAACACCAAAGTGTACATATTACTCCATTTGTATTTTTTCATACGTTTAAATTTATTGGCTTTTTTAAAAGACTGGTTGAATTAAACATTATCTTTTTTCTCCAAGTAACATAGTTTCTTTTCCAATACTCAACATATTGGCAAATAATCTATATGCTCCAGAAACTCCTTCAGGAAATTCTCTAAAGAAACTCAAACCGGTATAAATATAATAGCCTTTTCCGTATTTTGCCACTAAGAGACTTCCTTTTTTAGCAGATTCGCCTTTGTCATGCATAGATAGAATAGGCGTAAACTCTTTGCCCCATTTATTTGGAAAATACAAACCTCTCTCTTGAGTCCAACCTTTAAAATCTTCCTGGGTTATTTTGTTCGGTGTATTTAAAATTGGATGTTTAGGCTCTAGAAATTTTACCTCGGCATACTCATCAGTTACACGATCTTTAGAAAGTTCTAATTTATATGGCGCTAAGTTTTCTACTTTTAATTGGTGACTGGTATTGTATTGAACAATTATATTTCCACCATTTGAAACAAAATCGAATAACAATTGTTGTTTAAATTTAATAGTCTCCAGGATGTTATAAGCTCTAATTCCAACGACTACAGCATCGAATTCTTGTAGAGTTTCAGGGGTAATATCGTCAGGTTTTAAAAGTGTTACTTTATAACCAATCTGCTCTAAGCTCTCTGGAACTACATCTCCAGCGCCAACAATATATCCAATATTTTCACCTTTTTTCTGAATATCTAAACGCACAATTTTGCTTTCTGCAGGCAGCAAAACGGTTTGATACGGAATGTGTTCGTAATCTATTTCTATCAGCTCTTTGGAATAATTTTTTCCGTTTACAGTCATTACAGGAACTACATGTCCTTCATGCTGGTTTTTTGGTGGACTTACTCGGAAAACAACTGTTTTTTCTTCGCCTTTATTAGGGATTTTTACCTCTTGTTTTTCGGGTGTTACCTGCCATTCCTTAGGATAATTTAAACTTAAAGTTCCTGTTAAATCATCGCGTCCAGCTTTTACAATAACAGGGATGTCTTTGGCCAGGCCATTTTCAAAAATAATTACCTTTTCTGAAATTTTTACAGAAGCTTCAGGGATAATTTCAAAAGGCTTGTAAACTTCTCCCTTAACAGGATCGTTAGTTTTGTAAATGACAGCTTTACTAAATGTTATAGGTGTATTGTTAAAAATCAATTCAAAAGAAACTTTAAAAACTCTTGGAGTTTCTGGTTTTCCTATTAAAGACTCGTCGGACACTTGATACATTCCTAAAGTTCCTTTTTTGGTTAACCAATAAGGCGTTGTAGGCTCTTGATTGCTTGGAATGTCTAAAACTTCATGAAAATCGAAGCCTATATTTTCTGTTAAAGCTAATTGCTTTGAAATATGTGTATTGTTACATGTAATGGATTTTAATGTAATAGGAAACGGACTTCTATTAATGGTTTCAATATTTAATTTTACAGTCTCACCCGGAGTAGCTTGACTGCTCATAGAAGCTGCTTCTAAATACAAGCCAGCGCAGGCATAAATAATATCTTTAATTTCATCGGTTTTATAAACTCTCCAATGAGAATCTTCTAATTCCTGAATTAGCTGGTAGGCTTTAAGCAATTCTGGAATGGAAGCTGATGGATTGGTAAAGTCATAATTTTCTTCAACCTGTTGTAGTATAGTTCCAATAGCTTGCCCGCCTTTAACACGATTCCAGGTCGTATCAATGCCTTCAAAAAGATTGGTTTGATCTTGTGGCATTTCTCCTTTAATTAACTCTACATATTCCATTTCAGAACCACGAGTTCCGGTATTTCCAAAACCTTGAGACTTATGTTGACTTCTACTTAGAGCAGCAATTTCTGGATTGCTAAAGCCAAAAGAAGGATAGAAAACCCCTAAATCAATTTCTAACAAATTGCTTTTATCGGCTTTTTTAAATTTTTCTTGGCTTCCATAAAACCACCAAGAGGTATTAAAGAATAATCGTTTAGGTTGCCACAGATCCGTATTTTTTAATTGGTTTGGATAAGCTGTTTTATCGTTTGTGATATCGAAAGCTTCTATGCTTAACATGGCAGAACTCGTGTGATGTCCATGTGTTCTACCCGGGCTTCTATGGTCAAATCTATTGATAATAATATCTGGTTGAAATTGACGTATAGCCAAAACAACATCACTTAAAACTTTCTCTTTATTCCATATTTCAAGAGTTTCGTCTGGATGTTTAGAATACCCAAAATCGTTGGCACGAGTAAACAGTTGCTCACCGCCATCAATTTGCCTAGCAGTTAATAGTTCTTGAGTTCTTATAACGCCCAAAAGTTCTCTAATTTCTGGGCCTATTAAGTTTTGTCCGCCATCGCCACGTGTTAAAGACAGATATGCAGTTCTAGCTTTAAGGTGATTAGACATATAAGATATAAGTCTGGTGTTTTCGTCATCTGGATGTGCGGCAACATATAATACCGAACCTAAAAAATTAAGCTTTTTAATAGACTCGTAAATTTCTGAGGCATTGGGTTTTTGTGGTGCTTGAGAGCATATATTTAAGCTTGAAAATAGCGTTATAATTACAACAAGTAATAATCTTTGCATGATGATTTTTTTAGAAAGCGATAAATATAAAAATAAAACCAGCAGCTTGCCGGTTTTTAAGTTTCTTTAACGTTTTAAAGTGCTATCTGATGCTCTAAAAGCTCCAGAGTTTGAAGGTTGATTTGTTTAACAGTGTTATTGTTTTAAAATAAATACTTAGAAATCTTGTAACACAGGGATTGATTCTATTTTAAATCCATTTTTTCTTTTTAAAATAATACATCATTCCAAAGAAAATTATAATCATAACGCCCCATAGAATATAATAGCTGTATTTATAGTGAAGTTCAGGAATATTGTCGAAATTCATACCGTAAATACCAGCTATAAAAGTTAATGGAATAAAAATGGTAGACATAATAGTAAGAACTTTCATGACTTCGTTCATTTTATTATTAATGGTGGTCATATACATATCCATTAAACTCCAGATCATTTCTCGATAAATTTCTATGGAATCAGATAGTTGTATAATATGATCGGAGATATCTCCATAATATTGTACGGAATTTGGTTTTATTAGGGTGTTTTCGTTTTTTTCTAAGCGCCCAATAATTTCCCGAATAGGAAAGATGGCACGACGTACTTTTAAGACTTCTTTTTTAAGTTTTAAGACTTGCAGACCTAAGTCGTCTGTACTTTCACCATTAAATAGTAGGTCTTCTAAGTCTTCAACTTTATTACCCATAGTTTCGTTTACTATGTAGTAATGATCTACAATGGCATCAATTAGCGCGTATAGTAAATAGTCTGCTTCATGAGTTCTAAGTCTTCCACTTGATACGTGAAGGCGTTCTCTAACATTGTCGAAAACATCTCCTTCTACTTCTTGGAAGGTTAATACATAATTGGTACCTAAAATGAAACTTATCTGCTCTATTTTAATGTTTTCATTTTCATCATAATACAGCATTTTTAGGATGATAAAAATATAATCGTCGTAGACGTCAATTTTTGGTCTTTGCGAGGTGTTAGCAATATCTGCAATAACTAAGGGGTGCAAATTGTAATGTTTACCCAGACTTTCAATTTCTTGAATATGATTAAGGCCGTTCAGATTAATCCAGGAAACAGATTTTGTATTTTTAAAATTAAAAGAGTCTTTAACGGATTTAAGCTCAAATTTGTTTATAAAATCTGGACCGTAATCATAAACATTTATAAAAAGTTGATCTGTAGGGTTCTCGCCGGTATAAATAATAGAACCAGGAGATTGTTTAATGTGTTTTTTGTATTTGTTGGTTCTTTTTTTAGCCATAACATATATATTACTCTAAATATATGGATAATTTATATAGTATCTGAACCGTCATCTATAGCATCTTTCTTTATAAGGGTTACAGCTTTTTGTAACATTAAATTGTTTGGGTAAGTTACTAAGTTGCCATTATCTAGTCTTAAATGAAGCTGAAAGGCTCTAATATCTTCAATAATACCTTCTAGGGGAGAGTCTTTATCGTGTATTTCAATTTTGTCTCCTACTTTGTATGGAAAGGAGAAAAACATGATTACTCCAGAGGTGATATTGCTTAGAATGGACCAAATGGCAAAAAGAGCAATTCCTATAACAGCAAAAACTGAAGAAAAAACTAATGCTAAATCTTTTAATTGAGCTCCAAAAATAAAGGTTTCGATTAAAAGAGCAAGAAGCACTAGGGTTACAGTAGCATATCTACTAATTAAATGAATTCGAGCATCGTTAATACCTGTCTTTTTTCCTAGTTTATAAATTAATTTTTTAGCAATAGCTCTAACAATTAACAGAAATAAAAGTATAAATATACTGGCTATAATTTGAGGTTGATATGTTTGAAAAAATGTCATTTCTATAGTTATATTAATGCCGTAAAGATATATTAGAATTAGATACCTACACAGGTTCTTAAGTAATATTTAAGAAGAAATTAAACTATTTAAAGTTCGGTATACAAGATGAGTTGGCAAACCTACTACATTAAAATAAGATCCCTCAATTTTGGAAATTCCTATTTGTCCTATCCACTCTTGAATACCATAAGATCCGGCTTTATCGAAAGGTTTATAGGTTTCAATATAAAAATTTATTTCGGCATCAGTTAATTCTTTAAAAGTAACTTTTGTTATGGCGTTAACTGTTTTTTCAAGCTTGGTAGTTGTAAAGCAAACCGACGTAATGACCTCGTGGGTGGTATGGCTCAAAGATTTAATCATTTTAAAAGCTTCGGCCTTATCTTTAGGTTTGCCAAGCGCTTGATTGTTATGCCAGACTATGGTATCGCTAGTTATTAAGATGTCTTTTTCTTTTAGTTCATCTTTAAAAGGAAGCGCCTTTAATTGTGCTAAATAATCGCTTATTTCAAAATGTTTTAATCTCTCTGGGTAATCCTCCTGTACTGGTTTTAAACGAATTTCAAAATCCAATCCTAATTCAGTAAAAAACTGTTGCCTTCTAGAGGAACCTGAAGCCAAAATAAGGTGGTGATTTTTTAGTTTTTCGTTTAACATTATCCGAGTAAAACAAATTGATAAAGTGAAAGTGAAAGCATACCAATAAGCATGACTAATTTAAGTAAATTACTAATAAAGCGTAGTTCTTTTTTTGTTTTTGCATTATAAGATTTGATACAGATGTAAATTAGAGGGCCCATGATAAAGATTAAAAAGTAGGCAACCACTAATAATTGAGAGTACAAAAAAGTAATTATATAAAACATAACACCAAAAAGGAGTAGGAGAGAGAGTGCAAAAACCACTTTTATGGCTCGATCTCTACCAAAGACAATTGGTAAGGTGTTAAATCCAGCTTTGTATTCACCTTCAACATCTTCTATATCTTTTACTATTTCTCTAATAAGATTGATGACAAAGGCAAAAATGGCATAGTCTAAAATTATTTTAAAAAAGGTGATTTGCGTCTCTTGGTTTTCTGGTGTCATGACAGGAAGTAAATCGAATAGACCAACAATGATAAGACTTAAAGCCACTAAAAGAGACACCACAATATTGCCAATTAATAAAAGCTGTTTTAAGTAGGACGCATAGATATACAGCAATGCGGAAATAATAACAAATATGGCAAAAAAACCATTTTTACCCACCATATTGGAAAGGTAAAAACCAAGTAGAACACCAATTACATTAAAAATGATAAAATAGGTGTGAGCTGTTTTTTCTGAAATACTTTGCCCAACAATAACTCTTTCAGGTCTATTTACTCTGTCTACTTCAACATCGTAAATATCGTTGATAATATATCCGGCAGCCGCTATACAAACAGTTGCCAAAACCAAAATTATAAACCCAAATAAGTTTAAGGTAATACTTAAGTTAGTTAGGTTTAAAAAAGGCTCTAAAAGCATATATTTTATTAAAAACTGGACGAATGCAATTAAGAGGATGTTTTTATAGCGAATAAGGTTTAAAAAATTCAAAGTTTTAGATTTGTTTTTAAAAGTTGGTTAGTTGTCTTTAGTTTCTGTTAAAATTTCCTAATAGAGTGAAATTAGTAGGAATTAATCATATTTGGCATTAAAATTACTTTGCCATTTATCTTGAACTTTTAAAACCTGTTCAATAACATCTCTAGCAGCACCACTTCCTCCAGTTTTATGAGATACATATTTAGAAATAGCTTTAATTTCTTGCACAGCGTCTTGGGGGCAACAAGGTAGTCCAACCAGTTTCATCACTGGATAGTCTGGAATATCATCGCCCATATAAAGTACATTCTTTAAATCTATTCCATGTTTCTCTATATAATGATTTAGCTGGTCAATTTTATTATGAGCTCCAAGAAAAACATCTCTAACCCCTAGACCTTCTAATCTCAGTTTAACACCTTCATTTGTACCCCCAGAAATAACACATACATTGAAACCTCTGTCCACAGCTGTTTTTAGAGCATAACCATCTTTAATATTCATGCTTCTCAACATTTCTCCTGTGGTAGTTACAGTTATGGTGCTATCTGTTAATACACCATCTACATCAAAAATTAGCGTAGTAATATGTTCTAAATACTCTTTATAGCTTTTATCTTCCATTTATTGTTTTTTAGATTTAGTCGCAGCTTTAATAGGCACGCCATGTGTGTTTTTTATTGATTTGGTTAAGAGTGAATAAATAGCTTTATGCTCTTCGTTTTCTAACTGCTTTAAGTGTCTTTTAATAGTTTTTTTGTCATTGCGTTTTGCAGGACCTGTTTGAGCCATATAAGGCGACAGATTTTGTACTTTTTTTGAAGTCTCTAATATTAATGGTTTTAAAATGTCAAACTCAACACCTTCAGATTCTGTTATTTCATGTGCCACACGATACAATTGATTGCTAAAGTTATTTACAAAAACGGCTGCTAAATGCAGTGCTTTTCTTTGGTCGCTATTCACTTTATAATAATTACTGCCAATAGCTTGGGCAAGAGATTTTAAAAGTGGATAATCTTTTTTACCAATGGTTTCAATACAAATTGGAACATTAGTAAAGTCTAATTTAGCCTCTTTAGAAAATGTCTGAAGCGGATAAAATACGCCACGTCTGTTCTTTTTGTCTAAATCGTAAATACTAACACTTCCTGAGGTATGTGCTACCAACCTGTTTTCAAAAGGTAGCGCCTTAGAAAGATCAGAAATGGCATCGTCGCTTACCGCTATAATATATATGTCTGCTTCTTTTAATTCTGACAGTTTATCCGTAATGGCTACTTTATTTTGATAAGAGCTTATCTTGCTAAGGTCTCTATTATACCATTGATTAACAGAAACCGATTTGGTTTTTGAGAAAACTTGATATAGGTGAGAGGCCACATTTCCTGCTCCAATTATGCTTACTGAAATCATACTGTAAAATAAAGATATTTAAATATAAACTTTGCGTTGTTTTAGAATTAATTTTTTAGTTTTTTCCAAATGCTTTACGGCTCTAATAACAGTTTCTACACGTAAACCTGTTAAATCTGAAATCTGCTGTCTGGTTAATTGCACTTCATATAAGCCTTCTGTTTTAGAGGTTTCTTTTAAATGATGCAATAAGGTTAAAATGCGATGTTCTGGCGGATGAATAGATAATTCCTTCATAATTTTAGCCTTATACAACATTCTATTACAAAGTATTTTTGTAAATTTTAAATGGATGTCTGGGTGTTCTTTTAAGAGTTTTAAAAAGACTTTCTTTTTTAGAACATAGACTTCACATTCCGTTAAGCACATGGCACTAGCCGGATAATCAAAAGTGCCAAGAAGAGGAGGCTCGCCAAAAGAAGTGTTTTTTTCAAAAAAACCTTGGGTAAATTCTTTGCCTTCTTCGGTCAGATTGAACATTTTTACTTTCCCAGTTTTTAACTGATAATAGAATTTAGGAATATCTTCCTCATTAAATATAATTTCGTCTTTATAATACGTTTTTATAGAGGGATTATATTTTTCTAAGATGTTTACTGGTATCATTTGTATATGATTTGAATCATAAAATAACAAAGATAAGTTTTAGAATTTTGTAAGAAGAATTTTAAACACTAAGAAACATGAATTTTTTAAATCAATATCGTCACGATTTCAAAGAGAACTATATTTTATACATTCCCTTAACCATTATATTACAAAGTTGCTTAGGTTCTGTTGCAGCCATGCTTATTTTAATGAATAGCACATCGGGTACATTTCATTTTTTTGAACTAACTTTATGCGTTGTTTTTGCCATGGGTTATAATGCGGTTGTTTATGCCCAATTAAAAAACAAAGTGATATTTAATATTTTAATAGCCACCTTGTTGGTACACATATCGCTAATAATTATTAATTTGATACGTTTTATTTAAATTTTAAAATCTCATTAGCGTAAGACATGAATATGATGAAAGAAGATATAGGCACTCGTGAAGATGTCCATTTATTAGTATCCACTTTTTATGCAAAAGTTAGAAAAGACCCGTTTTTAGGGCCTTTTTTTAATCGGGTCATTAAAGATTGGAATGAGCATATTGAAAAACTAACCACATTCTGGGAAACCAGCTTGTTTACAACAAGACGTTTGGAGAACAGATACTATGGCAATCCTTTAGCTGTTCATGTGGAAGTAGATCAAGATAATAACCAAGGTGTTACACAAGAACATTTTGGTAGATGGTTAAACTTATGGTTTGAAACTATCGATGAACTTTACGAAGGCGAATACGCCATGAAAGCCAAGCAAAAAGCTAGAAAAATGAGCACTTTTTTGTTTTTGAAAATTTTTGAAGCTAGACAAAACTAGTTATTCAATTAGTTTTTTTAACAAACAAAATCAGTCGTAGTTTGCGTTTGTTATTCCAATCAATTGTTTAGACTTCTTTTTATGCTTTTAACATATTAAATGAACTAAAAACCCTAAATTTGCTCGACCAAATTTTAGAGTCCTAATACAATGCAAAATAAAATCACTAAATTCTTATTTTCGACCAGATTAACCTCCGTTTTGTTTATAGTTTTTGCAGCAGCCATGGCTATTGGAACATTTATGGATGCTGGACAAGACACTTCTCCAACCCCTTATACCAGGAATCTTATTTACAACACATGGTGGTTTGAAGCCATTCTAGTTGTTTTTATGATTAATTTTATTGGTAATATTCCTAAATACAGATTGTGGCGTAGGGATCAATGGGCAACCTTAATGCTTCATTTATCTTTTATCCTCATTATTATTGGAGCTGGAATTACCAGATATATCAGTTTTGAAGGGATGATGACCATTCGTGAAGGAGAAACGGAACACGCTATTCTTTCTCATAAAACATATGTAACCGCATATATTGATGGCGATTATATGGTTAATGGGCAAGCACAAAGAAAGATTGTTCAGGAGGAAGTAGATTTCTCTCCTCGTTTAAATAATAAATTCCATTATTCAACAGATTACAACAACCAAGACGTTACTTTCGAATTAGAAAAGTTTATCGGGAGTGCGGAAAAAGATGTTGTTCCAGACGAAAACGGGAAAGAATATCTTAAAATTGTTGAAGCCGGAGGAGATGGTTCTCCACATAATCACTTCTTAGAGGCCGGAAAAGTTCAGAGCATTCACAATGTTTTGTTTTCCCTAAATAACGAGGTTGATGGTGCCGTTAATATAACTTCAAATGAAAATGGTATAACCATAAAATCGCCGTTTGAAGGCGATTATATGACCATGGCTACAGGTGCAACAGGAGCTTTAGCAAAAGATAGTCTCCAGCCGCTTGTTTTACGATCCATGTATAAATTTGCCGGAATGCAAATGGTATTTCCAAAGCCGGTTGTTAAAGGAAACTTTGATATTGTAAAAAAATCTGAAATGCTTGCCGGAGATGAAGATGGGCTAGTATTAAAAGTTACCTCTAATGGCGAAACGAAACGTGTAAATTTACTGGGCGGACAAGGATACAGTAAGCCTTTTGAGAAAGTGGAAATTGCTGGATTGGATATAGCCCTTAAATACGGCTCGAAAATAATTGAACTACCATTTAGTATTAAGTTAAACGATTTTATTGCCGATAAATATCCAGGAACAGAAAAGAGTTATTCCTCTTTTGCCAGTGAGGTAACAGTTATAGATGAAGAAACAGGTAATTATGATTACCGTATTTATATGAACCATATTTTAGATCACGGAGGGTTTAGATTTTTCCAAGCCGGATTTGATCCGGATGAGTTAGGAACCAGACTCTCTGTAAACCATGATTTCTATGGAACCTGGGTGACCTATATTGGTTATTTCTTTTTGTATTTTGGAATGATTGCTATTTTATTTGATGGTAGAACGCGTTTTGGAGATTTAAAACGAAAACTTAAAAGAGTTAAATATAGAAAGTCTAAAACTTTATTGGTATTATTTTTATTTGCCGGTTTACAAGGGTTTTCACAAGATCAGTCGCAAAACGATACGCATCAACACAAGAGTTTGTCTCCTTCTAAAACGCAAATAGACTCTATTCTGGCTGCTAATATTACGCCTAAATCTCATGCCGATAAATTTGCGCATTTGGTTATTCAGGATGCTGGAGGACGTATGATGCCTATAAACACCTATGCCTCAGAAATGCTTCGTAAATTAAGTAAACATAATACTTACGAAGACTTTGATGCCAATCAGGTATTTTTATCTATACAAGAAAGTCCGTTGTTATGGTACAACGTGCCAATTATTTATTTGAAACCTCAAAAAGGAGATTCTATTCGTAAGTTAATAGGCGTAGAGGAAGGGCAGAAATATGTGTCTTTAGTAAATTTCTTTACGGAAAACGGAGCATATAAATTAGCTCCTTATTTAGAGGAAGCATATAAAGCTCAAATACCAAACGGATTTCAAAAGGAGTTTAAAGAAACCGATCAACGTGTTAATCTTTTGTATAACACAATAGAAGGTTATGCTTTGAGAATTTTTCCTATTCCGGACGATTATAATAATAAATGGATTTCTTCCGTAGAATTTAGAAGAGATAATTATCGTGATCAAATTAAAGATTCTCTGTATGCTAATTTTATAAATAATGGGTTTAGCGCCTATTTATTAACTTTAAATTCTGCAAAGAAATCTGGAGACTTTTCTAAAGCTGAAGATTTACTAGAATCCTTTAAAAAGACCCAGCATAAATTTGGTAGCGAGGTCATGCTGTCTGACAGGAAAGTACAAACAGAGATAAGTTATAATAAATACGATATTTTTAAGAACTTGTACAGTTGGTATATGTATGCATCAGCTTTGATGTTTATTCTAATAATTGTACAAATTTTTAGAGAAAAGAGTAAGGCCTTAAATCTTAGTATTGTCACCTTTAAATATATCATTTTAGGACTCTTTGTTTTACATACCCTTGGTCTTATTGCACGTTGGTATATTTCTGGGCATGCCCCATGGAGTGACGCTTACGAATCTATGATTTATGTAGCTTGGGCTACCATGTTATTTGGTTTAATTTTTGGTCGAAAAAGTGATTTAACTGTAGCTTCCACAGCCTTTGTAACCTCCATGATTTTAATGGTGGCACACTGGAACTGGATGGACCCTGCTATCGCCAATCTACAACCTGTATTAGATAGTTATTGGTTAATGGTTCACGTGTCGATAATTGTGGCTAGTTACGGTCCTTTTACTTTAGCAATGATGCTAGGTCTGGTAGCTTTATTTTTGATGATTTTTACAACTAAGAATAACAAAAAGAAAATGTTGCTAAACATTCAAGAGATAACCATCATAAACGAGATGGCATTAACTGTTGGTTTAGTTCTATTAACTATTGGAAACTTCTTAGGAGGTATGTGGGCTAACGAAAGTTGGGGAAGATACTGGGGATGGGATCCAAAAGAAACTTGGGCTTTAATTAGCATCATGATTTACGCCTTTGTTATCCATATGAGATTAGTGCCAGGATTACGTGGTCGCTTTATCTTTAATTTATCGTCTGTAATTGCTTTCTCAAGTATTATGATGACTTATTTTGGCGTAAACTTCTATTTAGCAGGATTGCATAGTTATGCAAGTGGAGATCAGATAGTAAGTGTGAAATTCATTCTAATAGCCTTTGGAATCGTAGCCGTAATAGGATTATTAGCTTATAGAAAATATGCTAAATTCTATAAGAAATAGAACTATAGAATAAGAAACAAAAAAAGACTGCAATTTGCAGTCTTTTTTGTTTCATTAATAAAAATTTAAAGCTTTATTGGATTTTTATCCATGTTTAATTCGTCTAACATATCTTGTGTAAACTTGTAATGTCCACGACGAGTAATAATTTTAAACCTGTCGTCTTTCATTCTTGTTAAAACATCTAGAAAACGCCATTTTGATTTAAGTAATTTGGGTTTTTCAGATTTTAAGCTAATTTCAAAATAATGTTTCCTACCACCTTTTTCAGCTACAATATCTGGAGTAATTGTAATATCACTACCTTTTTTAAGGTAAGATTTTGGTGTTTCATAACCCTCAACATCTGCTTTGATGTTGCTAAATCCCGAGTTCTCTAAATACGTTAGAGTCTCTTTCAAAAATACTTCGTTTTCTAATTTGTCCTGTGCTATCATGCTATAAAGATATAAAATTTAAATGGATTAATCGGTTAAGAACTTGTTAAACATAGTTTTAGTAATTCATTTTCAGTGAGTTATAGAGTTGTGAATCTCTTATTTATAAATAGCTTAATATTAATTTCCTTTCATAGTTAAACCGTAAATTTGTATTATTGAATTTTAGACTAACCAATATGATAGAACATTTAAAGATTAATTACGGTTATTTATTTGAAGATGAATTACTTCAGGAGATTAACCAGGTTGGCGTTTTTAGGAAGATTTCTGAAGGCAGCAAGCTTATAGAAATTGGAGACTATATAAAATCCATGCCATTATTAATAAGTGGAGCGGTAAAAATACTTAGAGAAGACGATCATGGCGATGAACTTGTACTATATTTTATTGAAAAGGGAGATACCTGCGCCATGACTTTATCTTGTTGTATGGGACAAAAAAGAAGTGAAATTAGAGCAATTGCCGAAACTGATACAACTCTAATTATGATTCCCGTTGAGCATATGAGTATGTGGATGGGAAAATATAAAAGTTGGCAAAATTTTATACTTCAAAGCTATAATGAACGTATGTCTGAACTTTTAGAAGCCATAGATACCATTGCTTTTTTAAAAATGGACGAACGGATTTTAAAGTATTTACGCGATAAAGCCATGGTTAATCATAACGACGAAATTATTGCAACTCATCAAGAAATAGCAAACGATCTTTATACGTCTAGGGTGGTTGTTTCAAGAATTTTAAAGGCTTTGGAAAGAAACCATCAGATAAAAATTAATAGAAATAGAATTACCTTATTAGATCTCTAAGATTGAATTACTGGAATACGCATTTTTTATGGATTTAAATACCATTTTTGGATATTTTGGAGCACTTTTAATTGGAGTTGTTCTGGGCTTAATTGGGGGAGGAGGCTCAATTCTTACAGTCCCTGTATTCGTGTATCTTTTTTCCTTAAATCCAATTACAGCTACAGCATATTCCCTTTTTGTAGTGGGAGTATCTTCGGCTTTTGGAACTATCAAAAACATTCAAAAGCATCTTGTTAACTTTAAAGTAGCTCTTGTTTTTACTGTTCCTGCTTTTACAGCAGTCTATCTTACCAGACGATTTATTTTACCCGCTATTCCAGAAAACTTATTTGTTATCAACAATTATGTGGTAACTAAAGACATGGCAATTATGACGCTTTTTGCAATCATGATGCTTTTGGCGGCAGGAACTATGTTAAAAAAGAAGAAAGTTTCAGACGTCACTCAAGAACCAGTCAAACTAAATTACTTTTTAATTTTTAATCAAGCCATTATTATAGGTTTGTTTACTGGTTTAGTAGGAGCAGGAGGAGGTTTCATTATTATTCCAGCATTAATAGCTTTGGCAAATTTACCTATGAAAGAAGCTGTAGGAACTTCACTTTTAATTATTGCCATTAATTCGCTAATAGGTTTTACCGGAGATTTTGGGCATTTAGATGTAGATTGGTTATTTTTACTTGGTTTTACAGCCCTGGCAGTCATAGGAATTTTTATAGGCACATATATGTCTAATTTTATTGATGGAAAGAAATTAAAAAAAGGATTTGGTTGGTTTGTATTATTTATGGGTATTTATATCCTATATAAAGAATTAACCGTTTAATTTATATTGTAACCTATGTTACAACGAATAAAGAATAACATAAGTAATTTTGCATAATAGATAAATAATTGAATAACATGAAGATTGAACAAATTTACACGGGATGTTTAGCACATGCTGCTTATTATATTGAAAGCAACGGAGAAGCTGCTATAATCGATCCATTGAGAGAAGTACAGCCATATATAAAAAGAGCTCAGTTAGATGATGCGAAAATTAAATATATTTTTGAAACTCATTTTCATGCCGATTTTGTTAGTGGTCATCTAGATTTACAAAGGAAAACAGGAGCAGATATTGTTTTTGGCCCAACGGCAAAACCATCATATGAAGCAATTATAGCTGAAGACGGGCAAGTTTTTGAAATAGGAAACTATAAAATAAAAGCCATTCATACGCCTGGTCATACTATGGAAAGTACGACCTACTTACTAATTGATGAAAATGGAAAAGAGCACGGAATAGTAACTGGGGACACTTTATTTATTGGAGATGTTGGAAGACCAGATTTAGCGCAAAAAATAGCATCAGACTTAACTCAAGAAAAGTTAGCAGGATTTCTTTTCGATTCTTTAAGAAATAAAATCATGCCTTTAAGCGACGATTTAATAGTTTACCCTAATCATGGGGCAGGGTCGGCTTGTGGAAAAAACATGAGTAAAGAGACCACAGATACGCTTGGAAACCAGAAAAAAACCAATTATGCCTTAAGAGCAGATATGACCAGAGAGGAATTTATTTCTGAGTTATTAGATGGTTTAAGTGCACCTCCAGGATATTTTCCTCAAAACGTGATGATGAATATTCAAGGTTATGAAAGTTTTGATGATGTGATGATAAAATCTCAAAAACCTCTAGCTTCTCAAGAATTTGAAGCTGTTGCCAACGAAACGGAAGCTATTGTTTTAGATGTTCGTCACCAAAACGATTTTGTAAAAGGCCATATTCCTCGTTCTATTTTTATAGGGATCGATGGAGGCTTTGCTCCTTGGGTTGGCGCATTAATAGTTGATGTAAGTCAGCCCATACTAATTGTAGCTCCTGAAGGAAGAGAAGAAGAAGTTATTACCAGATTATCTCGAGTAGGTTTTGATAATGTACTTGGGTATTTAGAGGGTAGTTTTGAGGCTTGGAAAAAAGAGGGATTAGAATACGATACTATTTCTTCAATTTCTGCTCAAGAATTTAAAGATAGATACGAAGAAGTAAAAGAAGAAGTATTCGATGTTAGAAAAGAAGGCGAATACAATTCAGAGCATATAGAAGATGCACATTTTACACCACTTGGTGCTCTAAACCAACATTTAGCGGAGTTTCCTGATAAAAAACCTTTTTATATACACTGCGCTGGAGGTTACAGATCTGTAATTGCAGCATCTATTTTAAAAAGTAGAGGTATTCATAATATAGTTGATGTAGCTGGGGGGTTTTCAGAAATTAAATCTTCTGGAATTCCAACAACAAACTTTGTTTGCCCATCAACAGTAAAATAATAATAGGTTCATTTTAATAATTTAAAAAGCGGCTTTTAGCCGCTTTTTTTATGTAACTTATGTTACTAAATAAATGATTTATATAGCCTAATTTTATACTTTCAAAAAACCAAAAATCATCATGAATAAAATCCTAATATTTTTACTACTAATTACATCAACTTTTAATGTAAATGCACAAGAGAAGGATGGTATTGAGCTTCTTAGTTTAGCCGATTTTAAAACTCAAACAGAAAATAAAGATGTTCAACTAATAGATGTTAGAACCCCAGAAGAGTTTGAAGAAGGTCATATTGAAGATGCAATAAACATTGATTACTATTCTGAAGATTTTGCAGAGGAATTCAATAAGTTAGATAAAGACAAACCAGTTTATTTGTATTGTAGAAGTGGCTTTAGAAGTAATGAGTCTGCTTTAAAACTGTCAGAAATGGGTTTTAAGGACATATACGATTTAGAAGGTGGCATCTTAAATTATAATAAAAAACAAGAATAAATCGAGCCAATGGCTAAATCATTTTACCAAAATATAAAGTAGAAAAGAAAAAATGAAAACATCAGTAATAGTTCAAAATTTAAAGTGTGGTGGCTGTGCAAATACCATTAGCAATAAGTTATCTGAAATTGAAAATATTTCAGATATACATGTCGATATTGAAGAAAGTAAAATTTCGTTTAAATATATAGACGAAGAAGATGCCTTTCTAGTTAAAGCTAAGCTTAAAAATATAGGTTACCCTTCAGTAGAAGAAGAGAACTCAATGATATCTAAAACAAAATCCTTTATTAGTTGCGCTACGGGTAAATTTTAATAAGTCAAAAATAAATTTTACTATTCGTATTATATTTAAGTCAAAATATCAATTAAAGAACAAGTACATCGTTCTTATAAAATTCTAAATAGATGAAAAAATTTATAATAGTTGCCGTATCGCTCGGATTGTTTTTAGTGGGTTGTAAACAGACCGAGAAAGACACTAAAGACACAGAAAGTTCTGTTGTAGAAATAGATTCTATTAACTACGAGGAACTAGGAATGGAATATGCTTTTGCAACCAAAGCTGTACTTGGTAAAAATCTTATGGGAACTATTAAGGACAAAGGTGTTAATGCAGCTGTAGAGTTCTGTAATATTCAGGCGTATCCCTTAACAGATAGTATGTCTGTTGTCTATAATGCACAAATTAAACGTGTTTCAGATAAACCTAGAAACCCAGATAATCAAGCAAGTTCCAAGGAACTGGAGTATATAGCAAGTTTTAAAAATACCATTGCCAATAACGAAGAAGTAAAACCAATTTTGGAAAAAAACAAAGAGGATGTAAACTTTTACTATCCAATTACGACTAACACCATGTGCTTGCAATGTCATGGTTCGCCATATAAAGAGTTAGATGAAGAAGCATATAAAACCATAAAGGCACTTTATCCAAAAGATTTAGCCATAGGCTATAATGATAATGAAGTAAGAGGTATTTGGAGAGTCAATTTTAAAAAAGAATAAAATGAGTCAATTTTCAGAACTAATAAATCAAGATAAACCAGTTTTAGTCGATTTTCATGCAGAGTGGTGTGGACCTTGTAAGATGATGTCTCCCATTTTAAAAGACGTTAAAGATAATTTGGGTGAGTCCGTTTCCATTATAAAAATTGATGTGGATAAAAACCAGGCTCTAGCAGCAAAGTATCAAGTTAGAGGTGTACCAACTTTAATACTGTTTAAACAAGGTAAACAGTTATGGAGACAATCTGGTGTGGTGCAAAAAGAAGATTTAATAAACTTAATAAATAATAATAATTAAGTACAGGAAATAGAATTACTAAGGTAATTCTTAAAGTAAACTGACAAATCTTTGTCAGTGATTTTTGGTTGGTTTGAAAAGGCACTTTTAGAAATAAAAGTGCCTTTTTGTTACTAATTTAAAAACTATGTTATATTTACTGACTAAAGTCATATTTAATATTACTTATATCAGATATTTTTACAATTAATTATAAACCATAAAACTCCTCGATTATGATTACTCAAAACTTTGCTTTATACAATTGGAATAATGGCGTTATTATGATTGCTATTTTCGCATTAGTATGTATCACCTTAGTTGCAATTCTTATCAACTTTATGATGAGTGGTAAAAAGGAAGAAGGTACAGAAGAGGAAGAACAATAGTTCTTCTATTGAGCATTGTTAGGTTTTGTTTCTTGTAAACTTTAACTACACGATTTAGTCTTTAATTTCCTTTTATACGCAACCAAAGATCGTTTAAGAGCTGTTTAGCATCTTCGCGATCTTTAACTGTTTCTGTAAAGGCAACTTCTCCTAGCTTATCGGTTTTTATTTCATATTGAAATGCGAAATTTTGGGCTTTAGGTTTTAAACTTAATAGACCAAACCGTAGATCGTTGAATAATAAAGTATCGTCTTTTTTAGAAATGGCATACCAGCCTTTAGAAATATGAATCATTCGCTTTACTTTCTCATTATTGACTAGCTCTCCCAACAACTCATGATTTTTTGGATATGCCTCAAAATGAATGGGTTTTTTATCGAAAAACGAATAATATCCAATTAGGTAATAGTCTTTTGTATCTACATTTGCCGACCATAATATGGTGTTTAATGGCGATGGTTTTGTTTCAAGCTGCGAATAATCTATACCTTGATTTTTTAGCGCTTTTTCAAATTGATTATAAGCCAAACCTTTTAATCCGAAGGTTAATAACAGATAAGTACTACTAATTATAAGTCCCATATTATTATAAAACCTTCTTTTTGGAGCCTCGCGTTTTTGACATGCAGCTAATATTAAAAAGGTTAGAAAAGGTAAGGTATAGAGCGGGTCTATAACAAATATCGTTTTAAAGGCAATGGGGTAATCTATTGGCCAGAAAAGTTGAGTTCCCCAAGTGGTGTGTGCATCTAAAATAGGATGTGTTATAAATGCCCAGAAAAACAACCAAGACCAACCCTTAACATTTTTGTAGGCTTCGTATCTGGAAACCAGCCACCCAAAAATGGGTGCAAATAAAACAGAAAAGAAAATAGAATGTGTAAATCCTCTATGTATTTCAAGTGCAGTTACAGTGTCAGTAAAATAAGAAGAAAAAATATCTAAATCTGGTATAGTTCCTGCAATAGCGCCATAAAACATGGCTCTATTACCAACTTTCTTTCCAAGAACAGCTTCTCCAACGGCAGCACCTAAAACAATTTGAGTTAACGAATCCATTTAAAATAAAAAATATGCTTTCTAGTTTGGTGCAAACTAAGGTATTTATTAAGAACTTTAAAAGCGAATACGTATAATTATCCTTCGGTTTTAATTTTTATTCTGAATGTGTTTTTAGTAAACTGATAGTCCCTGATATTATAGTTATTTAATCAGCTTGTGTAACCTAGGTTGCTGTACAACTTGTAGGTATGGCTTAGTTTTATAGATAATTATAAATCAAATAAAACGAATAAAAAATGGAAGCAACACAATTGGAAGAAACTCAGATTCAAGAAAGTTTTTCAATGCCTAAAATTGGGGATAAAGCACCGGAATTTACAGCTATAACAACACAAGGAGAGATTAATTTCCCATCGGATTATAAAGGAGAATGGTCTATTTTATTTAGTCATCCAGCAGATTTTACACCTGTTTGCACTTCGGAATTTATGACTTTTGCTCATTTAGAAGAAAAATTTAAAAAAGCAAATTGCAACTTAATAGGGTTGTCTATTGATGGTTTGTATAGTCATATTGCATGGTTAAGAACTATTAAAGAGAAAATTAAGTTTAACGGTATGGAAAACATAGAAGTTAAATTCCCTTTAATTGAAGACATTTCTATGAATGTGGCCAAAAAATACGGAATGATTCAGCCAGGCGAAAGTAAAACACAAGCCGTTAGAGCCGTCTTTTTTGTTGATCCCGAGGGTATCGTGCGAGCACTTATTTATTATCCTTTAAGTTTAGGGCGTAATTTTGACGAGCTATATAGAGCATTAATTGCTATGCAAACTTCAGATAAATTTAATGTAGCTACTCCAGCAGATTGGAACCCGGGAGACGATGTTATTGTTTCTCCAGCAGGTTCTTGTGGTGTGGCTTCAGAACGGATGACTGCTGAAGAGTTGGAATGTGAAGATTGGTTTTTCTGCACGAAAAAACTTGATAAAGATTTAGTGCTAAATGACATACTAAAAAAATAACCTCTAGAAGCACATAGAAAGGAGCTCTTTTATTGAAATTCTTTTTTATGTGCTTTTGTTATACATGGGAGTTTTAATATCTTGAAAAACAAATCACTAAAAAATCAGTCATGCTTTTAGACGAAACCTTTTGGGAAAATAAATACAAAACAAATAGTACTGGGTGGGATTTAGGCCAGGTCTCCCCACCATTAAAAGCCTATATCGATCAATTAACAAATAAGGACTTAAAAATATTGGTTCCGGGAGGAGGAAACTCTTATGAAGCCGCTTATCTTTTTAACAATGGATTTAAGAATGCTTTTGTTGTCGACCTCTCGCAAGTGCCTTTGCAAAATTTACAAAAGAGAGTTCCAGATTTTCCTTCGGAACAATTAATTCACGGAAATTTTTTCGATTTAGAGATGACCTTCGATTTAATTCTAGAGCAAACATTCTTTTGTGCTATAAACCCAGAATTGAGACCAAAATATGTTTTAAAAATGACAAACTTACTTCATGAAAATGCTAAGTTGGCAGGTTTACTTTTCGATGCTAAATTAAACGATGATCGCCCACCTTTTGGAGGTTCTAAAGAAGAGTATCTCAGTTATTTTAAACCACATTTTAAAATCCGTACTATGTCTAATTCTTATAACTCTATTGACAGTAGAAAAGGACAAGAACTTTTTTTTATAGCCCAGAAAGAAAGCAGTTGAAATTATTTGTAATCAGCAGTTTGTATAGCGTATTTAATTACATAATTTAGAAATTAGATGGCATGTAATAATTGTTACAAATTAAAATATTAATATCTTTTACTTTTGAAAAACTAAAAATTAGAGATGGAAGACATGCTATTTTATGATAGAATGCAATTTGCATTTACTATCACATTCCACTATTTATTTCCACAGCTTACTATGGGACTTTCTTTAATGATTGTCTATTTTAAATGGAAATTCCTTAGAACTAAAATTGATACATACAACGATGCTGCCAAATTCTGGATGAAAATCTTTGCCTTAAATTTTGCTATGGGAGTTGTAACCGGAATACCCATGGAATTTCAGTTTGGAACCAATTGGGCCAAATTTTCAGAATTAACAGGGGGAATTATCGGTCAAACCTTAGCCATGGAAGGGATGTTTTCCTTTTTTCTGGAATCCTCTTTTTTAGGACTCTTTTTGTTTGGAGAGAAACTCCTGGGTCAAAAACTACATTTCCTAACCGGGTTTTTAGTTTTTTTAGGTTCCTGGGCAAGTGGTTATTTAATTATAGCCACCCATTCCTGGATGCAATATCCGGTAGGTTACGAAATTCTAGAAAACGGAAGATATGTTCTTACTAATTTTAGCGCCTTATTTTCTAACCCATGGTTGATGCCTGCGTTCTTGCACAATCAAATGGGATCTGTGGTTACATCATCATTTGTGGTTGCGGGTATAGGTGCTTTTTATCTGTTGAATGATAAACATAGTAATTTTGGTAAACTCTTTGTAAAAACAGGTGTTATTTTTGGTTTAATCTCAAGTGTGTTATTAGCTTTTCCTACAGGAGATTGGATGGCTAAAAATGTAGCAGAACATCAGCCTGTAACCTTTGCGGCTATGGAAGGGATTTTTGAAACAGAAGAGGGCGGAGCAGAAATTATTCTTATTGGTCAGCCGGATATGGAAAACAAAAAGCTAGATAATAAAATAGCTGTTCCAAACGTGCTTAGTTTTTTAACTTATCAACGTTGGGATGCGCAAGTTAAAGGTTTAAACGAGTTTGATGAAAGTGTGCATCCAACTAATGTTCCTGGCTTGTATTATGCATATCATATTATGGTTGGTTTAGGAACTATATTTATAGGACTTATGCTTCTTGCGAGCATTCAGTTATACCGTAAAAAGCTCTATACTACAAAATGGATTTTATGGATCTTACTTTTTATGTTGCCTTTTCCATATATAGCAAATACAACCGGTTGGTACACGGCCGAGTTAGGCAGACAGCCATGGTTGGTATATGATCTCTTACGAACGGCAGATGGTATCTCGCCAACCGTTTCTTCAGGAAACACCTTGTTTACATTACTTGGTTTTATAGGCTTATATCTGTTGTTGGGATTATTGTTTTTAATGCTAGCTGGAAAAATAATTAATAAAGGACCTGAAACTTCAAAACTCAACTAATTATGGAATTATTCTGGTATATTGTTTTAATGACTATGTTGACCATTTATGTTATTCTAGATGGTTACGATTTTGGAGCAGGTATTATTCATCTCTTTTTTGCAAAAACAGAAAAAGATAAAAAAGCCATTACAAATGCTATTGGTCCTTTCTGGGATGCCAATGAAGTTTGGTTAATTGCGGTAGGCGGTGTCCTTTTTTTCGCATTTCCAACCTTATATGCATCATCCTTTAGTGGGTTTTATTTGCCTTTAATGTTAATTTTATGGTTGCTTATTTTTAGAGCTATTGGTTTAGAATTGCGCGGACAAATTAAAAATAAGATGTGGGAAGCTATCTGGGACAAAGCCTTTGGAATTGCTAGTCTGTTATTGGCCTTGTTTTTTGGTGTTGCTTTAGGAAATGTTGTTAGAGGTGTTAATTTAGGTATGGTAACCGATGGCGTTTCTGCCCACGAAGCACATTATTTCTTTCTACCCCTATGGAACCCAAGCTTTAGTCCGACAGCTGAACATTTAGGAGTTATTGATTGGTTTACTTTATTGCTGGGCGTTGTTGGAGTAGTGGCTTTAGCTATTCATGGTGCCAATTGGATTATTTTTAAAACCCATTCAGATTTAAACCAAAAACTTAAAAAAGTAGTTTTCAACTTGAATATTATTTTAGTTGTACTTGTAATTATATCTCTATTGGTTTGGCATGTTATTGAACCAAAACCATTTCATAACTTCATGGAAAACCCATGGATGTGGATTTTTCCAATAATTGCATTTACAGGATTATTTGGTTTGTTTAAGGTAAAAACATTCAAAAAGGATGGTTTAGGATTCTTATTTTCATCTTTATTCCTTTTTGGAGGATTAACATCTACGGTCGCATCTATATTTCCGAAAGTATTACCATCTACAAATTCCGTAAATCCATCGTTAACCTTGTATAATGTTGCTGCTCATGAATATGGATTAACTGTAGGTGTGTATTGGTTTGTAATTGCTGCAATTCTAGTTGGAGTTTATATGTTTGTTCAATATCGTGTGTTTAGAGGAAAAATGGACGATGTAGGTTATGGAGATCATTAATAGGGCTGAAACATTTTTGTTATGACAGATACATTAATCGCCATTATAAGTATTTTTTCAGGTATTCTTGGCGCAAACCTTTTTGCTTTAGTATATAAAAAGTATTCTGTTGGTTTTACAGGAAATACCATTACAGGGATTTTTGGGAGTATTTTTTTAATTAAATCTTTTGGAAGACTTGGTTTTGGACCAAAAGCCATTATGCAATCTGGCCAAGTAAATTCGTTATTATTTACAGTTAATTTTATGGTGTCATTTCTTGGAGGCGTTTTAGGTCTTTGTTTTATAAAATGGCTAATTAATAAGATGAACGCAAAAAATTAGTCTTCTTCTATTTTATACTTATGTAACATAAGTTACTGTACAGCAGTTAAAAGGAGCCTATCTTTAATAAAAATAAAAGTCATGGCTAGAATTGTTGTTTTAGGTGCTGGTATCTCAGGTCACGTTGCTGCATCTCATTTAAGAAGAAAACTTTCAAAAGAACACGAAGTAGTCGTGGTGTCACCAAACAGTAATTACCAATGGATTCCTTCGAATATTTGGGTGGGAATTGGTAGAATGAAATCTAAGCAGATTCTCTTTCCGTTAGCTCCTTTATATAAAAAGAAAAATATTGGTTTCAAGCAGGCTAAAGCGATGACCTTTCATCCGGAAGGTGATCAAACTGAAAACAGACCTTATGTTTTAGTTGAGTATGTTGTGGGTGATAAAAAAGGCCAGCAAGAAAAAGTAACTTACGACTATTTGATAAATGGTACAGGACCCAAATTAAATTTTGAAGCAACTGAGGGATTAATTCCTGGACAAAACAAAGCCTATTCTGTTTGTACCTACACCCATGCAGAACATGCCTGGGAAAACTTGGAAGCGTTGATTAAAGAAATGAAGCAGGGTAAAAAGGCTAAGATTCTTATTGGAACGGGTCATGCTAAATCCACTTGTCAAGGGGCAGCTTTCGAGTATATATTAAATGTAGAACAAGAGTTGCGCAAACACAAAGTCCGTGATATGGCAGATATTACGTGGATTTCTAATGAATATCAACTAGGAGATTTTGGAATGGACGGCATGCTTTTAAGCTATAAAGGGATGACTATGAAGTCTCATGAAATGATAGAAATGGTTTTTGAAGACAGAGGGATTAAATGGATTCTTGGTTCGGCAGTTAATAAAATAGAAGACGGATTGGCTCATTACGAAAACTTAGACGGCGAATTTAAAACAGAAACTTACGATTTTGCCATGCTTATTCCGTCGTTTTCAGGTCATGGTTTTAAAGCATACGACAAAAACGATCAGGATATTACAGAAAAACTCTTTAAAGGTTTTATGATTGTCGATGCAGATTATACACCAAGACCTTACGAAGAGTGGTCGGTTCAGGATTGGCCAGAAACGTATCAGAATCCTTCATACAATAATATTTTTGCTCCAGGAATTGCTTTTGCACCTCCACATGCTATTTCTAAACCCAGAAAAAGTAAAAATGGAACAGATATTACTCCTGCACCACCTAGAACAGGAATGCCATCTGGGATTACAGCTAAAATTGTAGCCGATAATATTATAGATAGTATTAAAAACGGTAAAGAATCCTTAAGTCATAAAGGGTCTATGGGAAATATGGGAGCCGCTTGTATTGCTTCGGCAGGTTATGGGCTAACTTCGGGAAGCGGTGTAAGTATTACAACTTTTCCAATTGTTCCAGATTATAATAAGTATCCAAAAACTCAAGGCAGACAATTAGGTAAAACCTTTGGCGAAATTGGTTTGGCAGGACATTGGTTAAAACTAACCCTACATTACGCCTTTATTTATAAAGCAAAAATGAAACCTTTTTGGTGGTTGCTTCCTGAGTAGGTAGTAGGTAGTGGGTAGTGGGTAGTGGGTAGTGAAAATAACTTAAAAAGAAACAACATGACAGAACGTATTTCAAAATATCAACGCTTTAAGATGATGAATCCCATTATCCAGTTCTTCAAATACATATACTTGAGTATAAAAGTTTTAGTAATTGTAGCTGGAGGGCATGGCGGTACAAGAGAGGTAAACTGATAAAAATATTATCAGTGATTTTTGGTTGGTTGAAAGGCATTTTTAGTGGTAAGAATGCCTTTCTCTTTGGTAACCTATGTTACTTTCCAACCGTCTTTATAATCTTAAATTTGCATTAATAAACAATTTGATACATGAAAAAACAGATATATATATTCAGCATTGGGTTTTTACTGGCATCGTTTGCAGTTCAAGCGCAGCAAGTGTTGCCAATAACTAAAGCTGAAGTATTGACAAAAGTTTCAGAAGAAAACAGAGCTATTAAAATTTCTGAACAAGAATACCTGGAAGCTAAAGCAGACTATAAACAAACCAATGGGGTGTTTTTACCTAATATTACTGCGTCGCATACAGGGATGGCTACAACAAATCCCTTAATGGCTTTTGGTTCTAAACTAAATCAAGAGATATTAACAGCCTCAGATTTTAATCCAGATTTATTAAACAATCCTGGCCAGGTAGAAAATTTCGCCACCCGTTTTGAAATTCAGCAACCATTAATTAATATGGATGGTATTTATCAACGTAAGGCTGCAAAATCAAAAATGGAAGCTCAGGCTTTAAAAATTGAACGCACTTCAGACTACTATGCTTTTGAGGTAGAAAAGGCCTATATGCAATTACAATTGGCTTATAAAGGTGTTGATGTACTTGAAAAAGCTTTAGAGACTGCAAATGCAAATAAGAGATTGGCAGATAATAGTTTTAAGCAGGGATATCTGCAAAGAGCAGATGTATTATCGGTTGAGGTTCGTGTAAACGAAGTTAAAAATCAGTTACAGTCTGCTAAGAGTAATGTGGAAAATGCCTCCAATTATTTATCGTTTCTAATGAGTGAGTCTAGCGATGTTATTTATAAGCCATCAGATAGTTTACAAGTTGTAAGTTTTAACACTGTAAATTCGGAAATTATTTCTGAAGAACGTTCAGATATAAAAGCTATGAAGTTAGCTTCCAAAGCTTATGAAACTATGAACAAAGCAGATAATATGTCGTTTTTACCAAGACTAAATGCTTTTGGAAGTTATGAATTATACGACGATCAAATTTTTCAAGGAGATGCTAATGGCTATATTTTTGGAGCCCAATTAAGCTGGACCATTTTAGATGGAACCAAACGTTTTGGAAAAGCACAAAAAAGTAAAGCGGAGTTTGAAAAATCTAAATTACAATACGATCAGTATGTTTCTCAAAACCAATTAGAATTGAATAAAGCAAGACGTATGCTAACAGATGCAGAAAACAGGTTGAATTTAACGAAACTGGCTTTAGAGCAATCTGAAGAATCTTTTAGAATTAGAACCAACAGATATGAAGAAGGTTTAGAGAAAACAACCGATTTGTTATTATCTGAAACACAATATTCACAAAAACAATTGGAGTATTATCAAACTATTTTCGAATATAATTATGCGCAAGCGTATCTACAATTTTTGACTAAATAATAAGATATTCCAAAGGAAAGTACCCTGCAAGATTTTACTCCTGTAGGTATAAAAGCAAAGTAAAATTAAAACAATCAAGAGATTCCTTCTTTCGAAGGAATGTGTAAATACAGAATCAATGAAAAAATATACGTACATAGTAACAATAATAGCAGCATCACTTTTTATGGCAAGCTGTGGAGGTGAAGACAAAAAGGTAGCCGTAGATAATTCTCCTGCAATTAAGGTAGAAGTGAGCCAGATTGCCGAGGCAAACAAAAGTCCGTTTTTAGCTGTTAGTGGTACAATTCAATCTGTTAATAGTGCCGATTTAAGCACCAGAATGATGGGATATGTAACTAAAGTGCATGTAAATGTTGGCGATAAAGTAACTAAAGGACAATTATTAGTTGCTATTAACAACACCGATTTACAAGCCAAACGTGCTCAGGTAGATGCAGGAATAACAGAAGCTACTGCTGCTTTTAACAATGCACAAAAAGACTATAAACGTTTTGAAAGTTTGTTTGCAAGTAATTCTGCTTCACAAAAGGAGTTGGATGATATTACAGCCAATTTTGAAATGGCAAAAGCGCGTTTAGAGGCTGCCAAACAAATGAAAAACGAAGTGAATGCACAATTTGCATATTCTAATATTACAGCGCCATTTGCTGGAGTTGTTACCTCTAAAAATGTGAGAGAAGGAGATATGGCAAATCCGGGACAACCATTAATTTCAGTAGAGTCTCCGGGGAATTTTGAAGTTATGGCAATGGTTCCAGAAACTGAAATTTCTCAAATAAAGAATGGTATTGAAGTTACTGTTTTGGTTAAGTCGATCAATCAAACTTTAAAAGGAAAAGTGACAGAAGTAAGTAGTTCAGCAAAAAATACCGGAGGACAGTATTTGGTAAAAATAGCTTTGGATAAAACGGATGCTAACATTTTATCAGGCATGTTTGTAACGGTTCAATTTCCTATAGAGAAAAAATCAACTACCAATATTGTTTTAATCCCTACAGATGCTATTATAACTAATGGTCAGCTATCAGGTGTTTACACAGTTAGTCAGAGTAATACAGCTTTATTGCGTTGGTTGCGTTTAGGTAGAACCTATGGCAATCAGGTTGAGGTTTTATCTGGCTTATCGGCAGATGAAGCTTATATCGTCTCAGCCGAAGGAAAATTGTTTAACGGAGCAAAAATAAGTGTTCAGTAAAACAAAGTTGTTTTTAGTTTGAGATAATATCTCAAACAATAAAATAAGTATTAATTAAAAAAACCACCCATTAAAGTTCTATCATTTGGGACTAAGGGGCAAATATATGAAAGAAGGTATCGCAGGGAAAATCGCAAAAATCTTTATACAGTCTAAGCTTACAGTGCTTTTAATGATTGTATTTATGGTTGTTGGTGTGTACAGTTCATTTTTAATTCCACGAGAAGAAGAACCACAAATTGATGTGCCAATGGCAGATATTTTTGTTGGGTATCCAGGAGCAAGTCCTACAGAAGTGGAATCTCGTGTTATCAAACCTTTAGAGAAATTAATCTCTAATATTAAAGGAGTAGAGTATGTGTATTCTACTTCTATGAAGGAACAAGGTATGGTCATTGTTCAATTTTATGTAGGTGAAGATATTGAGCGTTCATTTGTAAAACTGTACAACGAAATCAATAAGCACATGGATCAAATGCCTCAAGGGGTTACGTTTCCATTAGTAAAAACACGTGCAATTGACGATGTACCCATGTTGGGGCTCACCTTGTGGAGTGAAAATTACGACGATTACCAATTGGGCCAAATGGCTGAAGAGTTAGAAAACGAAATTAAAAAAGTGAATGATGTGTCTATGACGCATAAAATTGGAGGCAGAGACCGCCAATTGCGTGTGGTTTTAGATAAAGATAAATTGGCTGCATCTAGTTTGGATTTCCTATCGGTTTCTGAAATGATTAAAGCTAATAACAGTCAGTTAAGCTCTGGAAGTTTTGATAAGAACGATACCGAATTCCTTGTAAACACTGGAAAGTTTTTAGAAACAGTTACAGATGTTGAGAATCTGGTAGTGGGTGTACATAAAAATCAGCCTATCTATTTAAAACAAGTAGCAACTATTCTTGATGGTCCGGAAGTTCCACAAAACTATGTAAGTTTAGGATTTGGAAAAGGAAGTGTAAAATCGGCTGATTATAAATCGGAGTATCCTGCTGTAACTATCTCTGTTGCAAAACGGAAAGGTGCCGATGCCATGAAAATTTCGGAAGTGATTATAGATAAAGTGGAACATTTACGTAGCTCTTTAATTCCAGACGATGTACATGTAGAAATAACCAGAAACTATGGCGAAACGGCATCGCAAAAAGTATCTGAGCTTTTATGGCATCTTATAGGTTCTATCTTTGCTGTAACACTTGTTGTTATGCTAGCCATGGGTTGGCGAGGTGGTTTGGTTGTGTTTTTATCCGTGCCAATTACTTTTGCCCTGACCTTGTTGAGCTATTATATGATGGATTATACGCTAAACCGAATTACTTTATTCGCATTGGTATTTGTAACAGGTATTGTAGTTGACGACTCCATTATTATTGCCGAAAATATGCATAGGCATTTTAAAATGAAACGCTTGCCTTTTAAACAGGCTGCTTTATATGCTATTAATGAAGTTGGAAACCCAACTATTTTAGCAACATTTACGGTTATTGCTTCAGTATTACCAATGGCTTTCGTGTCTGGTTTAATGGGACCTTATATGGCTCCAATGCCGATTGGTGCATCCATTGCAATGATTCTTTCTTTATTTGTAGCCTTAACTATAACACCATATTTAGGATATATTTTCTTAAGAGAAAAAGATAAAAAAGGTCAGCCAGAAAAAGTTGAAAAACCCTTAGAGGAGACGTTTATCTATCGTATTTACAATAAGTTTGAACGTCCATTAATGGAAAATAAAGCAAAACGCTGGGTATTTTTAGGAGCAACCTTTGCAATCCTGATGGGAACAATGGCATTGTTTTTTACCAATTCGGTTGCCGTAAAAATGCTGCCTTTCGATAATAAAAATGAATTTCAAGTTGTGATAGATATGCCGGAAGGCACCACCTTAGAGCGAACAGGGGTAGTAGCACAAGAAATTGCTCAATATTTAACTACGCGTCCAGAAGTGGTCAACTATCAGAACTATGTGGGGACTTCAGCACCTATTACTTTTAATGGATTGGTTCGTCATTACGATTTACGTGGAGGAAGCAATATGGCAGATATTCAAGTAAATTTAATAGGTAAGGGAGAGCGTTCTGCTCAAAGTCATGATATTGCTAAATTATTACGTCCGGATATTCAAAAGATTGCAGCCAAATACAATGCCAACGTAAAATTAGTTGAGGTGCCACCAGGACCTCCGGTATTATCGACCATTGTTGCAGAAGTGTATGGCCCAGATTATAATGAGCAGATTAAGATTGCAGATCAAATTCAAAACATTCTTAGGCATACAGACGATGTGGTGGATATTGATTGGATGGTTGAAGACGATCAAACAGAATATCAATTCGAAATTAATAAAGAGAAAGCCATGCTTTATGGTGTTGCGCCACAGCAAATTGCTTATACCATGAATATGGCCTTATCCAATAGAGCTATCACCACTTTATATGATGAAAATGCGAGTAATCAGGTAGGTTTGGTATTGGCTTTAGATGAAAAGGAAAAATCAACGCTTACAGATATTTCGCAGTTAAAAGTGAAATCTAAGCAAGGCAATATGGTACCAATTGCAGATCTGGTAACTATAAATGAAACAACAAGCGCAAAAAGTATTTATAGAAAAAACCAAAAACGTGTGGTTTATGTCTTGGCCGATATGGCTGGAGAATTAGAAAGTCCTGCCTATGCTATTTTGGGCATGGAGGAGAAATTAAAAGACATTCCTTTGCCACAAGGCTATGAATTGAATGAATTGTATTTAGGACAACCAGATTTTGAAGATAATTATACGGTAAAATGGGATGGCGAATGGCAAATTACTCTAGAAGTATTTAGAGACTTAGGTATTGCCTTTTTAGGTGCTATTATTCTAATCTACATCTTAATTGTGGGCTGGTTCCAAAACTTTAAAGCTCCAATTGTTATGATGGTGGCTATACCATTATCCTTAATAGGAATTATTTTAGGTCACTGGATCATGGGCGCCTTCTTTACAGCAACATCATTTATTGGTATGATTGCTTTGGCAGGAATTATGGTTCGAAACTCGGTGTTATTAATTGACTTTATAAATCTGCGTACAGCCGAAGGGGTGCCTCTTAAGCAAGCAGCTATTGAAGCCGGAGCTGTTAGAACAACCCCTATTTTATTAACAGCAGGAACGGTTGTTATTGGAGCTTTCGTGATTTTATTTGATCCAATTTTCCAGGGATTAGCTATTTCATTAATGGGTGGTACTATTGTTTCAACCGTATTAACCTTGTTGGTTGTACCATTAGTGTATTATATGATTGAAAAGAAGAATTATAAATAAAAGAGAAGCATATGAAATTAGTTATAGTTACCTCAGTCGAAGAATTTCAAAAAGATATTTTGAAACTTTTTAAAGATGCCGATATCCATAATTTTAGTAGTTCGGAAATTGATGGATACAAAAACGGATCTTCCTTATTAATGGCTACCAGCTGGTTTCCAAGTGTAAAAGGAGGAAATGAATCCAGCTTATTCTTCTCGTTTACAGAAGATGAAAAGATTGATACTTTATTCAGTTTAATAAAAGAGTTTAATTCAAATGTAGAAACCAATAACGCTGTAAGAGCAGTTGTGGTTCCAATTGAAAGACATGTATAAATTTAAAAATTAGAAAAAATGTTAAATACGTATTTTAGAGTTATAGTAGGTACCATGGTACTTTTAAGTGTTGTTTTAACTGTTTACGTAAATCCAAATTGGATGTGGTTTACAGTATTTATTGGAGTGAATTTAATCCAATCGGCCTTTACAAAATGGTGTTTATTGGAAACTATTCTCATAAAGTTGGGTATAAAAAAAGGTGAAGCTAGTTGTTCTGTTAAATAATTGAATCTATCTCTTTATTAAGTGTAACATTTTAATAGATTGAACGTCTTATATATGTACATCAATCATTAAAAATCACACCATCATGAGAAAAGATAATCAATTAATAGTCATTACACATCTAAGTCAGTTATTGACTTTTATTACAGGATTTGGAGGGCTTATTGTTCCTCTAATTTTATGGGCCACGCAAAAAGAGAAAGTGCTTGAAATGGACGAACAAGGAAAGCAAATTATAAACTTTCAGTTAAGTATGCTTATCTATGCTATTATTTGTATTCCAGCAATTTTGCTTTTAGGACTAGGCATTGTAGGCCTCATTGTTATAGGATTTATTTCTTTAATATATCCAATAATTAATGCTATTAAAGCCAACAATGGTGAATCTCCATCATACCCTTTATCTTTTAATTTTATTAGTTAAAAAAATATTTATACAGGAAATTAAAATGCTCACTGAAAAGTGAGCATTTTTGTTTTTATGTGTATAGACTTAAAGCAAGGTCTTATATAAATCCGGCTCTATAATTTATTCATTTTTATAAAGATATATTTATTATTTAAAGCGATAAAAGCGTGTGTTTCGAAGGCAGTACATGTAAAAATCTTTTCTTTAAAACCTTCGAACTCTAACAGTTTTCAATTGTATTTTATGTATTTTGAGTCTATGAAGTTAATTTTTTTGTTTTCTTTGTGACAAATATTTATACGCTAGAATGGTTATTTCGTTATTAATAGGAAGTTTTATTATTATGATAAGTGTGCTTGTTCAAGCGTATGGTAACATTCTATGGTTAAAAAAAATACTGGCTTCTAAAAATTTTCAATCCCCATATTCTATAACCCGACCTTTGCGTTTATTGAGTTATTCATTTATTTTTTTTTCAATAATTCATTTTATACAAACAGGTTTCTGGGCCGTAGCTTACATGCTTATTCCAGAAACAACCGGTGTTTTTTCCAGTGCTTCAGAAGCATGGTATTTTTCTATGGTTACTTTTACTTCTTTGGGTTATGGCGATTTGACTTTAACTGACGATTGGCGTTTACTCTCAGGCATTGAAGCTATTAACGGCATTATGTTAATTGGATGGTCTACAGCCATGATGTTTTCCTTAATTCAGCAAATTTATAAAAGTCAAAATCCAAATTAATGAAATCAAAAAAGGCTTCAGCAAAAAAAATCAGCATCCTAGTAATTGTTTTAACTTTTATTATCATGTTGTTTAATGTGCTTTCAAGTAGATTTACACCTTCCACCAATCAAACACGAGTTCATGGATTAAACTTGTCATTAGCTCCAATGGTTAGCGGTTATGTAACACGTGTTGATGTAGCCTTGCATTCTAAAGTCAAAGAAGGAGATACTTTATTTATTATAGATAGAAAGCCTTATGAGATTGCTGTAACTCAGGCTGAAATTAATTTGGAAAATGTAACACAAAATTTAACGGCAGGACTCTCGGGGTTAAAAGCTGCAACAGCACAGTTAAATAGTGCTCGTGTAAAATTAGATCGAGCTAAAAAGAATTGGGACCGTACTCAACGGGTTATGGCTCAAAATGAAGGAGCTTTATCTGAAGCTGATAGAGACCGATCTGAATCTTCTTATCTAACTGCTATTGAACATGTAGCTACTGCCAAAGCAAATCTTGAAGGACAAAAAACAGCTTTAGGACCAACAGATGCCAATAATCCTTTAGTAAAGGGAGCTTTAAATCAATTAGAAAAAGCCAATTGGGATTTAGAACACACCGTTATTACTGCGCCATCAGATGGAGTTATTGAAAGTTTTAATGTAGAAACAGGCTATTTTGCTTCGGCAGGACGTGCAATAGCCTCTTTGATTTCAAATAAAACAATTTGGATCCAAGCTAATTTTACTGAAAATAACCTAACCCATTTAAAAGTTAATGATGAGGCTGGAATTACTTTCGATATAGATGCAGGAGAGGTTTATAAAGCTAAAGTTACTAGCATTGCTTATGGTGTAAAAACACAAAATACGAATGCGGGCGACTTGCCAACTGTAAGAAGTCAGCAAGGCTGGCTACGTGAACAGCAAAGGTTTCCAGTTATTATAGCATTGGAAGATCAAGAAGTTTATAAAAAATTAAGACAAGGAAGTCAAGCTAACGTTGTGGTTTATACTGGAGATAGTTTTATTTTAAATAGCCTAGCAAAACTTAAAATTTGGTTTATTTCAAAAGCTTCTTATGTTAGATAAGGTAGAATCAAATATTAAACAGTCTCAACAAACAAGAGCTATAATTAGATGCTTACTGGGTGTTGTTTCAGCTTTGTTAATAGCGACTATTAACGATATCCTATTGCCACAAATCTCTGCCATATTTGCTTTAATGTTACTTGATAAGGGGAAAAATGCATTGGGAATTAAGAAATCTGTTGCAGCAATTTTAGGATTGTACTTTCTTGGTGTTTTTGGTTTGGTTTTAAGTGGTTTTGTACAGGATTACGCCATGGTAACTATATTGGTATTGGGGCTTGCAATTTTCTGGTCCTTTAGATTAGTTAACATTCCTGAACCCGTGCGATTATTATTTTTAATACTAACTCTATTATTGCCATTTTTAAGCTTAACAGCCGAACCTTTAGGAGATATTATATTATTAGATATGGTGTTAAACCTCGCCATTGCATTAGGTGTTACCCAATTGGCATATCTATTTTTTCCAGAAGTTAAAACTACGGAAAAGGCATCTAAAGAAAATAAGGAGGCAGACACAAAGTATAACTTAGATAAGATAGCATTAAATGGCTTGCTAGTCCTTATGCCTGCTGTTTTATATTTTTATTATTTTAGACCAAATGCCCTGGTTTTAACCTTTGTGTTTATTCTACTTTTAAGTTTTGACCCTATGATTTATAAGTCGAAAAAAGGGCTTGTTTTAATCCTAGCAAATCTGGTAGGAGGTGTTTTTGGTATTATTGCTTATAATTTATTGACTATAACGCCAACTTTCTTTTTTTATATATTTATTACGCTGGCTATTGGCTTATTTTTTACGTATCAAATATTTTCTGATAAAAAAACTGTACCAATTTATACAATAGCTTTTCGAACATTTTTCTTAGTTATGGGCGTTATTTCTAGTTCTAGTGATTCGGCTGGAGATACAATAGTAGAACGTTTAATAGGCATTGGTATGGCCGTAGTTTATGTAGTTTTAGCATATAAAGTTGTTACTTATTTTAATGATCCAAGAAGGTATGAGAATGAAATGGTATAACTTATTTTATGTATTCTTTTTACTGCTTATCATGTCGTTCTTTGGCTGTAAGGTTCAAAATGATTATGTAGCTCCAGAAACTGAAAACCCGACATCATTTTCAACACAAACTACAGATACTTTAAGTTTAGCAGATGCAGATTGGTGGACGTTTTTTAACGATCCTGTTCTTACAGATTTAATTTCAGAAGGATTAAACAGTAACTTATCTCTTCAAAATATTATTATTGGAATCAAGCAGTCTCAATTACAATTGGATATTGCTAAATCTCAAATGTACCCTGAAATAAACTATGGTTTATCTGCTGAAACTTCGAAAACCTCTTTAGTGCCTTCGTTTAAAAATTCGATAACGGCGGTTGGACAAGTATCTTATACTTTAGATGTTTGGGGACGGATAGCGAATCAAAACGAAGCAGCATTGCAAGCATATTTAGCTACTGAAATGGCTGTGTTTGAAGTTAAAGCAACCATGGTGTCTCAAATAGCAGAATTGTATTTTACACTTAGAGATATAGATAATAAAATCTATGTGTCTGAACAAATGGAAACTTCCATGGAAAAGTATAAAGGGATTATTGATGCGCGTTACGATGGTGGTTTTATTTCCAAAGTAGATGTCAATCAAATAAGTATTAGTTTAAAAGATGTACAAGTAACTATGCAAACCTTGTTTAGATTGAGAAAACAAGTGGAAAATGCCATTAGTACGGTTTTAGGAAGCTTGCCAAAAGATATTCCTAGAGGAAAGAAGTTAGAAGATCAAGTATTTTCTTCCGAATTACCAGTTGGGGTTCCAGCTGGATTATTAAGACGTCGTCCATCTATTCTAAAATCAGAGCTTCAGCTAAAAGCACAATTAGCAAAACTTGGAGCAACTGAAACGTTTAAATACCCAAACTTTCAGATAGATTTTAATTTAGGTGCTCAATTACTAGATCCTTCTGCTGTATTTGGAAATTTAATGGGAAATATGGTTGGGCCTATTTTTAATGGCAATAAAATTGATAATACCATTGCTATTGAAGAAGAGCAATATAATAGAATGGTGTTAGATTATAAACAAGCCTATTTAATAGCTTTTCAAGAAGTTGAAGATGCGCTTATAGCTATAGAAACCTATAAAGAGGAAGTTGTCATACGTTCGCACCAATTAGAATTAGCCGAAGAAGCTTATAACCTGGCTTGGGTGAGATACAATGAAGGAGCCACTTCTTTTTTAGAATTTTTAAATGTACAAACCACATTTTTTACGGTTCAATTAACAGCTTCGGAAAGTTATAAGTCGCAACTGCAATCGGTTGTAAAATTATACTTAGCTTTAGGAGGTGGATGGAGTCAAACAAACTAATCAAACTATAATATTATGAAATCGTTTACAATTACAGAATTTATTAGACTAATAGTTCTCTCGTTAATACTTCTTTGGGGGTTTTTTCTTTTAAAACCTTTTATAGGAATTTTTACCTGGGGAATAATTTTGGCAGTTGCTTTATTTCCACTTTTTCAAAAGCTTCAAAATGTATTTGGTGAGAAACATAAAAAGAAAGCTACTTTTATTTTTACCATTATTGCCGTGGCCTTATTAATTGTACCCACCTATATGATGGTGGACTCTTTGTTTTCCAATTTAAAAGATACTTTTACAGCCATTCAGAATAATGAATTAAAAATTACACCTCCCACTGAAAAAGTAAAAGACTGGCCAGTTATTGGAGAACGTGTTTATGATAATTGGAACTCTCTTTCAGAAAATTCAAAAACATATGCCATTGAACATAAAGACTATTTATTAGAAAAAGGAGGTAATGTTTTTAAACAATTTACAGGACTTATAGGTACGGTTTTATCTTTTTTATTATCGTTTATAATTGCGGTTGTGTTTATGTCTAATTCCAAAGGAGCATTCGAATCTTCTAATCTTTTTGTTAACAAACTTGTGGGCGGAAACAAAGGTGTTGATATGTTACTAATGGGAAGAGATACAATAAGAAATGTAGTAAAAGGTATCTTGTTTGTAGCTATCATACAAGCTTTTCTTTGCTTTATAGGTTTTAAACTAATGGGGATTCCTGGTCCGGCCATTTTTGCTTTTATAGTAATGATAGCTGCCATTGTTCAGCTTCCAGTTACTATTGTTGTAATACCAACAATACTTATTGCTTATTCAACTTCAGATAGCACATTAGCTGCTACTGTGTTTACAGTCTATATTGTTATTGTATCTTTATTAGATAATGTTTTAAAGCCTGTTTTATTATCAAAAGGCTTAAAAACACCTATGGTTTTAATAATACTTGGAGCCTTGGGAGGGATGCTGTTACATGGAATAATTGGTATCTTTATTGGAACCGTTCTACTATCTGTTTTACACCAATTATATTCTGCCTGGGTAACTAGTAAAGAAGAGATTGTTTTAGCCGAATAATTTTTTCTGAAATAAAATTATATTAAATAGAACCATATTTAGGTGTTTCAAGACATGAATATGGTTTTTTTTATTACTTTTAAAAAAATATAACCTACTTAAAATGAATAAAATTCTATTAGTTTTCTTTTTGTTTCAATTTCAGTTTATTGTTAGTCAGGAAGTTATTATTAATGACAGTTTGAGTATTGAGTTTTTAAAAACAAAAAAGACCTCAAAGAATTTTAATACACGTTCTAATGTAAAAGTTAAAGGAAATCAATCCAAACGCATTCTAACCAGATGTAAGGTTAAAGCCTTGTACGATCAACCTGTAGATATTAATGCCTTTAGTTTGGTAGATACTATAAATAAAATGAGATATCGTATCAACGAATATATAGGCTATCAAGCTGTTTCTGTATTTGGGTCCGGTTATACCAGTAAAATGTATCTTAAAAAGAATTTAAAAAATAGGAAAGGAAAGCCTTATAAAGGCATTCCTGAATATGATAAAAGCGTCAAAGATAGTTTTGAAGATTTTATTTTTGAAGGTTATACCAATATAGAAGTTCCACTCAGGTTTGGAACCAATAGATCACTTGCGGGAGAATTTTCCGGAAAAAAAAAGGAGATCATTTCAACCGTATATTATTCACCTACACAATTGGACCAGTTTACGGCTGAAATATATTTTATAGTTCACAATTCCTTTCCTGAAAGCCATTTAGAACTGTATTATGGAAAACAACTTATTTCTGAGATAGAAACAGACTAAAGAAGAGCTTAGCGGTTGGAGGATAAGATAATGTCAATGCTAGCTAAAACCCACTAGAATGAACTAAATTATATGACAAAAAAAATACTCATCCGGGATGAGTATTTTTTATAATTTACAGGTGTTTTTTTATAATCTGAGATTCCTGCTTTCCTGTCTACCTAAAGGCTGATGCAGAAACTTATTAGCTATTCAGCATTACTGGCATTACAAGCATTGTTACTCGTTCCCCTTCATCTAAACCATCTGTTGGAGTTAAAATACCAGCTCTATTTGGTAAGCTCATTTCCAACTGTACTTCATCTGAAGTTAGATTGTTCAACATTTCTGTTAAGAAACGAGAGTTAAAGCCAATTTGCATGTCGTCTCCCTGGTAATCACAAGTTAAACGCTCTTCAGCTTTGTTGCTATAATCGATATCTTCGGCCGAAATATTTAATTCTGCTCCAGCAATTTTCAATCGGATTTGATGTGTGGTTTTGTTTGAGAAAATACTCACACGACGAACAGAGTTTAAAAACTGTGTTCTGTCTATAACCAGTTTATTTGGATTCTCTTTAGGAATTACGGCTTCGTAATTAGGGTATTTCCCATCAATTAAACGACAAATTAATACAATGTTTTCGAAAGTGAATTTTGCGTTAGAATCGTTGTATTCAATATTTACTTCCTCATCACTGGCAGCTAAAATTCCTTTTAAAAGATTTAAAGGTTTTTTAGGCATAATGAATTCTGTGGTTTGACTAGCCGAAATATCCTCTCTTGAATATTTAACCAATTTATGAGCATCTGTTGCCACAAAAGTTAAACCTTCAGTAGAAAACTGAAAAAAGACACCACTCATTACAGGGCGTAAATCGTCGTTTCCAGCAGCAAAAATAGTTTTGCTTATAGCTGTTGCCAAAATGTCTCCAGTTATGGTTGTTGAGGTTGCATCTTCTAAAGAAACAGCTTTGGGAAATTCGTTGCCATCGGCGTAAGCTAAAGCATATTTACCGTGGTTAGAGCTAATTTCTATGGTATTATTATCTTCTACAACAAAAGTTAAAGGTTGCTCCGGGAACGTCTTTAGCGTATCTAAAAGTAATCTTGCAGGAACTGCAATACTACCAGTATTATCACTTTCTACTTCTAATTTTGAAGACATAGTAGTCTCCAAGTCGCTGGCAGAAATAATGAGTTCTGTATGGTCTAATTCGAATAAGAAATTATCTAAAATAGGAAGCGTATTCGAGTTGTTTATAACACCTCCAAGAACTTGTAGCTGTTTAAGTAAATAGGTGCTTGATACTATAAATTTCATGTATATTAAGTTCGTTTAATTACTATTACAAATATATCGTTTAGCTCTTAAAATAGGAAACAAACTTATTAACAAATCATTCCATTAAAAAGGCGGTTCTACAGGTGATTTTTTAATTCTATTTTGCGTATTTCTTCTTTCTGTAAAAGTTGAATAAATATCCGAAAACGCCTAGTATTACTAAGGGTAACAGAATATTAATTAATTGCCATTTTGTTTTTTCTGAAGCAGCTTTCTTATAATCTAAGAAGGATACAACAATTTCTTTAGAACGAATGTTTATAAGTCCATTATCGTCTAATAGGTAATTTACGGCATTCAATAAAAATTCTTTATTACCATAGAGTTGTCCAGAACCCCGATCGAAACCTAATTCAATAGGCCCATTTTTGCCCAATTCATTCTTAATAACATCGCCGTCAGCAATCACAATCATTTTAGTGGGTTTGCTTTTGTTTCTTTCTTTTGAAAGCGAAAAAGGCTTCACACGATTGTTGTAAACTGAGGTAAATTCGCCTTCCAACAAAACAGCTAAGTTTTGATGCGGATTTTTATATACATTAGGATCTGGCTCTTCAGAAGTCATTTCTAGACTAATCTCTCGTGGTGTGCCATCAATTTTTGAAAGAATAGAGCTTTTAAGAAGAATGGTCTTTTTTATATCGTTTTTTAAAGTGTCTATCTGATTGGCAAAATCAAATTTCACTAAATTTAAATTATTGACTATAGGATGGTGACTTTCCGGATTAACTAGAGGCGAATAAAACCAGGGAAATTGCTGAAAACGCGCTTCACTGCCTTCGCCAATAGCTAGTGTTATTGGTGCAGAATAGAGGTCGTTTACCAACACGGGGTTAATTCTAACACCGTATTTAAAAAAGAAATCGGTTAGATTTAAATCTCGTCCAATGGCTATGCTTTTTCCAGTGCTATAAAGACTGTCCTTTTCCATAGCAACAGCATCTATTAACCAGAGGCTTTTACCTCCAGCCATAGTAAATTGATCTAAAACCAGTTTTTCATTTTCTGTAAAGGCTTCGGTTGGTTTAGCAGAAACTATTAAATCGAAATCTTTTAACTGATCTAAAGTTTGTTGAGGCTTATTTGCAACGCTGTCTAAAGTAAAAGGAGCCAGGTTATAGTATTCTGAAACTGTTTTAAGAAAATCTTCAATATAGCGTCCTTTTAACTCGCCATTCCCAATTAAGAAAGCAATTTTTTTGTTTCTTGGATTAATTAATTTACTAAATCCATCCGCAAAGGCATATTCTAAATGTTGTACGGAATGGTTGACTAACTCTTGTTGCGTAGCTCCAATCTTATTTTTTACTAAAGGAATTTTCACCGTTATATCATTATAACTGGCTAATGCCCATGGAAAAATAACAGCTTGACTACTTTTTCCTTTTTCTTCAACAGTTAATTGCATGGGAGTTAAGCCACGCTCGTTAAGTTTTTGAATATTGGCTTCTCTGTTTTTTTCGTCCGCTATGGGATTAATAAAATGAAAAACAATATTTTTATTATGCGCTGAGAATTCTTCAAGAATTTGCTTTGTTTCTGTTTTAAGACGTCTAAACTCTGAAGGAAAATCTTCTCCTTCCAAAAATACATCTATAATAATTGGAGATTGAACTTCGTCTATAATTCCTAAAGCAGATTCGCTAATGGTATAGCGTTTATCTGAAGTTAAATCGTAACGCCCATAATAATTATTGCTAACCGTATTAAGAGCAAATAAACCTATAAATAGTCCAATTAAAACCAGAGATTCTTTTTTCTGAAGTCCTTTGGTTGTAATCCGTTTACTGGTAAGAAAAATAAAGAATATGGTGATGCTTAAAAAGTATATTATATCGCGAGTATCCAAAACGCCACGACTCATACTTTTATAATGCGCATTCATTCCTAGTTGCTCTATAAACGAGCTAGAGAGTATGTCTGCAATTCCTTCAAAACCTGTATAAAATATAATACATAGAAATACGGCAACTATAAAAGACACTATTTGGTTATCTGATAAGGTTGAAGCAAAAACCCCTATAGAAGTATAAGCTGCCACCAAAAACAATAATCCAAAATACGAGCCTAGCGTGCTGCCCATATCAATGTTTCCTACGGGACTTCCTAATTGATAAACTGTATATACGTATAAAAGTGTTGGAATTAAGGCAATTAAAATTAAAATAAAAGCGCCTAAATATTTCCCTAAAACAATATTGATTAAAGAAATGGGTTTTGTAACTAAAAGCTCTAGAGTTCCTTGTTTTTTCTCATCGCTAAAACTACGCATAGTAACTGCAGGAATCAGGAAGTTTAAAACCCAGGGTGCTAAAAGAAAAAATAAAGATAAATCGGCAAAACCACTATCTATAATATTGAATTCTCCTTTAAAAAGCCATAAAATCAAACCATTTAATAAAAGAAACAGAGCAATAACCAAATAGCCAATTGGCGAGGCAAAAAATGAGTTGATTTCTTTTCTTAATATAGCAAACATTTATTTTAGGTATTAGGTATTAGGTATTAGGTATTAGGTATTAGTGAGAGTTTTAGGTTAATTGTTTATAATATTTTTAATTAATTTACTTTTCAATATCTCGACCATTTAGCTTTCTTAATTCTTAATTCTTAATTCTTAATTCTTAATTCTTAATTCTTAATTCTTAATTCTTAATTCTTAATTCTTAATTTATTGAAGTGAAACCAATTTATCCACGCTCCAAGCTTCTGGTTTGGCATTAAAAAGTGGTTTTGTTTTGCTCCACACATTTTTAAATAATTGGGAATGTCTGTAAGCTTCTAAATCGGCTTCTTTATCCCAGTAACTATAGGTAAAAAATATATTAGTATTTGTTTTATCTCTGTACAACTCTAAAAAACGACAGCCTTCAAAGTTTCGTATCTTTTCTTTGTTTAAATTAAAATTAGCTAGAAACTCAGTGATGTGTTTTTCTTCAAAACTCATTTTAACAATTCGTACAAACATAGGGTTTTTAGTTTTTTTTATTTATAAACTTAACACTTACAGCGTCTAATATATCTAAACCTAATAGGGTAGATGCACTCCCAGAAGTTTTACTATTGCTTTTATAAACGGCAATTTCTAAATAGTTAGAAGAGTTAAAAACAACTAATTTTTTTCCTTCGTCATTTCTTTTTTCAACGGGAGTTTCAAAATTAACTACATCGCTATATTTGGAGTAAATTTCCTTAAATATATATTGTCTTGCTGAAATTTTAAAATCTCGACCTTTTTGAATTTTTGTAAAAAAGTCTTTTTTAATATTGGTAATAACATTTCCATAATTATCAATATAAATCACACTCCCAACAATTTGGGTTTGTTCGTCGTTTATATATGGGATAATATTTCTGATAGGTTTAATAGATCCTATAGTTTTTCCTATTACATCCAGAGTCCCACCTCTAGCTATATGGCATGCTACTTTAACAAAGACTTCTAAAGCTGGAAATTTGGTTTCAATATGGTCGTGGATATTAATTTCTACAATTTGTTCCGGAGTAATTTCGGAACAAATCATACTCATTATACCATTGTTTGCACAAATAAAATAATGGTCGTCTAGCTTTATGGCAATATGCTTATTTTCTTCATTTATTTCAGAATCTATTCCAATAATATGGATGGTTCCTTTTGGAAAACTGCTGTAAGCATTTTGAATAATATAAGCAGCTTCGGGAATGTTGAAAGGAGATACCGAATGTGAGATATCAACAATTTTTACATCTGGTAATTCGCTATAGATTGCTCCTTTTACGGCGCCAGCAAAGTGATCTTTCTCTCCAAAATCTGTAGTTAGGGTTATGATTGGCATGAATTAATTGTTGATATTTTTTTAACAAAACTCACGTGAAAATTGTGTAGCTTTGTTTAAGCACAAATCTAATAAATCTTAATTGATTAATTTTAATTAAATCACACAGCTTTTGAACGAAATCATAATCGAACTTGAAGAAGTTTCTCCAAAAGAATTTTTTGGAGCACAAAACGCCAATATTGAATTATTAAAAAAATACTTTCCAAAACTTAAAATTGTTGCCAGAGGAACTAAAATCAAAGCTTATGGCGACGAAGATCTTCTAGAGGAATTTGATAGACGTTTTAATATGCTCATGGAGCATTATATAAAATACAATAAATTAGATGAAAACGTTATAGAACGTGTTCTTACTAGTCAGAGTAAAGCTGATTACGCAACTAGTGAAGCCAGTGGTGCCACTATTGTTCATGGAGTTAATGGACGTTTAATTAAGGCTCAAACTGCTAATCAACGTAAATTGGTAGAGCTTATGCGTAAAAATGATATGGTTTTTGCCATTGGACCAGCCGGAACAGGAAAAACTTATACAGGCGTTGCTTTAGCCGTTCAAGCTTTAAAAAATAAAGAGGTAAAACGTATTATTTTAACCCGTCCAGCAGTAGAAGCAGGCGAAAATTTAGGGTTTTTACCTGGTGATTTAAAAGAAAAACTGGATCCGTATATGCAACCATTGTACGATGCCTTACGCGATATGATTCCTCCTGAAAAGCTAACACATTATATAGAAAACGGTACAATTCAAATTGCTCCTCTAGCTTTTATGCGTGGTCGAACTTTAGATAATGCTTTTGTTATTTTAGACGAAGGACAAAATACCACCCATGCCCAAATGAAAATGTTTTTAACTAGAATGGGAAAAAATGCTAAGTTTTTATTAACGGGAGATCCGGGACAAGTAGATTTACCAAGAAGAACTATTTCTGGATTAAAAGAAGCTTTACTTATTTTGAAAAATGTAGAAGGCGTAGGAATTGTGTTTTTAGACGATAAAGATGTCATTCGTCATAAATTAGTCAAAAAAGTTATTGAAGCTTATAGAAGTATAGAATCTGAAGCCTAAAAGAATTTGAATTTAGTTTAAAATTCAATCCCTTCGATACCAATTAAAATTTATAAAAGTATTTAAAGCCAGTTTTTAACTGGCTTTTCCTTTTTAAGTGTGTTTCTGTTTTAGCTGAAAATCAGAGTGTTATTCTACTTCTCTAATAGTTCTATAATATTTTCCAAAAACCATATAACTTATTTTGTGAGAAGTTTCCGAGGTTTGTGATGTAATCATAAAACAAAACAAAATGAAAAATTTATTTTTAGTAGCTATTATATTAGGATTCAGTCCAATTTTTGCCCAGCAAACAGATGTAGACGTCACTCCAGATAACTCTTGGTTAAAGGTGGGATTAACTGCTGGTATACCAGTAGGAGATGCTAGCGATGTTTCCTCATTTGCTTTAGGAGCAGATGTAAGAGGACAATATTTATTTAATCCCAATATAGCCATTGGTGTAGCTTCTGGTTATACAAATTACTTTGGAAAAGATGATTTTGACGATTTTGGTATTGTTCCTTTAGCTGGATTCTTCCGTTATTATTTTACACCCGACGGATTGTTTTTAGGGACTGATGTTGGATATGGATTTTTAACAAACGTTGACAATAATGAAGGTGGATTGTATGTAAATCCGCAAATTGGATACCATAATAGAGATTGGAATTTCTACGCTTACTATCAAAACACTTTTGCAGAAAACGAGGTGGATTTGCAAAACGTAGGAGTAGGAGTTACGTATAACATTAGATTTAAATAATTAAAAATTAATTTTATTAAGACCCAAAAAGGAGAAACAGGCGTTTCTCCTTTTTTTTATTTAGATTTTTTTGGCGATAGTTAACAAATCAAATTACATTTGTAAAATAAACAATAGCTTACTTCTAATGAACACCATAACAGATACCAATTTTAATTTTCCAAACCAAAAGAGTCTTTATAAAGGAAAAGTAAGAGAGGTTTATAATATTAACGATGAGCAATTGGTAATGATTGCCACCGATAGACTTTCAGCTTTTGATGTTGTCATGCCAAAAGGCATTCCTTATAAAGGTCAAATCTTAAATCAGATTGCTACAAAAATGATGAAAGCTACAGAAGATTTAGTACCAAATTGGCTCTTGGCAACGCCAGATCCTAATGTGGCAGTAGGTTATTTATGCCAACCTTTTAAGGTAGAAATGGTTATTCGAGGCTATATGTCTGGGCATGCAGCCAGAGAATATAAAGCGGGTAAACGTTTGCTTTGTGGTGTTGAGATGCCAGAAGGAATGAGGGAAAATGACAAATTCCCACAACCAATTATTACTCCGGCTACAAAAGCTGACATGGGAGACCATGACGAAGATATTTCGCGTGAAGATATTCTTAAAAAAGGTATTGTTTCTGAATCTGATTATGTGGTTTTAGAAGATTATACACGCAAATTATTCCAGAGAGGATCAGAAATAGCAGCTTCAAGAGGCTTGATTTTAGTAGATACCAAATACGAATTCGGGAAAACAAAAGATGGAAAAATTGTCTTAATTGATGAAATTCACACCCCAGATTCTTCTCGTTATTTTTATGCAGATGGTTATCAAGAACGTCAAGATAAAGGCGAAGATCAAAAACAGCTTTCTAAAGAGTTTGTGCGTCAATGGTTGATTTCTAATGGGTTTCAAGGTTTGGAAGGACAAACAGTTCCAGAAATGACAGATGCATATATTGCAACAGTAAGTGAACGCTATATAGAGTTATACGAAAATATTACCGGAGAGACTTTTGTAAAAGCAGATGTTTCTGAAATTCAAAATAGGATTGAACAGAATGTTCTGGATTATTTAAATAAATAGATATTTAGAGTTCACATATAAAATAAAAGACCTTGGATTTCCAAGGTCTTTTATTTTTGAAATTTTACAATTTTTAAGAATTAATTTGATCTTCAATTTCTGATTGTATTTGACGCAGTCTTTGCTTTAATTCACTAGATATTTTGTTAGGAAAATCTTTTAGTTTTTTAAGTTTTAGAGATAACATGGCATTGAAAAGGCCTAATATTATTAGTGCCATTCCAACCCAAATTACAGCTGTCATTCCTGCAAATGCAGGATTCCAAAGTAGGATAAAAGAAAAAATAACACCAAGAACTCCTAAGGTCAGTAAAAATCCCCAATCAGTTATTCCATAGCTTCTTAAATCTATGGAATAACTGATGGCGCCAATCGATCTAAAGAGTACTATAAATCCAATATAAAGAGCTAAGGTTAATGCCGAAATATCAGGGTTCATTATTAAAAGTAATCCAATTAAAGCAGTCATAATACCTAAGGCTAAAGACCAGCCCCAGTTTTCAATTTCATCTTTATTAGAAATGGAAAAAATAACTTCGCTCATTCCAGAGAAAAGAAAAGATAAGCTAAAGAATATAGTTAGGGCAGCAAAAGAAACTTGAGGAGACATAATGCTGTAAATACCTAGAGCTATAAAAATAACTCCAATAATTAAAGGAAGATACCAGTGTTTAATTGAAGTTTGAACAGTTTTAATAAATTGATTTCTCATTGGTTAGTAGTTTTTTAAGTGATTAGTAATATTAAATATACACAATATTTCTTCTTAATTGCATAAAAGCAAAATTGAACCCCAAGAAATTGAAATAATTAAGAACTTGATTTAAAAAAAAAATATAGCACCAATAAGAACCTGTTATGGCTTTGGTTGATTTTAATATAAATATATCTTTCTTAGGATATCTTCATGCAACATTAATTAGATACATATTTTTATAAATTCGCTACGCATTTCGTTTGCTTTTAATACATTTATGGAACTTTAAAAACACTATGGAACTACTCAACCAACTTATTTCCGACTTTGCTTCCTTAGTTTGGGGCTTACCTTTATTAATTCTTCTAATTGGTGGTGGATTGTATTTATTAATACTTTCTAGATTTCTCCCATTTAGGTATTTAGGTCATGCGTTTCAGGTGTTACGAGGAAAATATGATAACCCAGATGATGCTGGTGAAATAAGTCATTTCCAAGCTCTAACTACAGCTTTGTCCTCTACTATTGGGATGGGGAATATTGCTGGGGTGGCGGTAGCTATATCTATTGGAGGACCTGGAGCCGTATTTTGGATGTGGGTGAGTGCGGTAATTGGTATGAGTACAAAATTTTTCACTTCTACTTTAGCTATTATGTATCGAGGGAAAGATAGTCATGGACATATTCAAGGTGGTCCCATGTATTTTATTATGGAAGGTTTGGGGAAAAAGTGGAAACCTATGGCTGTATTTTTTAGTTTATGTGGATTAGTAGGAGCTTTGCCGGTTTTTAATGTAAATCAATTAACCCAGGCTGTTAATGATATTCTATTGGAGCCAAATGGTTTTGAAGTAGGCTTTTATTCCAATTTAGTTATAGGAATTGTTTTAGTAAGTATTACCTCGATTGTTATTCTTGGAGGTTTAAATAGAATTAGTAAAGTGGCCTCTAAAATGGTTCCAAGCATGGTTTTATTATATTTTGTTTTAGTGTTATTTATTCTAATTGTCAATTTTGATGTGGTACCCAAATACTTTCTAATGATTTTTACAGATGCTTTTGCAGCTAATAATTTTAAGGGAGATTCTTTTTTAGGAGGACTTGTGGGAGGATTAATTCTTTTAGGGGTTAGACGTGGTGCTTTTTCAAACGAGGCTGGAATTGGAACAGCTCCCATGGCTCACGGAGCAGCAAAAACTAATGAACCTGTACGTGAAGGCTTGGTTGCCATGTTAGGACCAGCCATCGATACCTTAGTGGTTTGTACTTTAACAGCTTTAGCCATTTTGGTTACTGGGGTTTGGCAAACTACAGATGCTAACGGGGTAAGTTTAACAGCGTCTGCGTTTGCAACTGCTATGCCTGGAATAGGGAAGTATCTTTTGCTAATTTGTATTGCTGTGTTTAGTATTTCGTCTTTATTTTCATTTTCTTACTATGGTTCTAAATGTATGTCCTTTTTATTTGGAGAAGACAGAAAGCACTATTATAATTATATTTATATAGCTAGTATTATTATGGGGGCAACAACCTCTTTAGCAATGATGATTAATTTGATTGATGGCTTTTTTGCCTTGATGGCTATTCCAACTATGACAGCCACTTTAATTATGGCACCACGAGTTGTTAAAGAATTTAAAGCCTATAAAAAGCGGACTTTTAAATAGCAAAAAAAAAGTCGCAACCTAAATTGCGACTTTCTCATTGAAATAAAATTTAACTTTTCTTCAATAATATTTTTTCATTGGTAAATTGAAAAGCTTCGTCTAAAAACTCCATCATTAATGGCCAATCGGCATTATCTTCATAATTGTTTTTATATTGTTTTGTAGTAGTAATAATTATTTGATTACCTTCAATAGTTGCACTACTTATAAACGCACCTGTTTTATTTTCAATTGATTTATTCAATTTTTCTAATCCAGAAACCGAATAACCTTCGGGAATATTTACCGTAATATTATAGTTATAGCTTCTTGGATAATTCATATAAATATTTTCTACGCGCTTACGGTCTTCATCTGTTAAATCTACTTGTCCGCCAATAAACTTACCCACTTCCAGAATGTAATTAGGACCTGCTTTTTTTATAAATTGATCTGAAGTATTAAAACTTTCGTTATAAGTAAAATAGGTATCAAAACCATATCGTCCTGTTTCTTCAATAGAAAAGGTATAATCTGTAACATCTTCAATGTCTAATTCCGATGCTACACTTTCTTTTAGGTTTTCTGATTGCTTTTCACGTAATTTTACAACCAAAGCATCAAGTTCTTTCTTTGTTTTAGCGCGTGATTTTTTGTTTCTAATTTGTTCAATAAACGGTTCGGTTTCATATTTTTCATAATCTTCAACTACATAATCCTTAAACATAAGTTTGTCAAATTGATGGCCTACTTTTTCGTAGCCTTTGTACTTATTGATTCCTTGATAATTAAAACCTGAAAAGTCATCGTTTAAGCTAATTGTTACTTCTTTATAAGACTCGTTTTGGTCGTAGCTAGTCTGTGGTAGTTTTCCAGTTGTAATTTGATCTAAACGTTTCTTTTTAGCTGATAGCTCGTACACATCGGTGCCTTCCATTAAATAATTAAACTGATTAACATCTGAGTGAATTTTAAAATTATCTAAATACACCGGAGGACTTGTGTTTACTCTAAGTAAAATATTGGCATTTTTCTGAATTAGTAACTCGTTTAAATCCCCGTCGTAACGTTTTTTACCAACTATCACGTCGTAATCATATTTAAAATCATAGAGAAAAGCCATAAAGTGTCTTACAAAGTACTGATCATTTCTAAATAAATGTGGGTTGGTTTTTGTGGCTATAAATGGGTTGGCTAAAATTTCGGCTTCATTTACAATAATAGCTTCAACATACTGAGTTAAAAACTTATGACGCGCAAAATAATATACGGCAATTACTTTTTCGCGCTCACTTTCAAAATTATTATCTTTTATAAAACGCTCTATAGAACCTAAATCTCCAAGGGGTGTATATTTTTCGTAATAATCTAAAACCTCTTCTTTAGAAACAGTTTTTTTTATGATATCTTCTTTCTCTGGAAGAAAGGCTAAAGCACGATCCTCAAATTTTCCAGATCTTGCAAAATACACCTGAAACTTATAGGTAGGAAGTTCTACCAACGGATAAAACCAGCGTTCGTATTTGTGTTTTTCAATATTGTTAGCAACTAACTCATAACGTCGTGTATTATTCTTTTTAACAGGGATTTCAGTAAGTTCCGGTGCTCCATTATAAGAATTGAAATTAATGAAAAAATCGTTTTCTGTTTGGAAGTATAATTTGTAATCCATAATTGGATACTCTTCCCCAAGGGTTTGTTCTACCGGTTCGAAACCAAAAGCTTGAATAGATTTAAACGGTTCTACGCTGTAATAATAGAAGTCCAGAATATCGCCTATTTCTAAATTGGCAATAGCTATTTTAGTTTCGCCATCTACTTCCACAGCTTCTTTTTCAATATCGACAATAGTTTCGGTACCGTCTTGTTTAACTACTTTAAGTCCTACAATAGCGTGAGAAGCCTTGTAGCCAGAATAACCTTTAGATGAGCTAAATCTTTTTTGATAAGTAAAGGTTGAAAACTCCGTTACCGAGGCTTGATCTAGTAGTTTAATTCGCTTGCGTAATGAAGATTTATATTCCACACGTTTCCCAAACTTATGAAAATCGTAGTTTTCATTTTTATAAATAATTACAGCCGATTCATTTTGCCATTTTTCAGGAATATCAACAGCGTTTTTATAATTATCGTTTTCTCCCCAAAAAAAATCTTGTGCTTCAATTTCTAATTTAGATTGTGAGATAAGTAGGGTAGGATATGCGATTAAGCATATAAATAGGAGTTTGAGTTTCATTCGTTTCTTATTGTTTTATTAGTGTAATCTGTTCGTTGTAAATGGTATTTAAGTTTTTTATAAAACCATTCCATTCATTAAATTCTGTTTTGTTAATAACGTTTTTCGTGATTTCAAAATCCTTTTTATAAACAATTTTATTATCTATTTCTGTAAATGAAACTTTTAAATTAAAGTTGTCGTTAGCAAGTGAAATATCTTCTGGAAGACTACCAATTTTATAGCCATCAGGAATATCTAAAGTAGTTGTAGATTGTAAATGTTTTTTATAGTCAAAAACAAAATCGGTGTTTCGTTTTTCAAAATTATAACCAGACAATTCCTTGTCTAAATCTAAATCAATATAAATGGTGTCGTCAAAAGATGAAACAGCATTGTTAATAGTAATCCTATAATCAATATTAATAGGAATTTCTCTATCTCTTAAATTGGATGTGGAAATATCTTCAACTTTAGTATTAGAATCACCTCCATTTAAATACCATAATAAAAACTTGTCTTTTTTATCTGTTTGCAATTGATTTAAATATTGTAATAAACTCGAGCGACTTTCACCTCTAAATGTTTTAGAAACCGTTCCGCTTAATTGCTCATTCTCCAAACTTAATTGGTAATTTACCGTTTCTTTATTAAAATCGGCATCTACTTTAGGCACGACATTTAGTATAAATTCATCTCCATTTTCAATTAATACTTGTTTGCCTTGAATTCTATTAGCATATTCTTTATAGGCATTAAATTTCTCCGTACCGTCTAAATAAACTGGTTCGTTATTATTGTAGAGGGTGCAAATCATGTGGTTGTCTACAGACAGGCTAGGCGTCGAATAATCGTAAGCAATACGGTTAGTTCCAATCCATGTTAAACGAGCATCAAAACCTGCTTCTATAAGCATTTGTTTGGTAAGGTTGGCCATTCCTTTACAATCGCCATAACGTTTTTTAAAAACGCTAGAAGCTTCATCTGGTTTAAAACCGGCTATACCATCTACAAAAGCGATATAACGAATATTGTCTTGAACCCAGTAATAGATGTTTTTTATTTTCTCTTCGTCTGTTGTGGCGTCCTGGGTTAACTCTATTACTTTAGCTTGTAAATCGGTATTGTCATTTTCTAAACTATTAACCAGAGTTTTATACCAATTATATAAATCTTGAGTAGACTCAAAAATATTGGTTTTTTCACCATCATAAGTGTAAGATTTTGCTAATACTAAGATATGAGGATAAATATATGTTGGTCCGGGAGAGCTGGTGTCGTCAAACATTGCAGCTGCATTTTCTAAAGTAAATGTATGCGTTTTAGAATTGTTTTTAGAATCGGACTTTAAGGTTTTATTAATGGCAAAACCATTAAAATTCATTTCTTTTAATTCTAAATCTAACCAATTAGGAATATCTATTGTGAAGGTTTTTTTTACCGTTGGATAGTCATCGTTAAAATACAAACTAGTAAAGTATTTTATATCCTTATAGCGTTTAATTATTTCAACTTGGTATTTATAACCTTTTAGAGGAAAGGCTAAATTTGTGTATTTAACACGAGAGTCGTTATGAAATAAATCGTCACTTTTTATAGCTTCATCCTGGATATAGGAATCAGTATCTCGATTGGTTTTATATTTAATTTTAAAAGATTCAATTTCAGATTCGCCATTATAAAAGGAATACACCTGAATATTTGCCCTAGAGTCTAAGTTTATCAGGTTTTGAGTAATTTCTTCTACGACTTCAATTTTCTTTGTTCTTTTATTATATTCAAAACTTATATGATAGTTTTCACTTTCCGAAGCAACATGGTCATCAGGAAATGCTTCTTTTAGACTTTCTGCTAATTTTATTTCTTCGGGAGTTGGTTCTGTGTTTTTCTGAGCATTTGTAAAAAGGGAACAAGCTAGTATGATTAGAACTGTTAGGTAGTTTTTTATCATGAAATGGGGTTTAGATGGCTAATATATAAATTTTGTTAAAATTTTAACAATTTTTTTTGACAGTCTTTGTTTTGATTCTGTTGGACATTGTTTTATCTTTTCAACATAATAAATTTTAGTTATGAGTAACTACCACATAAAACATTTAGAAGAGTATTATCAGGTATATAGAAAGTCTGTTCGCGAACCAGAAAACTTTTGGGAGGAAGTAGCCGAAGAGCACTTTTTATGGCGAAAAAAATGGGATAAAGTGTTGAGTTGGGATTTTTCTAAGCCAGAAATAAAATGGTTTGAAGGTGCTAAACTCAATATTACCGAAAACTGTATAGATAGACATTTAGCAACTCGTGGCGATAAAACAGCTATTTTATTCGAACCAAATAACCCCGAGGAGCCTGCTGAACATATTACGTATAAGCAGCTTTACGAACGGGTAAACAAAATGGCTAATGTGCTAAAAGATCAAGGCATTAAAAAAGGAGATCGTGTTTGTATCTATGTTCCTATGATTCCTGAATTAGCTATTGCCGTTTTGGCTTGTGCCAGAATTGGAGCTATCCATTCTGTCGTGTTTGCTGGATTCTCTTCAACTGCTTTGTCAACCAGAATAAACGATTCCGATTGTAAAATGGTAATTGCAGCAGATGGATCTTTTCGAGGCAATAAAACTATCGATTTAAAAGGAATTGTAGATGAAGCTTTAGAATCTTGTCCTGGAATTGAAAGTGTGCTAGTTGTTAAACGAATTGACAGCGATATTAATATGAAAGAAGGTCGTGACAAATGGTTACAACCTTTATTAGATAAGGCGTCAACCGAATGTCCAGCTGAAATTATGGATGCAGAAGACCCCTTATTTATTCTATATACGTCTGGATCTACCGGACAGCCAAAAGGGATGGTTCATACTACGGCAGGTTATATGGTTTATACGGGATACTCTTTTAAAAACGCGTTTCAGTATCGGGAAAATGATGTGTATTGGTGTACGGCAGATATTGGTTGGATAACCGGACACAGTTATATTATTTACGGACCTCTGGCAAATGGTGCCACTTCTGTTTTGTTTGAAGGAGTACCACATTATCCAGATTTTGGACGCTTTTGGGACATCATAGATAAGCACCAAGTCAATCAATTTTATACGGCGCCAACAGCCATTCGTGCATTGGCAAAACAAGGTTCGGAGTTAGTTGAAAAATTCGATTTATCCTCCATTAAAGTGTTGGGCTCTGTAGGCGAACCTATTAATGAAGAAGCCTGGCATTGGTATAATGATATCGTTGGAAAAAACAAAAGTCCTATTATTGATACCTGGTGGCAAACCGAAACAGGAGCGATCATGATTACGCCTATTCCTTTTGTTACACCTACCAAACCAACCTATGCAACCTTACCATTTATTGGAGTACAACCTGCATTAATTAGTGAAACAGGTGAAGAATTAAAAGGAAACCAGGTAGAGGGAAGATTATGTATAAAATTTCCTTGGCCAAGTATGGCAAGAACTATTTGGAGAAACCATAAACGCTATAAAGAAACCTATTTTTCAACCTATAAAGATATGTACTTTACAGGCGATGGTGCGTTGAGAGATGAAGTGGGATATTATAGAATTACGGGCCGTGTGGACGATGTAATTATTGTTTCAGGACATAATTTAGGTACGGCACCAATTGAAGATGCTGTTAACGAACATCCAGCAGTGGCCGAAAGTGCTATTGTAGGTTTTCCGCACGACATTAAAGGAACTGCTTTATATGGCTATGTAACTTTAAAAGAAGCAGGAGAAGGAAGAATTCACGATAATGTGAGAAAAGAAATTAATCAACTTATTACGGATAGAATTGGACCAATTGCCAAATTAGATAAAATACAATTTACTCAAGGGCTGCCAAAAACGAGATCTGGGAAAATTATGCGACGAATTTTAAGAAAGATTGCAGAAAAAGATACTTCAAATTTAGGAGATACTAGCACCCTATTAAATCCAGAATGCGTTCAGAATATTATTGACGAAGCTTTATAAATTAATAGGGCCTAATAATTTACAAATCCCAATAAGCAATTTTTACAACTGCTTATTGGGATTTCTGTTTTAGACTCTTTTTTTAATACTTACTGTAAACCAGGGATATTTACCATTTCATCAGCATCAATATCATAATCTACTTCATCATAATTAAAACCAAATAGATTAAAAAACTCGGTTTTATATCCTTCTAAATCACCAATAGTAGGAAGTGTTTCAGTGGTTGCTTGTTCCCATAATTCCGAAACTTTTTCCTGAACATCGGCACGCATTTCCCAATCGTCAATTCGTATTCTACCTTCAGAATCTGTAGGGGTGTTTTCAAGGAATAGCCTTTCTGTATACAATCTATGTATTTGTTCTATACAACCTTCTTGCAGTCCTTTTTCTTTCATTACTTTATACAATAATGAAATGTATAGAGGAATAACCGGAATAGCAGAACTTGATTGTGTTACAAGTGCTTTGTTAACTGAAACGTAGGCTTTTCCACCAATATCTTTTAATGAGTCTGTGATGGTAAAGGCTGTATTTTCTAGATGGTCTTTTGCTTTGCCAATAGTTCCTTTTCTGTAAACAGCTTCAGTAAGTTGTGGTCCAATATAAGAGTAGGCCACTGTTTTAAAATTAGAGGCAAGTAGGTTTTCTTTTTTTAATTTATCTATCCACATTTTCCAATCTTCACCACCCATTACAGCAACTGTATTTTCAATATCATCTTCGGTAGAAGGTTCAATACTAATAGTATTTACTTTTCCTGTATGAAAATCTACAGTTTTGTTTGTATATGTATTCCCTATTGGCTTTAATGTTGATTTGTGTCGGATTCCAGTTATAGGATGAGTGCGAACCGGAGAAGCAAGACTGTATACAACCAGGTCAATTTGCCCAAGATCTTCCTTAATTAATTCTATTGTTTTCTCCTTTATTTCATCTGAAAAAGCATCTCCATTTATACTTTTAGCATAAATTCCTTCTTTATGAGCTTCTTTCTCAAAAGCAGCTGTATTATACCATCCAGAGGAGGCTGTTCTGCCTTCTAATGGAGGTTTTTCAAAAAACACTCCTATTGTAGATGCATTGGAACCAAAAGCACTAGTAATTCTAGACGCTAAACCAAACCCAGTTGAGGCTCCAATTACTAATACTTTTTTTGGACCATCAATTTTTCCTTTTGATTTTATATAATTAATTTGATTTAATACACTTCTTTCGCAACCTTTTGGATGAGAGGTTATGCAAATAAATCCACGAGTTTTAGGTTCTATTATCATTTTGCTTGGTTTTTGTGTTCTAAGAAAGATTTTCTCTGTAATCTATAAGTCTATTCTTTGTTAGATATTGATAAACTCTGTACTTCTTCTCTAGAAGTCTTATTCTTTGCTAAAGTAGCAACTACTTACTTCTCATCAAAAAAGAATCTTAAAAAACTATTACAATCCATATGCTTCTTATTAGCGCTTGGTTATTTTATTAGAATAAGGAATGCTATTTACTTAAGTGTTTTTTATAAAAAGCTTTTTATTCCAGGTTAAGATCATTATCGACCAAATGATAAAACAGATGATTGTAACATTTAAATTTTTGCTTATTAATAAGGCGTGAATTGCTGCAGCCACTAAAATTGAATTTGTTTTAGTGGTAGCAAAGCCTATAATAAAAGAAACAATTATAGAAAGCATTAAAAACACGTGAAAACCTCCCCATTGTTCAAAGTTATCGAAGATTAAGAAATGCCAGAAAGACCACAATATACCGGTTATTGTATATTTTATTGCTAAATGCTTTGGTTGTATTAAATCGTTTAGATATCCTCGCCAAAAAGATTCTTCCAAAACATCATATATCAAGGTTAAAGACACAAAGATTAAGGCCCATAAATGTGGATTAATTTCATATTTATTAGAAATACCTACTATGGCATAAGAAACTAATAAAATAAGGCTAAAAACAATACTTCTGACTTTGTTATTGCCTAAAAAGTTAGTTTTTCGCTCAGTTTTAAAAAAGGCATATCCTACAATAGCTGTCAAAAGTAAGGCAAATCCGTGATTCCAGTTAAATGGAATTTTGAAGTTAAAAATTAGGACTCCTAATGCCTGAATTCCATTAGGAAACTTAATTATGATAAAAGTTAATAACAGAGCAAGTCCGTAAATAAATAGAGTTATTCTTAAATAAGAAGGAATTTTATTTAAACTTTTATCCATTAAATCTAGCTGTATAAATGTGATTGATTACTACTTATTTTCAATAAAATTGAAATAAAAGATAGGCACTTATATTTTGGATAATTCATTATCGGAGCAATAAGTTATCCGTAAAAATTGAGAATAGAAGTTTTATCCAAGCTTTAGCACATGCTTGTTTTTATAAAGTAAGTAAACTGTTATTCTTAGAATTTACTTTTAATAAAAACAAAACAAACTCTAAGAACCTTTGTATGTTGGCTCACCGTCTTTAGACAAGGTTGAAGTAGCTGTATTAAATTTGTACTGCTGGTTTGTATAAATACCATCTTCAGACTGTATTAAAATAATAGAAGATATTTTATTCTGAGGTAAGAATAACTCGCATTTAGATTCGTCATCGTTAAAAATAACGAATGCGCTAAGTATGGTTTCACTTTCTTCTTGATTAATAGGATCTAATCTTTTTCCTACCTTAAAAACTTGAACACAATCTTGTTTTAATTCGCTCCATGTTTGTCCTGCAGCTGTTAAACAGCCATGAGAATCCTTGTCTCCTCCAATTCCAGATTCGGAGGTTTTGTTGTTTGCATTGTTGTCTTTACAAGAAATCATGGTAAGTAAGCTAAAAGTTAAAATTAGTAAGTGTTTCATATTCGTCTTTTAAATGTGATTTTTTTTAATTTTCTAAAATTATAATATTTTTATATAATAATAAGAATATTAACAAATTTGTAATTAAAAGTTAACTTTTACACTCTGAATTACTTTTTTTCTGCACGACTTAATTTTTTAACAATAGCTGTTGTACTATTGTCTGCATACATGCCATAGGCGTTTACTACAACGCCTTTCATATTATATTTTAGAGAAGAGATGGCATAAACTATCATCTCGTCTCCTGGATCTGTCATGCCTTCAAACCTATGGATTTCATCAATCTCAAAATCGTCTGGAGAAAGATGAACAGAGGTTTTGTGGCATACCAAACATTCTTTGTCGCTCATTAATGCAAAATTAGTGGTATAACCTCTTTGCATCAAGTCGTTTGTAGCTTCACTAACGGTATCATAACTTTTCTGTTTCATGATCTTATGTTTTTAATTAATATTTTAAATATATCTATTTTATAAAAAACCATCCATGGCTTCCGGCCACAGCACCAATTATGGTTATTAAACTTAAAATTAATAAAACCCAATGTGCACGATGCATAAATTGGAAGGTTTTTTCTGGGTTTTCCTCAGCATATTTTTTAAATAATCTATGTAAAACCAACGGTTCTAGAATATATAAAACCACAGTAAAAATAATCCAAACTAAAGTCATAGCATGAATCCACCAAAAGCGTATATCCAAATATCTGCTCCATGCATCCATTTCATATAACATATAGAAACCGGTAATTCCTGTTATTAAGGTGGTTATTTTTGCCTGAAGAGCAAATCTACCTTCAATTTGCTCAAAGGTGTGTATTCTATCTTCCTTCGATTTTATTTTTTTTATGGCAGGAATCAATACCGTTGTAACCATGGCTACACCACCAATCCATAAAACTACGGCAAGCACATGTAGAACACGTGCTAGGGTTATATACTCCATTACAATAATATTTCGATTAGAACATTATAAAAATACTAATAATCTAACTCATAAACGGGAAAAATAGAAAATATTTTAGAATCATTCTAAATAATAAACGGTTTGCTATTGCTAATATGTCATAGTTGTATAATATGGCATGTTAATTGACTGTTTTGGCCTTATACCAAAGGGGTTTTAACCTGTACACTATCTGCATGAAACACTATAAGAGTAAAACGAATAAATCTAAAGACAACAAAAGGAAAGTTACAATAGCTCAGGCTTTTAAAACGATTATTTGGCCAAGACGCAACCTGGTGTTTATTGGGTTGATTCTTATTGTTTTAAGTCGGTTGTCAAGTTTGGTTTTACCTTGGAAGAGTAAGGCTTTATTAGATGATGTAATTCCTAATAAAGATTACGATCAGTTGTATAGTTTACTATTAATAGTAGGCATTGCAATTTTAGTTCAGGCCATAACTTCATTTTTATTGACAAAAATTTTAAGCGTTCAAGCACAATATTTAATTAGCGAATTACGAGCTAAAGTGCAGAGGAAAGTTCTTTCCTTACCCATTCGGTTTTTCGATAATACAAAGTCTGGAGAATTAGTTTCTAGAATTATGACAGATGTGGAAGGGGTTAGAAACCTAATAGGAACAGGTTTGGTGCAAATGGTAGGAGGAACCATAACAGCCGTTATTTCTTTAATTCTTCTTGTAAATATTAGTTTGTCCATGACACTATTTGTTTTAGTGCCTGTCGCCATTTTTGGAATTATAGCTTTAAAGGCTTTTAAGTATATCCGACCTATTTTTAGAAAACGTGGTGTAATTAATGCCCAGGTTACCGGACGCTTAACAGAAACTTTGGCGGGAGTTCGGGTTATTAAAGCCTTTAATGCCGAAGAGCAAGAGAATAAAACCTTTGAAGCAGGCGTAGAAAGATTGTTCCAAAACGTGAAAAAAAGTCTAACAGCCACAGCGCTAATGACGAGTACTTCTACATTTTTATTAGGAATAGCCTCTACTGGGATTATGGGGATTGGTGGCTATAAAATAATGATGGGAGAATTAACTGTGGGAGATTTCTTGTCTTTTACCTTACTATTAGGATTTATGATTGCTCCAATTGTACAAATGAGTAATATAGGAAGTCAGCTTACCGAAGCTCTGGCAGGTCTTGATAGAACGGAAGAGCTGATGAATATGACAGCTGAAGAGGATCAGGAGAATAGAACCATTATCATGGATAAAGTGGATGGACACATCGAGTTTAAGGATGTTTCTTTTCAATATGAAGAAGACAAAGAGGTTCTTCATAATATAAATTTTTCTGTGCCCCCTGGGTCGGTAACTGCTTTAGTTGGAAGTTCTGGCTCGGGAAAATCGACTATTGCAGGTTTGGTAGCTACTTTTTTAAACCCCAAATCAGGAACAGTTACTATAGATAATCAGGACTTGTCTAAAGTAAATTTAAGTAGTTACAGACAACATTTGGGCGTTGTTTTACAAGATGAATTTTTGTTTGAAGGAACAATTAGAGAAAACATTCTTTTTCCAAAGCCACATGCATCCGAAGCTGAGCTTCAACATGCCGTAAAAGCAGCTTATGTCAATGAGTTTACCGATAGATTTGAGGATGGTTTAAATACTCTAATAGGAGAAAGAGGTGTTAAATTATCTGGAGGGCAGCGTCAAAGACTAGCTATAGCCCGAGCTATTTTATCAGATCCTAAAATAATTATTCTAGATGAAGCCACTTCTAATTTGGATACAGAAAGCGAAGGTTTAATTCAGAAAAGTTTGTCTGAATTAACTAAAAACCGAACAACTATTGTTATTGCTCACAGATTAAGTACCATAAAAAAAGCCGATCAAATTTTAGTGATAGAAGCAGGGCATATTGCCGAACGGGGATCTCACGAAGAGTTAATTGCAAAAGAAGGAAGGTATTTTGACCTTTATACCTACCAAGCAAAAATATAATTAAAGTATATTTGTTAACTATAATCTAAACTATGCCTTTTAAAAAATTAATAGAACCACTTCAAGACGTGTTAAAAAAACAAGGATTTGAAACAGCTTTGCCTTTTCAGAAAAAAACACTTTCAAAGATTAAGTCTGGTGCCAATCTCTTTGGAATTGCTCCAAAAGGTTCAGGAAGAACTACGGCTTTAATCTTAGGAGTGGTTCAGAAGTTAAAAGGAGAAGCTTTTGAAGATGCTCCAAGAGCTATTATTTTTGTAAAAGATAAAGAAGCTGTTTTGGAGCTAGAAAGTGAATTTAGAAAATACATATCTAGAACAGATTTACGCTTACTTGGTGTTTATGAACAGCGCAATATTGATATGCAACGAGATGAATTGTATAATGGAATAGATATTTTAATTACAACCCCTAAACGTTTTAATAAGTTATTCTTTATGAATAATGTGAACGTTAGAAAACTTCAAATGTTTATTGTTGACGATGCAGAGTTTTTATTTAGAGGTTCTCATCTAAGCGATGTATCTCGTCTTCCGGAAAGTCTAGAGAAATGTCAATATCTTGTATTTTCAACAAAATATGACGAACGTTTTGATAGATGGCAAGAAAAATTCATGTTTCAACCCCATATAGTTCATCTTAAATAAACACGGAGCTTTTTATATAACTGTACATAAATATGTATCTTTATAAACATTAAAACTCGCTTTGTTATGAGAACCGTAAAAGCTTATGCTGCTTTAAGTTCAGGCTCTAAATTAGAAGAATTCACCTATAAACTTCCCGAATTAGCTTCAGATCAGGTTGATATAAAAGTACATTATTGTGGCCTCTGTCATTCAGACTTAAGCATGCTTAATAACGAATGGGGAACAAGTAAATTCCCTTTAGTTCCTGGTCATGAGGTTGTAGGCGAAATTGTGGCTTTAGGCAAAGATGTCAAAAATTTAAAGATTGGAGACATGGTTGGCTTGGGATGGTATTCTGGATCTTGTATGTATTGCAATCAATGTATGGACGGCAGTCAGCATTTATGCCACACAGCCGAGCAGACCATTGTGGGAAGACATGGAGGTTTTGCAGATTATGTACGAAGTCATTGGTCTTGGGCTATTGCTTTACCAAAAGGAATTGATTTGGCTAAGGCGGGTCCTTTACTTTGTGGTGGTATCACCGTTTTTAATCCCATATTTTTAGCCAATGTAAAACCTACCGATAGCGTAGGAGTTATTGGAATTGGAGGTCTGGGACATATGGCTATAAAGTTTTTAAAAGCTTGGGGTTGCGAAGTGATAGCTTTTTCTTCTAACCCAGATAAAGAATCACAAATTTTAGAAATGGGCGCATCAAAAGTTATTGATTCCACAAATCCTGAAGCCCTAAAAAGTATAAGAGGAAGCTTAAATTTTATTCTAAACACAACAAATGTAACTTTGGATTGGGATTCTTATTTAAAAACTTTAGCACCACAAGGTTGTTTTCATAATGTAGGAGGTGTTTTAGAACCTATGGCAATTCCGGCGTTCTCACTAATTGGTGGTCAGAAATCGGTAGGAGGAAGTCCGTTAGGCGGAATAGGTCTAACTAGAACCATGTTAGATTTTTGTGTTAGACATGACATTTATCCAAGCGTTGAAGCCTTTAAATTAGAAGATGTTAATCGAGCTATAGCACATTTAGAAAACGGAAAAGCTAGATTTAGAATTGTTTTAAACGTATCATAAAATTTAAAGATGACTCAAAAAATTTCAGCAGAAGTTAAACTTAATGAACGGATAAAGGAGTTAACCTGCTTATACAATGTGAGCTCGTTTATAGCCAATTCCGATTTGGAAAATTTAGAACCTACATGGCAAGCTATAGCCTATAGTTTACAAGGTGCTATAAGATATCCTGAAGATGCTTCTGTAGAGCTTAAAATTGAAGACGAGATTATTTCGGCTGGTGCGTATTCTACTGAGAATGTCTATATTGTTTCTGCTATTAAGACTTTTAATATTCCCATAGGCTCGATTAAGGTTGGGTATACAAAAACCAAATTCAATCAGAATAGTTTTTTAAATGAAGAGATTCAATTACTCAATAAAATTGCTTTAGAAATAGGAAACCTCTTTGAGCGAAAACAAATTATAGAAAGTGAAGCTCAAGCTAAACGTCATATCGAAAGAGTTGATAGACTTGGTATTTTGGGTGAAATTACAGCCGGAATAGCACATGAATTGAATACACCACTTGCGAATATTTTAGGTTATACGGAATTGCTTAAAGATCAGTTTAAAGATAATAAGCCAGTTTTAAATGATTTAGATAAAATAATAAATAGTGCCATTTATTCTAGGGAAGTTGTTAAGAAACTCATGTTCTTTTCATGCGATATGCCACATCAAATGGAATTTTCAAATATTGTTCCTATTATAGAAGATGCCATTGGACTACTAAATCCTAATTTCACTAAAAAAAATATTAATTGTCAGCTGGATATTGAAAAAGAAGAAATCCTATTGAGGGTGGATGCCATTCAGCTTACTCAAGTTATCTTTAACCTAGTTATTAATGCCATTTATTTTTCCCCAGAAAAAGGAAAAATTCATGTTCAGGTTTCAGACACAGATAAGATAGTAACCTTAAAAATATCAGATCAAGGTCCTGGAATTAAAACCTCCAGTTCAGAAAATATATTTAATCCGTTTTTTACAACCAAACCTGTAGGTGAAGGGTCTGGGCTTGGATTAAGTGTGGTGCATGGTATTGTTAAGAGTCATAAAGGGAGTATTACTTTTGATATAAATAAACCGAATGGCACAATTTTTACCATTAAATTACCTAAAAATTAATCGATGGTGTTAAACAATGAAAATATATTATTGGTCGATGACGATATTCACATTCTAGAGCTTATCCAACGTCATTTACAATCCTTTAATTATCATACCTATAAAGCAGTTTCTGTAAAAGAAGCCATAGAGATTTTAAAAGATAAAAATATCGATTTGCTAATAACAGATCTAAAAATGCCTGGAGTGGATGGTTTGGAATTGGTAAAATTCGTTTCGGAGCACTATCCAGAAATACCTAAATTGGTTGTTACCGGTTATCCATCTATTGATGGTGCTTTAGAAGCTATGAAATCTGGGGTTATGGATTATTTAACCAAACCTTTTACTAAAGAAGAATTGAGAAAGGCAGTATCAAAATCTTTAGAATTAAAGCCTCAAAAGCACATTCCAGAAAAAACAGAAAATAAAGAAGATTCTGGTTCTTATGGAGAATTAATTGGAAATTCTGATGCCATAAAAAAAGTAACTGAAGTTATTGAGCGGGTTAAAAGCAATCGAGCTACTGTTTTTATTACAGGAGAAAGTGGTACCGGAAAAGAATTAGTGGCGCGTTCCATTCATTATATGGGTAAGTATGCCAGAGCTCCTTTTATAGCTGTAAACTGTGGAGCTATTCCAGAAAACTTACTGGAAGCAGAGTTGTTTGGTTATACTAAAGGTGCATTTACGGGAGCTAACGAAAATAGAATAGGTTTCTTTCAAGCTGCCAACAAAGGCACATTATTTTTAGATGAAATTGGTAATGCCTCAATGGCTACTCAACTAAGACTTTTAAGAGTTCTGCAAGAAAAGGAAGTAACTAGATTAGGATCTCAGAAAGTGGAGAAAGTGGATGTTAGACTAATTGCTGCAACTAATATAGATTTAAAAGAACTTATAAAGAAGGGTAAATTTAGAGAAGACCTGTATTATAGGTTAACTGTTGTGCAAATAGATGTACCACCTTTACGGGAACGTTTGGAAGACGTAGCTTTATTAACCGAAAAGTTTTTATTTAAATACGGTGTTGAATATAAAGACCGGTTGTTAAAAATTACTCCCGAAGCTCTAGAAGTCTTAGAACGGTATTCCTGGCCAGGAAATATTAGAGAGCTAGAAAATGTTGTGCAACAGGCTATTATTATGTGCGATAAACAAGTTGAAGTAAAAGATTTACCCGATTATTTAAAATATAAAATAGATTTTCCTACCGAGAACGAACTTTTACCTTTAAAAGAAGTAGAGAGGAATCATATACTAAAAGTGCTAAAAGCAACAAACAATAATAAAACTCAGGCAGCAAAAATTCTACAAATAGATAGAAAAACACTCAGCGAGAAAATTAAATAACTTAAAAGCTATGGGTAGATTTACCACAAGTGAGTAAAAACTCCCCACTCTTATAAAAGAAAGTAATTTGGTGTCAATGCAAGTAAAAGCCTGAAAAACAATGGTTTGTTAATTATTTTTAAAAATATTTAGATAGTTGGCACAGGAGTTGCTCTTAGTAGCATGGATTAAAAAATTGGTTTATGGATACTATAGAAAGAAGTTTATGTAATACCTGTAAGTATGTAGACTCCTGTAGTTTAACTTTAGACAAAAATTTTATCTGGTCTTGCAGTGAATATAAATTAGCCAAAGATTTAAAACAAAATAATTACCCTCAAAAATTAACAAACGAGTTCAAATTAGTTAGTAAAGATACTAGTGTAATAGAACTTAATTAAATTAAATACAAATGACATTAACAAAAGAAGTGAAAAAGCCGCAACCAAAGCAAGGCATGCTAGAAAATGTTATGAAGCAGTTTAATCATGCTGCAGATTTGGTTGAACTTAACCCAAATATCAAAAAGATACTTGCGGTTACAAACAATGAATTAATCATTCATTTTCCAGTAAGAATGGATAATGGAGATGTGGAAGTTTTTAAAGGTTACCGTGTTCAGCATAACAATGCTTTAGGTCCATACAAGGGAGGTTTAAGATACCACCCAACTATCGACATTGATTCTGTAAAAGCTTTAGCTATGTGGATGACTTGGAAAACATCCTTAGCGGGTCTTCCTTATGGAGGTGCTAAAGGTGGAATTCAAATTGATCCAAAAAAATACTCCAATGCAGAATTAGAGCGTATTACAAGAAGATTTACTTATGCTTTAGGAGAAAACATTGGGCCAGAGCATGATATTCCTGCGCCAGACGTTAATACAAACTCTCAAACAATGGCTTGGATTGCAGACACATACATGTCTACAAAAGGTCCATCAGAGCGTTCAAAAAACCATCACGTAGTAACTGGTAAACCAGTTGGATCAGGAGGTCTTGAAGGACGTGATAGAGCTACTGGATTTGGAGTTTATTTAAATATTAAATTCTGGGCAGAAAATAAGGGTATCGATTTAAAAGGAAAAAGATTTATTGTTCAAGGTTTTGGTAACGTGGGCTATTGGGCTGCACACTTCTTAGAAGAGGATGGCGCGAAATTAGTTGGTGTTCAAGATGCTTTTGGAAGTATTGCTAACCCAGAAGGATTAGGAGCTGAAAGCTTAAAAGAATATATTGAAGGAAACAACGGAAGTCTTGTTGGTTATACCAATGGAAAATCTATTGAAAAAGGAGATTTCTTTGGTTTAGATTGCGATATCTGTATTCCTGCAGCTTTAGGAAATCAAATTACTGAAGACAACGCTAATAATATAAAGGCAGTTTTAGTTGCAGAGGGTGCAAATGGGCCAACAACTGTTGAAGCTGAGAAAATTTTATTAGATCGTGGTGTAGATATTATTCCTGATATTTTATGTAATTCAGGGGGTGTTATTGGTAGTTATTTTGAATGGCTACAAAACAGAAACGGAGAACTTTGGGAATTAGATGAAATTCTAGCTAAAATAACTAAAAAACTAGCTGAAGTTTTTAGAAGAGTCCTAAAAACATCTAATGAAAAAGAATTAGATATGCGTTCTGCTGCCTATGTATTGGCTATTGAGCGTATTGAAAAAGCCTATGTACAAAGAGGTATTTTCCCTTAATTAATACTTAAATTTTTTATAATGAAATACGGAAGTTTAATATTAGAAAAAAAGGAATTTGTGACCTTAAAGCGTCTCCTAAGTTTAGCTGGGAATCATAAAGATGCTGCTAGAAAGAATTCAGTTCTCAGATTACAGAGTGAAATGGAGACTGCAATTGTTTCTGATGAAGAGGATATGCCGGATGATGTTATTAGATTTAATTCTGAAGTTACTGTAGTTTCGGGTGATGGTTGGGAGAATAATTTTCAACTTGTAGCTCCAACTGAAAGTAATTATTCTAATAAAAAATTATCTGTATTAACAGCTATGGGCTTGGCCGTAATGGGGTATGCCAAAGGCGACGTTATTGATTGGGAATTTCCTGGAGGCGCAAAGTCTTTAGAAGTAAAAGAAGTAAAACAAGTAAAAGTAGAAAGTAATCAAATCAAATTATAATGGAATTAAATACGTTTTTTTCACACGATACAGATGAAGAGATTATCCACGCAAAACGATTGCAAGATTTAAATATTTGGATCTCTCATTTAAGTTATGCTACCAATGAATGCGATTGGTTGACTAAAATAGCATCTAATAAAATTGGAGACAAAGTTTTAAGAGATAAGCTTTTAGAAAAAAATGAAGTTAATTCGGCATTGCTAAACGAACTGTATAACTACAAAAGTTCTATAGGAAGTTTTCACGAATGCGATGATTTAGAATGCGACTTGTTTTATATCAATCAACACGATGTGTTTTATGCCAAATACGTAAAACATATAGAAGAATATAGAGCTATAAAAAGTCAAGTTTATTTAAAAATTTTAGAATAAGTACGATAGTTTGTTAGTTTGTATTTAATTTAGCCACGGGAACTTCGGTTCCTGTGGCTTTTCTAATTTTCAAACCAAATAGTAATTAGAAAAGTTTAGCTAATATTCAAGTAAGTAAAAAACATTGATTTTTTAAAAAGGTATGGAGTTATTTTTATTAAGTTTTGGAGCGCTTTTTTCTATTATGAACCCTTTAGGAACGCTTCCAATATTTGTTGGGTTAACGGACGATTATACTAAAAAAGAAAGAGCTTTAACCGCATTTTGGACAGCAATTGATGTTTTAGCCATATTGGTACTTTCCTTTTTTGCGGGAAAATTTATCCTTTCTTTTTTTGGAATTAGTTTAAACGCACTTAAAATTGCTGGAGGACTTATTATAGCAACTTCTGGATTTGCTTTATTAACAGGTAAATTTCGTGAGCATAAAGGAATGAAACGCGAACGTGTAAAAGAAATTATTGAAAGTAGAGATCCTATTTCTTTAACGCCATTAGCTATTCCCATGTTAGCTGGTCCAGGAACTATTTCCTTGTTAATTGCGTATAACCAAGAATATACTTCAACTCAAGAAATCTTAATTATTTTAGGCGCTATTTTTACGGCATCTTTATTCATTTATTTCATATTAAAAAGTGCTCATTTTATCGTGAAATTTTTAGGAGCTTCTGGAATTAATGCCTTGTCTAGAATTATTGGATTTATAGTTATTGCTATTGGAGTAGAATACATAATAGGCTCTGTAGTTGCTATACTTTCAACTATATTATAAGTCTAACATCTCCAAGCTCATTTATTCTATAAGGGAAATTATCTCCCGGTGAACCTATAAACATAAAGTTTATGGGAATTTTATATTTTTTTGATAATTCTTTTATTTTCTCCGGATTAAAATGTCCTTGCTCTTCCACAAACTCTATATGAATATTGGGGTAAGCTCGATCTAGCACTTCAATATCCGATTTTAATTTTGGAGGTAGAATAAAATCAGGCTTTATAACGGATACTATTTTGAGTCGTCTTGTATGTTCATTTTGAATAATATATAAAATAGCTTTGTTAATAGTGGCAGCATTATCATGATTGGTGAAAAACACAAATTCCTGACTGTTAATACGGAGTATTAATTTTTTTACAAGCGTATTTATACCTCTAAAAACAGGCGTATTAGAAGGAATAAAATAGGCAACAATTTTTAGGAAGCCTCGTAAAATTCGAATGCGATACAACATGAATAATACCACTAAGGAGGTGGGAATTAAATACTGAAGAAAGATGCCAAAGTAAGGCGGATTTAATATCATATTTCCTATTAAAGCTAAATCCACTCCAAGAATTCCAAAAAACAATGCCCCAACACTCGCTCGCTCTGGTCGAGGGAGATTCTTTCTGTTTATTTTTAATAAAATATTACCTATTGCAAATAATATCATAACACTTAAAAAGGCAATAGTATAAACTCCAGCCAAGGCTTTTAGGTTTCCTTGTGTAAAAATTAAAATGGTAACACAGAGTATAAAAAAGCTGATGAATATAAGATATGAACTTCCTTTTTTGTTCTTTTTTAATAAGAATTTAGGGAGTATTCTATCTAAGGTCATCCGTTCTACCAGACCTCCAACGCCCACAAAAGAGGTTAAAACAGCGCCGCTTAATACTAAAACGGCATCTATAGAAATAATATAAAATAACCAGTTTCCACCAGAGGTTTGCCCCATAAAAGAAAGTAAGGTTTCATTATTGGTGTCTATACTTGCCATGGGTAATATAGCTAAGGCTAAAAAAGCTATTAACGGATTAAAAACGGTGACTATAATCCACATGTTTCTAAGTGTTTTTGGAAACACTCCGTCCTGTTGTTCTTCTACATAATTTGCAGAACTTTCAAAACCGCTAATTCCAAGCATGGCAGCTGCAAATCCAAAAAATAGAGCCGTAGTAATACTGCCTTCTATAGGGTTTCTGAAATTTGTAAGAAGGGTATCGAATCCGTTTTGAAACAAATAAACACCACAAAACACACATAAAAGTGTTAATGATATCAAATGAAAAATGAAGATCGCAGTAGCTACCTTGGAAGACTCCCCAATTCCCATAATAACAATAATCATAAAAACAGCTAATAGGCCAATAGTTGTATAAATAATAGGAATTCCGTGCCAAAGACTATGAGCATATTTTACAGATTCGCTGGCAGAAATTACGGCTGTTGCCATATAAGATAAAACTGTTAAGGTGGCAGCAAAAGAAGCAGTAGATTTTTTTGTTGTATTTAAAAGCGCATTATAAGCGCCTCCATTTAAAGGTAGAGCTCCAACAACTTCCCCATAAATTTTTCGAAAAAAGAAAAGAACTAAAGCTACCATTAATAACGAAATCCAAGCGTATTGCCCTGCATAAACAATAGCTAATCCCGAAACATATAAACATGAAGAACTAATGTCGTTACCACAAATAGAAGTTGCAGCTAATTCATTTAAGCGTTTTTTCATTTGTAAGTATGTTAGATTACTTACTTAAAGGTAGAAAATAAATGAATAACTTATTTACAAGTTAGTATTAAATATTAAAAAAGTAATATTGAAGAGTTGTGACTTCCTATTTCTAATCTATTTGTTATTAGATATATAGTAGGTGTTCTATAATTGGAATCTAAAATTATTTTCGGGTTGTTGAGGTTTTAGTTTTTGAGTTTGCCCTAAATTAAAGAGCGGTTTCAATTTAAAACGTAGAGTTATTTTATGGCGTGAATAACCTGTATCTCGTTGTTTCTAAGAACCTGCATGCGTAGGAAAATAAATACTGAAAAGGCCCCAAAAACAGAGAAGCCTATAAATAGGGGCAGAGCTGTAGAATTAATAAAGCCACCAATAAAATTGGCAATAGGCACGGCCATCATGGTAGAGATAAATCCAGTGATTGCCGCTCCAATTCCAGCAATATGTCCAATAGATTCCATAGCAATTGCTCTAATATTTCCAAAAATAAAACCAATTGTAGAAAATTGAATCGCCATAAAAGCTAGTATAACGACTAAGGTTGGATTTTCTGAATTCCAGAATAATAACACATATAATAAAGCATTCAAACTAAATATGACTAAAGCTATAAACGATAAACGCCACATTCCCAATCGCATCACCAAGGAGCCGTTTAAAAAAGTGGATAAGCCAACTCCAATGGCTAAGCCTGCAAATATGTATGGAAACTCATCCACTAGGCCATATTGCTTTTCAAAAATTATTTGCGACGCACTTAAATACACAATAAACACCCCAGAAATAAACCCGGAAATTATAGTAAAACCTAAAGTGATTTTGTGTTTTAATAACTCTTTAAAGCCATCTATAAATAAACGCTTATTAAATGTTATTTTATGTTCTGGCTTTAAGGTTTCAGGTTGTCTTTTCCAAAACCAAAAACACACTAGAAATGCCATGATAATTTGAATATAAAAAATCCCTTTCCAATGGTAAAAATTTAATATGAACTTCCCCATAACTGGAGCAATAACAGGAACCAAAATAAAGAAAGTAGTTATAAAAGACATGATTCTTGCCATATAATCGCCTTTGTACATATCTCTAATAATGGCAATGGCAATAGTTCTTGGAGCGGCCAAACCAATTCCTTGTAAGACTCTACCAAAAATCATCCATTCTAAAGTTGGAGAAAGCACGCAAACAACACTAGCTATAACGAAAATACTAAAGCCAATATACACCATGGGTTTTCTTCCAAGACTGTCAGAAAGAGGGCCAAAAAGTAATTGACCTACTCCCAATCCTAAAAAGATCATGGTAATTAGTAGCTGATTATTGTTGCTATCTACACTGTTTACAGAAACCCCAATGGCAGACATTGCTGGTAAAATAGCGTCTATAGCCAAAGCAACAATAGACATTAAAGATGCCATTAAAGCTATAAATTCTAATTTTACAGATTGATTTTCTTGCATTCTGCAAAAGTAGACTTTTGCTATTGAAAGCGCTATTTTAGTTTCTTAATTTAAGTTAAATTATAGTAAATAAAATATAAAGGTTATTTGATTTGATTATTAAAGAGGAATATTCCCATGCTTTCGTTTTGGTTTTTCAACTTCCTTGCTTTCAAGCATAGAAAAAGCTTTTATTAATTTCCGTCTGGTATCTTTTGGTAAAATCACTTCATCTATAAAACCACGCTCTGCTGCACTATACGGGTTGGCAAATAACTTGGCATATTCAGCCTCTTTTTCTTTCCATTTAGCGTCCTTATCTTCTGCAGCGTTTATTTCTTTTTTAAAGATAATTTCGGCAGCACCTTTAGCTCCCATAACAGCTATTTCTGCACTTGGCCAGGCAAAATTCATGTCGGCTCCAATATGTTTAGAATTCATTACATCATAAGCACCTCCATAAGCTTTTCTAGTAATTACAGTCACTCTTGGTACGGTTGCTTCACTAAAAGCATATAATAATTTTGCGCCGTGTACAATAATTCCATCCCATTCTTGATCGGTTCCTGGTAAAAACCCTGGAACATCTTCTAAGACTAACAATGGAATATTAAAAGCATCACAAAAGCGTACAAATCGCGCTGCTTTTTTAGCACTGTTAACATCTAAAACTCCTGCAAGATACATAGGCTGATTGGCTACAATTCCAACACTTCTTCCTCCTAAACGCGCAAAACCGACAATAATATTTTCTGCATAATCCTTATGAATTTCGTAAAACGAATCTGCATCGATAATCCCAGAAATCACTTCATGCATATCGTAGGGCTTATTGGCATTATCTGGAATAATGTTAGAAAGATTCTCTCTAACTTCATCTTTTAATTCAAAAGGAAAGCGGGCAGGAGTCTCCGTATTGTTTTGAGGTAAATAACTTAATAAGCGTTTAATATCTTCTAAGCATTCCACATCATTAGTAGAGGTAATATGTGCCACTCCAGACTTTGTTGAATGTGTACTGGCACCTCCCAGCTCTTCTGAGGTCACTTCTTCATTAGTTACTGTTTTTACTACATTTGGTCCCGTTACAAACATATAGCTGGTACCTTCAACCATCATGGTAAAGTCTGTCATAGCAGGCGAATACACAGCACCTCCAGCACATGGTCCCATAATAGCCGAAATTTGGGGAATGACTCCAGACGCTTGTACATTTCTGTAGAAAATGTCTGCATAACCTCCAAGAGAGCGAACTCCTTCTTGAATTCTTGCCCCTCCGGAATCGTTTAAACCAATCATTGGAGCACCAACTTTTACAGCCAAATCCATAACTTTACAGATTTTCTCAGCATGTGTTTCGGATAAAGAACCTCCAAAAACCGTAAAATCTTGAGCAAAAATATATACTAATTTCCCATTTATAGTTCCGTATCCGGTAACCACCCCATCGCCATAAAATTTTTGTTTTTCCATCCCAAAGTCTTTTGTTCTATGGGTGACTAAAGCACCAATTTCTTCAAAAGAACCATCGTCTAACAAGTAATTAACACGCTCTCTGGCAGTTAATTTTTTCTTTTCATGCTGCTTGTCTATACGTATTTGTCCGCCACCCAAATAGGCCTGGTTTAGTTTGTTGTTGAGATTATTTATTTTTGATTCCATAGTAGTTTAATAGGTAAAACACTTCGCCAAGCTCCGTGTGACAGTAATAATTTTAGTTATTAGGTACTCTTAATAATTTCTGGTCTTCTAAATATTGTTTTAATGCTAAAGTCGCTGCAATTTTTGCTTCCTCTTTTTGCTCTTCTAATAAGGCTTCTGGCGAATAATACTTTTTTACAAAATGCGTATCAAAATTTCCAGATCTAAAAGCATCGTGTTCGCATACAAACGTTCCAAAAGGTAAGGTGGTTTGAATCCCTTCTACCTGATAGTTTTCTATGGCAGATATCATTAATTCAATGGCTTCTGCCCGCGTACTTCCGTAGGTGATTAATTTAGAAAGCATGGGGTCGTAATAAATTGGAATATCCATACCTTCTTCAAAACCATTATCCACTCTAATATTTTTGCCAACAGGTAATTTATAAACTTCTAAGTTTCCAACACTAGGCAGGAAGTCGTTTAAAGGGTCTTCAGCATAAACACGTAGTTCTAAGGCGTGACCATTTATTTTTAAATCTTCTTGTGTTATAGGAAGTGTCTCTCCCCGAGCTACCCGAATTTGTAATTCTACCAAATCGGTACCCGTTATTAATTCTGTAACCGGATGCTCTACTTGCAAACGGGTATTCATCTCTAGGAAATAGAAATTATGTTTTTCATCCAATAAAAACTCCACCGTTCCGGCTCCAAGATAATCGCAAGATTTTGCCACTTTAATTGCAGCTTCTCCCATTTGCTGACGTAATTCTGGAGTTAAAACAGAAGACGGAGCTTCTTCAACTACTTTTTGATGGCGACGTTGAATGCTGCATTCTCTTTCAAATAAATGAATGATATTACCATGGGCATCTGCCATGACCTGAATTTCGATATGTCTTGGAGAACTCACATATTTTTCAATAAAAACAGAACCATCGCCAAAAGCATTCACCGCTTCACTGATGGCACGGTCCATTTGCGATTCGAAATCGGCTTCTTTTTCTACCACACGCATGCCTTTTCCGCCACCACCAGCTGAGGCTTTAATAAGAATTGGAAAACCAATTTCTTTTGCAATATTTTTAGCAACAGGGATATCTGTAATGGCTTCGTCGGTTCCAGGAACCATAGGGATATTATAGGCTTTGACCGCTTCTTTAGCTGCTAATTTAGACCCCATTATTTTTATGGCTTTGGATTTAGGACCAATAAAAGTGATATTGTTTTCTTCGCATAATTCGGCGAAGTGCGCGTTTTCACTCAAAAACCCGTAGCCCGGATGAATAGCATCTACCTCTAAGCTTTTAGCTACTTCAATAATCTTATCTCCTAATAAATAGGATTGATTGGAAGGGGCTTCTCCAATTAAAACAGCCTCATCAGCATATTTTACATGTGGTGCATGTCTGTCTGCTGTAGAATAAACTGCAACCGTTTTTATGCCCATTTTTTTTGCAGTTCGCATCACGCGAATGGCTATTTCTCCTCTGTTTGCTACTAGTAACTTCTTCATGTTATTCAAGCTCTATTAATAATTGGTTTTTATCTACGGTATCACTTTTAGAAACAGAAATTGATTTTACAATCCCATCTCTAGGAGACGTTAATGCGTTTTCCATTTTCATAGCTTCAAGAATTAAAAGCGGATCATTTTCCTTAACTTCTTGTCCCACTTTTACATGAACATCTAAAATTAACCCTGGCATGGGCGCTTTAATCTCGTTGACTTTCTTAGAAGCACCAATCTCAAATCCCATTTCTTTTATAAGAACATCTAAATTGTTAAAGATGTCCACCTGATAGATGTTATTATTAATCTTTACCTGATATAATTTTGAATTAAAATTGGATGATATTATTTCGCATTTATAAGATTTGTTATCTCTTAAAACATGAAATTCTGAGGGAGAAACAGCTACAGAATCAAGTTTTGATATATCTTCAGAAGGAATATCAAAATCGAATGTGCTGTTTACATTCACTTTGTATGATGGATTCATATATTTTTATTTGAAGCTGTAAATATATGAATTTATGAAAGACTCTTAGAAGACAGGGTTTAAAATAAGCTGCTTAAAATTTAAAGAATGAATTTTTTTGATGTTTTTTTATGGCTTTTCGTGCCAGATAAATTCCAACACCTAATGAAATAAAGGCTCCAATCCACACCCCTGGAATAAAATTTATAAAGAGGAAGAAATCGTAAGATCCATGAAATAATACCGCCAGAAAAAGACCTAATAAGTTATATTTAGAAGGGTGTTTGGTAAATTTTGCCTTTCCCATAAAATAGCCCATAAGCACGCCAAAGGTTGCATGAGCCGGAACTGCAGTAAAAGCTCTTAAAAGTGCAACCTGATATCCGCCTTCTAGTACATACATGATGTTTTCTGTGGCAGCAAAGCCCATGGAAACCATTACGGCATATATAATGCCATCATAAGGTTCGTTAAACTCTTTATTGGGTTGCGCAAAATAGCGTACAATAATATATTTACTAAACTCTTCAATAATTGCAACCACTAAAAAGGCTTTAAAGAATTGCTGTACAATGCTAAATTCATCATCAAACTTTATAATAGCATCTGAGCCATAATACAAAATAGTGGCAATTAATATACTTACTATGGCGCCTAATAAAAAATTATAGAGTAGGAGTCTTCGAGGTTCTTTTTCGTATTCATCTTTACAATAAACATAAAGAATAATAGCAAATACAGGTGCAATAGCGGCTAGTAGTAAGTTCATAAATCAAAAGTAGCTAAAAAATTGATATCAGTTGCTTTCTGCTTTTTTTATCCAGAAAAACATACATAATGTTTGTAATAAAATGGCTTATTAAAACAGCTATGGCGGCACCTGTTACACTCCATACAGGAACTAATAAATAACATAAAAGTACATTTGAAACACAACCTATGGCAAAACGATAGACGTTTTTTTGTAGATTGTCTGAGTTTACAAGATGTTTTTCGTATACCATTCCTAAAAACACAAAAAGTGGTGCCCAGCAGAAAATTAGTAAAGGTAGTTTTGCTTCCATATAGCTATCGGAAAAATAACGGTCTAAAATAGCATTCCCAAAAAGAGTATAAAATCCACCAATTAGAAGACCTAAAATAAGCATGATTTTTAAAAGCTGTTTTATTTTTTCTTGGTAGAGAGTTTGGTTGGCTTGAAAGGATTCAGCTAAAGAAGGGTATAAGGCATTTATTATGGAAAAGCCAATATTCCAACTCAATCCTATTACTAAAAACTGAACACTGGCAAAGACACCGTTAGCGTGGTCGCCATGGAAATATTTTAGAAATAATTCGTCTATAGTTATATAGAACACAATTAAACTATTTGAAATAATTAACGGAAAAGACTTGGTTAATAATGATTTTGCCATAGGCCATGAAAATTGCCATTGCTTAAAATGAAGCTCGTTATTATACTTTAAAATAATAATGTAAATAAGTCCTTGAAGTAGAAAGTCGAGAACAATAAGTTTTGCGAAATAATAAACATCAAATTGATGTACTACGCCGTAGTATTGCAAGGAAACAATTACAATTAAAGTAGTAATCTTAGAAGTAAAAATAACTTTTGTTTGCTTTTTAGCCAATAAGTAGTATTCAAAAATATCGGTTAGTTTAAATAAATAACTAAAAGCAATAATTAGATATAAGCCTGATAAAGGGCTGTCTTTTGTAAACTTAAAATATAAGATAATACCAGTAAAAATAACAATCCAGCTTACTAATCTAAGGTAAAAAGCCGTGGCTAATATTTGCTGACTTCGTTTGGGATTAAAAACAATTTCTCTAATACAGATAGCAGATAGTCCTAGAAAAAACAAAGGAGTAAGCATTCCTAGGATGGCTTCTACAAACTTTAGTTTTCCAATATCTACACTACCAAGCGTACTAAAAATTTGAGGAATAATAAAGACACCTGTAATTAATTGAATTAATTTTTCTAGAGTAAACCATTTTGTAGCAATAAAATCCTTTTTACTAAAAACCGATGTCATGAATTGTATTTAGGGATTCAAATATATAAAAACCGAATCCTTTTAGCCATTTCAAAGTTTATTATTATTTTCGTTTTTCAATCGATACTATGACCCCAGAGTTTCTTCGTCGTTATTATATTTTACGTATTATTTCCAACCCTAAGGTTTATGGGGTTGAAAAAAATGGTTTTATACCTCTTGACGACTTACAGAATGCTCTAGATCAATTGCGTTTTGATAATATAGACGATCCTCTTTACGATAAATTAAATCAATACTCACAAAAAACTGTAAAGCGGGATTTAGAGAAAATTAAGTCTTATTACCAAACAGTTATTCTACATAAGCGTAATTATGGCTATTATCTGGATAGTTTTGAAGTAAGTGAAGCGATAAATGAAGTTTACGAAAAAACAGAACTTTACCTCTTGCATCATCACGCACATACCTGGAAAGATTATGTAAGCACAACACGCAGTTCTTTATGTTCGCAGGTAGATTTGGTTCCATTAATACATGCTATAGAACATCAGTTTTTAATAGATATAGAATATCAAGGTTGGTACGAGGATAACGGCTATCAAACAATTGCTGGTTTTTTTCAGCCTTTACATATTAAGGAAATCAATAAATCTTGGTATTTAATGGCACATAACAGTGTTTATGGTATTTATGCTTTTTGTTTAGACGATAGGATTAAATCTTTAAAAATAGGAAAACAGAAAGTCAAGAATCCTATTGTTTTTAATCAGTCGGAATATTTTAAAAATGCCGTCGGAATTTTAAAATCAGAACTAGAACCAGAGTGGATCCATATTCAAGTGGCTAATCATCATTTTAAATATTTGGAAATAAATCCTTTGCATCATTCTCAAGAAATTATAGCACGTCCAAAAGAAATGAATACAGATACATTAGATTATTCCAATCCAGATATTTGGGGTGAAATAAGAGTTTATGTAGAGCCAAATTACGAGTTTTTAATGGATATTCTAAGATACAATCTTTGGGTAAAGGTGGTAAGACCAATTCATATCAAGGAATATATAAAGCATCATTTAGGTTTGATGATAGCGTATTATTAAAATCTTAATTTGGACATAATCTAATACATGTTTTGTATAGTGTTTTGATTATAAGGGTTCTAGTTTTGTTTGTTTTCACTATGGACAATTTGAAATTTCATTTTTACTTCTACGCGATTAGTCGAATTTACAACATCTTTAAAATTATATTTCATTATAAAAAGTAAAGAGTTTTCAAACGGACAGGTTTTGACCATTTAAAAAATAGTTTTGGAATTAAAATAAAAGTAAAACCCCAAAATTACTAGACTATGGCAACCTATAAATGCTATAAATGTGGTATCCGCAAAAACGACACCCTAACTTCTCAATTAAATACGAGTGTAACCTGTATTACTTCAAGAAAAAGTGATGAGGTGGTACTGCATGAATGGAAGAAAGTTTCGGAGGAGGATTTGGTGTGTGATTAAGTCAGGTAAATTATAATGACAACATTTGAAATTATAACCAAGCAGGCTATGAACGTGCAAGGTGAGTATGTAGATGCAGGAAGTATCTATTTCATATATATCTTTAAAATATTATTCATAAGATAGCTTTTCTATAAGCCCCTCCAAAACCATCTCATAATAGTCACGGTTTGAAGCCACAAAATAAGCATTGGATTCGCTATTAGCCAAGAGGGACTTAAAGCTTTTTACTGTGACTAGTTCCAAAGCCTCAACCTCCCCAGGTTGGGGTTTTAATTTTTCTAAAGAGACTTTTAATTCTACCAGATAGGTATGATGAAACTCATTATCAACAATTCCATTCTCATAGCTTTGAAAGCAAGGAAACACCCCAATTTTAAACAAGTCATTTTCTTTAATAATCAAGCCTATTTCTTCCTGTGTTTCTCTTATAGCTGCTTCTTCAATAGTTTCTCCAGCATCTACATGGCCGGCAACAGACACATCCCAAAGTAAAGGACAAATCGATTTTGAAGCAGCACGTTGCGCTAATAAAATCTGTCCATCATGGGTGTAAAACCAAATATGAGCCGTATTGTGGTAAAGTCCTTTTCTATGAACTTCAGACTTTAAAGCTGTTTTTCCCGATGGTTTACCCTCTTTGGTTAAGATATCTATTAATTCGTCCATATTAAAAAAAAAACTGTCATTGAGAGGTTTTTAAATCGTGTAATCTGTTAATTAAAACTATCATGAATTAACAAACAGATTGCCACGTCATCCCAAAGTATCGGGATTCCTCGCAATGACAGATTATAGATTATTTAAAGTATGAAAATGTTTCTCCGTCTTCTATTTTTAGTAGTGTTTCGTAAATTAATTTAATCACGTTCTCCACATCGTCTTTATGAACCATTTCTACGGTGGTATGCATATAACGGAGTGGTAAAGAAATCAATGCCGATGCTACGCCACCGTTGCTATAAGCAAAAGCATCTGTATCTGTACCTGTAGCTCTAGAAAGGGCAGAACGTTGAAAAGGAATTTTCTTTTCTTCAGCCGTATCTGTAATTAGATCTCTTAGTTTTTGTTGTACAGCAGGAGCGTATGCAACTACAGGACCTAAACCAAGCTCTAAATGACCTTCTTTTTCTTTTTTAATCATTGGAGTAGTTGTATCATGCGTGACATCTGTTACAATAGCTACATTTGGTTTTATGGTTTGAGTTATCATTTCTGCACCACGTAAACCAATTTCTTCTTGTACCGAATTGGTAATATATAAACCAAAAGGAAGTTCCTTCTTGTTTTCTTTTAATAAACGCGCCACTTCAGCAATCATAAAACCACCCATTCTGTTGTCTAAAGCACGACAAACAAATTTATCACCGTTTAGAATATGGAATTCATCTGGATAGGTAATTACGCAGCCCACATGTACTCCCATTTGTTCTACTTCTTCTTTATTTTTAGCACCAATATCTATGCATATATTATCTGGTTTTGGTGCCTCTTCTTTGGCTTTGTTTCTGGTATGAATAGCTGGCCAGCCAAAAACACCTTTTACAATACCTTTTTTAGTGTGGATATTAACAACTTTACTCGGCGCAATCTGGTGGTCGCTTCCACCATTTCTAATCACATAAATCAAACCGTTATCAGTAATATAGTTGACGTACCAAGAAATTTCATCAGCGTGTCCTTCAATAACTACTTTATATTTTGCTTTCGGATTGATAACGCCCACTGCAGATCCATAGGTGTCTGTAATAAATTCATCTACATAAGGCTCTAGATAGTTCATCCAGATTTTTTGCCCTTCCCACTCATATCCGGTCGGAGAGGCATTATTTAAATATGATTCTAGAAAATCTAAAGATTTTTTGTTTAAAATGCTCTTTTTTGCCATGGTAAAATATTTTGCACTAAATTAATAATATTAATAGTATTTTAAGGTTAATGCTTTGGTAAATTATTAATTTTACCAATGTTTTTGGTATGATTTTAGATTCCTTAAAAACATAGATTTCTATTTTCTTATAGAAACTAATGATATTATAATTTAAATAGATTTCCGTTTGCACGGGAAGTAAACATGAAAAACCTAGTCTACCTACTTTTATTTTTACCTTTTGTTGCTCAAAGTCAGATAGATTCTCTTGAAACGACAGACTCCGATGTGGAATATATCTTTTTTGAGGGGGATTCCATTCCTCATACAGCTATTAATTTAAATGAAGTATTGTTGCTGCACAAACTTAAATTTGATAGTAACGAAGACAGAAAACGCTATTTAATTTTAAGAAGAAAAACTATAAAAGTCTATCCATACGCCAAATTGGCGGCCGAACGCTTGGAGTCTTTAAACGAACGTATGGCTTCTATAAAAAGAAAGAGCGATCAAAAAAAATATGCGCGAATTATACAGAGTTATATTGAAGATGAATTTGCAGAAGAACTCAAAAAGTTAACCAGAACAGAAGGTCAGATTCTAGTAAAACTTATTTACAGACAAACGGGAGAAACTACCTTCGATTTAATTAAAAGATTGCGAAGTGGTTGGCGGGCTTTTTGGTTTAATAGCACGGCAAACTTGTTTAATATTTCACTAAAGGAAGTTTACGACCCTGAGAATGTCAAAGAAGATTACTTAATAGAAGACGTTCTACAGCGTAATTTTCAAAGTGGGAAATTAGAGCGACAAGATGCCGCCATAAAATTTGATTTTTTAGAATTAACCGAAAAATGGCTCAAATAAAAGATCCGCATACACAAACCTTAGCAGAAGAACGCCTCAATGCCTTAACTCATGGAGTAGGAGCCTTAATGGGGATTGCAGCCTTAGTTTTACTCATAGTTTTTAATACGGGTAAAACCGACTGGAGTTTGTTTAGTGTTATAATTTACGGACTTTCAATTATTATTTTGTTTAGTTCTTCCACCTTATATCATGCAGTTCAAGCCGAGAAACAAAAGCATTATTTCCGAATTATAGATCATATTAGTATTTACCTGTTAATTGCTGGAACCTATACGCCAGTTGCTTTAATAGCTCTGGAACAAAGTAAAGGCTGGCCCATATTTTGGGTAGTATGGGGAATTGCATTATTAGGACTGGTATTGAAATTGTTTTTTACTGGAAAATTCGAGCTTTTTTCAGTATTACTATATCTCATTATGGGATGGCTAATTGTTATAGATTTTTCTAATCTTGCAGATTATGTAGGAGCTAACGGAACTTTACTTTTATTTGCTGGAGGTTTGTTTTACACCTTGGGTATTGTTTTTTATGCCGTTCATAAAATACCTTATAACCATGTTATTTGGCATTTATTTGTGCTTGGAGGTGCAATTTGCCACTTTTTATTGGTGTTTTTCTATGTGATTTAGATTATTTGTCTAAAAAATATTTTTCACTCACTTCTTTTTGCGAGTGAAAATCTTTCCCTTCAAATAGAATATAATCTGCTTCCACATTAATTACGGAAAAATTATTTTTTAGCTTGACAAAAATTCTGTCTAATATTATTTTTTGATTATTTATAGTAATATAAACAATAGGTTTTGAATTTGAATCTAGGGTGAGGAAAAACGGAGTTTTTTTGTTGGCAGCAAGATACATTTCAAAAAGATTATTAGAAATATAATTTGTGGTTAAACCATAAGCCATACGCTTTTGAAGTCCAGTTAAAGGTTTAATCAACCCTCCTTCTGTGTACACTATTCGATACTCTTTTACAGGGTCATCTTTGATTATGGAATCATCTTTTATATAAGCATCGTACACAAACGTATTGTGATTATTACTGTGTTGAATATAAAAAAGTCTTGTTGGTGTTTTGTTAGGGACAGGATAGCTTTCTTGTCCAAAAACATAAGTTGTTGATGAAAACAAAATTATAATAATACCACATATTTTTAAGAGTAAGTTTTTCATATTTAAACGTAATTAAACCAACTTTCTCAAACGTATTTTATTTGGCAAATCTGGTAAATCTTATGTCTTAATAATATCTTGATACTCCACAAAGAAAGCTTCTAATTTGCTCATAGTCTCATTAAAAAACTCCATGGTTATACGCCACGATTTTTTATTATGAATAGAGACTGGAGCGTCTAAAAGCACATAAACTCTAGAAATTTCTTTCCCATTTTCTAAAAAATATTCTTCTTCAAAAATAGCTTCGGGTAAAAAGTCATCTTTAAGAATGGATTTTAAAGCTAATATTTTTCCCCAATGGTTTATTCTATCCTCTAAATCGTCTTCTATGTCTAAAGCAACTAGTGCTGTTTTGGTATCGAAATGAAATTTAAGACTTAAACCTTTTATTTTAGTATTATATAAAATCCATTTTCTTGGAAAAGACTTCCCGAAACTGGTCCAAAAGTCTTGTTTTAATAATCTAGATTCTTCTTTACTGAACATGGTTATATGTGGTTAGCGGATAGTAAATAGAAAGTTGATAAAAATTAAAGATAATTAAAAAAAAGTAAAGAATAAAGAAAACACAAAAAGTCTACTATTTGATTTATAACAGTTTAATTGTTGGTATTCACGCTTTCCTAAAAGATATTAAGCTGTAAATACGAACTGTCTGGCTTATTATACCATATAGGCTATGGCTACTCCAAAAAATATAGCTAATAATTTAGATAAATTAAACTTATGTCCTTCACTACTTTCAAACAAAATTACTGTAGAAATATGAAAAAAGATACCAATAACAACAGCATTTATTAAATAAATATAATATTCAGGTATAGAAGCTGTATTCGAAACCAGCGTACCAAGTGGTGTCATGGCTGCAAAGAAGATTAAAAATCCTGCAATTTGTTTTTTATTATAATTAGATTGTACTAAAAAGCTGGTTATTAACGTGGCAATAGGTATTTTATGAATTAGAACGCCATAAACCATATCGTTGTGTTGGTGGATAGGGAAGCCTTCTAAAAAACTATGAATACATAAACTTATAAATAGTAACCAGGGAAAACCTGTACTGTTTTTTTCTATATGAATATGTCCGTGCTCAGCACCTTTAGAGAAAAATTCCAGAACAATTTGCAGTAAAATACCAAGCATTATAAACAGGCCTGTTTTCTTAGCTTCCACGTGGTTATAAACTTCCGGAAGTAAATCGAAGAGCGTTAATGCCAATAAAAAAGCACCACTAAAAGAGAGTAGAAGTCTGGTAAATAGACTGCGCTTTTGTTTTACAACTAAAACAATTAGAGCCCCAAGAACGACTGCAAATACTGGTAATAAGTATTGTTTCATATATGTTTTTCACGAATCCCGAAGTTTTCGGGAGAAATCTTATTAATAATTAGTCACTTGCAAAATACAGATTATTTAAAAACCATAATCAAGCGTTCAGATGTGTTTTTATGAAATTTATTCAATTTATAATCGCCAAAAATATCTAATAGATAAACTCCTGCCTGCTCAAAAAGCTGTTCAAAATCCTTTAGAGTAAAGGCTTTAACCCGTTCTTGGTATGAGAAGGTTTCACCTTTATCTTTAAAAGATATGTCTTTATATAAATAGCCGTCTTTAACATACCGCTTTTGGTGAAAGTCAATGCCTTCCACCGTTTTAATATCTTCCGGAACTAAATTGTTTAACACAAAATCGATATTCATAAAATCGATCACACCAAAGCCATACTCATTTAAATCGGCATGTATGGCCTCAATGGTTCGTAAATTATCGGCTTCATTTTTAAAATATCCAAAACTGGTAAACAAATTAAAAACGGCATCAAACTTTTTATCGTAAGGTTTACACATATCATGAACCTCAAAATGTAAATTATCTTTCTCAAATTGTTTGGCGTATGCAATGCTATTTTCAGATAAATCTACTCCGGTAACATCATATCCCAAAGAGCTTAAATACAGAGAGTGTCTTCCTTTTCCACAAGCCAAATCTAGAATTTTTCCATGTTCTGGCAGGTTTAAATAATTGGTAAGATTATCCATAAACACTTGCGCTTCCTCATGATCTCTGTCTTTATATAAAATATGGTAATAAGGTGTGTCAAACCACGAAGCATACCATTGTGTTGTGTTTTTTGTCATATAAACATCCCTAAAACAGGGAGGATTTTTATTTGGGGGTTCCTCCACTACGTTGTCACTCCGTAGAGTCAGGCTTTCGCAAGTCGCTTTTTTATTTTATAAAAAGATAAAATAAAAAGAGTTCCAACAATTGCTCAATCCTTAACCCAATTAATTTAAGTTGCCACAAAAATACTGTATTTTTGCATTCTATTTAATATCTACAATGGAGAATAATTTTAAAATGGTTGCCAAAACTTTATTTGGCTTTGAAGAATTACTGGCAAAAGAACTGACGCAACTTGGAGCACAAGATGTTAAAATTGGTGTTAGGAATGTGAGTTTTACTGGTGATAAAGGCTTTATGTATAAGGCAAACTTGGGGTTGCGTACAGCTATTAAAATTTTAAAGCCTATTGAAACATTTAAAGTACGCAACGAACAAGATTTGTACGATAAGATTTATAAAATGTCTTGGGATACTTATTTAAAGCCAACCGGAACTTTGGCAGTAGATGCAACCATTAATTCTGATGTCTTTACACATTCTCTTTATATAGCTCAAAAAACAAAAGATGCTATTGTAGATAAATTTAGAGAAACTTCAGGGCAAAGACCTAATGTAGATTTAAAGTTTCCTGATTTAAAAATTAATGTTCATATAGATAGAGAGGTTTGTAATATCTCTTTAGATTCTTCGGGAGATTCACTACATAAACGAGGATATAAAACAGCAACTAATATTGCTCCAATAAACGAGGTCCTTGCTGCTGGAATGGTCATGCTTTCTGGCTGGGATGGGCAATCTGATTTTATGGATCCTATGTGTGGTAGTGGAACTATTTTGGCCGAGGCAGCAATGATTGCCTGTAATATTCCTCCAAATTTAATGCGAAAAGAGTTTGCTTTTGAACGTTGGGCAGATTGGGATGTAGAATTGTTTGAAAAAATTGAAGATTCTCTTTTAAATAAAACCAGAGACTTTCATTATAAAATTATGGGTTTCGATAAGTCTCCTTCAGCGGTAGCAAAAGCCACGGAGAATATTAAAAATGCGCATTTAGAAGAGTTTATTTCCATAAGACACGAAGATTTTTTCAAGACTCAAAAAGCTGGAGATAATAAATTACACATGGTGTTTAATCCTCCTTATGGCGAACGTTTGGATATTGATATGGAAGAATTCTATAAAAATATTGGCGATACTTTAAAGCAAGGTTACCCCGGAACAGACGCTTGGTTTATTACCTCTAATTTAGATGCTTTAAAACATGTAGGCTTACGTCCGTCAAGAAAAATACACTTAGTTAATGCTAAGTTGGAAGCCAGATTAGTTAAGTACGTTATGTATGAAGGTTCTAAAAAGGCAAAATTTAATAAGTAATGTTTATTTAGTTGCTAGTGGGTAGTTTTTAGAGGGTAGAAGTACGTCTTAGTATTAGTTCAAATTTCGAGGTTTAAAACTTAAAACTGGATTAGTTTTGAAAATGTATCCTTGTTCAAGTAATAAGCACAGCAAGGTTTTATTAGGTGATTTTAGCATCAAACTCCGGACAATCTATTCTAATTTCTGAATCGAGAAGCGCTTTTTCTAACAGGTTACAAAAATGTGTTGTTCCTTGTTTTTCATAAAATTTACAACCATAACAAGTGCGTTGAACCGTTAAAATTCCCGTTTGGTTTAATTTGTAAATGACCTGACTTAAGGTGCTGAACAAATCTTCTAATTTTGTGTCTTCAATGGTATTTAGATTAGATTTTATAGGATGGGCAAAGTCTTCAGTTTGTTTTATCAAGTCTTTTCCCGAGGAAGTTAAAATAATAGAATAGCTTCTACTATCTGAAGATGATAAATCTTTTTCAATATGACCTTTGTTAAGTAATGCTTTCACAGCATCACTAACTGTAGGTTTTGTAATGTTGAATTCCTGAGCTAAATGACTTACGTTACACAGCTCTTGTTTGTGATAAGCCACAAAAATTAAAATTTGAATCTGAATGGGACTTAAGCCAAATTCTTTTGCCTTATTCCAAAGAAGTACCTTAAAAGCCTCTGAAATACGCTGTAAAGCAGCAATAATTTTGCTGGATGTGTGCTCATTTTGAAATTCGGGGTTAAAAATGGAATTACTCATATTTTTATCTATAAAATTGCCTATCTAGATAACCAGACAGGCAAAGTTAGTTATCCTAATTAAATTAATTGCAGTTTTCCATTTCAATAATATGAAACCCTACTTTTTTAATATTATTAGTAATCTCTTCTGTAGCTTGTTCTATATGACAAAACTGACATTCAGACGATGATAGTTGTCCGGTTTTAAAAGGTTTACTTTTTATATAAGATTTGCCATAATTAAAGATGGTTTCTTCATCAGTTACATTATTTTCTACTAAAATATCGAAATGCATGATCCTGCCATCTTGGCGTTGTACATAGGTGTCCCAAACAGATACTTTCATCTTAACCTTTTACTTCTGCCATGGAAGCTCCATGATTAATATGAAGAACATTTCCAGTAGTAGTAACCATGGCTGGAACAGATTTTACACCAGCCTTTTCTGCTTCTTCAATTCGGTTTCTGTCTTCCCCAATATTGACAACCTCTACGTTGTTTTTTCCAATTAAATCAATAATGTCGTGTTCAGCACTTACACATACCGAACATCCTGCGTGATAAAAAATAGGCTTTTTCATGATTATAGTTTTAAATTAATGATATTATTATCATTTCAAAGATAGTAAGGAATCCTAACTAAATATAATTTATTGTGAATTTTAACATTTTTTGTGGTGTTATTTAGTAATGAGTGGTGAGAGGTGATTGACTGTGATGATTGGTCGTATTTTTGTTTTGGTAATTTAAATTTATGACGCGTTCAACTTCATCTTCAATTTCAAAGGCTTACTTATCTCTCTTATAAAAAGGAATTAAGTAAGAAATTGTGTATCCATAACCAAAGCCAAAGCCACCACTATCATAGGTTTTTTGGAAACCAGGAATAAAGAGATTTTCAAAATTTTCAGGTTGATCGTCACTTATCATATATTTAAATTGCGCATTTAATCCTAAGTATAAATTATTTAGAACCTCTACTTTAAGTCCAATAATAACTTCTCCCCACATAGCGGAAAGTCCGCCAAATTTTTCACCGTCTTCAGTTGTAAATTGAGGCGTCCAATATTGATCCTGAGAATATACGCCATAGCTATTTAGTGTCTGACTAAAAGTACTGGCGCCTATTCGGAAACCTCCGTATATCATGTTTTCCATTCCATACCAGTTTTCATACGCATTATAATCAACTCCAGCTTTAAAATAACTTCCTTGAGTTGTTACGTTTAAATAATCGTTAATGGTCTGTTTTTCTTCGGTTCCAATTTCTCCAGCTATATACCATTTTTTAGTTAATCTATAGTCTCCATTTATTTCAAAACCTTTATATTCATCGTCTATAAGCGTTCTAATTATTTTACCTAAATCGCCCCCTAAACGCAGGCCGTAACTTTCTTTAAATTTTATAGAATCTGTTTTTTTTACGATTATAGAATCGTTTTGTGCTTGAGTAGTGGCACAAAAAAACAGACATATAAAAAGTGGGTTAATGATATATTTTATAATGGATGTCTGTTTCATGTTCTACTGTTTGATTGTCGTTTTCTGCTCTTGCCAATTTAACCCAATTATCACCATCATCTTCAATAGTAATTACTACATTTTCAAAAATTGTTTTATAACCGCAAGCTCTAGATACGTATATTTCTTTTCTAATATAATTAATAGTAATGGTGTCGGGGTTTCCTAAAACAGTATCATTATCATCTATTTTATAACCTTTATGAAGAATGTACTGGGTACTATTTTCTGTAGTTTTTAATGGGAAATAAACTTCTTGAATATTCGCACTTCCATCGTAACCCGGTAAAACATCAGGCTCTGGATGTCCAACTCCCGTTATTCGTAATTTACTAACGTTTTTTGGTGTGTCTTCTTCGTTAGCAAAATTAATATCATAAAAAGCAATATGCATTTTAGGAGTTGTTTCTGTAGTTTCAGAACAAATATCATCTTTTTCACAATTAAAAAAGAGTGTAAAGAAAACAAGAATAGGAATTATAAAATAATTGTATTTTTTCATATTTATTTTCATTGTAAGCAGAAAACAGATTGGTTTATTCATGTAAATTAACCAATTATATAGTTATCGTTTTTCTAAAAGTACAACATTTTCTACATGATGTGTTTGAGGAAACATGTCTACTGGTCTTACTTTTGTTATTTTATACATGTCTTTTAATAAAGCTAAATCTCTAGCTTGTGTAGCACTATTACAGCTAACATAAACTAGTTTTTTAGCAGCAATATTTAGTAGTTGTTGCACCACATCTTTATGCATGCCATCTCTTGGAGGGTCTGTAATAATAACATCTGGTTGACCATGAGTTTTAATAAACGCATCGTTAAATACATTTTTCATGTCTCCCACATAGAATTCAACGTTTTCTATACCGTTTAATTGTGCATTTTCTTTAGCAGCAGTAATTGCATCTGGTACAGCTTCTACACCAATGACTTTTTTAGCTTGTTTGGCTACAAATTGTGCAATAGTTCCAGTTCCAGTATATAAATCGTAAACTAATTCGTTTCCAGTTAAACCAGCATAATCTCTAGTTATTTTATAAAGCTCATAAGCTTGATCTGAATTAGTCTGATAGAAAGATTTAGCATTAATTTTAAACTTTAAACCTTCCATATCCTCAAAAATATGATCTTGTCCTTTATAGCAAATCACTTCTTGATCGTAGATGGTATCGTTTGCTTTTTCGTTGACAACATATTGTAGAGATGTTAGTTCCGGGAAAGTCTCAGCCAGATAATCTAATAACATCTCTCTTTTTACTTTGTCTTCTTTAAAAAACTGAATAAGAACCATAATATCGCCAGTAGAAGAGGTTCTTATCATTAGGGTACGCAATAACCCTGTTTGATTTCTTGTATTAAAAAACTCTAGATCGTTTTTAAGAGCAAATTCTTTGACTGCATTTCTAATAGCGTTAGATGGGTCTGCTTGTAAATGACATTTTTTAATATCTAAAATCTTATCCCACATGCCTGGAATATGAAACCCTAAGGCATTTTTATCCCCTAGATCTTCATCCGACTGGATTTCTTCTAAAGTTAACCAACGACTATCGCTAAAAGAAAATTCCATTTTATTTCGGTAGAAATATTGTTTTGCAGAACCTAAAATGGGTGTAACTTCAGGTAATTCTAAATGTCCTAAGCGAGTTAGGTTATTTACCACCTCTTTTTGTTTGTAAAACAACTGATGTTCGTAGCCCATATCTTGCCATTTACATCCACCACAGGTTCCAAAATGCTCGCAAACTGGAGTAGTACGTTTGTCGGAAAGTTTATGGAAGGCAATGGCTTTTCCTTCGTAATATGCTTTTCGTTTTTTAAAGGTTTGTACATCAACTATATCGCCAGGAACTGCATTTGGCAAAAAAATTACTTTCCCATCTGCTGCTTTTGCTACAGTTTTTCCTTTAGCACCAGCATCTACAACTTCTACGTTTGTAAATACTTGTTTTTTATTTTTTCTTCTAGACATGCTGCAAAAGTAAGGAAAGGATTTGCTATTTACGCGTTCTGATTTACGATTTTTTTTACAAGATATGAATCACTAAAATATTATTTTTATTTTTTATATGAAACGATAATTTCTGGAGATTATATCTTTCCATAAAAATACTTTTTATTCGTTTAAATAAGGTGATAAAATCAAATAGGAAAACACTTTCCATAATCCGAGATATTTAGTAATTTTGCAAATCCTAGGGATGATTTCTCTCCCACGCTGAATTTTCGTATCGATACGTATCGGGATTTCGAAAAGATAAAGGTATAGTAGGAATGGTTATTTATTCATCAACTATAAATTTATTAAAATGGCTAGTTTAGACCAATTAACATCGCAAGAAGCGATAGATTTAGAAAACAAGTATGGCGCACACAATTACCATCCACTTCCAGTAGTGCTGAGTAAAGGGGAAGGTGTTTATGTATGGGACGTAGAAGGGAAAAAATATTACGACTTTCTGTCTGCTTACTCTGCAGTAAACCAAGGACACTGTCACCCAAGAATTGTAGGTGCTATGACCAAACAAGCAGAAACCTTAACATTAACGTCTAGAGCATTTCATAACGATATGCTGGGGAAATATGAAAAATTTGCTTGCGAATTTTTTGGTTTCGATAAGTTATTACCAATGAATACAGGTGCTGAAGCTGTGGAAACTGCTTTAAAAATTTGTAGAAAATGGGCTTACGAAGTAAAAGGGATTGATGAAAATGAAGCCGAGATTGTTGTTTGCGAAAACAATTTCCACGGAAGAACTACAACTATTATCTCTTTTTCTAACGATCCTGTTGCCAGAAAGAATTTTGGACCTTATACCAAAGGGTTTATAAAAATAGCATACGATAATTTAGAAGCTTTAGAAGCAGAATTAAAAAGCAATCCAAATATTGCTGGATTTTTAGCAGAACCTATTCAAGGGGAAGCTGGTGTTTTTGTTCCACAAGAAGGCTATTTAGAAAAAGCAAAAGCTCTATGCGAAAAATACAATGTGTTATTTATTGCAGACGAAGTTCAAACAGGAATTGCCAGAACAGGAAAGTTATTAGCTGTAGATCATGAAAATGTGAAGCCAGACGTATTAGTTCTTGGAAAAGCATTAAGTGGAGGTGCATATCCTGTATCAGCTGTTTTAGCAGATAATAATGTTATGGACGTTATTAGACCTGGAAACCACGGATCTACTTTTGGTGGAAATCCGGTAGCTGCTGCTGTAGCAATTGCTGCATTAGAAGTAGTTAAAGAAGAAAATCTTGCTGAAAATGCTGAGAAACTTGGAAAGCTGTTTAGATCTGAGTTAAACAAATACATTGAAACAACCGATCTTGTATCTCTAGTTAGAGGAAAAGGTTTACTAAATGCTATTGTTATTAATGATGACGAAGAAAGCGAAACAGCTTGGAATATCTGTTTAGCTCTACGTGATAACGGATTATTAGCAAAACCAACTCATGGAAATATTATTCGTTTTGCACCACCTTTAGTAATGACTGAAGAGCAATTATTAGATTGTGTGTCTATTATTGTAAAGACTTTAAAGCAATTTGAAAAATAAAACAGCAAGCAATTGCACGTTTATAAAACCTGAAAGACAATCTATCTTTCAGGTTTTTTTATGCGCAAAGACATCACGGATTTTGAGACTTTATTTTTTAAAACTAGATGATACGAGGGTTTTGTGTTTTGAATAAATTTTTCATGTTTTTAAAGAAACCATTAGGTTTTTTGGTAGATATTTAATTTCTTAACTATCTACGGACTATCTACGGACTATCTACGGACTATCTACGGACTATCTACGGACTATCTACGGACTATCTACGGACTATCTACGGACTATCT
>NZ_JAPMLL010000014.1 GCF_026410255.1 Xanthomarina sp. F1114
AAAAATGTACACAGTACATTTTCTTCTGCGTTCCATCGCCTTGGGGACGTTCTGGCTACGATCCAGTTCCCGAGACGGATGACAACTAAAAATTACTGTAGGGACAGGTCGCGACCTGTCCGTACGCGACCTGTCCCTACAGCATTTATCACAACAAAAATATTGGTTCATCCAAATTTATGATAAATTCTCGTTAATCCTTTTTAACATATTCATTTAAATAACCTTTAAATGTTATATTTACAATCCTAAAATATACTCTATGTTTTTACTTAAATTCGATTGGAACCCAATCTCTGGAATCGATATCATTGGAAACTTCAAACTTTATTTTTATAGCGTGATGTGGATTACCGCCTTTATGTTAGGATGGTATATTATGAAACGCATATTTATAAAAGAAAAAGTAAAATTAGAATACTTAGACCCCTTATTTATATATACGGTTTTTGCTACTATGTTAGGTGCGCGTCTAGGACATGTAATCTTCTATCAATCTGAGTTGATTTCTCAAGATTTCTTTAGCATCTTTTTACCTTTTCGATTTCATCCAGAATTCGAATTTACAGGCTTTCAAGGTTTAGCTAGTCATGGTGCCGCTATTGGAATTATTATTGGAATGTATCTCTACCGAAGAAAATACAAATACAAATCTTTAATGTGGATTCTGGATAGAGTTGTTATTCCTGTAGCTTCGGGTGCCATATTTATTAGAATAGGAAACTTTATTAATTCCGAAATCATTGGAAAAGTTACAGATTCTGCGTTTGGAGTTCGTTTTATTCAAGACCAATACGCTCCTGGGGAAGCCATGCAGCTTACTGGAATGAAAACACCAAAAGAAGCTTATGATGCTATTGCAAATAATCCACAATTTATAGAGTTATTACAAGCCGTTCCTTATAGACATCCGGCACAATTATACGAAGCATTTTGTTATGTGTTTGTGTTTTTAATATTATGGTATTTCTACGCTAAAACGAATAAAGGCAATCAGCAAGGATTTTTATTTGGTTTATTTTTAGTGCTTCTATGGACCATTAGACTGTTTGTTGAGTTTGTAAAAGAACCACAAGGCGACGAGTATATAACACTTATGGGATTAAACACAGGACAACTATTAAGTATTCCGTTTATTCTTATTGGTCTGTATTTTATGTTTGTTTATAAACCTAAAAACCCAATCGATTAATATGGTCTTTAAATTTAAATATTCACTTTCGTTTGTTTTTTTGCTAAGTATAATCTCTTTAAGCCTAACAACTTCGTGTAAAGACGATAAAAAGATTATTAAAACTACCGAAGTTACTTTTACTAAAGAAGGCGAATTAACACTATTTGAAGCAGAAACTAATACACCCATTTCAACCATCGATATTGAAATTGCAGATAATGAATACGAAACCCAAACGGGTTTAATGTATAGAAGTTCCATGAAAGAAAACCGTGGAATGCTCTTTGTTTTTGAAGATGAAAGACCTCGTTCTTTTTATATGAAAAACACACAGTTTGCATTAGATCTCATCTATTTAGATACGAATAAAACCATTGTAAGTTTTCAGGAAAATGCACAGCCTTTAAATGAAAGCTCGCTCCCATCTAATTTCCCTGCAAAATATGTTTTGGAAGTAAATGCCGGCTTGGTAGCTAAATGGAATCTACAAGTTGGAGATTATATGAGTTATTCAGTAATTAATTCACAATAAATATTTAAGGGTTTATAGTGAATTGGTAAAATAGAAATCATAAAAGGAAACTTAAATTAACACCTGTTCTAATAACTGATATCCTGTTTTAATTTACTGCACAAAACAAGATGAACTACGGCGTAAAAACTACAACTATAACAACAGCTTCCAATCAGGACTTAGCTTTGTCTGTATTTAAGCCTAAACAGTCTAACCATAAAAGTATTGTAATTTCTTCTGCAACTGGGGTTTTACAAAAATACTACTTCAGGTTTGCCAACCACTTTGCTCAATTAGGCTTTACCGTTTATACTTTCGATTATTATGGTATTGGTGCTTCTAATTCCAAAAATATTAAGCAAATTACCGCTAATCTAAATACTTGGGCAATGGATCAGGCTGCCGTATTAAAATACGCCAAAGAAAAAAACCCTGAACATAAATTAGTTTTAATAACACATAGTATTGGAGGACAGCTTATTGGTTTAAACCCGGAAATTAAATTGGTTGATGCTATAATTACGGTTGCTTCACAAACAGGTTATTGGAAATACTTTCAAGGATTTTCAAAATTTAGAATGTGTATGTTTTGGTATGTGCTCATTCCTGTATTTACGCCATTATTTGGTTATTTTCCTGCAAAACAATTAGGCTTATTTGAGAACATTCCAAAACAAGTGGCTTACCAATGGAGAGAATGGGGAATTCACCCAGAATATATGTTTGGACATTTTAAGCACACGAGTTTATACTTTAATTCTATTAGATGTAATGTGTTAGCTTTAAGTTTTCCAAGAGACATATTTGCTTCAAAAGCTTCAGTAGATTGGCTGGCATCTAAATTCACTCAGGCAGAAGTAGACAGACGACATCTTATACCTGAAGAGCTTCAGATTAAGGATATTCAACATTTTGGTTTTTTTAAGAAAGCCTTTAAAGAGTCTCTTTGGAGTTTAACAGAAACTTGGATTGAGGAAAACACTTAGTTTTCTTTAGAGCAAAAGAATCCAGCCCAAAATACTTCAGTTAAAAACTATATTCCGAAAACAAAAAAGTCCTTTTGATTAATATCAAAAAGACTTTTTTTATATACTTTAAAGTTATCTGAGCTTAGGCTTCAGCAACTTCTTCTTTTGGTTTATCCTTTAAAGAATCGGCTGCATCTCCTCTTTTTACAGAATCGTACATTATTGGAGTTGCTATAAACAACGATGAGTATGTACCAACTATAACACCAACTATTAAGGCAAACATAAAGCCTCTAATTGAATCTCCACCAAAAATAAAGATTGCTAATAGCACCACTAAGGTAGTTAAAGACGTATTTAAGGTTCTACTTAAAGTACTACTTAAAGAGGAGTTGATAATTTTACCGAAATTCCATGATGTATGTTCGTTAACAAATTCACGAATTCTATCAAACACAACCACGGTATCGTTTAATGAGTAACCAATTACCGTTAAGATAGCTGCAATAAAGGCTTGATCTATCTCCATAGAGAATGGCATAAATTTATATGTTAAAGAGAATACACCTAAAACAATAATCACATCATGGAATACAGCTGCAACTGCACCAAGAGAGAATTGCCATCTTTTAAAACGGAATAAGATATAAAGGAACACAACAATTAGCGATCCAAAAATAGCCCAAATAGAAGCTGTTTTAATATCGTTTGCAATTGTTGGACTCACTTTATAATACTTCATTAAACCAACAGTTTTATGTTCGTTATCACTCATAAAGTCATCATAAGAAACACCTTCTAAATGAGGTAATAAAGCTGTATATAAAGTTTTTCTTAATTCTTCATCTACTTCAGCACTAGTTTCATCTACTTTAAACTTAGTTGTAATTTTTAATTGATTAGAATTACCAAAAGTTTTAGCATCTGCTGACCCAAAATATTCAGGCTCTGAAAGTAGGTCTGTAATTTCAGATGCGCTTACGGGTTGGTCAAAACGTACTTGGTAAGTTCTTCCCCCAACAAAATCGACACCTTGATCTAAACCATTTGTAAATAAAGATCCAATACTTACAGTTAACATAATTGCTGAAAATATATAAGCAGTTTTATGTTTCTTTAAGAAGTCTATATTGATGTTTCTAAATAAATTCTTAGTTAAGCTTGTAGAGAAATCTAATTTCCCTCCTCTTTCAGAATACCAATCCACTATTAATCTTGTAATAAAAATAGCTGTAAATAAAGAAGTAGCAATACCAATTATTAAGGTAGTAGCAAATCCTTTAATAGGTCCTGTTCCAAATATAAATAAGATTAAAGCGGTAAGACCTGTTGTAATGTTGGCATCTAAAATAGAAGACAAAGCATTACTAAATCCGTCTTGTATAGATTCTTTTTGTCCTTTTCCTTTAGCGAGTTCTTCTCGAATCCTCTCAAAGATAAGTACGTTTGCATCCACAGACATACCAATAGTTAACACAATACCGGCAATTCCAGGTAAGGTTAATACGGCTCCTAAACCAGATAACACACCAAATATTAATAAAATATTGAATGCCATTGCTATATCAGCAAAAAGTCCTGCTTTTCCGTAATAGAAAATCATCCATAACAACACTAAAGCAAGTGCAATTAAGAAAGATAATTTTCCAGAATCGATAGCTTCCTGACCTAAAGATGGTCCTACTACCTCACTTTGAATAATATCTGCTGAAGCTGGTAATTTACCGGCACGTAAAACGTTGGCTAAATCCGTTGCTTCATTTAATGTAAAGTTACCAGAGATTTGAGAGTTTCCTCCAGAAATAGCTCCTGTGGTAACTCCTGGTGCAGAATACACCACATTATCTAATACAATAGCAATTTGAGAACCTTGAGTAAATGCATTTCCAGTCATTTCTTCCCAGATTTTAGCACCTTTAGCATTCATTTGCATAGAAACTACTGGCTTACTTGTAGGGCCATATTCTTGACGTGCATCTGTAACTACGGCTCCACTTAAAGGAGGAAGGTTATCTCTATTTCCAACTAAAGCGTATAAATCTACTATTTCGCTGTCTTTTGCTGGTTTTCCAAATAAGAACTTAACATTACGCATTTCTGCAGGAAGTAAAGCTCTAACTTGAGGCATATTTAAATACTCAAGAACTTTGTCTTTATCTTTTATAGCAAATTGTGCTACAACAGGACCGCCTTGGTAACCAAAACCTCTAATTAATTTTCCAATTGGATTATTTTCAACATCTAAAGAATCTGGATCGTCTCCTAATAAGTCAGAAATCTTAGAATCTTCAGAATCTTCAATTCCTTCTTCGTTTTCATCTGTAGCTTCTTGTTCTGGAGCTTCAATTTCTTTTATCAATTCGTTAGCTTGATTTAAGAAGCCCATGAATTGTTCACCTTTATAAGCATCCCAAAACTCTAATTGAGCTGTACTTTGTAATAAGGTAGTAGCACGTTCTACATCTTTAACACCTGGTAATTCTACAAGAATTTGACCAGAAGATCCTAAACGCTGAATGTTTGGAGATGTTACACCAAACTCATCAATACGTTTACGTAAGACTTCGAAAGCGGAAATAATAGACTCGTCAATTTTTCTTGAGATGATAGGTTTTACCTGATCATCGGACATATCGAAAGTAATTTCTTCGCTTAACGTTCTATTGGCAAAAATTTCTGGAGAAGCCAATTTAGTGTCTCCTTTAATTGCGTCGAAAGCTATGTAGAAATCTTCTAAGTATGTATTTTGACTACTTTTCTGAAGTTCGGAAGCGTTATCTAAAGCCTGATTAAAAACAGGATCTTTACTATAATTAGCTAATCCTTTTAAAATGTCTTTTACAGATACTTGTAAAATAACATTGACTCCACCTTTTAGGTCAAGACCTAAATTCATGGCGTTTTCCTTAACCTCGTTATAGGTGTAATCGGCAACTCCTAAGCTATACACTTTTTCGTTAGCTATAGAATCTAAATACTGACGTTCTTTAACTGCATCGCCACTTGCATACACTCTTGCATCTTCGTCTATACTGTTTGCCTTAAATGTAAAAGACAATTGGTAAATACTTACCAAACCAAATAAAATTGCAAATAGTTTTACTAATCCTTTATTCTGCATTATTTATTAAATTAATTAGTTCTTTGTTCTGAATTTTTAAAACGAGCAAATATATATCTTCTAGACTTATTTAACAAAATGTTTAGGATATATAACAAAAAAAAACAGCTATAAAAAGCTGTTTTTTTTTGTTGCTAAAAAGTTAATGGCTTACATGCCTTGTAACTTGTCAGTTTTTTCGTAACCTTCTGGAGGTGTCATATCAAATTTATCATCTGGAACAGATTCATTCTTAATTTCTGTAACCTCTTGAGTGATAGTTAAATTCATTCCCATCTGATTCATATTCATAGTTAAGTAAAGTGGATATCCATTTAAATCCGTTCCCATCATTGCAGATTGTTGAGAGATAGCACTTAACTTATCTGTTGTATACACATCCATTTTTACAACTACACCATCTTTATTTATTTCTACATTATATTCTTGACATTCGTATCCAAGAACATTTTTAGTTTCGTCTCCTTTTGTAACAACCACATTCTCCATATCTTCCTCTGACGGTTCCATAGGTTGAATTGAATACGTTTTACCTGTACTTTGATTATTAAGACTCATAAACATTTGGTTATTATCGTTATCCATAATAGCCACAGTAGAGCCTGTCATAAAATTATTAGATTCAGAACGCGTTTTATTTCCTTTAAAATACGTTGTAGTTATAATATCTCCAATCATAGCTAGCTGACCTTGCAATTCCTCATTGTCTGTAGACATAGTTTGCTTAGAAGTAACCACGCCTTCTGTAAGTTTTTCTTGCGAAAAGCCTAAACTGCTAACAGTAATTAAAAAGGCTAAAAATATATTTTTCATAAATAATAGTTTAAGTTTTTGGTTTATATAAAAAAATGTCATCCTGATAAATGTAAGAATCTTTAATAAAAAGGGGCAACTCTTAAAGCCATGTATCAGAATGACATATTATAGAATTTCTTATAATTCTAAAAGTCCGTTTGTTTTTCTTACGGCTTCTGCACTTTCTTTCATGCTTATTTTTTCGGCATCGTTTAAGTCTATTTCAACTATTTTTTCGATCCCGTTTCTTCCTAAAATTACTGGAACTCCAATACAAATATCTTTCAATCCGTATTCACCATCTAATAGAACTGAACAAGGGAACATTTTTTTCTGGTCGCATGCAATAGCTTGTACTAAACCACTTACTGCTGCTCCAGGAGCGTACCAAGCAGACGTACCTAATAATTTTGTAAGAGTTGCTCCCCCTACTTTGGTATCTGCCTTAACCTGCTCTAAACGGTCTTCTGATAAAAATTCAGTTACAGGAACCGAGTTTCTTGTAGCCAATCTTGTTAAAGGAATCATTCCGGTATCACTATGTCCACCAACAACCATTCCATCTACATCGCTAATTGGCGCACCTAAAGCTTCTGCTAATCTATATTTAAAACGTGCAGAATCTAAAGCTCCACCCATTCCAATAATTCTGTTTTTTGGTAATCCAGTAGATTTTGAAGCTAAATAGGCCATAGTATCCATTGGGTTGCTTACAACAATAAGTATAGTTTCTGGTGAATGTTTTACTAAGTTTGAAGATACTTCTTTTACAATTCCAGCATTAATACCAATTAATTCTTCACGTGTCATTCCTGGCTTTCTAGGAATTCCCGAAGTAATTACACAAATATCGCTCTTTGCAGTAGCTGAATAATTGTTAGTTACCCCTGTTATTTTCGTGTCAAATCCATTTAATGAAGCCGTTTGCATTAAATCCATGGCTTTCCCTTCGGCAAAACCTTCTTTAATGTCTAATAAAACCACTTCTGAAGCAAAATTTTTAATCGCTATGTATTCTGCACAACTTGCTCCTACTGCCCCTGCTCCAACTACTGTTACTTTCATATTATAATTATTATTTTAAGTTAATATAAGAATGATTTATCCCCGTTTTAAAACCATTTAATTTTTAATCGGGTTAAATCAAAAGTTTGAATTCTTCTATAATTATAGGAAGATATTAAAAGTATAAAACTAACAACAGTCCATATAATAAAATAATCCTGTCCATATTATATGTCCACATTTATTTCTTAGAAATACGTCTGAAAGTTTTGTGTTTTTCAATTTTCATCTACCTGTTTAGCAGTACAATTACTAAACTTTAGCAAATTTAACATTTTTAAACTAAAATTGTTTTAAGATTTTGCTAAATCTAAAATGAAAAATTTAATCCAAGGGAAGCACTATCAAATTCTGCAAAGGTATAGTCTAAGTTTAGAGCAAAAAAACCAAGTTTTACATGAGCTCCTAACGTCGTTCTAACTCCTGAAGTTTTATCTTCAATAGAAAACGGATCTATAATTTCTTCGGTATACAATACCCCATCTGTAACCACATAGGTTCCAAGCAAGTCTGTTTCCGATTTACCGTTTAAATAACCAAGTCCTCCATATACATTTAGCACCTTAAAGTTTGTAGAAGCAATTAATTCAAATAACAAGGTATTAACATCTGTACTTACTTGTTGGCTATTGCCTTCTATTATACTTGAATTTGTAAAATCGTAACTGCCATCTAAATGTGTATAAGCAATTAAGCCCGAAATGGCCACAGGAAAAAATTTATCTCGCGGCAACCATGCTGTAAATTCCTGCTGAATCCCGAATCCGTAAAGCCCTGTTTTAACATCGTTAGTTTCTACTTTTGGAAAATAACGCGCTTTTAATTGTGTTCCTCTAAATGGTGAAAAACTAGCTTGTAAAAAAGCGGTTGGTATAAAATTAACTCCCGAAGAGCCAAGTCCTGTTGGTAAGGTTATTTCTGTTTCTTGATTTCCAAAAATAGGATCATCGTAAGTAATAATTACAGATATATCTGGATTGTTATGTCCCAAAGCCGTAGCCACCATTTTAGACGCACTATTATCTGGAAAGCGTATGTTGTTATAATCGCTAGCTCTCATTTCAAACGATTTCTTCTTATCATTTATAAAAGAGGTATTAGCAACCAAGCCTATTTCGAAACCAAATTGCTTCTGTCCTTTGGCGTGATTAAACCAACCGTTATTTATACCATACATTAACCCTTCTGTTGCCGGAGCTAAATAATCTGTACTAAAACGCTTGGCGTCATCAATACCTGCAGCTAATAATTCGTCTATATTATTTTGGGCAGTGAATGAAAAGGAAACTAAAAATAAAATTAAAAAGGAAAGACCTGTACGCATAACAAAATTAGGTTAAGATTAAAAGCACAACTACTTAATAGCTATTTAACTTAGAAGGTTAACATTTATTGTCTATAAACGGAAAATACTTACTATAGCTTGTTATAAAAAAACCTGTTGAACCTTAATCGATCCTACAGGTTTTTTTAAGTAAATTAAAGATACTCTAAAACAATATCTGGAGCTTACTTGTTTTGCTTAATGCAATACAAGTGCTCTAAATTGTTTAGGCATCAATATTTGCATAAACAGCATTCTTCTCGATAAATTCTCTACGAGGTGGCACTTCGTCTCCCATTAACATAGAGAATATTCTATCTGCTTCGGCGCCATTGTCTATTTGAACCAAACGCATTGTTCTATGTTCTGGATTCATTGTAGTATCCCAAAGTTGTTCTGCATTCATCTCTCCAAGACCTTTATAACGTTGAATACTCACGCTTCCTCCAAGTTCTTCTGCAATTGAGTCACGCTCTTCTTCAGACCATGCATATTCTTTTTTCTGTCCTTTTTTAACTAAAAATAAAGGTGGAGTTGCAATGTATATATGTCCGTTTTCAATAAGTTCTTTCATATATCTAAAGAAGAAAGTCAAAATTAAAGTAGCAATATGCGAACCATCAATATCGGCATCACACATAATTACTACTTTATGGTAACGTAATTTAGATAAGTTTAAAGCTTTGCTATCTTCTTCTGTTCCAATTGTTACTCCAAGTGCCGTAAAGATATTTTTAATCTCTTCGTTTTCAAACACCTTATGAGTCATTGCTTTTTCTACGTTCAAAATTTTTCCTCGTAATGGAAGAATAGCTTGGAACGCTCTATCTCTACCTTGTTTGGCTGTACCACCTGCCGAATCTCCCTCGACAAGAAATACTTCACATTTTGCCGGATCTTGTTCAGAACAGTCAGATAATTTTCCAGGTAAACCACCTATACTCATTACAGTTTTACGCTGTACCATTTCACGAGCTTTTTGAGCTGCGTGTCTAGCTTGAGCTGCTAAAATTACTTTTTGAACAATTGTTTTAGCTTCATCTGGATTTTCTTCTAAAAAATTGGTTAACATTTCAGACACAGCCTGACTAACAGAAGCTGAAACTTCTCTGTTTCCAAGTTTTGTCTTTGTTTGCCCTTCAAATTGTGGCTCTTGAACTTTTACCGAAACAATAGCTGTTAAACCTTCTCGGAAATCATCCCCAGCAATATCAAATTTCAACTTATCTAACATCCCAGATTCATCGGCATATTTTTTAAGTGTATGGGTTAATCCACGACGGAAACCAGATAAGTGAGTTCCTCCCTCGTGGGTATTAATATTGTTTACATAAGAATGTAAGTTCTCAGCATAAGAGGTATTATAAACCATGGCAACCTCAACAGGAACACCATTCTTTTCTCCTTCAAAAGCAATAACATCTTGAAGCAATGATTCTCTATTACTATCTAAGAATTTGATAAACTCTTTAAGACCTTCTTCTGAGTGAAAAGTTTCTCCTTCAAAAGAACCATCTTCTTTTAAGCTACGTCTATCCACCAAGTGAATAGTAATACCTTTATTTAAATACGCCAATTCGCGCATTCTACTAGCTAGAGTATCATAGCTAAATTCGATAGATTGGGTAAAAATTGTTGTATCAGGTTTAAAGGTAACTATAGTTCCTTTTTTATCTGTTGTACCAACTTCTTTTACAGGATACATGGCTTTTCCTCTCTCGTATTCCTGCTCCCATATTTTACCATCTTTATGCACAGTAGCGGTTAAGTGCTCTGACAAAGCATTTACACAACTTACCCCAACTCCGTGAAGACCTCCTGATACTTTATAAGAATCCTTATCGAATTTTCCTCCAGCACCAATTTTAGTCATAACTACCTCTAATGCCGAGACACCTTCCTTTTTATGGATATCCACCGGAATTCCACGACCATCATCTTCTGTGGTAATAGAATTATCTTCATTAATAGTTACTGTAATATTATCACAGTATCCACCCATAGCCTCATCGATAGAGTTATCTACAACTTCGTACACCAAGTGATGAAGTCCTCTTGTACCAACATCTCCAATATACATGGAAGGACGCATACGCACATGCTCCATACCTTCTAAAGCCTGAATACTATCAGCCGAATAATTGTGCTTTTTAATTTCCTCTTTATTATCGCTCATATAAAAACGTTTGTAGTTAATTTTATTTTTTTAGCTTGTTCAGTCAGCAAATGACTTCACAAAAAAATCCCGATGTATCGGGACTTTTGAATACAAACAAAGATACGAATAATTAACGCTTTTAGAAAGCAAATTAACAAGTTTGACTCAAATTTATTAACATTTGTTAATTACGTGAAAACGTCTTAAATCGCTTAAAAACATGCTTAAATTAAGTTTTAGACAATTATCAACTAGCTATCAGAACAAGAAAAGAAGAAAAACCTCTTACAAGTGAAATTTTAAATTTTGCTAAGTATAAAAAATGGCAATTTTAAACCAAAATAAACTACTAGAATTTAAAACTATCTATTTAAGCTGCTACCTCGTTTATTTCTTTTTTCTATTCCAAATCAACTACTATTACAACCAAATTGAATAATATGATCAATTACCCCTAAAAAAACAATTTTTTAAGGTTGAATTCAAATTGGTGTTAACTTTTATTTAACATTTAACAAAATAATTTAATATATTGCTATCCCAACTCTACTATATTACTTATGAAAATTAGAAATTCTTCTACCTACAAAACTGTGTTGTCTATTTACGGATCTACTGGTTTTATTTTTCTTTTAATATGTGTTTTCTCTTACTTTATAATTGGCAATCAAAACGTATTGTTTTTAGCCATTGTACTAGTAAGCTTCTTAATAACACTCAGCATCTACATCTATATCTTCAATGTTTTATTGAACAAACCATTAGGCTTAATTACGAAAATACTGGAAGAAAATGACGCTTCTGCAATTACCAAATTACAAGAAACATCTCTAGAGTTTTCGCATATTGGAAATTTGTTTTCTAATAATAATATTCAAAAAATAGAGCTTCAAAAAGCAAAAGAAAAAGCAGAGGAAAGTGATCTTTTAAAATCATCATTCTTGACCAATCTATCTCACGAAATTAGAACACCTATGAATGCCATCTTAGGGTTCTCAGACATTCTAAGTTCTCAAAAATTATCGGAATCTGAAATAAAAGAATATTTAAGTATAATTAATCGCAGTGGAAAAAACTTGGTTTCTATTATTGACGATTTGATTGAAATGTCTAAAATCGATACAAATCAGGTAAAACCTAAATTTGGCGCTTTTAATTTGGATGGAACTTTAAATGAGCTCCAAAAAACCATTGAAATTACTATCCCTAAGGATAAAGATTTAAAGTTAATTTTTGATTCGCCCAAACATCCGGTAGTCTTTCAATTTATAACAGATGAAGTAAAATTTAAACAAGTGTTTGTTAATTTAATTAATAACGCTGTAAAGTATACAGAAAAAGGCTCTGTACAATTTGGATACAATATTACTCCTGAGATTAATGCTTTAGAATTTTATATAAAAGATACCGGAATAGGAATCTCTGAAGAGGCTTTTAATAAAATTTTTAATCGCTTTAATAGAATTCAGAATGACCAGACTATGAATTTACACGGTTTAGGATTAGGCTTAGCCATATCAAAAGCTTATGTTGAAATGCTTGGTGGTAAAATTTGGTTAAATTCTAAAGAAAATGTGGGTACAACATTTTACTTTCATATACCTCTAAAATTAAACAGTTTACCAATAGAGACTGAAAAACAAGTAAAACTAAACTCGGCAGATAAAGCAAAGCCCTTAACCATATTAATTGCCGAAGACAACAATGTTAACTTTATGCTTATTAGCCACGTTTTGAGTGTTAGAAATTACACCTTAATCAGAGCTAATAACGGACAAGAAGCCGTTGATATTTGCAGAAAAAACAAATCTATTCAATTGGTTATCATGGATTTAAAAATGCCGAAGATGGACGGCTACGAAGCGAGAAATATTATAAAAAGCTTTAAACCCTTTCTACCAATTATAGCCCATACGGCTTATTCATCTTCAGATATTATTAATAACGTTTATGAAGCAGGTTTTATAGATTGTATTTCTAAACCTTTAGATAAAACAAAACTATTCCGAGTTATTGACAGAATAGAACATTTGACCCCAAATCCAGTTTCCGAAATACAAGTATTTAATTAAAAAAGCTGTCTAATTGCAATTTAGACAGCTTTCTACTTAATACTTCTTTTTAATACGCATCTGCATGCACTTTAGCAACAGCTCTGCCACTTGGATCGTTCATATTTTTAAAGGCTTCATCCCATTCTAAAGCAATTTTAGTACTACACGCCACACTTGCTTCTTGCGGAACACTTAAAGCAGCTGTATCGCTTGGAAAGTGCTCAGCAAAAATAGAGCGGTAATAAAACTCCTCCTTGCTGGTTGGAGTCTGAATTGGAAATTTATATTTTGCATTTGCTAATTGTTCGTCTGTAATTTCTTTAGCAACAACTTCCTTTAAACTATCAATCCAACTGTAGCCAACACCATCACTAAATTGTTCTTTTTGCCTCCAGGCCACAGATTCTGGTAGCATATCTTCAAAAGCTTTTCTAAGTACCCATTTTTCCATGCCTTGTTTTGCGCGAGAATCTGTAGCTTCTCCATCTATGGTTTTATCTTGTGGACTAATACGCATAGCCACATCCATAAATTCTTTATCTAAAAATGGCACACGTCCTTCAATACCCCAGGCAGCTAAACTTTTATTTGCTCTTAAACAATCGTATTGATGTAGTTTGCTTAATTTTCTAACCGTTTCTTCATGGAATTCTTGGGCATTTGGAGCTTTATGAAAATATAAATAACCTCCAAATATCTCGTCTGCACCTTCACCAGATAACACCATTTTTATTCCCATAGACTTAATTACCCTTGCCATTAAATACATAGGTGTACTGGCTCTAATAGTAGTTACATCGTAAGTCTCCAATTGATAGATTACATCTTTTATTGCATCTAAGCCTTCTTGAACAGTAAACTCTATTTCGTGATGAATGGTTCCAATATGATCTGCCACCTGTCTTGCCGCTTTTAAGTCTGGAGACCCTTTCAGACCCACTGAAAAAGAATGCAATTGCGGATACCAAGCTTCGGTTTTGTCGTTACTTTCAATGCGTCGTTGGGCATATTTTTTTGCAATGGCAGAGGTAATAGAAGAGTCCAAGCCTCCAGAAAGCAGAACACCATAAGGCACATCGCTCATTAATTGTCTGTGTACGGCGTCTTCCAAAGCTTGACGTAATTCAGCAATCTCTGTCGTATTGTTTTTTACAGCATCAAACTCGGTCCAATCTCTCTTGTACCATTTTACAAATTCTCCAGTTTTACTAGATAAATAATGTCCTGGAGGAAAAAGCTCAATTTTAGTACAAACACCTTCAAGGGCTTTTAATTCGGATGCTACATAAAACGTTCCATGTTCATCCCAACCAATATATAAAGGTATTATTCCCATATGATCTCTGGCCACAAGATATTCGTCCTTTTCCACATCGTAGATCGCAAACCCAAAAATCCCGTTCAAATCGTCTAAAAAGTCAACCCCTTTCTCTTTATATAAAGCTAGAATAACTTCGCAATCACTTTTTGTTTGAAAATTATATGTGTTTAGTAACTGCGCTCTCAGAGAACTATGGTTATATATTTCACCATTTGCTGCTAAAACAAGTTGCTTATCATCACTTAATAATGGCTGTTTTCCTGAAGCCGGATCCACAATAGCCAAACGCTCGTGAGCCATAATAACTTTTTCATCGCTATAAATTCCACTCCAATCCGGACCTCTATGACGAATTTTTTTAGCCATTTCTAAAACTTGAGGTCTTAAAGTTTCAGTTTTTTGCTTTAAATCGAAAGCACATACTATTCCACACATAATCTATTTCTTTTTAATAGTTTCAAATCTAACACAAATATGAGGTCAATTTATGAATACCGAAACAATAAACGAACAATAGATTACATATTAAAACATTATTAATTAAATTTATTTAAAAATGAAACATTATTAAAGATTAACTACTAATTGTTTTTATAGAATGAAACTTCCTTGTAGATAGCATGAATTTCATAATAATATTAAAGGACTAGCGTTAAAATTAACATAGTTTAAAATCTATTTATTTTTATTCCATTATATTTATAAAAAAAATTATGAAAAAATCAACATTATTCTCCGTCTTGACATTTGCATGTGTCCTATTATTTTCAACAACTATCTCTGCGCAAAACTTTAGTGGTTTAGACAAAAGCCCGATGGATGCAGCTTCTTTTCCAAGCAGTTATAAAGTGTCAGATAAGCAAGTAAAAGTTATTTACAGCAGACCACAATTAAAAGGAAGAGATGTTAAAAAACTTGCACCAAATGGAAAAGTTTGGAGAACCGGAGCTAATGAAGCCGTAGAGATTACTTTTTATCAAGACAAAATGTTTGGAGACAAGCAGGTAAAAGCTGGAACGTATTCTATGTTTACCATTCCAGGTGAAAAAGAATGGACGGTTATTTTAAATTCAGATATTAATGTTTGGGGGGCTTATTCTTATAACGAAACAAACGATGTTGTTAGAGTTATGGCAGAAACTTCCGAAGGCAAAAAATCTTTAGAAGCATTTTCTATTACTTTTGATGACGATGGAACCATGCATTTAGGATGGGGAACTTTAAGAGTTGCGGTTCCTATTAAATAAGAAAAATGAGATATTAAATAAAAAATGTTCCAGGTTTTAAAACTGGAACATTTTTTTTGGTCTTTATCTATTTTTAGAACATGCCATATAAACTCTAAAAACCTACTACGGTATATTCAAATATTTATGTGTTTGTAAAGACACTTTCCATTTTGGATTAGCCATCACATAGTCTACAATTTTAGGAACCACCTTATCTCGTTTGCTCCATTCAGGTTGCAAGTACAAAATACAATCCTTACTTACTTTTGCAGCTTGTTCTTCGGCAAAACGAAAATCGTCCTTATTAAAAATAATACATTTTAATTCATCTGCTTTTTTATAAACTTCTTCGGTAGGGAGTTTGAGCTTTTTTGGAGAAAGACAAATCCAATCCCAGGTTCCCGTTAATTTATAAGCTCCGGAGGTTTCTATATGAGTTTGAAGTCCTTTGGCTTTTAATTGCTCAGTTAATGGTCCCATATCCCAAGTAAGTGGCTCGCCTCCTGTAACAACAATGGTATTACTATACTTAGCCGCTTGTTCTACTATCTTCTCTGTATCTGTTGGAGGATGCAAATCTGCTAACCAACTTTCTTTAACATCACACCAGTGGCAACCTACATCGCAGCCGCCAATTCTAATAAAGTAGGCAGCCGTTCCCTTATGGAAACCTTCTCCTTGAATGGTATAAAACTCCTCCATTAAAGGCAACATTAACCCCTTATCTATCAACTCTTGTCTTTCGCTTTTTGTCATAGATTGCAAAGGTAACTATTTCAGTATTTAAACTAATTATGTACCCACGTATTTAAAATTAAATATTTCACATCTATTTCATAATTATAAACTTATAGCTCTTCTTTTCTTTAGCACAATAACTTTCAGAGTAAATGTTGAAAGATTTTTCAAATGTTTAGCTTAAAGATTAGTATTTTTATGCAAAATTTCAAGACAGATGGACAGACAGAATGCGTTCTTTAATCATATTACCGAAGGCAACAAAAACAAAGGAGAATATATTACTTTAGGTTCGGCAATGTTAGACGGAAAAACGGTGGAAAGCGCTTTTGTTAATGTGCCACTAAAAACCATGAACAGACATGGTTTAATTGCAGGAGCCACAGGAACTGGAAAAACAAAAACTCTTCAAGTAATTGCAGAAAACCTAAGCGAAAAGGGTGTTCCTGTTGTACTTATGGATGTTAAGGGCGATTTGAGCGGATTGGCAAAAGCCAGTCCCGGACATGCAAAAATCGATGAACGTCACGAACAAATAGGCCTGCCTTTTGAAGCCAAAGCTTTTCCTGTTGAATTACTAACTCTTTCTGAACAGAATGGTGTACGACTTCGAGCCACCATTAGTGAGTTTGGCCCTGTTCTAATCTCTAGAATTTTAGATGTTACCGAAACTCAGGCGGGTATTATTTCTGTTATTTTTAAATATTGCGACGATAATCATTTACCTCTTTTAGATCTTAAAGATTTTAAAAAGATTCTTCAATACGCTACTAACGAGGGTAAACAAGAGTTTGAAGATGCCTATGGACGCATTTCAACAGCTTCCACCGGAGCTATTCTAAGAAAACTGGTGGAATTGGAACAACAGGGAGCCGATTTATTCTTTGGAGAAACCTCTTTCGATCCACAAGATTTATTGAGACTTGACGAAAATGGCAGAGGCTATATAAACATTATTCGCTTAACAGATATTCAAGATAAACCTAAATTATTCTCAACTTTTATGTTGAGTTTATTAGCGGAAATATATTCCACTTTTCCGGAACAAGGAGATACAGGAAGACCTGAACTTGTAATGTTTATAGACGAAGCACACTTAATTTTCAACGAGGCCTCTAAGGCTTTATTAAACCAAATTGAAAGTATTGTAAAGTTAATTAGAAGTAAAGGAGTTGGTCTATATTTTGTTACTCAAAACCCCACAGATGTTCCAGAAGCCGTCTTAGCTCAACTGGGTTTAAAAGTTCAACATGCCTTAAGAGCTTTTACGGCTAAAGATAGAAAAGCCATTAAACTTACAGCACAAAACTATCCAGACACAGAATATTACGACACTGCTAGCGTTCTTACTTCTTTAGGAACAGGAGAAGCCTTAGTTTCTGCTTTAAATGAAAAGGGACGACCAACTCCATTAGCTGCAACTATGATGCGTGCTCCAATGAGCAGAATGGACATTCTTACAGATAAGGAGCTGAATGAGCTTTTAGACACTTCCAAATTAGTTAAAAAATACAATGAAGAAATTGATAGGGAAAGTGCTTACGAATTGCTCAATGATAAAATTGAACAGGCCGAAACCGAAGAATTAAAGGAAAAAGCACGAAAAGAAAGAGAAGCCCTTGAAAAAGCGCAATCTAAAAGTAGTTCTAGTAGAAAAAGCACCCGAATGAACCCAATAGTAAAAGTGCTTACAAGTGCTGTTTTTATTAGAAGTGTTTTCGGAATTCTTAATAAAGTCATAAAAAAATAACACCCCATTTATTACAAATAAAAACAAATTAAAAACACACTTATTTATCAAATGAAAAAAATCGCTTTTAGTTTAGCCATTGTATCTCTTTTATTTATTAGCTGTAAAAAAGAGCAAAATCCATTTCAAGTTAGCAAACAACATATTGGTTTATTAACAGACTCCACACAAGTGCAAGATCTTAAAACTGTTTTTGCAAACGATTCTGTGGTAGAAAGACTACTTGATCCGGAGTTTACTTATAACCGTACAGATATTGATATTTTTGACAAAGCAAGTAATAAACTACTTATTCTAACCCCGAATAAGGTAAAAGAACCTACGTCCACTATAAAAACAATAAAAATATTAGACCCTAGATTTAAAACAGATAAGGGCATTTCAACTCATAGCACCTTTGCAGATATCGAAAAGAACTATAAAATTTCAAGTATCCAAAATACGCTTAAAAATGTTGTGGTTTTTGTAGACGAAATCAATGCCTTTTTTACCATTTCCAAAACAGAATTACCAGCTGAACTGCAGTTTGATACAAATGCTAAAATTGATGCTGTACAAATACCAGGAAAAGCAAAAATTAAATATTTTATGGTAGGCTGGTAAGCCAGATGAAATTGAAATCGCTGTAATTTATAAACACATGCAAAAAAATAAAAAATACACTGTTCAAAATTCCCCATTTATTGTTCCAACAACCGATGGAAAAATAATTAAAGAACATTTTGGAAATGCTTCTCATGGAGATTCAAAACTAAGCATTGCGCACATGACAGCACCTGCTGGTTGGAGCGAACCGTTTCAAACCCCAGAATTCGACGAGTACACATTTATTATAAAAGGTAAAAAACAATTTATTATAGACGGAGAAGAACTTATATTAGAAGCCGGCCAGTCTATTAAAATTAAAAAAAACACAAGAGTACAATACTCCAATCCGTTTACAGAAGTTTGCGAATATCTTGCCATTTGCTTACCTGCTTTTTCTATAGATCTTGTAAATAGAGAGACCGAATGAAATTTATTCTCTCAAAATTAATAGGTTTATTTATAAATATTGTTGGTATATTTTTCCCAAAATTAGCAGCTAGAATGGCTTTATTTCTATTTACCAAACCTATGAAAGGTGAGATAAATGAGAAACAATCCGATTTTTTAGACACCGCTTTTAGAGAGGAACTCACTTTTAACAATATGCCAATCATGACCTACCGGTGGCTTGGAAAAAGAGAAACCATCTTATTAGCTCATGGCTGGGAAAGTAACTCGGCCAGATGGCAAACCCTTATAACCAATTTAAAGCAAAAAGGCTATGGAGTTGTAGCATTAGATGCTCCGGCTCACGGGCGTTCTGGAAGCAATAGGTTTAATGCTATTGTTTATTCCGAATTTATAAAAGTTGTGGCAGAAAGATTCCAACCAAATATTATTATCGGGCATTCGGTTGGCGGAATGGCAACGGCTTATTATCAATTTAAATATCAAGAAGAATCCATTCAAAAACTGATATTTTTAGGCGCGCCCTCAGAATTCATTGACGTTTTAACTCGCTATACAGACATGCTTAGCTTTAGCAATCGTGTTATAAAACATCTTAAAAAACTTATTAAGGAACGTTTTGGAGAGTTTCCTGAAGAATTTTCTACAGCAAAATATGCAGCAAAAATCACTTCACAAGGCTTGATTATTCACGATAAAAAAGATGGAATAATTCCTTACAACGACGCTATTTTAATTAAAAATAAATACAAAAATAGTAGGTTGATTTCAACTGAAGGTTTTGGTCATTCGTTGGCAACAGACGAAGTTTCAAATTACATTTACGAATTTTTAGAAAACTAAAGTTACTATCTTTGTCTTATGGAAGAAAATTTAAAACGAATTAATAAGTTTTTAAGTGAAGTTGGTTATTGCTCTCGTCGCGAAGCAGACAAACTTATCGATGCTGGACGTGTAACTATTAATGGAGAAGTTCCAGAGATGGGAACAAAAATAAGCCCAACCGATGTGGTACATGTAGATGGAGAACTAATTAAAAACACCAAAGAAGAATTTGTTTATTTAGCTTTTAATAAACCTATTGGCATAGTTTGTACAACAGATACCCGTGTTGAAAAAGACAATATTATCGATTTTATTAACTACCCAAAACGAATTTTTCCCATTGGAAGACTAGACAAGCCAAGTGAGGGTCTAATTCTTCTAACAGATGATGGCGATATTGTAAATAAAATACTTAGAGCCAACAACAATCACGACAAAGAATATATTGTAACAGTGGATAAACCTATTTCGCAAACCTTTATAAAACACATGTCGGAAGGTGTTCCCATTTTAGATACTATAACTAAAAAGTGTGAAGTTGAAAAGCTTGGAACCTACGAATTTAGAATTATACTTACCCAAGGTTTAAACAGACAAATTCGTCGCATGTGCGAATATCTAAATTACGAGGTACAAACACTTAAACGGGTTCGCATAATGAATATAAAGTTAGATATTCCAGTTGGAGAGTATAGAGAGTTAACAGACACCGAGTTTAAAGAATTATCCGATTTATTAGGTGAATCCACTAAGCAAGTTAAACCTACTGGAACAAAGAAAAGAAATAGACATCGATAATCGTTCTTATAAGCTATCTTGTTATTTATAGCGCCAGCTTGTTAAATCTGCATCTTTTGGAGCAGATTCCATAATACGTTTCATAATCTTTGGCACATACATACTATTATAACGCAATCTAGAAATATGGTTTGGATTTTCTTGATCGCCATTCCAGCAATGCTCGGCACGATCTCCATAAGCTACTTCGCCATCGTAATAAGGATTGGTTGTACTTTCCAGAAAATCTTCCATTAAATAAACGGCATTATTTAAATAATAATTGTCCATATCTCCACAGTAAATATGAATTTTTCCTTTTAATTTTTCACCTAATTTGTCCCAATCACGTTCTAAAATGTGTCTTAAGTCATAATTCTCTTTCCAATATTCAGCCACTTCATGATTTATTTCACCTGTATATTTATCCCAGATACGTTGCGGATACCCATCTTCTCCTTGAGGTGAATATGTAGCTTCCCAGATGTCGTATTGCTCACCAGAACGAGATTTATTACCAAGAACTAATTCCAAATGATTAATGGATTTCATGGAAGCACTTATATTTCCTAAATAATCTCTATGACCAGGAATTTCCACAGGGTTATGATTAGATTTTACATAATACGCATTTTCATCTTCGTATAAATTGTTTAGGCAATACGCTCTAAAATCAATTGGATCCGGACAGGCCGCAAAGCATCCATTGTATTCTTCAGGATATTTTACTTGTACCGCCAGAGCTTCCCATCCTCCTGTTGATCCTCCATATAAAAACCGAGCCCAACCTTCGCCCTGACCTCTAAACATTTTTTCTATATATGGAATTAATTCGTAGGTAAGCGCATCTCCATAAGGACCTTGGCTAGCAGAGTTTACCGCATAAGAATCGTCGTAATAAGGTGTTGGATGCTGTATTTCAATAATTAAAAATCTTGGAAAATCTGGTTCATTCCAGCGTTTATAGAAATTATAAGCTTCCTCTTGCTGAATAATATTATAACCATCAATTCCAAAACGCTCTGAATATTCAGGTTCTAAATTTTGATCGGGAGGTGTGGTTCTAAAACCTCCAAAATCGCTTGGAAAATGTCCATGAAAAACCATTAGTGGATATTTGGCTTCTGGATGTTCATTAAACCCTTTTGGCAATAACACATGAGCTCCAACATACATATCTCTTCCCCAAAATTGGGATAGCAAATCAGATTTCATCCTAATATGTTTTATCCATTCAGTGTCTTCTGGCTGCTCAATTTCTGGAATAACTTGATCTAAAACAATATGGAGTTTTGGAAGGGAGTTTTTTGTAATTTCTATTTTTACCGGTTTACTATACAAATTTCCTGGAGAAATATTCCACTTCTGTCCTTCTCCATTATCCATAGGAAGCTTTACAGTTTGTCCGGTAGACAAATTAAAGGTTTCATAGACATGCAATACAGCTTGTACATAATATTCGCCTGGCTTAACTTCCGATAAAGACTCGTACGGAAAGCCAAAACCTTCTTTAGAAAACACAACTTTTTCATTAGGTTGCAACTGGTCCACATTTTTCCCAAAAATGGGTTGTGCGTTTAAACCGTATGTTACTTGAAAACGAGGTTCCTCCTTTTCCCCATCTGCTAGAATAAGAAGCAACCTTCCATCCAGATTTTCAAGATTGAGACTATCAGAATAAGATACAGAAATATAGATTTCAGAAGACATATTGGAAGATTTAGATTGACAAGCTAAAACAAATATAAATAACAATAATGTGAGTTTCGATAAAGATTTCATAAGCTTGGTTATTTTATGAAAGGTACGTTTTTTATTAAAAACACAAAACCAACCTCTTCAACAAGCCATTTTCAATAAGAAAACAAATAGACCCAAATATTAACTAATTGAATTAGCTTTATTATTATAAAAGTAAAATGGCAAATAAAATAATAAGAAATAAGGAATAAGAAATAACTGCAGTCCTAAAATGTAATAAGGCCAGGGCCCTAAATAATCTAAAACAGTCACAGATTCTGGCTTTACACTTAAATACATATAATTAGAATCTAAAATCTCGTTAATTAACAAAATAATTAAAATGTATCCTTGTAAAGCTAAAATAGACAAAAATACGCTGTTGAAATTTGGGTATATTTTTAAGACAAATACACCATATAACACGATCATAATAGTCCCAAGATGTACAATCCAATAACGAAAATATTCTAAAGATAGATAACTATCCAATATATCGGGAGTGGAGATAGCTTGTACTCCCCAAGCTAGACACCAGAAATAAAAGATTCTAAAAAGTAAAGGTTTATTTAAGAATACAATAATTGGGAAAATCAATGCTGAAAAACTACTTAAATAGAGAGGTAAATCCGTTTTGATATCAAAATTATTCGTAAAGAGCAAATAAACAATAACCCCGATAACAAATAAAGATAAACACAAAGATAAAAAGAGAAGCAGACCAAACTGCTGTTTACTATTTAAAACCTTTTTTGCAAATAAAATAATAGAAACACCTAATATAAAAGCAATAATAATTGGCATTTCGTGCAGAAAACCTCCTATTTCTATCTGTAAAAACACACTTATATATTGTATTTAAATATAATTAAAGTACTAATGGCGCAACTCTCTAGCTAATAACGTGTTTTTTAACAACATAGCAATTGTCATAGGTCCTACACCACCTGGAACAGGAGTAATAAAACTTGCTTTTTTACTCACATTTTTAAAATCGACATCTCCCGTAATAATATATCCCTTTGGAGAGGTATCGTCTGCAACGCGAGTAATTCCAACATCAATAATTACTGCATCGTCTTTTACCATTTCTGCTTTTAGGAAATTTGGCACGCCTAGTGCTGAAATAATTATATCCGCCTGTGAGGTTATTTGAGTAATGTTTTTTGTGTGACTATGAGTTACGGTAACTGTGGAGTTCCCTGGAAAACCCTTTCTTCCCATTAAAATACTCATTGGACGACCTACAATATGAGAACGACCAATTACAACTGTATGCTTTCCTTTAGTTTCTACATTATATCTATCTAAAAGCTCAAGAATACCAAATGGCGTTGCAGGAATAAAAGTAGACATATCTAGTGCCATTTTTCCAAAATTCATGGGATGGAATCCGTCCACATCTTTATCTGGGTCTACAGCCATTAGTACTTTTTGCGTATCTATTTGCTTTGGTAGAGGTAACTGAATAATGAATCCGTCAATCTCCGGATTGGTATTTAATTCGTGAATTTTATCTAAAAGCTCAATTTCGCTTGTAGTATTAGACATTCTAACCATGGTAGACTCAAAACCTACGCGTTCGCAAGCTTTTACTTTGCTAGCTACATAGGTTAAACTGGCACCATCATTTCCAACAATAATAGCAGCTAAGTGAGGTACTTTTTCTCCTTTAGCCTTCATTTTTTTTACTTCTTCAGCAATTTCATTTTTAATGTCGTTGCTTACTTTTTTTCCGTCTAAAATTGTCATAGTTAAAATAGTTTTCAGTCGCAGTCACAGTTTACAGACTTACTCTGTTATACATGTTTATAATTTCCAGTTTCAATCAGGAAGGATTCTTGGTTATAATTAATAACAACTTAGATGGTCCTCTTTCACTCCCAACTTCCCTGGATTATTAATCATATATTTTATTCATTCACCAATTTAAATTACTTTAATTGATAAACCTGTCTATTGTTCAATCGTAATACATTTGGAAGCTAGAGCAAAATCTAACCTCGAATTTATTTCAAAAATTTCACCAGTAGCATTCTAGTAAGTTGTTTCACAGAAAACTGAGACAAATTATCTCATTCCTTTCATAGCCTGCATCATGGCTTTTCCTTTTCCTCCTTGCATCATCTTCATCATCTTACTCATCTGGTCGAATTGTTTAAGCAGCTGATTTACTTCTTGCACAGATGTTCCAGAACCTTTTCCAATACGTTTTTTTCTACTAGCATTAATAACTGATGGGTTTGTACGCTCTAAAGGAGTCATGGAATGAATAATAGCTTCAATACCTTTAAAAGCATCGTCGTCTACATCAATATCTTTCATCATTTTTCCAGCTCCAGGAATCATTCCAATAAGGTCTTTCATGTTCCCCATTTTCTTGATTTGCTGAATCTGCTTTAAGAAATCGTCAAAACCAAATTGGTTTTTGGCAATTTTCTTCTGAATTTTTCTTGCTTCCTCTTCATCGTATTGCTCCTGAGCTCTTTCAACAAGAGAAACAACGTCTCCCATTCCAAGAATTCTATCTGCCATACGCGATGGATAGAAAACATCAATAGCTTCCATTTTTTCTCCTGTACCAATAAACTTAATGGGTTTATTTACTACAGATTTAATAGAAATTGCTGCTCCCCCACGAGTATCTCCATCTAATTTTGTTAAGATAACCCCGTCAAAATTTAAGACATCGTTAAAGGCTTTTGCAGTATTAACAGCATCTTGCCCCGTCATAGAATCCACTACAAACAGTGTTTCTTGTGGCTCTATGGCTTTATGAATATTCGATATTTCGGTCATCATGGCTTCATCTACCGCCAAACGACCGGCTGTATCTATAATTACTACATTAAACCCATTAGCTTTTGCATGAGCTACACCAGCTTTTGCAATAGCTACCGGATCTGTATTTCCTCTATCGCTAAAAACTTCAACCCCAATTTGCTCTCCAACTACATGTAATTGGTCTATTGCAGCCGGACGATACACATCACAGGCAACTAATAAAGGTTTCTTTGTTTTTTTGTTTTTAAGAAAGTTTGCCAGTTTTCCAGAAAAAGTTGTTTTACCAGAACCTTGTAAACCAGACATTAAAATAATACTCGGATTTCCAGATAAGTTAACACCTTCTGCATCTCCTCCCATTAATTCGGTTAATTCGTCTTTAACTATTTTAACCATTAATTGGCCTGGCTGTAATGTAGTTAATACATCTTGACCAAGTGCTTTTTCCTTTACACGAACGGTAAATTCTTTAGCAATTTTAAAGTTAACATCGGCATCTAAAAGCGCTCTACGAACTTCTTTTAAGGTTTCGGCAACGTTTACTTCTGTAATACTTCCGTGTCCTTTTAGAACATGTAAGGCTTTATCTAACTTCTCGCTTAAATTATTAAACATAATAAATCTTCATTTTTAAGAGGCACAAAAATAGCAATTTCAAGTGTATTTATAAAGTTTCACATAGAATATATTATATAAAAAAAGAGTTGCTAAAAATAGCAACCCTTTCATAGATTTATCTTTTAAACACATAAAAACTAAATCTTAACCACAATCTTTATCTAAAACTAATTCATTATTACTGTTATTAACGTCGTGAAGAATGAGCTGATTGCTAACACATTCTACCACTTTATAAGTGCCTTCTATAATTTGAACATTACCACCAGAGACATTACTAATAGTTACTTCCACATCATTAGCTTGCTGAGAAACGGTCCAGGTAGCCGTATATTCTTCGTTACCATTTGGCATAAAAATTTCAGCTTCATTATCTGAATCAAAATCTATATTAAACATACTAAAATCACTTCCAGCAAAACTTGTAAGCGTCCATTCGCAATCTAACAACATACCTTCTACATCGTCTGCCGAACAAGTAGAGCTACAATCTTCTACCTCTAATTCAATTTCAAAAACTTGAAACATACCATTTAAAGTTTCTATTCTTAGAAAAACAGTTTGTGGATTTGTAGTATTAGTATAGCTCTCTGGTTGTGCAATTGCATTTATATTAATTTCAGCATCAGCCATGGTTAGATGAAAAGATGACACAAAATATGCGGTACACATAACAGGTTCTACAACAAGGGTTTCTAAGTTGAATGTTGCAATGCCATCATTATTATCGTCGCAAACTGAAACAGAAACATCTTCAAAACAATTAAACGGATTGGCATCTGCAGAACAATTTTGTTCTAATTCCATTGTATTATATGTATTGCTATTTGGAATAATTTGAACAAACTCGAATTCGTCCTCATCGCAATCATCAAAAATCCAAGTGCCATTTATGTCTTCTATAAAATTAGAGATAACCAATTTGAACGCTCCTGAACCGGTGCTGGAGAGTTGCCAGTTAGCTTCAATAAAATCGAAGTTTTCTGTCATAACCTGAAGCGAGTTATTATCATTAAAATATAAACTATATCCCATGGAGTAATCGTTGTCATTATAACTCTCAATCTCCCAAAAACACTCTTTTAAATGTTCTAAAATATAGGCTTCAGAGCAATCGTCATCGCAAAATTGTTCAGCTGTATCAATGGCATTTTCTAATTCCTGATTATTAAACACTTCGATAGTTTCACCATTTAAATAGGTAATAGACACAGGAAAGTTTAAGCTTACCAACTCCATATCGTCGTCATTGTCATCCAAATTTTCTAGAAATAGGTATAATTGGTAATCATTATTAATTACAACAGTTTCTAAAACTTGAAAATCGCTGTTATAAATAGAAAACGAAATGGGATACACAAAGTTTGCACATTCAATAACATCATCGTCGCCCATGCATATGTCCATATAATCTTCAAGTTGATCTTCAGATTCTACAACAACTTCGGTATAATCGTTCAAGGTAATAGTTATAGGAAACAGAAAATCTAAATCGTCGTTTCCAATCCCATTAGCATCATAAATAGCTTCTATTAGAATCAAATCTTCTAGAGTTTCTATAGTAATAGTAAGGTCATTTACCTCTACAGTAACTGGTAAATTAACCGTAAAGCAATTACTATTATCCAATATATTATCTACGCTTCCGTTATTTGCAGAAGCATTTCGCATGGTATTTGTTAAATTGGAATTTGGAACAATAACTTCTCCTTGATTTTGAGGTGTTTCTTCTATAACTTCGTTTTGACAAGCTGTAAGAAACAAAGTCATTACAGAGAACAGTAATATGGTAATTCTGATTGGTAGTTTCATTTCATTGAATATTTATATGAGTCTCTTTTCTTATAAAACAGTTTAAAATTAAAAACTCCTACCAGAACATCTCTTTTTTTATACATTTACAAGTTCAATATTAATTTATGCCTAAAGATTTAAACGATCATATTTGCAACGAGCAACTTTTTGAAAAGCTCTTTAAGACGCATGGTAAGAATCTGCACGATTTTTTATATTATAAATTTGGCAGTCATTTAAATCCGCAAGACAAGGTACAAGAAGCATTTATAAAACTTTGGGAAAATTGCAAAAAAGTAACACCTTCTAAAGCTAAATCCTATTTATTTACGGTTGCAAACAATTTAATGTTGAATGAGGTAGCGCATCAAAAAGTGGTTTTAAGACATCAGGAAACTAAGCCTAAATCTTCTACCAACGAGACACCTCAATTTGTTTTGGAAGAAAGTGAATATATGGAAAAGCTTCAAAAAGCCATTTCCAATTTAACCGAAGCGCAACGGGTTGCCTTTTTACTCAATAGGATTGAAGGAAAAAAACACAAAGAAATTGCAGCGCTTTTAGACATTTCCACCAAGGCTGTAGAGAAACGTATTTATGGCGCTTTAAAGCAGTTACGAAAAGAAATTGATGGTATTTAAAATATAAAAGGTAGGAAAAAAGCAAGTATAACTGTTTTATATATGAATAAGTTAGAGCAGAAAATTTATGGAAGAAAAATTACTTAAAAAATGGTTGCAAGACGACTTAAGCCCAGAAGAGCTCATTGAGTTCCAGGCTTTGGACGGCTACGAATCTTTAATAAAATTAAATGAAAGCCTTAAGAAATTTAAAGCGCCAGAATTTGATGAACCTGCTATTTTAGAGAATATTTCTAAAACGATTGGAGATAAAACTGAAGTAAAAAAGAAAACAAATTGGCTAAAACCTGTTTTACAAATTGCTGCTTTATTAGCCATTTCTTTTAGTGTGTATTATTTTTCAACAGATTCTACCACTAACATATCTACCTTAGCCACAGAAAAAACCACTATAGAATTACCAGATCAATCGGTTGTAACATTAAATTCACTTTCAGATATTAGTTATAATAAAAGAAGTTGGAAAAATAACCGAAGTTTAACTTTAGATGGGGAAGCTTTTTTTAAAGTTGAAAAAGGCTCTACATTTAAAGTTGAAACCTCTACTGGAACCATCACCGTTTTAGGAACTCAGTTTGTAGTAAAAAACAGAGAAAATCTTTTTGAAGTAGTTTGTTACGAAGGCTCTGTTGAAGTTATTACAGATAAAAACACAAAAATTCTTAAACCTAAAGATCAGTATTTAATTCTTGACAATAAATTCATGGTTACAAAAAGCCACGATGCTACGGAACCTGCATGGATGCATAATGAAAGTGAGTTTTCAAGCATGCCATACAAATATGTTTTAAAGGAATTAGAACGTCAGTATCAAGTTTCTATCGATATAAACAACATAGATACCTCCATACTTTTCACGGGTCATTTTGTACACAATAATTTAGATTTAGCACTAAAAGCCATAACTTTACCTTTAAATATTTCTTATTCCAAAGAAGATAGTTTGATTGTATTATATGCCAAATAGACGTTTTATTTTTCTTTTTTGCTGCTTTTTAAAAGTGACCGGAATACTTTTTGCCCAAAAAACACCTGATTCTAAAGACAGCTTAGAGACTATTTTAAGCACCATTGAAGAGCAATACAACATCACTTTTTCTTATGCAGATGCTACAATTCAAAACAAGGAAATTCTAGCTCCTGCTAAAACCCTAAGCAGAGCAAACCTCATTATCTATCTGGAGTCCGAAACTCAATTAATTTTTGAAGCTATAGATAGCACTAGTTATGCTATTAGACCCGTTAACTTCACAGATATAACCAAAACGCAATATTTAGACGAAGTATTAATAAGTAATTATTTAACCGAAGGTATTTCTCTTCAAGCAGATGGAACCTCTCTTATTAGATTAAAATCTTTTGGCATTTTACCTGGCTTGATAGAAGCAGATGTTTTACAAACTGTTCAAGCTTTACCGGGAATTACAAGTTCGGACGAACGAGTTTCCAATTTAAATATTAGAGGAGGCACAAACGATCAAAACCTGATTCTTTGGGATGGTGTAAAAATGTACCAATCCGGTCATTTCTTTGGTTTAATATCTGCCTTTAACCCGTTATTAATAGATTATGTAGAGGTTTCAAAAAACGGATCTAGCGCAGAATTTAACGAAGGTGTTTCTGGGATTATTAATATGAAAAGCTCGAATAAAGTCTCTAAAAAATTTAAAGCAGGAGTTGGAGCAAATATGTTAGCGATAGATGCTTTTTTACAAATTCCTATTTCAAAAAAACTCTCCGTTCAATTGGCAGGAAGACGCTCGATAACAGACGCTTTTAACACACCAACATACCAACAATATTTTAAACGGATTTTTAAGGCGTCCGATTTAAACAACCCTGAAGAAACAGTAATTACTAATAATGAGAACTTCTATTTTTATGATATTTCTGCCAAGGCTAATTACGATATCTCAGAAAACGATAAACTAGAAGTTAGTTTTTTACTTATCGACAATGCTTTGGACTACCAAGAAACAGCTAGTTTCAATAACAAAAACGAAAGTTCTAACAGCCAACTTACACAAGGAAGTCTAGCTATAAATGGCATTTACACGCGCAATTGGAATTCTAAATTAAAAACAATTTTCCAGGCCTATTATTCTAAATACGATTTGTATGCCAATCATTTGGACATTAGCAACGACCAGAATTTAATTCAAGAAAACCAAGTTACAGACGGTAGTTTTAAAGCTCATGCCCTCTATAATATAAACGATTATTTAAATTATTTTGGAGGTTATAACTATTCGGAAATTGGCATAAGCAATCTAGAAGATGTTAGTAATCCTGCGTACAGACGATATATAAAAGAAGTTCTAAGATCACATGGTCTATTTAGTGAACTTACATATAAGTCTAGAACAGGAAACACCAGAGCAAGATTGGGATTGCGAGCCAATTATATTGAAAAATTTGCTGATTTCTATTTTGAACCACGGGTGAGTTTTAATCAAATTATTGCCGATGATTTTAGAATTGAAGTCCTAGGAGAGCTCAACAGTCAGACCACATCCCAAATAATCGACTTACAAAACGACTTTTTAGGAATTGAAAAAAAGCGCTGGATATTAGCCAATAATAAAGATATTCCTATAATTAAAAGTCAACAGGTTTCCACAGGAATTCATTATAACAACAAACAACTACTTATAAGTTTGGTTGGCTATATAAAACAAGTGGAAGACATAACTTCTAGAAGCCAAGGGTTTCAAAATCAGTTTCAACTAACCAATACTATTGGAGAATACACAGTAAAAGGTTTGGATTTTTTAATTAATAAACAATTCAATCGTTTTGGAACCTGGTTTAGTTATTCATACAGTAAAAACGATTATACTTTTCCTGAATTAAACGAAGGGAATACATTTCCAAATAATGTAGATATAAAACACCTATTAAATGTTTCTGGAACGTACACCCTAGACCAGTTAAAGTTTGCATTAGGAATGAATTGGCATTCGGGAAAACCAACCACATTACTAAACAGCGAGCAATCTGAAGCACAAAGCTCTTTGGTTTTCGAAGCTCCAAATGCCTCAAATTTATCAGATTATTGGCGCACCGACTTTTCGGCAACCTATAATTTTAAATTTTCAGAACAAACTAAAGCCGAAGCTGGGGTTTCGGTTTGGAATATTTTTGATACAAAAAACGTCATCAACAGTTATTATATTATGAATGCTGAAAATGAAATTATTCAAGTAGAAAATATGGCTTTAGGAATTACGCCAAACGTTTCCTTTAGAGTGTTTTTCTAGAAACCTAACTCTCTTTCTTGTGCTGCTTAATTTTTTGATGAACCTTTCCTGCAAAATAGCCTAAAGCAAAAGGAAGAAACAATAATACAGCAAAGAGCAATACAACATAAAACAGAATAGTTCCAGTTAAATCTTTAAGATGAATCATAGCTTCATCCATTACTCTAACCGAAATTTCGCCTGCCTGATCTACCACAGCTTCACGCTCTCGCATTATAATACTGTCTAGAGCAATTCGTTCTCGTCTAATAATAGTATCAATTGCTTGTCGTTCTAAAGACATTTGTTCGCTTACAAATTCTATTTGATTGTTGAGACTATAAAACAAAATCGCCATATCGTTAGAAAAGGATTTCAGTGCCATATCTAGTTTTTCTGGAGTATTTTCAGCAATATCACTCAAGCGATCTACTTTCTTTTCTACAGTTAACATAATATCTTTAATCTGAACAGAATCGAAACCTTTTTCTTTGAGCATTAATTCCGTATTCCATTTAAACTGTTTTCCAGCCGCATCTGTTGAATAGGTTAATTTATCTGAAAAATTAGATACAACTTCAGATAAAGTTCCAACGGTTGTAAAGGCCAAACTATCTGGAACTTTTAAAAATTCAACATACTCACTGCGCACAGAGTTATGCCTTAAATTGTTATGGGAAATAGGATATTTATCAGCGTATTGATATGCAAAATTCTGATGCTTTATAAACTCTTCAGGTTTAAAAAATCGTTTTGCTTTCTTTTCTATATCGTCCACATTATCTTGAGATACTTTTGCCACTAAAGACGTATAAGACCCAAAATAATCCATAGCTGCATCGGTTTCCATAAAATTACGCACCTGCAACATATAAGTCCAGGTATCCATTAAGGATAGTTTTGGTGAACTCTGAAAAGCTGTATTTTTAAAGGTGTTTAAGGTTTCTATTTTCCAACGATAAGCGTGTTTCTGTAATTCTGTATTTGTACTGCTGGAAATAATGCTATCTGCAGCAAATTCTACACGATTGTTTGCTTCGTTTACCAGAGATTGCGTTAACAACCGAATATTTAAATCCTGTTTTGAAAGTGGTTCTTGAGCACTTTCTATTTTAAGTAAAGAGCAGCTGGACATAAAAGCTCCTAAAGTTAGGAAGACAAGAAAAATCTTGATTTTATGGATATAGCAAGGACGATGTATCATATAAGTACCATAAATATAATAACTAATTACGGAACAAGTGACTGGTTATTATAAAAAAGTTGAAGATTTGACAGCTAAAATAAACTTTACATTTTACATAGTTTATTCAAAAACGTGACAAAACTATATTAGACGTTTTATATTGGCATAAGAGTTCTCAAGTGCTTTTTCAATTTCTGCCTCACCCAACCAAGCTACCTGGGTAATCCCTTCATCCTCTTGTGGTGTTAAAGCGCCAGTATAAGTAGTTTTCATTTCAAACCAATGAGTGATTTTTATTTTATTCCTCCCATTGCGTCTAAATATATGGTAAGTAGTTTCTAAGGGTTTAATTATTTCTAAACCTTTAGCTCCGGTCTCCTCCTCTACTTCCCGAGTGGCTGTAACTTCAATAGGCTCTTTTTTTTCGGTTTTACCTTTTGGTAAATCCCATTTATCATTTCTGTAAATAAATAAAATTTCACCCTTTTCGTTGTACACTTTTCCACCTCCAGCTACTACATTTGGCAGTTTTTTTAAGAACTTTTTTAACAACTTCTCTTCGTTGTGATGAATAAGTCTAACTTCTTTTAAAGACGTCTTATTAAGCTCTCTTACAACTTTGTTTAGGTCTACAGTTTTTAAAAAGTAATTTTTAAAATCCTTTTCTTTTTCCACTTTTGTGGTTAAGATTATTGGTTTATCGTTTACAAAAACTTTATACATAAGTTGTTTAAGACATTTATATCTTGTAAAAATAAAAACTTTTGGTACAAAACAATAAATTTCATTAGGAATTATAATTCCAAAATCAAATTCAAAATTTAATTAAAAAAGTGTAATTTTGCCGTTATGATTTTTAACAAAGATACCGCAAGAAAAACAGCAGAAGTTTTATTGCAAATAAACGCTATTAAATTAAGTCCAAGCGAACCTTTTACTTGGGCATCAGGATGGAAATCGCCAATCTACTGCGACAATCGCATTGTTTTATCGTATCCAACTATACGTAATTACATTCGCGAAACCATGGCTAAACATATAGAAAAACAATATGGCAAACCAGATGTTATTGCAGGAGTTGCCACTGGCGCTATTGGCATTGGCATGTTAGTTGCAGAGTATTTGGGAATTCCTTTTATATATGTTCGCCCAGAAGCTAAATCTCACGGAAGAAAAAACCAAATTGAAGGTCACGCAGAAAGTGGACAAAATGTGGTTGTTATAGAAGACCTAATTAGCACAGGAAATAGTAGTTTAAACGCTGTTAAAGCTTTAAAAGAAGCCAATCTAAACGTAAAAGGTATGATTGCCATTTTCTCTTATGGTTTTGATGTAGCTGTTAAAAACTTTGAAAAAGAAAACATTGTGCTTCATACTTTAAGCAATTATGATAGCTTATTGGAGCAAGCATTAGAAACAAATTATATTACCCAAAAGGAACTAAAAACATTAGCCGATTGGAATGCCAATCCAAGCGAGTGGAATAAATAATGAATCCTTTTTAATACAAAACAAATGAATTTAGAATCACCAAAAGTAAGTGTAGACAAATCTACAGAGGAGGTTTTTAATTTTTTATCTGAAGTGAAGAACTTCGAAAAATTAATGCCAGAAAACATCAATAAATTTGAAGTATTAAGCGACGATAAGTTCTTATTTGCTTTAAAAGGCATGCCTGAAATTGTACTTAAGAAAAAAGAATTAATATCTCCTAACAAAATTGTTTTAGGAGCTGCAGGTGGTAAAATAGATTTTTCTTTAACTGGTGTTATTAATGAAATTGAACCTGGAAAAAGTGAAGTTCAGTTATTTTTTAATGGCGAATTTAACGCGATGATGGCTATGATGATAAAAGGTCCTATCTCGAAATTTATTGAAACTCTGGCTGGAAATATTCCTCCATCTGTTTAATAAAGCAATTGTATTTGTTTTAAATCAAATTCTTTAAGAACCTCGTCTTCTAATAAGACCTGTAAGTTTCCAGAATTGGTAACTCCTTTTATAAAACCAGAAAACATATAACCTTCAGCATCCTTAAATGTTGAAGGTTTGTCTTTTCTAAATAAGAGCTTTTCATAAGCTGCTTTCAACTCAAAAAATTCTCTTTTTTCCAAACGGTTAAAATAATAGTTTATATTTTTTATCAGTGTTTGTAAAATTTCGTCTCGACTAAAAACAGGTCCTAAAATAAGGTGAAGTGAAGACGCTTTAGGCAATCCCCTAAAATCCGTTTGGTTTACATTTAAACCAATTCCTATTATCGCCTCCTTTAATTGGTTATGTTTTATGACATTTTCAATTAAAACACCACTTATTTTCTTGTTCTCTGACAAAATGTCGTTAGGCCATTTTACATGTAATTTTGGAATTAAAAACATATCCAAGGTTTTTATTATAGCTAAAGAAGTAGCTATACTAATAAAAAAACTCTTGTCAACATTCAACCAGGAAATATTTTTTAAAACACTAAACATTAGATTCTTAGAAGCTTCCGAAGCCCAAACAGTTCCCATCTGCCCCCGACCACTGGTCTGATAATCTGTAACTACCACAGTACCGTCTTCTAGAGTCTCTTTAGTGCATAGTTCCTTTAAATAACTATTTGTAGAATCGATGGCATTAAGTTTGATAATAGGCATATTAATTGGTTATCTTCGTACGGTAAAATCTTATGATAAATTTAGAGTATAAAGAACTAAAAAATAATAACTTTGCACAAATTAAAAATTATTAATGGCTAAAAAAGAATCTAACGCAGACTTGCTAATAGCAAATATCTTAAGTGGAATTGAAGATGTAAAAGGAAATGATATCAATATTCTTGATCTACGAGAAATTGAAAATACAGTTTGCGACTACTTTATTATTTGCGAAGGAAATTCGAATACACAGGTAAATGCCATTGTAAATTCCATTCAGAAAAAAGTAAGTAAAGAATTAAAAGACAAACCTTGGCATGTTGAAGGAGAAGATAATGCCGAATGGGTTTTAATAGATTATGTAAACGTTGTTGTACATGTATTCCAAAAACATATAAGAGAGTATTACGACATAGAAAGCCTTTGGGGCGATGCAAAAACAACCGTTATTGAAACAAAATATTAGAAAGAATTAATGGCAAATAAGAAAAATATAAATCCTAAAAAACCAAAGTTCAGTCCGTACTGGATTTATGGAATCATCATAGTTATTTTCTTAACTATGCAAGTATTTAGTGGAAGTAGTTTTCAGGAAGCTGGAACAACAACGCCTTCACAATTTATGACTTTTTTAAAGGATGGAGACATTGAAAAAGTTGAGATAGTAAACAGGCGCGAAGCAAAAGTGTATTTAACACCTCAAGCCGAGCAAAAAGAAATTCATAAAAAATCTAAGCCTACTTCGCTTTTACCTTCCGCAACAAAATTACCTAATTACAAATTTGAGTTTGGAGATCTTCAGAATTTTGAAGACGATATGTCTAAAGCTATAAAAGAAGAAGATTTAGATCCAAAACCAAAAATCGAATATAAAACCGAACAAAATCTTTGGGGAGATTTCCTTATTGGATTACTTCCTTTTATACTTTTAATTGGTGTTTGGATATTTATTATGCGTCGTATGTCTTCTGGTGGTGCCGGAGGTGGTGGCGGTCAAATTTTCAATATTGGAAAATCTCGTGCTAAATTGTTTGACGAAAACACCGAAGTAAAGACTTCTTTTAAAGATGTTGCCGGATTAGAGGGCGCAAAAGAAGAGGTTCAGGAAATTGTAGATTTTCTTAAAAACCCAGAAAAATATACCTCTTTAGGAGGTAAAATTCCAAAAGGCGCCTTATTAGTTGGGGCTCCGGGAACAGGTAAAACCCTACTTGCTAAAGCTGTTGCTGGAGAAGCAAAAGTACCTTTCTTCTCGTTGTCAGGATCAGACTTTGTTGAAATGTTCGTTGGAGTTGGAGCTTCTAGAGTTAGAGACCTATTTAAACAAGCTAAAGAAAAATCGCCTGCTATTATATTTATAGATGAAATTGATGCGATTGGACGTGCTAGAGGAAAAAGTAATTTCTCTGGTTCTAACGACGAAAGAGAAAACACACTAAACCAGCTATTAACTGAAATGGATGGTTTTGGAACCAACACCAACGTGATAGTTTTAGCTGCAACCAACAGAGCTGATGTTTTAGATAAAGCCCTAATGCGTGCCGGACGTTTTGATAGACAGATTTTTGTAGACCTTCCGGATATTCGCGAACGTAAAGAAATTTTTGAAGTTCATTTAAGACCTCTTAAAAAAGCTGAAGATTTAGATATCGAATTCTTAGCAAGACAAACCCCTGGATTCTCAGGAGCAGACATTGCAAACGTTTGTAACGAAGCCGCTTTAATTGCTGCAAGACAAGGGAAACCATCTGTAGATAAACAAGATTTCTTGGATGCTGTAGACAGAATTGTTGGTGGTTTAGAAAAGAAAAATAAAATAATGACTGTAGCCGAAAAAAGAGCCATTGCCTATCACGAAGCTGGCCATGCTACAGTAAGCTGGATGTTGGAACATGCGGCGCCTTTGGTAAAAGTTACCATAGTGCCCCGTGGACGTTCTTTAGGTGCTGCCTGGTATTTACCAGAAGAACGCTTAATTGTTCATCCAGAACAAATGCTTGACGAAATGTGCGCTGCTTTAGGTGGACGTGCAGCAGAAAAAGTTGTGTTCAATAGAATCTCTACTGGAGCATTAAGCGATTTAGAGAAAGTAACTAAACAAGCTAGAGCCATGGTTACTATTTATGGTTTAAGCGATAAGGTTGGAAACTTAACATATTACGATTCTTCAGGACAAAATGAATACGGTTTTACAAAACCTTATAGTGAGAAAACTGCAGAGTTAATAGATAAGGAAATTTCTAATATTATTGAAGAACAATACCAAAGAGCCGTAAAACTTCTTGAAGATAATAGAGATAAACTAACCGAATTAGCCGAAGTTCTTCTAGAAAAAGAAGTTATCTTTAAAGATAATTTAGAGAAGATATTTGGAAAACGACCTTTTAAAAAAGAAGAACTTGTAGCAGATAAAGTTGCTGAAGAGAAAACTGAAGACAAAAAGGAAGATGTAAACGAAGAAAAAGAACTTGACAAACCTAAAGAGGACTAACATTTCTCAAATATATTTGTTAAGAATAAGCAAAAATCTTAAATTGACCCTATGGTTAATTTAAGATTTTTTATATTTGACAAGAAGCCTACTATACTTAGATTAATAGCTAAAACTTAAATGAGTCTTTTTAGAAAAATTTTTGGTTCCAAATCTGCGAAATCAGACGAAGAATTAAAGTCACATGACAGAGGCAAATATATGCCAGAGATCAAATTACCAGTTGACGAAAGGTTTACAATAAACTTCAAGGCTAACGGTGGTAAATTTCTATATTGTGAGAATTTGGAAGAAATATACAGCTCTTTAAATAATATTATTATAGAAAATAATTGGGAAGACAGTAAAGTACTTATTTACGATAATAACCTAAAAGACCGTTTTAAGGACTTCAATTTACCTACTTCCAACTACTCACAAGAAGCGTCTTATTTTATTACTACCTGCGAGAATTTAATTGCAGACGACGGTTCTCTTTTAATTTCATCAAACCAAATAGCCGAAAAGAAATTAATAGAACTTCCAGACCATTTTATTGTTTTTGCAACCACCAGCCAGATTGTAGAGAGTATTAGCGAGGGTTTAAGAGGAATTAAATCTAAAAACCCAAAAAAGATCCCTACAAATATTACAACAATAAAACACTTTAAATCTAAAGAAGAAAAAGACTTTATGTCTTACGGTAGTAGCTCAAAAAACTTATATTTGCTACTTTTAGAAGATTTATAAAAGTTAAATAAAACCAACTAACCTCTCTAGACTAAAAAAAATAAATGGATATAAAAGCCATTTATTTAGACAGAGACACAAATACAAACGAATGAAAGAAATTTTAGTGAGATCGTTTTCTGGTCTTTTATATGTTTCTTTATTGATTTTTTCACTTTACAACAAGCATGTATTTATACTCTTGTTTTTTGTATTTGGTCTTATCTGCGTTGCCGAACTTAAAAAACTTATTAATTATAAATCTTTTATTCCTTATATAGTATTTACACTATTATACGGCGTATTTGGCTATTGGCAATTCGTAATGAAATCTCATACTGGCTTAGAAGAAGCCACTCAGATTTTACAAGTAATCACAATCTTTGTACAATTATTTTTAATTAAAGATTTATTTACCGAAAAAAACATTCCTCTTTTTATTTCAAAAAAAATAATAATTACAACATTTTACTTGTCCAGTGGATTTGTATTTCTGGTTCTAATTGCTAACTATCACCAAACTTTTAGCCCTTTATTGATACTAGGGTCTTTTATTTTGGTTTGGACAAACGATACCTTTGCGTATCTTGTAGGCAAGAATTTTGGAAAACAAAAGCTGTTTCCAAGTATATCACCTAAAAAAACAGTTGAAGGCTTTTTAGGCGGTTTACTTTTCGCGTGTATTGCAAGTTATTTTATTGCTACCTTTACCGAGACTCTAAGTTTTAACCATTGGTTAATTTTAAGTATTATTATTAGTGTATTTGGAACTTTAGGCGACTTAATCGAGTCTAAGTTTAAACGTCAAGCAGGCGTTAAAGACAGTGGAGTTATTATGCCAGGACACGGCGGACTATTAGATAGGTTTGACAGCATTATTTTTGCTGCTCCCTTTATATATTTATTTTTACGAATTATAAACTATGTTTCATAAAGAAGGCCATAAAATTATTTTAGGAACACTTATTATTGTTGTTGCTGCATTTTTACTTACCGATAGTTTTGTAACTATTCCGTGGTTAAGTACCTTGTTAATGATAGTATTTCTAATTTTCTTAATACTCATCCTACAATTTTTTAGAAACCCAAAACGTTTTACTCATAGAAATGGAGATACCGTAGTCTCTCCGGTAGATGGCAAAGTTGTGGTTATTGAAGAAGTCTTTGAGAAAGAATATTTTAACGAAAAACGTCTTCAGGTAAGCGTTTTTATGTCACCAATAAATGTACATGTTACGCGTCATCCCATAGGAGGAAAAGTACTGTTTAGCAAGTACCATAAAGGAAAATATTTAGTTGCCTGGCATCCAAAAGCTAGCGAGGAAAACGAACGCACAACTGTAGTTGTAGAAAACACAACCTACGGAAAAGTGCTGTACAGACAAATAGCAGGAGCTTTGGCAAAACGTATTGTTAATTATGCTAAAGTTGATGAAACGGTGTTACAAGGCGAAGATTCTGGATTTATAAAATTTGGTTCGAGAGTAGATTTATTTCTACCTTTAGACACAAATATTAAAGTGCAATTAAATCAAAAAGTACGTGGTGGGGAAACCATCATTGCAGAAAAATAATGAATTCAGAAGAGTTAGATATAGAATTTAAAGAGGCTGTAGACAGAATTAACGACTACACAGAAGCCTTTCCAGCCGACTTTCTGCTGCGTTTATATGCCTATTACAAAAAAGCTACTAACGATTATAGCAGACCTAGTAGTAGCAAACCTCTTATTTCTGCGTTTAAAACCAACGCTTTATTTCAAATAAAAAATATTACTCAAGACGAAGCCAAACAAACTTATATCGATTTAGTGAATAATTATTTTCTGTATAGAAAATAACTTTTTTAGCTTCTCTAGATAAAAAGCTTTATCACAACTACCTTCAACTCTGTTTGAGTCAAGAACAAATTACCTTTAAGAGTCCGATAACTCCTAACATCATCTGTTTATCCTGTTTTTTTTCTAAACAAATCTTAACTTACATGGTAATTAGGTATTACTCCTTTAAAACAAACTCCAACGGCAATCCTATGGCACCATTTGGAAAACTAATCCCTAATAAAGCTGAGATAGTTGGTGCAATATCTACAATTCTTGTTTTTTGAAAAGTACTTCCTTTTGATATTCCTTTTCCATAAAATAAAAGAGGCACATGTGTATCATAATTTAAACCAGAGCCATGAGTAGATCCTGTTCTACTGTAAGATATATAAGAAGGATCATCTACAATTATAACATCGCCAGAACGTCTTTGGTTAAATCCATTCTGAAGTAATTCTTCAATACCATCAGAAAAATAAGCAGAACTCATAGTTGTTGCAGTATACGCCTTATCCACATTAGGATAAGTAATAACCTCGTTAACTATTCTTTTCTGTACGGTTTCAAGATCTAGGTGTAATGAGTCTAATTTTTCTCTATTTAAAAATATCTGGTAGTTACTAACACTTTCTATCAGGTCTGAAGCTCCATAGGTTTCTGTCATAAAAGCATTCAATCTTTTTTTCCTCATTTTATTATCTACATAACCTGCTGGAATTTTCACACTTTCTAAATATGAAGGTACTTCAATAGCCCCGTGATCTGAAGTTAAAAACAGCGTGTACTCTCCTTTTCCTACCTGAGCATCAAGCGCATTAATTAATCGCTCTAAATCATGGTCTAAACGAATATATGTGTCTTGAATTTCTTTGGAGTTTACCCCAAAATTATGTCCTACATAATCTGTACTGGAATAACTTACGGTTAGAACATCTGTATATGCATCCTGCCCTAATTGTTCCCCATCTATGGCAGCAATAGCAAAATCTGTTGTTAAAGAATTTCCATAAGCTGTCGCTTTTAAAATATCGAACCCTTTATTTTCTTTACTCAATGCTTTTAAATCATAAGGAAAAGTTGCTGTTTCTTTTCCTTTAAATCCACCTTCAAATGTGTTTAAATCTGATCCACTCTCTGTATACGTATCAATATCATAAAATGTATCCCATGTTTTCAAATAAGATTCCGCAACATCAGATGTATTAAAGCTTGTAACCCAACTTGGTAGATCATTTCTATAAAATGAACTTGTTATCCAATTCCCTTCGTCTTTTCCTTGAAACCAATACGCAGCATTCGCCGTGTGTCCTGCTGGTAAAATGGCGCCTCTATCTTTTATAGAAATACCAATAGTTTTGCCTCGCATTTGGGTAAACAATCTATTCTCATCTGCAAAAGAAGTTGTTCTCATTCTATGTGGAGACATTTGTCCTGATTTATCTTCTGTACCCACAGAATTCATAGTTTCATCTCCTGCGCAATACACTTTTTCCTTTAGTTCTTTATCGTACCAATTATTGGCAATAATTCCATGATATTTTGGCGTTGTCCCAGTATATATAGAAGCATGTCCTGGTCCCGTATAGGTTGGCGTATAGTTATAATGATTGTTTTTACAATTAAACCCTTCGTTCATCATTCGCTTAAATCCACCTTCACCAAATTTGTTATAAAAGCGTGTTAAATAATCGTACCGCATTTGGTCTACTACAATTCCAATTACTAACTTTGGATTATCTTGTGAAATAGATGTTTTCTGAGTAATTACAGCCGTTTCGTTTTGAGATTTACAAGAAACGCTTAATATTGCAAGACCAAGAACAAGAACTAGTTTTTTCATTTTATATGTTGATTTTATAGTTCAAAAATAAGGAAATTAACACATCATTATTTAAAATTAAGGTTAAAAAACTTTTAGATTTTATACATTAGCAGGAACAAATTAGAATATGACATACCTTCATAATATTGGTGCTTATTTTTTAATGATTAAAGATATGTTTCGCAAACCAACTAAATGGTCTGTAATGCGAGACCTTATCTTTAAAGATATAGACGACTTAATTATTGGGTCTCTAGGTATTGTTGCTTTTATATCGTTTTTTGTTGGAGGAGTTGTAACCATTCAAACTGCATTAAATATTACAAGCCCTATTATTCCTAAATACTTAGTTGGGTTTGCAACTAGACAATCCATTATTCTTGAATTTGCTCCTACATTTATCTCTATTATTATGGCAGGAAAAGTAGGATCTTTTATCACCTCAAGCATTGGAACCATGCGCGTTACCGAGCAAATTGATGCTCTAGAGGTTATGGGGATTAACGCTGTTAATTATTTGGTGTTTCCTAAATTTATTGCCTTAATGCTCTACCCTTTTGTAATTTCTATTGCTATGTTTTTAGGTATTATTGGAGGAATGGCTGCCTGTATTTATGGAGGATTTAGCACTGTAGACGATTATATTACAGGAATTCAATTAGACTTTATTCCGTTTCATATTACCTATGCATTTATAAAAACCTTTGTGTTTGCATTTGTTCTAGCTACAATCCCATCTTTTCATGGTTATTATATGAAAGGTGGCGCTTTAGAAGTAGGAAAAGCAAGTACAACAGCTTTTGTATGGACCAGCGTTGTAATTATTCTTTTAAATTATGTATTAACCCAACTCCTGCTTAGCTCATGATTGAAGTAAAAAACATACATAAATCTTTTGGAGATGCTCATATCTTAAAAGGAATATCTACAACTTTTGAAAAAGGTAAAACGAGCTTGGTTATTGGACAAAGTGGTTCTGGAAAAACGGTGTTTTTAAAATGTCTGCTCGGCTTATTTCAGCCAGAAGAAGGAAGTATTCTGTACGACGGAAGTATTTATTCCGAAATGAATACAGATCAAAAAAGACATCTGCGCTCAGAAATAGGTATGGTTTTTCAAGGTAGCGCCTTATTCGACTCTATGACGATTTTAGAAAACGTAATGTTCCCTTTGCGTATGTTTACCAAGCAAAGTAAAAGCGAAATGGAAGATAGAGCCGATTTTGTTTTAAAACGTGTAAACTTAGAAGATGCACATAACAAAATGCCGAGTGAAGCTTCTGGAGGTATGCAAAAAAGAGTTGCTATTGCTCGAGCTATTGTTAATAAACCTAAATACTTATTTTGCGATGAACCAAACTCCGGTTTAGACCCCAAAACTGCTATTGTTATAGATAATTTAATTCAGGAAATTACAGAGGAGTACAATATTACTACAGTAATAAACTCTCACGATATGAACTCTGTTATGGAAATAGGTGAAAAAATTGTCTTTTTAAAAGATGGCCTAAAAGCGTGGGAAGGCTCTAAAGAGAACATTTTTAAAACGGATAATGAAGTTGTTACCGATTTTGTTTACTCTTCAGAACTGTTTAAAAAAGTACGACAAATGTACTTGGAAGAAAGACACTAAAAGTCTTATCTAAACGTTTTATAAATAATGTGTGGTCTTCTCAGTCCAAAATTACCAACTCCGTATATTTTTCAAAACTACCCTGATCTGTTATTCTTCCGGTAATTTTAAATTGAAGGCTATCGTTTTCTGGCGCTTTAGAAAACTTATAAAGATGACTTACAGACTCTGTTTCTTGAATGTTTATAGATGAAGTCTCTCCATAATGATCCACCCGGTCTAATAAATTATTTATAACACTTCCGGCAGGGTAATCCGTATCAAAATCATACACTGTTACAACATTTAGAGAATCTATGGCATTGGTATAATAGGTTTGGTTGGGATCTGTACAAGCATAGGCTTTATCCATAGTTGAAAATGGCTTCGTATATGCTATCTTAGAAGAAATAGAATCTGCCGAAACAGAAATTCCTAATTCGTTTGGATTAAATTCATCTAGATAAGGAAAAATGCCATTTTCATCGAAAGAAAACAATAAAACACTGGCGGATTCTATGGTATTAAATGTCGTAGTCCCTTCGTCTGAACAACATGAAATAATACTTCCGAAAAAATAAACTAAAATAGCAAACTGAACTTTTTTCATGCTTTTAATTATCCTAAAGATTAATTGATGCTTTTAACAACCAAAGTGTCTAATTTCAATTTCACTTTTAGCCAGCGTTCCAACTTCTTTTGCTCCTTTGCCAAGTCTTCATTTTCTAATTTTTCTTTATTCCATGCCACTAAAAATTCTGGTATAGTATCTGAAGTCTTAAAATTAGTTGTAATCCGACTAGCATAACTAAAGGCTGTTAGGTCTTCGTAGTTAATTTTTGCCTCTTCCACCACATCGTTAAAAGGTATGGTGTTTTTTTCCAGAGCAGATAATGCGCGTAAACGGTTTTCTAAAAAAGTGATTTTTTGCGTTTGCGACATTAGGTCTATGGAATCACGATAACGTATTTGTTCCATATACTTCATATTATCATATTGCTCAGTGATACTTTGGTTAAAAATAACCTTGGTATTAGCTAAATTTGGATAGGCGTCTTTTTTGTGCTTGATAACATCTATGGTAGATTGAGGCACTTCGCTCAATCCATAAGTATTAAATTCTATAGTAGAGCCCGTATCGCTATATTTAAAAACAGCATTCTTTTTTATATACTCAAAATCTTTTAAACCGCTAAGTTCGTTATCCACATACCTTCTAGCTTCAACATGAAAATTACTCTCTTTTAACACCTTAATAAAGGTCCATACAGCAGGAATCATAACAACTACAGCTAGAATTGAAGCAATTCTGGAAATACGTTTCCGTTTTGCCGAATTCGCATATTTAATCATTGGAAAACGCAAAGTTTTCAGGATAAGAAAGGTAGCTAAAGCAATAAAAATAGTATTGATTACAAACAAATACATGGCTCCAAAAAAGTATGGCCAGTTTGCTTTGGCTAAACCGTAACCTGCCGTACATAAAGGAGGCATTAAGGCAGTTGCAATAGCTACTCCAAAAATGGCTGAAGCAATAGTTCCCTTTTTGGTTTTAGCTATAATTAATGCAGCTCCCCCAAAAAAGGCAATCAATACATCTCGAATATCTGGTTTTACTCTTCCTAATAATTCTGAGGTATCTTCACTAAGTGGAAACAACCAGAAGAACAAAAAAGCTGTTAATAAACTTAAACCAATCATGGTGGCTAAGTTTATTAAAGACTTTCTTAAAGTATCAATATCGTTTACAGCCACAGATAGTCCCAATCCTAAAATAGGTCCCATAAGCGGAGAAATTAACATGGCTCCAATAACTACTGCTGTCGAGTTAGCATTTAATCCTACAGAAGCCACAAAAATGGAACAAACTAAAATCCAAGCCGTAGCTCCTTTAAATGAAATGTCCTTTTTAATAGATTCAATAGTTTCATCCCTATCAGTGTCGTCTCTAAAGTCTAAAAGTTCATTTAAAAATAATTTAATATTTTGAAATAGTCCTTTGGCATCTTCTCTTACGGCCTTTTTAGAGTCTTCAACAGCTTTCATTCTTTTAGCCATTTCGGCATCTTCATTCTTACCTGCTTCTTCTTCAGAAAAATTAAATTTATTTTCTTCCATGTTTTTAGTTTTTTCCCAGGGCACTAATATATAAATAAAACCATTCTGATTATTATTTTATATGGAACTGAAAAAGATAAATAAGTCTTAGCCTAAAGAAGATCCAAATTTACCCTTTACCTTATTTAGCACTATTTTAATATCTTGTTCTTTTGCTTTTGGATAAATAAGAAGTACGTCTTGTTTATCCACAATAATATAATCTTTCAAGCCATCCACAACTACAACTTTATCTTTGTTGGTTCTAATCATATTTCCAGAAGCATCTTCCAAGAGGGTTTTAGCATTGACTATGGCATTTTGGCTATCGTCTTTTTCTAGTTTATCGTATAAACTCCCCCAGGTTCCCAGATCATTCCAATCAAAAGTTGCAGGAAGAACATATACATTACTAGAAGCTTCCATAATGGCGTAATCCACTGAAATATTTTCGGCTTTCCCGTAATTTTCATTTATAAAATCTGATTCGTCGTCTGTATTATACACAGGAATTCCTTTTTCCAACAATTGAAATAAAGTTTCTTGATTCTTTTTAAAAGCTTCAATTACATGTTTTACATGCCACATAAAAATACCTGCATTCCATAAAAAATTGCCCTGAGCCAAGAATTGTTTAGCAGTTTCGTAATCTGGTTTCTCCCTAAATTGACTTACCTGTTTAATATCTGTTTCAAAACTAGTATTGTATTCAATATAACCATAGCCCGTATTAGGAAAGGTAGGCTTAATTCCAAGCGTCATTAAAGCATCATTTTTAGCGCAGTAATCAAAGGCTTGTTGCACATTATCCGTAAAGGCTTGTTCGTCTTCTATCCAATGGTCGCTGGGTGCAACAATCATAACAGCGTTAGGGTTTTCTTTTTGAATTTTTAAAGCAGCATACAAAATACATGGTGCTGTATTTCTCATGGCTGGCTCTAAAACTACTTGACGCTTGGTAACCTCAGGAAGTTGTTCGAAAACTAAATCTTCGTAGCGCTCATTGGTTAAAATAAAGATATTCTCTTTTGGTATAAGATTAGAAAGTCTTTGAAAGGTCTTTTGAATTAATGTATCTCCTGTTCCTAACATATCGTGAAATTGCTTCGGAAAATCCTCTGTACTTATTGGCCAAAATCTAGACCCAACTCCTCCAGCCATTAAAATGGCATAATAATTTTTATTCATTACAAATATTATTTTTCATTCCTCCAATCCCGAAAGCTTTCGGAAGGGAATCTGTTTTGTTTATCATTGCACGCCTTTTGGGTCTTAGCAATCTGCATAAACACTCATTCCATTTAAAACTACAGCTCTAAAAACAAGGAATAAGTGCCACTTCATTATTATAAAAAAAAGCCTATTGCTCTACCAGTTCTACCTCTGCATTTGGATTGAAAAGATACAACTTTCCCGTACTTATTTCAACACATTCAATGCGTTTTGTTCTTGTATTTCCTTTTTTAAAAACTTTTCCGTTATAAAGTTTAAAGTCTGAACCTATCGGTATTTCAAAAACATAAGTTTTATCGGTATCTGCGTCAAATTGTTTTAAGGCTAGTGATAAATGTATATCTGTATCGCTACTAGCTTTTGGATTTTTAAAGTGCCTTGCCAAAAGCGGCAATAACTCCATAGGAAAAGCCTCCGGATTTATAAAGGGCAACATGAGTCTTTGAAAAGTTTGCTTCCACTCTTTTCCATGTGGCTTTATAGTTCTACCATATTTATTGAAAGCCTCGAAATGAGCAATCTCATGGATTAAGGTAATTAAAAACCGATGTGGATTTAAATTAGAATTAACAGTAATTAAATGCTTCCCATTTGGTAAACGTCTATAATCTCCATGCCTTGTCTTACGTTCGTTTTTTACTTTTACTGTTAAATTATCATGGTTTAAAAGTAATAAAACTTGATCTAAAACAGATGCGTTAACAAAGGGCTTTATGGTATGCTTCATAAAACAAAAATACAGTTTTATTCCAAAGAATAACAATCTCAATTTTTAAGAAAAACATCTTATTTTCTCTGAATAAAAGGCGGCTTATAAATCATTCTTAAACTTTAAATATCAATTATTTACAGGTTTTTTAGTTCACAATAAAAGTTTTTTATTATTTTCACTAGCGAAATTAACAAACTTAAAAATGAAAAAATTAATTTTATTAATGACTTTTTCCTTAGTCATTTTCTCCTGTTCTAACGATACAGACGACACCCATTATTCGCCAACACCACCAGATCCAACTCCGCCAACAAGCCCTGAAGTTATTCCGGAATTTCTGCCAAACTTATCGGATCTAAATTTATTTTCAGAAAATTTAAACGATTTAACGCCTAGCGATCGTGCCTTTATTTACAATCTAAACACCACACTTTTTTCAGATTATTCATATAAACAACGTCTTTTAGCGCTTCCAGAAGGCACAACTATGGAATATATTGACGACGGACTTCCTAACTTTCCAAACAATACGGTAATAGCAAAAACATTTTATTATCTAAATAATGAACGAGACGAAACTGAAGGAAAACAGTTAATTGAAACTCGTATTCTTATTAAAAAAAATGGGGTTTGGGAACTTGGTAATTACAAGTGGAATACGCAACAAACAGATGCTGTTTTAGATAATACAACAAGTACGGTTCCTATTAGTTACAACAATTTAGATGGAAACACTGTAAATGTAGATTATGTAATTCCCTCTGCGCAAGACTGCATAGATTGTCATAATACAAGCAACGTAATTGTACCTATTGGCCCTAAACTTAGAGCCTTAAACGGGAACAATCAATTGGAAACTTGGATTTCAGAAAATTATATTACCAATCTATCTAATGCGTCCCAGGTTTCAATATTACCAGATTGGAAAGACGCTGTTAACTTCTCATTAGAAGAACGTGCTAGAGCCTATTTTGATATGAATTGTGCCCATTGCCATTCTGATGGCGCATTTTGTGCTGACCAATCTAATTTGAGATTATCTTATGATACGCCATTATTGGATTCTTATATAGTAGAAGACAAACCAAATATAGATTTTAGAATGTCTATGTATTACGATGGAATAAGCATGCCTTTAACAGGAACTACCATGATGCACCCTGAAGGCTACGATTTAATTAGTGAATACTTAAATACCTTATAACAAAACACCTATTTATTTGTATAAAAATAAGTTTGGATGTTCGCATGAATAAGTGGCTGTATGAATAGATTTTTAGTTAAATCCCGTTCTGTAAATTAAACATATTTAAAGATGAGATTAAACTATTTCAATTTTTAAAAGTCTTATAGTTATAAACATAAACTCTTTAAGATGAAAAAATTAGCTTTAATTACCCTCGTTTTTATAACAAGTTTTGCCAATGCACAACATAACAAGCAAAGCAAACAAAAAATGCAAGATTACACGCCAGAAGAAAGAGCTCAACTGCATTCAAAACAACTTACTCTGGATTTAGATTTATCTGAAACTCAACAAAAGCAAGTTGAGAACTTATTTCTTGAAATGGAAAAAACAAGACAGACCAAAATAGATGAGAGAAAACAATCTAATACTGAAAAACCTTCAAAAGCAAGTCTTTCGAAAGAAGAAAAGCTTAAAATGAAAAATGAAAGATTAGATCAGCAGATAGAAATGAAAAAACACATGAAGGAGATTCTTAGCGAGGAACAATATTCCAAATGGGAAAAACTGCGTGATGAGAAAAAAGGAAAATACCAAAAGCAGAGGCGCCAAAAAAAAAGAGCAAGCTTAAAAGAATAAAAGAAGTAAATTAGATTTTATACTAAAAAAGCTGTCTAAAAACATAGACAGCTTTTTTTATGATAAGATTTTACGTATTATAAGCTACCGCAAACTTTATCGCAGGCAGCAATAGTTTTATCTAAATCTGTATAGCTTAAAGCATCTGTAATAAACCAGGTTTCAAAAGCACTAGGTGCAATATACACTCCTTCTTTAAGCATGCCGTGAAAAAAGGCTTTAAATCTGTCGTTATTGCCAAGAGCTGCAGTTTCAAAATCAACCACATCTGTATCGGAAAAATGAATAGAAATCATAGATCCAATTCTATTAATTGTATGTGGAATTTTGTGTTTATTTAAAACCTCAGCACAGCCTTTGTGTAAATACGCTGTTTTATCTGCCAAACGCTTATAAATATCTTTATCGGCATTTAATTCGGTTAGCATGGCCAAACCTGCTGCCATAGCTAACGGATTTCCACTTAAAGTTCCTGCCTGATAAACAGGTCCAAGAGGCGCTAAGTGATTCATAATGTCAGAACGTCCGGCAAAAGCCCCCACTGGCAATCCGCCACCAATTACTTTTCCAAAACAAACTAAATCTGCTTCTATTCCATACAATTCTTGAGCACCACCTTTAGAGAGACGAAAGCCCGTCATTACCTCATCAAAAATTAATAAAATATTATGGGCTGTACATAAAGCTCTTAATTTTTGTAGAAAATTATCATTGGGAGGAATACATCCCATATTTCCAGCTACAGGCTCTAAAATAATACAGGCAATTTCTCCTTTATTTGCTTCTATAAGCTGTTCCACATTTTCAATATCGTTGTATGCTGCTAATAAAGTATCTTGAGCAGTTCCTTTAGTAACACCAGGACTATTTGGACTTCCAAAAGTAACAGCCCCAGATCCAGCTTGGATTAAAAACGAATCGCTATGCCCATGGTAGCAACCTGCAAATTTTATAATCTTATCCTTTCCTGTATAACCTCGAGCTAATCTTACAGCACTCATACAAGCTTCTGTACCTGAATTAACAAATCTTATTTTGTCGATATTTGGCACCATAGAAACAGCCAGTTTAGCTATTTTAGTTTCAATTTCAGTAGGTGTTCCAAAAGAGGTTCCCAACTTAGTTTTTTCTATAACAGCATCTACAACGGGTTTGTAGGCATGACCTAAAATCATAGGTCCCCATGAATTTATATAATCTATATACTCATTATCATCTTCATCTACTAAATAAGCTCCTTGAGCTTTTTTAATAAAAACAGGAGTTCCTCCAACAGCATTAAAAGCTCTTACTGGCGAGTTTACTCCTCCGGGAATGACAGTTTCTGCTTCGGCAAACAAAGCACTACTTCTTTTATACAGCATGAATGATTGAATTTTTTAATTAGATTTAACTATTAATACACTTCCTATAGTTAAATTATTGTTGGTTAACTTATTTAAGCGTTTTAATTCGTCAACGCTTGTGTTATATCTTCTAGACAGAGAATATAAAGTATCTCCTTTAGAAATTAAATGTGTGTGTTTAGCATTTACAGTCGATGATTTTCTGGCCCTTTTACCTCCAGTAACTTCATCGTCATATTTATCAAGATCGTAGCGCTCAATTAAACTTATTAACTTGTCTGGATACTTTCTATCCGTAGCATAACCTGCAGCTCTTAAACCTTTAGCCCATCCTTTATAATCGTCTATATCTAAGGCAAACAAACCCTTATAACGAGATCTATGGGTTAAAAACAAAGAGTGATCGCGATAAGAGTATTTAGCATCATTATATTTTCTAAAACACTCTTGAGAGGCATCATCATCGTGATAAATTCTAGCTCCTGTCCAGTCGTGACATTTAATCCCAAAATGGTTATTTGCTTCTACAGCTAATCTGCCTTTTCCGGAGCCTGATTCTAAAATTCCTTGAGCCAAAGTTATACTCGCCGGAATATGATACAGACGCATTTCTTCCTGCGCAACCCCACTAAATAGGGCAATATACTCTTCTACTGTAGTTGGTACTCTTACAGGTGTATCCTCTACAACTATCACCTCTTTGGGAGCGTTGGTTTTAGGATTTGTTCTGGGATCTGTAACAACGCGTTCTGTTTTTTGCTTATTTTTATGCTTTCTAGAACTAGTTTTCTTACTGGAACCACAGCTAAAAACAAAAATACCTAAAAGAAAAAGTAAGATTAGTTTTCTCATATCTGTTTTTTTCGCTCCTGCCTGCTTAAAGACAGTTAAACGGAAATCTATTATTTAATTATTGGTAACTTTTTATGTCTTAATTTTTTATTCATACCGTCAATTCCTTGCAATCCTCCTGTATGAATGGCTAATATTTTACTGTCTTCTGGAAAATACCCTTGTTTTAATAAGTCGTAAATTCCAAACATCATTTTCCCTGTATACACAGGATCTAAAGGGATTTGATAGTTAGCCTTAAAACTATTTATAAAACTGATTAATTGAGAGTTTATTTTAGCATAACCTCCAAAATGATAATCTGTTATTAATTCCCAATTAGAATTATTTGCAAACTTACTAATTTCTTCTTGCAAAAAGTCACCTTTTAGTGCCGGAAAACCTAGAATTTTTTGTTGAGGCAAGCTCGAATTAATGAGTCCGCTAATAGTCCCTCCTGTTCCTACTGGACAACATATATAATCGAAACCATGATCTTTTTCGGTTAAAATTTCTTCACAGCCTTTTACAGCTAAGGCATTGGTTCCCCCTTCGGGAATAAGATGAAAATCGCCAAACCGGCTTTTTAAATCCTCTGTAAAGGCTTCTGTCGCTTTTTCTCTAAAGACTTTTCTAGAAACAAAATGAAATTGCATGCCTTGTTTTTTGGCATAGGATAAAGTTGGATTTTCTAAAATTTTATCTGCTAGTTCCTCACCTCGAATAACACCAATAGTCTTAAATCCAAACCTATGTCCAGCAGCTGCCACAGCAGCAATATGATTGGAAAAAGCGCCACCAAAGCTTAATAAAATGGACTTCTGTAGCTTTTTAGCTTCCAGGAGATTGTATTTCAACTTCCGAAATTTATTTCCAGAAATATCTGGGTGATTTAAATAATCAAGCTTCAGGGAAAGTTGATTTTCTAAACACACATTTTCTTGATCAATAATTTCAATCACTTTTAGAACATTTTACACGTCAAAGATACAAAATACTAGAAGTTTAAGTCGCTTTCATAGCGCATTTAGAACGCTATAAGAATACTATATTTTATAAATATTAAGAAAGAAGACCGTTTTAATAAAATAATTATATTTTCAAGCAAATTTTAACAATAAAATTTGTAATATTAACATATTAATAACGTTTTATTAAATTTTCAACAACTACCACTAAGGTGTATTAAAGTTAATATTGCGTTTTTCCCACTAAATTAATAGCGCATGAAAAAAAATTACTCAATATGGAAATTATTTACCATAAATAAGTTCTTAAAAATCTCTACATTAATACCAATCATTTGTTTAATATCTATCAATGGGTTTTCACAAACAACTCATATTTCACCTACAGGGGATGGCGGTTTTGAAAACGGAACAACCTTCGCTTCTAATGGCTGGGCTGCTACAACTGGTGCAACCAACCTAAATCGTTGGGTATGTAGCACAGGCGCTTCTGGGTTTAGCGGCGCTAGAGCGGCATATGTCAGCAATAATAACGCAACACCTCCAATTAACGCCTACACTAATTCTGCATCAAGATATTCACACATTTATAGAACAATTACAGTTCCTGCAAATGAGACTTATATTACTTTAAATTTTGATTGGAAATGTCGAGGAGAAAGTTCATATGACAAAATGCAAGTTTGGCTTGTACCGACTTCGTACACTCCTTCATATGGTACTAAAATAGATGCAAACGGCACAGCACCAACAGGTAGAATTCAAATTGGCGGCAATTATAGCGCACAAACCACATGGTTAAATAGCAGTCTAAATATTCCGACAGAATATGCTGGCACTACATTTAGAATCGTTTTTGAATGGAGTAATGATGGTAGTGTTGGCACAAATCCCCCAATTGCTATTGATAATATTTCGTTAATATCCGATTTACCACCTCCAGCACCAGTAAATAATTTATGTAATAATGCTACTGCATTACCATGTGGAACAACAAATTTATCAGGCACTACAAATAACACTACAAATGTAGCACACAACACAGGATGTACTATGTCTAATTATGGAGTATGGTACACATTTACTGGCGATGGAAATCAAACCACTATAACAGCTACAGGAAGTGGTTTTGATCTCGAAATGGCTACAACAAGCGGAAACTGTGGTGCTTTAACTAATATAGATTGTGATGATGCTTTTGGTGGAAGCGAAACCTACACATTTATAACTACAAATGGTGTTAACTATTATATATACATAGCCTATTGGACTACTGGTACTACCACAGGAAATTTCACTATTTCTAGAACGTGTACAACTGTAACCCCTCCGCCAAATGATGAGCCTTGTGCTGCAACACCTGTATTAACAAACAATGACTTTAGCTGTTCAAATTTTGCGTCTGGGACCGTAGAGTTTGCATCCAATTCTGGAGCAAATAATTGTACAGGTACAGAAGATGATGACGTTTGGTTCAGTTTTGTCGCGACTTCAACTTATCACACTGTAGATTTAAATAATATTTCTGGGAGTTCTACAGATTTGGTTCACGCCGTTTATAACGGCACTTGTGGAACTTTGGGAACACCAATTGTATGCTCTGATCCCAACTCTAGTACGCTTACTGGACTAACTATAGGAAACACATATTACGTTCAAGTTTATACATATACAGCTTCAACTGGACAAAATACAGATTTTGATATTTGTATCGGAACTCCTCCCCCTCCTCCTGCAAATGACGACCCCTGTGCTTCAATTAGTCTAACAGTTAATCCAGATTATTCTTGTGCAAGCACAACTTCTGGCACTGTTGCTAGTGCAACAAATTCTGGACTAAACCCATGTTTTGGAACAGCTAATAATGACGTTTGGTATAGTTTCGTTGCTACTAATACTAGTCATTCTGTAGATATATCAAATGCTGTTGGTAGCACAACTGATATGTACCATGCTGTTTATGGTGGGTTTACAGCACCAGATTGCTCCGTTGTCGCAGCAGATAATATTAGTTGTTCCGATCCAAACTCAAGTACAGTTACTGGTCTTACTATTGGAGACACCTATTTTGTTCAAGTATATACCTATTACAGTGGATCTGCTACTACAACTTTTGATATATGTATAGGCACACCACCTCCACCTCCAACTAATGATGAACCTTGTGGAGCAGTCAGCTTAACGGTAAATTCAACTTGTATCGGCACTACAGGCTCTGTTGGCAGTGCAACCAATTCCGGTATAGATGCATGTTCTGGAACTCCAAATGATGATGTTTGGTACAGCTTTGTGGCTACAAACTCAAGTCAAACCGTAAGCCTTTTTAATGTTTCTGGAAGCACTACAGATATGTACCATGCGGTATATGGTCCATTTACTCCACCAGATTGTAGCGTAGCGGTGGCAGATAATATTTCATGTAATGATTCTGACTCAACTGACTTAACTGGTTTAACTGTGGGAGCTACTTATTTCGTACAAGTATTTACTTGGTCATCCACAGCAGGTGCTACCTCAACATTTAATATCTGTGTTACTGAACCTTGTACATCATCAGGACCAGTAGTATCAACACCTACCCTCTGCCCTACTACAATTATTGACGAACAAGGAAATAACCCGTTTATTGCAGACCCATTTGTTTTAGACCCCACAGTTAATTTAGATTGTAGTCTTCCTTCTATTACATTAGAAGTAAACTCAAACCTAAAAGAAACAAGTAGCTATATAGTTGAACAAATAACATACCCTACAAGCCCTGCTCCAGATTACAATTTTTCAATTCTTGGAAATGGCGGTAATCAATCTATTTCTACTGATGACTATTGGGCTGACTCCAGAACCAATCTTGGATTTAATTTTTGTTTTTATGAAAACTCCTATAATCAAACTTTAGTTGGCCCAAATGGAGTAATTACCTTTAATAGCGCCATTGATGCAGGAGATTACGCTGGTTATAGCTTTAATGCCAACCTGCCTAGTACAGCAGGAGCTTTATTTGAACAAGCTATTTATGGAGTCTATCACGATATCATTCCTACCAGTTTACCTGAAGGTGCCATTAAAAGTCGTACCACTGGTTCTGCCCCTTGTAGACAGTTTCAAGTGTCTTGGCATGATATTCCTATGTTTAGTGACTCTTCTAGACTATACACCGGAATGATTGTATTACATGAAACCACAAACATCATTGAAGTATTCATAGAAGAAAAACGAATAGAAAACGGGAACGTCAATCCATGGAATGGCGGGAATGCTATTGTAGGAATTCAGGGAAACATCACACCTTTAGCCCCTAACAATCAATACGCTGTAGCTCCTTGTAGAAATGGCCTTGACACTAACTGGGAAACAACTAACGAAGCATGGCGATTTACACCTAGTGGCGCTGATATAACTCCAGATAGTGTTACCTGGTACTCTGCAAGTAATGGCGGTGTTGGTAGCACATCAATAGGCTCTGGCACAACTATTAACATAGCATCACCTGACACTTATTTTGCAGTTTCAAATTACACAACTTGCTCTGGCCCAATAACCTTAACAGATGAAATAGTCGTTACTAATAATAGTAAAATTTGGACTGCTGGAGCAGGAACTACAGATTGGTATACAGACGCCAATTGGACAGGTAACGCCATTCCAACAGAAATGGACTGTGTTATTATTCCAAGCGCAGCCTCCACAAGTAATATCTCTCCTATTGTTAATGCAGCTCCAAACCCTGGTTTAGGAAGAACCCTACATGTACAAAACAACGGATACTTAGAATTATTGCCAGCAGCCGATCTTGTCATAACAGATGATATTACAGTGGATGGACAAATGGTTTTAAGAAACAGTTCGAACCTGATTCAAATTACAAATACAGGTATTACAAACTCTGGGAATATTCAAATGCAACGTAGCGTAAACAATATGTCTCCGCAAGCTTATGTATACTGGTCGTCTCCAGTTGATAATTTTTCTGTAACAGCCGTGTCCCCCAATTCTAACCTAAGATATAGTTGGATTCCAACCGTTCCTGGGAACGGAGCTGGTAATTACGGCCATTGGGAAACAGCTAATGGCATCATGCTACCAGCAAAAGGATATATTATTCGTGGTATTTCTGGTACAAATCCATTCAACACTTCTCCTGTTAATACAGTAGAGTTTAATGGGGTTCCAAGAAATGGTCGCATTCAAATCCCTATTCTACGAGGCACATACACAGCTGGCGATTACCCTGGCGCAGGAAACACCATGGCTACCAGATTAGACGATAATTGGAATCTAGTAGGGAATCCGTACCCTTCTGCTATTTCTGCACAATCTTTTATTACCGAAAACGCAGGACTTCTATACAACACTCCAGATCCAAATACGCCACTTATCTCTGGTACTGTTTATTTATGGAGACATATAACAGCACCAAACTCAACCACAGATCCTTTTTATGGCGATTATGTATACAATTATAATGCCGAGGACTATATTGGCCATAACGGCACTGGATCTAATCCGGCTGGATTTAATGGAAATATTGCTGCAGGACAAGCGTTTTTTGTATTAATGGATGATGGAGCAACCTCTCCTTCTAACCTCACATTTAATAACAACATGCGTTATGGCTCTAGTTTTACACCGCATGACAACGGACAATTTTACCGAAATAGCACAGATATTAATCAAAATGAATTTGAGAAACATCGTATCTGGTTAGATTTAGTTGCTCCAAATAATACTGCCAATTCTATTTTAGTGGGCTATATAGAACAAGCGACTAATGAGGTGGATTTCATGTTCGACGGACATGAACTAAGCGAAACCAGTAACCGTTTTTACTCGTTAATCGATACAGAGGAAATGGCTATTCAAGGACGTTCACTTCCTTTTAATGATATCGATACGGTTCCCTTAGGTGTTAAAATAGCAACAGCCGGCAATTATACTATAGCTATCAATACCCTGGATGGTTTATTTGAAAACACATCTCAAGACATCTTCTTAGAAGATACTTACAATAATATGGTTCATAATTTAAGAAACTCGCCATACAGTTTTACGTCTGAAGCAGGAACTTTTAATAATCGCTTTATTTTGCGCTATACAAATGAAACTTTAAATATTACCGATGAACAACTTTTAAGTGGCCTATTAATTTCTGCCCCTGGAAACAACTATATTCAAATAAGTTCAAAAACCGAAGCCATTAAGCAGGTTGAAGTATTTGATATTTTAGGTCGTAGCTTGTTCAACAATAAAAACATCAATGAAAACAAATTGACATTAAACAATTTGTCTTTATCAAATGGTACTTATATTGTAAAAGCAACCTTAATCAACGGACTTCAAAAAACACAGAAAGTCGTATTGAAATAAAAATTATAAATAGCTAATAAAACTCCAAAAAGGCCTTGATTTTAAATAATTAAGGTCTTTTTCTTTACTATAAGCTTCTCGTTCAAAAGAAATTTGGCGATATGCCAAATACCAGGATTTGTATTGATAAATACGCCATAGAAATTCCAGACCATAGAACATATAAAAAGGAAGAATCAGCAATTCTAGTTGCTGCCGCATATGAATGCGTTCATGATTAATTAAAACCTCATCCTGTTTTAAAGCTTTATGCTTCAGAAAAATAAAAGGCCAAACGCTAAGTCCTAAATAATGTTTGGGCACCAAGTATTTTGAAATGACAATCATATCCAAAAATAATCAAATTTTAGTCCAAAGAACAGCACTGTATAATTATATCAGGATTAATTTTATAAACTGTATAGTTATTTTAGGACGAGTCAAGCTAGAATCACACTCCCTAGATAGTCCGTAGATAGTCCGTAGATAGTCCGTACATAGTTCGTGTCGATTTTCACCAGAATTTCAGCACATAGAATCTAAAACCTTCGTCATTTTTTTACTAACTATAACAAACTAATTAAGAAAATACAACTAAGTCTAAGACGCAAATAATAGCTATTCCTTGTTTTAGTAATTCTTGATTCAACCTAAATCTACATTCGGTAAAGAGTAAATTTCAATTAAATACAATACCTTAATATTTATTTTTAAATAAACCATCTAGTAAAAATCCACCTAAACCTTTCCCGTATCTTTCCCGTACCTTTCCCGTACCTTTCCCGACCTCTCCTATGAATCAGAATAATTAATAAACAGGAGAGAAAAGAATCCCATAGAACAGAAAAACAATCCAACAATCTATTTTCATATCTTTGTATTATGAAAAAATTAATCCCCATAGAAGAAGGCGATTATTATCTAACGCCAGAAGGCTATCGCTGCTTTACAGAACAGTATCATTTAAAAAGAGGATATTGTTGCGAAAGCGGTTGCAGACATTGCCCCTATGGCTTTAATCAAAAAAAACATTAAGAATTACTAATTGCTGCGAAGTTTTTGTTTCTAGAAAACTGAGACGCAATTTACAACACACAGATAACACTGCCCGTCCGTAGCAATTGCGAAGGTGGGAAAAACAGACAACAGACAACAGATAACCGACAACAGACAACAGATAACCGACAACAGACAACAGATAACCGACAACAGACAACAGACAACAGACAACAGATAACCGACAACAGACAACAGACAACAGATAACAGATAACCGACAACAGAACAAATGACATTTAAAGAACAAATATTAGAAGGAATACCAAGTGTTTTACCACAACCAAAACCGTATAACACAAGCATAAATCATGCACCTAAACGGAAAGACATCTTAACGTCTGAGGAAAAAAAACTGGCTATCCAAAATGCCCTTCGTTATTTCGACAAAAAACATCATGAAACCCTATTTCCTGAATTTAAACAGGAACTGGAAACTTACGGAAGAATATATATGTATCGTTTTCATCCAGATTACGATATTTACGCCAGACCTATTGACGATTATCCTGCAAAATCCAAGCAGGCTGCAGCAATCATGTTAATGATTCAGAATAACCTGGACCATGCTGTTGCTCAACACCCACACGAACTTATTACTTATGGTGGTAACGGTGGCGTTTTTTCTAATTGGGCGCAATACCTCCTAACCATGAAGTATTTAGCCGAAATGACCGACCAACAAACCTTAGTCATGTATTCCGGGCATCCAATGGGCTTATTCCCTAGTCATAAAGAAGCACCAAGAGTTGTGGTTACTAATGGGATGATGATTCCTAACTACTCCAAACCAGACGATTGGGAGAAATTTAACGCCCTGGGTGTTACGCAATACGGACAAATGACGGCCGGAAGTTATATGTATATTGGACCTCAAGGTATAGTACATGGAACAACCATTACTGTTTTAAACGGATTTAGAAAAATAAACAAAGAACCTAAAGGGAATCTATTTGTTACTTCTGGATTAGGAGGCATGAGTGGCGCGCAACCAAAAGCAGGAAATATTGCAGGATGTATTACTGTTTGTGCTGAAGTGAATCCGAAAATAACTCAAGTGCGCTTAGATCAAGGTTGGATAGATGAAAAATTATCAGACTTAGATGCGTTGGTAGAAAGAGTCAAGAAAGCAAAAGCGAATAAAGAAACCATTTCTATAGCTTATTTAGGAAATGTGGTGGATGTTTGGGAAAAATTTGATGAAGCCAACATCACTATCGACCTAGGAAGCGATCAAACCTCGCTCCACAACCCGTGGGCAGGAGGTTATTACCCCGTAGATATTTCTTTTGAAGACTCGAATAAAATGATGGCGAATAACCCAGAATTATTTAAAGAAAAAGTTCAGGAAACCTTACGTCGTCATGCAGCAGCCATAAATAAACACACTGCAAAAGGCACGTATTTCTTCGACTACGGAAATGCTTTCTTATTAGAAGCTTCGCGCGCTGGTGCCGATGTTTTGGCTAAAAACCCAAGCATAGGTCGAGAATTTAAATACCCTAGTTATGTTCAAGACATTATGGGCCCCATGTGTTTTGACTATGGTTTTGGACCTTTCCGTTGGGTATGTACCTCCGGAAAAGCAGAAGATTTAGCAAAAACAGATGCCATAGCCTGTAAAGTATTAGAAGAGATGAAAACCAATTCTCCTAGTGAAATTCAACAACAAATGGCAGATAATATCCAATGGATAAAAGGGGCTCAAGAAAATAAACTGGTAGTAGGATCTCAGGCTAGAATTCTATATGCTGATGCCGAAGGCCGAATGAAAATAGCACAAGCTTTTAATGATGCCATTGCAAAAGAAGAGATAGGTTTCGTTGTTTTAGGTAGAGATCATCATGATGTTTCCGGAACAGATTCGCCTTACAGAGAAACAAGTAATATCTACGACGGATCCAGCTATACTGCAGATATGGCTATCCAAAATGTGATTGGAGATAGCTTTAGAGGAGCAACTTGGGTAAGCATCCACAATGGTGGTGGCGTTGGCTGGGGCGAAGTTATAAATGGAGGATTTGGTATGGTTCTTGATGGTAGTAAAGACGCAGAAAGACGCTTAAAATCAATGCTTTTCTGGGATGTTAATAACGGTATCTCAAGAAGAAGTTGGGCAAGAAATGAAGGCGCTGTTTTTGCCATTAAAAGGGCTATGGAAGTGGAACCTAATTTAAAAGTAACGCTTCCTAACTTGGTTGATGAAAAATTGCTAAACTCGTTTTAACCTAAAAACAAATGCTATGAAAACATTATCATCAAACGGAAAGGGCTTTAATTTTATAAGTTTTTCCTTTAGAAAATTACCGGTTATTTTATTAGTCTCATTGTTATTAATTACAGTTGTTTCTTGCGATTCTGTTAGAGTAGCAGCAGACTTTGACAAGGAGGCTAACTTTTCTGAATACAAAACCTTTGCTTTCTATAAACCGGGAATTGACAAAGCTGAAATTAACGATTTGGATAAAAGACGCATGCTTCGAGCCATAGAGTCTGAATTATTGAATAAAGGCTTCACAAAATCAGAAACTCCAGATTTATTGGTTAGTATTTTTACAAAGTCACGTGAAAAAGTAAATATTGAACAGTCGGGATATTATCCGTATGGCTATGGATACGGCTGGGGTTGGAGTCCATACTATTGGGGTAACTACAACACAGTAAGTACATCTACCGAAGGTGTTTTGTATATTGATTTGATAGACGCCAATAAAAAAGAACTTGTTTGGCAAGGAGTTGGAACTGGATACTTAAGTAGTAGCACTAATAAAAAGGAAGAACGCATACAAGAATTTGTAGCTTCCATTTTGGAGAAATACCCTCCAGGAGCAGATAATAAATAACAAAAAGGGATTTACAATTGTAAATCCCTTTTTTAATTCTATTTAAATAAGTTACTTTTATTCCTTTTTTAAGGACTCCATATATATATTAAATTGTTCTGGAGTTAAGATTCTTTTGAAAGCTTCTTCTGTATTTTTACGTACAGTTATAGAACCTTCTTGTTTTAGATTATCGGTAACATCCCTTTTATTCAGCTCCCCCATATTTTGTTCTGCATCTACTAAAACTTTAAAAATAGCGCTTTGCTGTCCTCCTGTAAGGTTTACAAGTTGGTGTAACTCGTGAGTTTTTTCTTTAGCAATAGCCTCAGGGCTTTGGCTTTGCCTAGCATCTGTTTGAGCAGATGAAAATTGCAATCCAATAAAAAACAAAGCTATAAAGCTTAAAAAAGATAGGTATTTTTTCATGATATTTTTTAGTTATTGTTTATTTTAAAAATTAAATATACAAAAATTATTAATATAGGTTTATTTCTACTTACATATCTACTATTAAAAACTGTAATAAATTCTTCTTGAAAACAGAAATGAACTAAATAAAAAGCAATTCTCTTTTACTAATTTATACAAATCTTCAAACTAAAAGAAAAAAAGCTTTATAAATCAGATTATTAGATTACCTTTGTGCCTTAATTAAATAAAATATTATTATGAGTACTGGTACAGTAAAATTTTTTAATGACTCTAAAGGTTTTGGATTCATAACAGAAGAAGGAAACAACAAAGAGCATTTTGTACACATTTCTGGCTTAATTGACGAAGTAAGAGAAGGTGACCAAGTTGAATTTGATTTAACTGAAGGAAAAAAAGGATTAAACGCGATTAACGTAAAAGTTATCTAATTATATACTTTTAAAGCTTTAAAAAAGAGCCTATCATTACGATAGGCTCTTTTTCTTTTTAAGATTATTCCAATAATCGATTTAAAACATTTCCTTTTTAAGAACCATCATTGTCTTCTTTGACTTTTATTTTTGTATCGCCGTCGTCACCTTCCTTAATTTTCACCTTTTTATCTTCGGTTTCCATTTTAATTTTAGTGTCTGTAGCTCGATCTTTTACTTCGATATCTGCATCTTTAGCCTGCATCTCTTCTATCAACTCTTCTTTTTGAGTTTTATTTTCTTCTCTACATGATGTTAAGGTCATGGACATAAATAAAGCCATGAACGACATAAAAATCACTTTTTTCATAATATTAAATTTTAGTGTTTATAATTTTGAATAAAATTACTCAACATTTAAACTATAATTTAACTCGAATCAATAATTTAATAACTCATTTATCTTAGTCATAACTTTCTCTGTAGATGGAATCATGGTCTGCTCCAAAGTTGTATTCAATGGAATCGCTGGCATATTTTCACTTCCAATAGTCATTACAGGTGCATCTAAAAACTTAAAACAGTCTTCTTGAATTTTTCCTGCTAAGGCTCTTGCAAAACTATTATTACTAGGTTCTTCGGTAACCACTAGACATTTCCCGGTTTTTTTAACCGATTTCATTACGGTTTCTTCATCCAATGGATATAAAGTTCTCAAATCGATAACTTCAATTTGATCCTTCATCCCAAGCTCTTCCGAAGCATTCATGGCCCAATGCACGCCCATTCCATATGACACAATGGTGATGGTTTCCACATTTTCCTGTTTCCATATTTCTTGTAAAACCCAAGCTTTTCCAAATGGTAACACATAATCTTCTGCAGGCTCAATAGAGGTTGCGCCTTGAGTTCCCGGCACCTTAGACCAATACAATCCTTTGTGTTCTAAAATCACTACGGGATTTGGATCGTAATAGGCAGCTTTCATCAAACCTTTTAAATCGGCTCCATTACTTGGATAGGCTATTTTAATGCCACGAATATTAGTAATAACGCTTTCTACAGAAGAGGAATGATAAGGTCCTCCACTGCCATAAGCGCCAATGGGTACACGAAGAATCATACTTACAGGCCATTTTCCGTTACTTAAATAACAGCTTCTACTAACTTCTGTAAATAACTGGTTTAAGCCAGGCCAAATATAATCTGCAAATTGAACCTCAACAATAGGCTTTAAACCAACAGCACTCATTCCAACGGTTGAGCCTACAATAAACGCTTCTTGAATTGGGGTATTAAAAACTCTGTCGTCTCCAAATTTTTGAGCTAAAGTTGCAGCCTCTCTAAAAACACCTCCTAATCTGCCTCCAACATCTTGTCCGTAAAGCAAACATTCTTTGTGTTTTCTCATAAGTTCTTCCACAGCAAATAAGGCACAATCTACCATCACCACTTTTTCTGCTCCTTTTGGTGATCGCTCTCCCTTTTCTTCTGTAATTGGGGTTGGAGCAAAATCGTTAGTAAATAAATCTTCGGGCTTTGGATCTTCAGCTTTTAAAGCTTTCTCGTAATCCGTTTGAACGGTTGTTTTTGCTGAATTCTCTATAGCTTCAATCTCTTTAGACGAAAAACCGTTGTCCAATAACTGTTGTTTGATTACTGGATAAGGATCCCGAGAGCGTGCTTCTTCTAAATCGTCTCGATACCATTCCATTCTTACCCCAGAAGTATGATGATTTAATAAAGGCACTTTAGCATGAACTAAAAACGGACGACGTTCTTTTCTGATGGTTGCAATTACTTTCTGAATAGCTTGATAACTCTCTGTAAAATTAGCACCATCTATAGTTATAGCTTCCAAACCTTTAAATCCTTTTGCATATTCGAAGGCATTTTGAGCTCTTGTTTCTGCAGCGTTGGCTGAAATATCCCAACCATTATCCTGTACTAAATATAAAATAGGCATTTGTTTTAAAACTGCCATTTGGAAAGCTTCAGAAACTTCCCCCTCGGTTACAGAGGCATCGCCTAATGAGCAAACAGAAATTGGATTTAGTTGAGATTCATCGCTATTGCTCTGAATGACATGAGGATTATTTAAACCTTGTTCTTCTAAGTATTTTAAACCCATAGCAACTCCGGTAGCGGGAATGGCTTGCATGCCTGTGGCTGAAGATTGATGTGGAATTTTAGGTTTATCAGCATCTTTTAAACTAGGATGTGAATAATAAGTTTTTCCTGCAGAAAAGGGATCGTCTTTTTTAGCTAATAATTGCAGCATGAGATCGTATGGGGTTACACCAAACGACAATAACATAGCATCGTCTCTATAATACGGAAAAGCATAATCTTGAGGTAATAATTGCATTCCTAAGGCTATTTGTATGGCTTCATGCCCTCTAGAAGTGGCATGTACATATTTAGATACTTGCTTAAAATTAGCTTCGTATAATTCTGCCATAGCTTTGGCCGTACAAAGAGTTGAAAATCCTTTTTCTAGTATGTCTTTACTTATCTTATTTTCCACGAATTCTCTAATTAACTATTAATATTTATTTTTTGCGTTAGGGATTGAACGGTCTGTTTGAGCTCTTTTTTGTATTTCTGTTTAAACAGAAAATACAAAAAAAGCGAGTAGTGAAAGCCCGACCATTTGTTGCCATAAAGCTACAAATGGTAACGCCCAAATTCTTTTAAACCATAGCGTTCTCTACCTTAACCATCCAATTAAACTTGTCTTTAACCTTTCCTGTTTTAATACCGTTAAGCGTGTTATTGACATCCAGGCCAACCGGACTTTCGTTAGAAACATGAATAACATCTCCATTTAATCCAATGTCTTGAATATAAGCAATTCCAACGGCAGTACCAGTACCAAAAGCTTCTTCTAAAGTACCATTTTTAGAAGCTTCTTTAACTTCGTCTATACTTATGGCGCGTTCGATAACCTCGAAACCTTTGGCTTTTAATAACTCCATAACACTAATACGGGTAATCCCGTCTAAAATGGCACCATCTCTACCAGGAGTAATAATTTTCCCATCAATTTTGAAGAAAATATTCATGGTACCAACTTCCTGAATGTACTTATGTTCTACAGCGTCTAACCACAATACCTGGTCGTAACCATTGGCTTTGGCTAATTCTGTTGGACGAATGGCTGCAGCATAATTTCCGGCTGCTTTGGCTTCTCCTGTACCTCCAGCTACAGCTCTAATATATTTTTTCTCAGCCCATAACTTGATTCTTTTACTAAAGAAAGGCCCAGCTGGTGAAGCAATAATGATAAATTTATAATGCGTGGCTGCACGCATTCCAATAAAGGGCTCGTCTGCGTACATAAAAGGTCTTAAATACAAAGCACTTCCGTCTTGAGGTGGAATCCAGTTTTTTTCTAAAGCTACTAATTGCTTTAAACCTTCTACAAAAAGATCTTCAGGAAAGTCTGGCATTCCCATTCTGTCTGCACTAAAATTCAAGCGTTCTGCATTTTTATTGGGTCTAAATAACATAGGGTTCCCATGGGCATCAACGGTAGCTTTCATACCTTCAAAAATAGCTTGTCCGTAATGTAAGGCCATGGCTGCTGGATGGGTTGCAATAGATTTTAAAGGTTCTATTCTAGGATTTACCCATTGACCGTTTTCATAATCGCAGATAAACATGTGATCTGTAAAAGTGGTTCCCAAAGGAATGTTGTTGAAGTCTAAAGCATCAACCCTAGATCTTTCTACTTTGTTTATTGAAATATTGTGTTTCATAATTATATTAGTTTGTCATTGTATAGAATCCCGATAACTATCGAGAAACGTAGCAACCTTTTAATGAGAGATTCTTCGCTATCGCTCAGAATGACATTTATATTTTTCTATTGATATCAAATTGTTCAAAATAATCTGCTACACGGCGCACAAAACTTCCACCTAAAAATCCGTCAACCACTCTATGATCGAAAGATAAAGATAAATACATCATACTTCTGATTGCGATTTCATCACCTTTTTCAGTTTCGATGACCTCAGCTCGTTTTTTAATGATTCCCAGAGCTAAGATAGCGACTTCTGGCTGATTGATGATGGGTGTTCCCATAACAGATCCAAACGTTCCAACATTGGAAATAGTAAACGTGCTTCCCTTAATATCGTCTGCTGTTAATTTATTTTCTCTTGCTTTATTTGCTAACTCATTAACATTTTCAGCTAAGGCTTTTAAATCTTTTGTATCGGCATTTTTTACAACCGGAACAATTAAATTTCCACTTGGTAAGGCGGTTGCCATTCCAATATTAATAGCTTCTTTTACAATAATATGACTCCCATCTACAGAAGCATTGATATTTGGGAAATCTTTAACTGCTTTCGCTACTGCTTCCACAAATAAAGGTGTAAAAGTCAGGCGTTCGCCGTATTTTTCTTGAAAGGCTTTTTTGTTGGCATTTCTCCAATTAACCATATTGGTTAAATCGGCTTCCACATAAGCCGTAACATGTGGCGAAGTGTGTTTAGAATACACCATATGATCTGCAATCATTTGTCGCATACGGTCCATTTCAATAATTTTCCCTTTGCCTTTATCGAAAGTTAATTGTGGAATTCTATAGGCTGTTGGATCTTGAGTAACAGCTTGTGCAAACTTATATGGTCTGCCTTCTTCTATATAATTAAACACATCGCTTTTACGAAGTCTGCCTTCATGTCCTGTAGCTGGTATTCTGGCAAGTTCTTCAAAACTGATATGCTGTTCTTTGGCTATTTTAATGATTAGTGGCGAAAAGAACGTATTGGAATTTGAAGTTGAAAATGAAGCTGAAGATGAAGCGACTTGAACAGGTTTTGGTTGAGTGGCCTTTTTCTTGTTTGGTTGAGATTCTTTCAGTTCAATAGGTGTGACAGGTTTAGCCTTCTGTTTTGGAACATTATCTGAGACCTCAAGAATAGCCATTACTTCGCCAACGGGAACTACATCTTGAGCTTGAAATAAAATTTTTATCAAAGTTCCTGAAACTGGAGCAGGCACTTCGTTATCCACTTTATCTGTTCCAACCTCTAAAATAACATCGCCTTCTTCAAAGCTATCGCCTTCCGATAGTAGCCAGCTAATGATGGTTCCTTCCGTAATTGATTCACCCATTCTGGGCATCTTCAATTCCCACGAACGTGGGAATTTCTCTTTATCTTCCATGTCTTAATCTATTAAAATCTATATTCCAATTCAAACTTAAATCCATCCAACTTGGATTCATACTTTCAATCAATTCTATTTTCCAAGAACGATTCCATTTTATGTGTCTTTAACTTAAGTTTTGACATTATTATTATATTTTGTCATTGTGAGAACCAAGGGCTTGATAATCTTAAAAAAAAAAGATTCTTAACTTCGTTCTGAATGACATTTTTATTTTTTCATAAAATCCCTCAACGTATCGTAAACTCCTTCCTGCATTTTCATGTTTTTCGGAATCTCTCTCAATGGCTCTACTTCTTTTAAACTCTCGTGACAATCATCTGGTAATTGCTGGTATAACTGGGTACCTTTTGTTTTCCATGCCATCATCTCATCGCTTACTTGCCTAATCACTTTTGCTGGATTCCCAACAACCAAACTACGCTTTGGAATAATGGTTTCTGCTTTTACAAATGCCATGGCTCCAACAATACTTTCGTCTCCAATTTCGGCATCGTCCATAATTACCGAGTTCATTCCAATTAAGCAATTCCGACCTAAATTAGCTCCATGAATTATGGCTCCATGCCCCACATGAGCACTTTCCTTAAGCGTAATTGATTTTCCAGGGAACATATGAACGGTACAGTTTTCCTGAACATTCACCCCATCTTCTAAAATAATTTGTCCCCAATCTCCTCGAATGGCAGCTCCCGGACCAATATAACAGTTTTTGCCAATAATAACGTTTCCAGTAACGGCTGCAAGAGGATGCACGAAACTGGATTCGTGTACTACTGGTGTGTAATCTTTGAATGCGTAAATCATGTGTGAGTTGTTAGTTTTGAGCTGTGAGCTTGATTAATATTTAGTTTTTAGTTGGTAGTTTTTAGTTGTTAGTATTACGTCGGTTTATTTTTCAAATGTTTCATTAAAGACGATAGCATTTTATTTATTTCCACAAGTAAGGAGCGGTTATTTTCGCTCTGTTCAAAACTTATATAGTTCCTCAAATAAGCTTTTGTTGTAGCGGCTACACATTCTCTAGAACTATCTCTTGCAATTCTCAAGTAATTTAAAAAACTTGCGTCTGAACTACCAGAGCCTTCAGCAGTATTAAATGCTATGGAATCTGCTGCTCGTGCAAACTGAGCCGACAATCTATAGTTTTCAATTTTAGGAAAATCATTTAACTGTTGATGCACCAACTCCACAAACTCTATGGCTTTTTGATATACTTTTAAATCTTCGAAATTAAAATGATATATACTTTTCATCTGAAATCTAACTTCTTTCTACCCGGTACATTCTACCCTCCAACTACTCAAACTTTTTCAATTTTTCTTTTGTAAAATCAGACAACACTAGTCTTCCACTGGTTTCAGCTCGTTCTGCTAATAATTCATCCCAATGATCTGTTCCATTCCAAAACACCTTTTTCATTTCTAACATGGCTTCCGGATTATATGTACATAAATGCTCAGCTGTATTTTTAACTGCTTCGTCTAAGGCTTCTGTCGTATCGAAAACATGTGTGTATAATCCTTTTTCTTTAGCCCATTCTGGGGCATAAAACGAATTGGCATCTATAGCAATTTGACTCATAGCACTTAATCCCATTTTACGTTCAATTGCTGGGCCAACCACGAATGGTCCGATACCTATATTTAATTCACTTAACTTAATAGCAGCAAATTTTGTTGCCATACAATAATCGGTTGATGCTGCTAGACCTACGCCTCCACCAACTGTTTTTCCTTGAATGCGTCCCACAATAAATTTCGGACATTTTCGCATGGCATTAATCACATTTGCAAAGCCAGAAAAGAATACTTTTCCGGTTGCCGCATCATTGATATTGATTAATTCATTGAAGCTTGCTCCAGCGCAAAAGGTTCGGTCTCCTCCACTTTTTAATACTATGACTTTAATATCATTATTCTCTCCTGCTTCCGTTATAGTTTTAGCTAGTTTAGCTAACAAATCTCCAGGTAAGGAATTGTGTGCGGGATGGAAGAATTCTATGTAGCCTACTTCGTTTTCTATTTCTACGTTTACGTATGGTTTAGACATCTTAAATTATTATAAATTGTGAATATTCAAAGTTACAATAAAACTTAAACTTCACATTATTACTTTTTGTTAATAAGATTTTTATAAGCGCCTTTAAAAGCATAGATATTTAACCTATTGATTCAAAATATACGACATTCATCGTATTTTATTCTATTCAAGATATGTATAGGTTTGAAGCTGTTAAGCATACTGAATTATGTGAAAGCATTAAATTAATACATTCGAATGAAAAATTTATATTTATTTTTATTATCCATTTCGTGTTTTCTTGGCTATTCTCAAGATTACATTCTCAATGAAAACTTTAAAGAAGCTAGAGATATAAAGTTTAGATTAGCATTTGAACCCGATTGGAATCGTGATTTCTTTATTGAAACTAACGTTAGGCCTACAATTACAAAAACACCAAATAAAGAGCTAGCACAATTATTATTTGGCTTTGATGAGGATTCAGATAGTTATTATGGCTTAGCAATTCAATATTCTTCTAATCTAAATATATATGCAGATTATTATGCGGTAAGTAGTATTAACAATTCCACATTTATTGAAAATAATAATGAATGGCAACCGACTTCTATAGTAAATCATTCTGCATATAATAGACTACAAATTTATAAAATTGATGATGAACTATATTTTTCTATAAACGATCAGGTTGTAGCTCATATTTCCGAAATCAAAGCAAAAGGAAAGGAACTGCGCTTAAGGACTGGAGAATCAGGAATTGCTTGTGAGTATATCCATGCCTACTATTTAAATGATATAAATAAACAGGATTTTAAAAATAAACTAACAACGCAGCTTGCGCAATACAAAACATCTAAAATCCATCATAAAATTGCAAACGATTACCCTAAGGTAGAAGCGTTAAAGCCACCTGCAAAACACCCTAAATCATCGTTTGAAATTAGCACCTATCTTCCAGAATATGAAGCCATTGTAGTTAGCAATCTTAATTATTACGACCTTAAAACATTTAATTTACTCTCTAATGAAGATTTACAACTGCGTCTTAAAAAAACTGTGATTAGAAATAATCTTAGTAGAAATGCTGAAATTTTAATGCCCAATAAACCAATGCAAATACTAGAAGGTTATAAATATATAGATTGGCTTAACGATAAAGAGATTTTGGTTTGCAATAATAAAAATTATCGTGTTTATACGTATAATTTAGACACAAAAACCTTTAAAAAGCGTTTTAAAGGAAATTATGGCCAAAAAAATTTCCTCTCAAACAATAAACGTTATTTATCCATGGGCTGGCATGTTTATGATATGTTAACAGGAAAGGAAATTAAATTTCCAGACAATTTCAATAGAAGAGGTAAAATACTAAGTTGTTTTGATGAGTATATTATTCTTCAAGAAGATCTATTTGCGACCTATAAAATTAATATAAAAACAGGCAAAAAAGAGTTTTTAAGGGAGGAAGGAACTTACCAAGGCCAATATTTTATAGAGACTAATGGTCGTGAGCTAAATATTACAGACCTTATTACAGGTAAAAAGGTGGTTTCTAATCTTCAACTACTAACAGGAACAGGTAAGAGGTATACATTCACGTATTTTCCAGAACGGAATGAGGTATTTGTTAGTGGCTATGTAGACATATCACCACAGTTTTATTTTTCATACAATGATGCGGTAAAAAACACTTCAGCTTATATTGTGAATACAAAAACGAATGAAATCACACCATTTTTACTTTATAAAACTTCTACAGAAATGAAGAAAAATGAAGAAGCTTTACAAGCAACGCTAGCCAAAGGAAAACAAGAGGTAAAGCAGTTTTTAAGTCAGTTTAAAACATTTGGGAATAGTTACACACTTAACTATAACAATTATGATTATGTCAATATTTCAAGCGACCCATTAATGAATAAAAACGGAATTGGCGGTATTACACATGCCATTGGTAAATTTTGTACTTATGATGGTGGTGCTGTTTTAGCATTGGGCATTTCAAACAATCAATATACAGTAGAGTTAATTACAGTAACCTACAGTGTGCGTGGCGTTCATGTAAGGAGAAAAATATTAGGAACTACACAGGTTGTTAATGGTATTACAACACAAATAGCCCATGTATATATTAATAGAGATAGTATGGATAACACCAAATACACCCTTGTTGTTGATGATGGTAGAAGATCAGAAACAAAACTAATAAGCAACTGTAACTTATATTAAGATTAATCTTATCAAACAAAAATATAAACTATAAAATGTAATAATTATGAAAAACGTATTAAAGTTAGTCATGCTATTATTTTGCGGTTCTGTATTCGCACAAATTAGCTATGCCAAGCAAGTAGGTAAAAAAGAAGTAAAAAAAGAGTTAGTTTCTTTTCATGAAAACACGGACGCTAATGGAAATGTAACTTATGGATTTTTAATGGATGGCTTGGCTGTTGGTGGGCAAATGTTAGTTACAACCGATGGCAAAAGTATCTATCAAACTTTTAATAAGAATCATGAATTAGATGGCACAAAAATAATTATGGACCGAAACTCAGGTAGTATTGAATTATATACCTACCGAAAAAACGAGAAAAATGGTCCTGCATTTAAAATTGCGGGAGGAGAAATTGCATGGGAAAAGCAATTTAAAAATGATAAAGCTACTGGAAAAGATTATAAAGTAAATCATAGTTTTGATTACTATGCTGATAAAAACTCTGAAAGTTTTGACGGTTTTACAATTGAAAAATACAACGGTTCTTACGCCTTAGGCTATTTTGCTTACGGTAGAAGAGCATATCCAATTATTCATATTTGGGATGAAGGTAGTTCATTTTATGGTCAGTGCATACAAGGTTTGCGCAAAGAATTTGGTGTGTATTTTTATGATGATGGTAGCAAGTATATTGGTGCTTGGCATAATAATTATAAAGAAGGTTTAGGGTTTATGATGGATAAAGATGGAAAAGTGACCGAAAAAGGATATTATAAAAAAGGCAGTTTAGACATCGCAATATAAAACCTGTTCAAAAAACATCAAATAAGTAAAATATTGATTATGAAAAATAAAATCTTAACGCTCTTATGTTTGGTATTTGCTGTAACAAACGTAGCGATTGCTCAAAATACATTTAATGATTATTATAATCATTATATAGAAGGTTATGACACTAAAGATCTAGCAAAGATGAAAAAAGGAAGTGAAGATTTAATGACACACTTCTCAGATGAGTTTGCAGGCTTTTATTTACATGCTTACTATCAAATTTTAAACAATGATTTAAATGCTGCCCAATCTGCTAACCAACAAGCTATCAATATTCAGCCTTTATTAGAGTATGCTTATTATACTCAAGCATATATAGACTTTTTAAAGGGGAATACCGATTCGGCCTTACAGAACTTAGAGTGGGCAGCACAGTTGAGCACTTTTCCAACTTCAGATGATATTGTAAATGACATGAGTTTGATAGAACAAATTAGTGGAAAAGATTTAACAACATTAAAAACTAAATGGACCAGCTTTTATGAAAACAAAAAAATTGATAATCAAAAAGCATTAGCATTAGGACAATGTGTTAATGGAGTTTTTACTCAAGGCAAAACCTGCGATAACCTAGACCAACTTTTTGCACACTATATAAATTTACCTAATTCCAATCCAGTTTTTCAAACTATACTACCAAGTTTAAAAGCGGTTAGTTTATATTATAAAGGTAATTCTAAGGCGAGTGTAGAGCAGTTTGAAAAATTTAAGAAGTTGAGTGAAAACAATACTAAATTATATTGGCGAAGAAGCCACGCACTTCATTTTTTATCTGTTATAAAAAATAATTCCTTTAATAGTCGTGGTGCACTTTTAGATATCAACGAAGCTTTAAACGCATACAAAAACCTAGATTATCCTTCTATTCATCAAGCCTCTATGACCTTTCATAAAATTAATGTACTCAATGCCTTAGAGGCACAAGATGAAGAAATAATTCAAACAGCCTATCAACTTGAAGGTATTGCAAATCAAATTAACAACGATTATTTTAAAGCAAAAGCATACGGAACTATTGGGACTCGCAATTTTTTTAGTTTAGACCCTGAAGAAAAAGCCAAAGCACATAGTTATGTTATGAAAGCTTATACTATTGCAAATCAATTAAACGATCAAGCACTCATCCAATCTACCAAAAACAACTATGCAATTATTAAAGCCGAACAAGGCTTTTATACGGAAGCTAGTGAACTTATAGAAGAAGTAGCACAAGATTATTTATCTAAGAAAGAATATCAAAAAGCACAACATGCCTATAATAATTTGGGTGCAATTTTTTATAAGAAAGAAGATTATATTAATAGCAATAAACAATTCGAAAAAAGCATTGCTCTAATTGAAAACGTTAAAGAGCCATTAAATGCTAAACAGAAACTAGAATATATGAACCGTGTTTCTGATACTTATGAATTTCTAATTATGGGACTTAAACAAACCAATGAAATTGGAAAGCTATTTAAAATTCAAGAAGAGAACAGAGGTAATTACTTACGAGACTTATTAGATAAAAGCATTCCAACGGCAAGCCTTAATGATGCTCAAAACATGTTGAAAGACGATGAGCTTTTATTAACCTATTCCATTGGTAAACCAGGCGAAATAATCATTTCTGCAATTACTAAAAACAATGCAGAAATACGCTATAATTATCCGTTAGACGATTTAATTAAACTAAAAAAGACCTATACAGATCGTATAAAAAAAGTACCACCTTCTCTTAACAAATACATGCAAGACTACAATGTAGACTATGTTAATGGTAAGTTGGTACGTCTTGGTAATAAAGAAAAGAATTTTAGCAAGGACGATTTTATAACTTTGGTAGAGTGGTCTAGAGATGTGTTAGACAATTCAGACAAACCAGATTATCAAAACGTTTTAAACGATTTTATGCATTTTTGGTACAACCTAACATTGCTACCAGTTCAAGACCTTACTAGTCAATACAAAAATGTGATAATAAGCGCTGCCTCAGAACTCAACTATTTACCTTTTGAAGCGTTTATTAATCCGAAAAACAACTATTTTATAACCACAAATAATGTGCGTTATATACCAAATGTAAGTGTATGGAAATATATTTCTAATCGAAATTACGCGGCAGACCGAAAATCGGTAATTGCTTTTGGTGGTGCCCAATACCAACCTTCTGGTAATGTAACGGCAACCGTAAGAAATATGGAAGATTTTTACAAAATATCTGATGCGGTATCCAAAAAAATAGATCAAGGTATTTATAACTTTAAACCAGAATTAGAAGCCATAGGCTTTGGTGGTGCTAATTATTTAGGCGGAACACTAGAAGAGGTACAATATATTGGGACACTGGCTAATGATGCAAAAATAGTTACTGGAATGGATATGACAGAAAGTGATTTTAAAAACCGGAACTCAAGTGGCGAATTAGCAGAATACAAAAATCTAATTATTTCTACACACGGATTTACTGGTGATGTTATTCCTGAATTTAGTGGATTAATGTTTTCTCAACCAGACAATGGAGATGGCAATGAAGATACTTTTTTATTAGCGCCAGAAATTGCTAAGCTTAACTTAAATGCAGATTTAGTTATTATGAGTGCTTGCGACACGGGAGTTGGAAAACTCTATGAAGGTGAAGGTATAAATGGGTTAAACACCTCATTTTTAGTAGCTGGATCTAACAGCACTCTTCTTTCACTTTGGCCTGTAGACGATTCTGGAACAGCTTTAACTATGCAGTTGCTGTTTACAAACATCATCCAAAATAATTTGGAAGCAAATATGGTTTTAAATGAAATTAAAAGAGCCTTTATTAAAGGGGAATTTGGCGAACGTGGAAAGTCACCTAAATTGTGGGCTCCATTTATTTATAATGGTAGATAAATAATACACAGAATCTAGGTCTATTCAACTTGTTATTTTTGATAACTTTATGAAACAAAAACAGCTTATTGAAATAAGATTCAATAAGCTGTTCTTTTATTTAAAATAAACCTCTACGGCTTTTTATTGCCGTTTTCACCAGTAATCTCTATTAATTATATAAGTTCAAATTGTTCAAAATGATGATTCAAATGCTTTCTTTCTAATAAATACGATTCATATTTATTCAATTCACCAAAAACTAAGTTTCTCAATTTTGCTTCTGAATGTTCTTTAAAATACTCAATATATTTTTTACGTTGTGCTTTAAATTTCTCAATGGCAGTTTCTAAATCTGGATGTTCTAAATCGTCTAAGGTATCTTTTTCTAACTGAGGAAACTGAGAGTTTTTTGGGAACTTCTCATAGTTGTATAAGCTTGCATGCACTTTCTCTAAATATTTTTCTGGTGTAGCAATTTCAAAATCCTGAATCTCACCTGAAGCAATTTTATAAGTATATTCCAAATGCTCAATCATGTGTTGCGGCGTCATAATTCCCCATTTTGGCTTCATATTTTCTTTTAATTTTGAAAGACATTCAGATATTTTTTCTTCTGTCATTTCAACAAAAACCTCTTGTTTTTTTTGAACCATCGTCAGAATAGTTGCTACTGCTACTAACGGATTGTCTTTATCCGTCTTATCTTTTTCTGGCCTGTTTTCAAAATTAGCATCAAACACCTCTACATGCCATTTAACAATACCACTTGGATGTTCTGTTGAAGTTACATCGCGATCTACTTTTTCTTTACAAGTTAAACGCACATAAATGGTATCGTTATGATATAATGGTCGTAAAAAACGAATACTATCTAAACCATAGTTTGCTGCAACTGGTCCTTTATTTGGATACACAAATAATCCTGCTGCTGCCGAAATTATAAAATAGCCATGCGCTGTTCTTTTCTCAAAAATACTGCCATCCAAGGATGTAATATCTGTATGTGCATAGAAATGATCCCAAGTCAGGTTTGCAAAATTAATAATATCGGTATCTGTAAATGTTCGCTTGTGAGTTTTAAGCGACATACCTGGTTTTATATCTTCCCAATGGTATTGAAATGGATGATTTTCTGCCTCTTTATACTTTGCGTTTTGCTGATAAATTCCTGTGATTTCTGTCAAAGTTGTTGGCGAACCTTGTATGGCTGTACGCTGTAAATAATGCTTAATACCTCGCATACCTCCCATTTCTTCGCCTCCACCTGCACGTCCTGGACCACCATGAACTAAATATGGTAATGGCGAACCATGACCTGTACTTTCTTTTGCCATATCGCGATTAATGACTAAAATACGTCCATGATGAGAGGCTGCATTTACAACATAATCTGTTGCCAGCTTGTCGTTGTAAGTTGCAATAGACGATACTAAAGAGCCTTTACCCATTTGAGCCAATGTAACAGCTTCATCTAAGTTTTTGTAAGGCATAATTGTACTTACCGGGCCAAAGGCTTCTGTTTCATGAACAGCTAAATTGGTAAATGGGTTGTCTTCACGAAGTAAAATCGGACTTAAAAAAGCTCCTTTTTCCGCATCTGCTCCAATGGTTTCAATTTTATCTAAATCGCCATATACAATACGAGCTGTTTTGGCCAATTCTTGTACACGATCTCGAACTTCAGTAACTTGATCTTTACTTACTAAAGCACCCATTCTAACTTCTTTTAGTCGTGGATCTCCAATAGTTATTTTCCCTAGAGCTTTTCCTAAGGCAATCTGAACATCTTCAACCAGATTCTGTGGCACAATAATTCTGCGAATTGCGGTACACTTCTGACCACATTTTACAGTCATTTCATTTCTTACCTCTTTGATAAAAAGATCAAATTCTGGTGTTCCCGGTACGGCATCTTCACCCAAAACGGAAGCGTTTAAAGAGTCTGCTTCCATATTAAATGGTACAGATTCTTGAATGATGCGTTTATGTGATTTTAACAATCTACCGGTTGTTGCCGAACCTGTAAAGGTTACGACATCTTGAGACTCTACGGTATCTAGAATGGTTCTTGCAGAACCAGTAATTAATTGCAATGCTCCTTCTGGCAAAATACCGGAAGCAATTATTTCACGTACAACCGCTTCAGTTAAGAAAGAGGTGTTAGTTGCCGGTTTTACCACAGCAGGAACTCCTGCCATCCAGTTACTTGCACATTTTTCTAACATGCCCCAAACTGGGAAGTTAAAGGCATTAATATGAACGGCAACTCCACGTTTTGGAACCATAATATGATGTGCCATAAAACGGCCACCACGAGATAAATCGATTGGATCGCCTTCTACGTGATAGGATTGATTTGGGAATAATTTTCTTAACGAAGCATTTGCGAATAGGTTACCAAAACCCCCTTCAATATCTATCCAGCTATCTACTTTTGTAGCTCCAGTTCTATAGCTTATTTCGTAGAAAGCAGCTTTCTTTTTCATTAGATAAAGCGCTAAACTTTTCAACATGTTGCCGCGTTCTTGAAAGGTCATTTTCCTTAGTTTCTCGCCACCTTTTGTTCTTCCGTATTGAAGAATTTCACCAAAGTCTAAACCTTCTGTATCTGAAAGTCCTACAATCTCTCCGGTTATGGCATCAAACATTGGAACTCCTTCGCCTTTACCTTCTCTCCATTGTCCTGTAACGTAATTTTGTATTTTTTTCATCAATAAATTTATTTATGGTTTCCGTGAAAACGGAAATCTATTTATGTTCTTTCGATCTAATTCCAATAAAATAGAAATCTTTCGAAGTAACGTTATTTTTATTTGGGCGTTACCTAAAGGTCGGGCTTTCCGTTATATCTTTTTTATTTGTTCTCGATACAAAATTGCAAAAAAGCAATTTTACTTGAACTGACATAAAAAAGGATGCCACTTCAATCCCTAACGCACTTACTTGCTATGTTATTTACCTTTCTCAAAGTAGGAACCTATTTGCAATGAGATTCCTGTCTGCGCAGGTATTTAGACATTTTCAATTATCGCTGCATAACCTTGTCCAACACCAATACACATGGTTACCAATGCGTACTTTTTACCAGTTTCCTTTAGCTCTAAAGCTGCAGAATACGTGGTTCTTGCTCCGGTAACACCTAAAGGATGACCAATAGCAATGGCGCCTCCATTTGGATTTAATCTCGGATCGTCGTCTTTTAATCCCCAAGCACGTGTACAAGCTAAGGCCTGAGCTGCAAAAGCTTCGTTGAGCTCGATTACGTCCATATCGTCCATAGTTAATCCTGCTTTTTTTAAGGCTTTATTAGAAGCTTCCACAGGACCTATTCCCATAATTCTAGGTTCTACCCCAACTACTGCAGAACTTACAATTCTTGCTAAGGGTTTTAAATTGTATTTTTTTACAGCATCTTCTGAAGCGATGATTGTTGCTGCTGCTCCATCGTTTAATCCTGATGAATTTCCAGCTGTTACGCTTCCTCCTTCTTTTTTAAAGGCCGCTCTTAATTTTCCTAAAACTTCTAAAGAGGTTGTTGGTTTTACAAATTCGTCTTTTGAAAATAAGATTGGGTCTCTCTTACGTTGCGGAATTTCTACAGTTACAATTTCTTTTGCTAAGCGTCCGTTTTCTTGTGCTTTGGCAGCTTTCATCTGACTCCAATAAGCAAATTTATCTTGGTCTTCACGAGAAATATTGTATTTCTCCACAAGATTTTCAGCTGTTTGCCCCATGCCATCGGTTCCGAACATTTTTTCCATTTTCGGATTAATAAAACGCCATCCGAAACTAGAATCGTACATCTTGGCGTCTGTGCCAAAACCTTTAGAAGGCTTTGCTATTACGTAAGGTCCACGAGTCATATTTTCGACACCTCCAGAAATAAATAAATCGCCATCTCCAGCTTTAATCGCTCTGTTGGCATGAATGATAGCCGATAATCCTGAACTACACAATCTATTAACCGTTTCTCCGGGAACTGTAAATGGCAATCCTGCTAAAAGTGACGCCATTCTAGCCACATTCCGATTGTCCTCTCCGGCCTGATTGGCACAACCCATTATCACATCATCATAAGCATCGCTTGGAATGTTTGGGTTTCGTTTTACAATTTCTTTAATAACTAAAGCGCCTAAATCGTCCGTTCTAACAGCCGATAAAGTGCCTTGATAATTTCCTATTGGTGTTCTAATTCCGTCTATAATATATGCTTCCATAGTATTGCCCACGAAAGTGGTATCTTTTTAATTACATTCCCACGAAAATAGGAATTGTATGGTTTGAAATTTTTATTTATACTTAAAAAACTTGTTTGCTAAGCATGTGACTTAAGTTTGTGTTAGTTTTATTTACTCAGAGATTCCTGCTTTAACAGGAAATGATTAATTCAACAATGCAGAAAAGGTATCCCCATTTCTAATATCTCCCGTTCTAAAACCTTTCATAAACCACTCCATGCGCTGCTCAGAGGTTCCGTGTGTAAAACTGTCTGAATTTACACTACCTCTTGTTCGTTTTTGAATGGCATCATCTCCAACAGCATTGGCGGCACTTAAAGCTTCCTCGATATCTCCTTCTTGTAAATATTTTCTATTGTGATGTGCCCATACGCCTGCATAAAAATCGGCTTGCAACTCTTGTGCAACCGACAATTTATTAGCCTGAACTTCTCCAGATTGTTGTTGTAATTGTCTTACTTTTTGCGATGTTCCTGTTATGGTTTGTATGTGATGGCCTATTTCGTGCGCAGTCACGTAAGCAATGGCAAAATCGCCCCCTTTGGCTCCGAATCGGGTTTTTAGTTCATTAAAAAAAACTAAATCCATATATACTTTTTGATCGGCAGGACAATAGAATGGTCCAGATGCTGAACTGGCATTTCCGCAAGCTGTTGAAACGGCATTTGTAAATAATACCATTTTTGGTTCTTTATAATTTCCGAGATTATTTTCTCTAAAAATTTTGCTCCAAACGTCTTCGGTATCTGCTAAAATAGTCGCCATAAAATCTCCCATTTCCTTTTCTTCGCTGGTCAATTCGCGTTGCTCCACTTGTTGTGTGGATTGGCCGCTATTTATTTGCTCTAAAATGGGTGCTATTTGTTGACCTGTTTCTCCTCCAAATAGTTGTAAAAGAATGACAACTACTGCAATTACTCCACCACCAGCAACTAACTTACCTTTGTTGCCCATACCACGACGGTCTTCAAGATTTCCACTTTTTCTTCTACCTTTCCATTTCATACTAATATTGTTTAATTTCTTATGTTATTATATCTAATCCCGAAAACTCGGAATTCAAACTTCACAGAAAGTTAATCATTTTCTTCCCAACTTTTACTTGTGCGATATACAACACCTTTAAAAAGCGCTACTAATTCTTCTCCTCTTTTAACTTTAATGATGTTGAAGCCCAACTTATTCTTTACATTTTCTATAACCGATTCGGCAACTATATAATCTCCTTCATCAAGAGCTTCAATATGATTGATACTCGTTTCTATAGAAACCGCATATTTTCCATGTGTGTTGGCTGCAAATCCAAAAGCTGTATCTGCCAATGAATAGCTAATGCCACCATGCGCTTTATTCATGCTGTTAAGCATGTCATTTCTAATGGTCATACCAACTTTGCACCGTCCTAATTCACATTCTAAAATTTCGATGCCTAACCATGTGCTGTAGGCGTCTTGGGATAGCATCTTTTTAGGTATGAGGTGTGAGGTAATAGGTTTCATTCGTTATTTAAAATTATTTATTAATTCTTTTGAAAATTATTGCACGTAAAGTTGTTATCATTTTTGACAACTCAGTGATTAGTCTTCTGTTTTCTTCATCTTCCTCAGTAGTTATATAGTTTCTTAACCAAGCTTTAGAACTACAAGCAATACATTCATGTGCACTATACCAAGCGTTACCTAGATAATTATGAAACTGTTTATCTGAACCGCTTGCCCCTTCCGCAATATTTAATGCAATAGAATCTGCCGCTCTTTTAAATTGTGATGCCAACTCAAATCGTTCGTCTTTAGGAAATTTCTTTGATTGTTTATTAACAACTTCTCCAAAATCCATAGCAGTCGCATAAATAGTTAATTCTTCAATTTTAAAATGATACTTGGACTTCCTCATACCTCAAACCTATGGCCTTTTTTGTTCATTTTTCGTAATAATGGACTACAACGATATCTGTCTTCACGATATTCATTATATAATTCATCCATTTTATCTACGCACCAATCGATTCCTTTTTCATCTGCCCAAGCTAATAAGCCTTTTGGATAATTGACTCCTTTGGTCATAGCGTTGTCTATATCTTTGGCTGATGCTATGTTTAAAAATAGTGCGTCTGCTGCTTCGTTGATTAGCATTATTAGGATTCTGTTGAAAATTTGTTGTGATAATTTTTTATCTTGAGATTCTTCGCTGTCGCTCTGAATAACACGTTTTCCGTTTTCATCATAATCGTAATAGCCTTTACCAGATTTTCTACCTAAATAACCGGCTTCTGCAAAGCGTTTTTGTGTGAAAGCTGGTTTATATCTTGGATCGAAGTAGAAAGCTGTAAATACGGTTTCGGTTACGGTATAATTGACATCGTTTCCAATAAAGTCCATAAGCTCGAACGGCCCCATTCTAAAACCACCTGCTTCTTTCATAGCTGCATCAATCATGGCAAAGTCCGCTATACCTTCTTCATATATTCTAAGAGCTTCGCCGTAAAATGGTCTAGCTACACGGTTGACTATAAATCCAGGTGTGTCTTTTGCAACAGCTACCGTTTTTTTCCAATCGGAAATGGTTTGAATAGACTTTTCTAATACTTCTTTTGATGTTTGGATGGCAGGAATTACCTCAACCAATTTCATTAAAGGTGCTGGATTGAAAAAATGGATGCCTATACAACGTTCAGGTTTTTGAAGTGATGAGGCAATGGAAGCAATGGACAAGCTAGATGTGTTTGATGCGATAATACAATCGGTAGAAACATAGCTTTCTAATTCAGAAAATACTTTTTTCTTAACCTCTAAGTTTTCAACAATGGCTTCGATTGTCAGGTTTGAATCTGACAAGTCTTTTAATTTATCAACGTAAGAGATGTTAGATTGGATTCGTGATTTTTCAGTAGCATCAATACGTCCTTTTTCTACTAACCGTGTTAATATTTTTTCTAAAGCAGCTTTTGCTTTATCTAAAGCCGATTGATTTGTATCGTATAATTTCACCTTACAACCAGCTGTAGCAGCAACTTGTGCGATACCACTTCCCATGGTTCCTGAGCCTATTATTCCTACTTTATTAATCATGAATATCGAATTTTGAATATTGAATACCGAAGTTTGATTCCGTCTTTCTATTCATATTTTTAGATCTTATTTTTATTTTGAGAAGTTCGAATGCTTGAAACGAAAATTGCAATTAGCTCATTATTTTCTTTCATTAAAACCTCTAATTGTTCTATGTTTTTAATTAAATCTGCTCCTTTTTGAATCTTAAGATTAACTAAAGATTCTCTCAGCTCTTTTAAGCATAATTTCATTTTATGAAGAAAATCTCTTGAAGACTCTGCGCTTTGTGCTTCCCCATAATTAAGAGCTGAAGCCGTTGCCGACCGAATTAACTGTTTTGATAAATGTTGCGAAGCAAAATTACCATCAATTTTCCCACAAATTAAAATAACATCTACAGCGAATTTAATTAATCGTTCTTCTAAATCATACTTATAATTAGCCATTTTAAAACTTCATTATTCGTTATTATTCAGTTCGATATTCGGTATTTATTTCCCTTTAAAGTTTGGCTTACGTTTTTCAATAAATGCTGCAACCCCTTCTTTATAATCTTCACTTTGTGCTGCTTCTATTTGTATTTTAGATTCTAACGCTAATTGTTGTTCTAATGTGTTTGTCATCGATTTGTTAAATAACTCTTTAATCAAACCAAGTGCTTTTGTTGGCATGTTTGCCAGTTTTAAAGCAAGCTTATTTGTTTCTTCTTCAAAACTGTCTAAAGGAATCATTTTATAAATCATTCCCATTCTTTCTGCCTCTTCTGCTGAAATCTTATCGCCCAACATAGCCAAAGCTTGTGCTTTTTGAAAACCAATTAGTCTTGGAAGAAAGTAAGTTCCTGCGCTATCTGGCACTAAACCAATTAAACTAAAGGCTTGAATAAAGCTTACTTTTTCATGCGCAACAACGATATCGCAAGCTAATGCAATATTTGCTCCTGCTCCTGCTGCCACACCGTTTATTGCTCCGATGATTGGTTTTTTAATGCTTCGGATTCGTGTAATGATGGGATTGTAGTGTTCTTCTAATATTTTTTTGAAGCCAGGATTTAATTCTGGATCTGTAACTTCTTTTAAATCTTGACCGGCACAAAATGCTTTTCCGTTTCCTGTTAGAATAATAGCTCTCACTTCGGAATTGTTTTCGCAATCATCCAAAATGCTTTGTAAACTTAAAGCCATGTCTCGATTGAAACTATTGAAGACTTCAGGTCTGTTTAATGTAATGGTTGCTATTTTGTTTTCTATTTTTAGTTGGATTGAGTTCATATATTCTTTATATTTTGTTGGTTCTCGATACAAAATTGCAAAAAAGCAATTTCATTCGAACTGACGAAAGCCTATTTTAAACATTTAAAATAATCGAATGGTTCTTGGCAATCATCGCATTGAAATTGGGCTTTACATGCTGTAGAACCAAACTGACTGACCATTTTTGTATTTGTGGATCCGCATTGTGGACATTTAACCAAACGTTTTCCATGTAGCAACACATCTTTATCGGCTTCTGCACCTAATGGCGCTGCTATTCCATAATCTTCAAGTGCTTTTCTACCTCTTGGGGTTATCCAATCGGTTGTCCATGCTGGGGCAAGAATCAGTTCGATTTCAGATTGATAACCTGCTTCTTTTAAAGCTGCTTTAATATCGTCTCCAATAACATCCATGGCAGGACAGCCACTGTAGGTTGGTGTAATTTGCACCTTAACCATATTGTTTTCAATAACAGCAGAACGAACCACACCCATATCCATAATAGATAGAACTGGAATTTCCGGATCGGAAACCTGTTCTAAGATTGGAATTAAAATGTTGTCTATGTTTTGTTCTGTTGTTGTCATGTTCACTTCCCGTGAAAACGGAATCTTATATTTTTTAATTTAAATATGATTGAGACTCTTCGGCTGCGCTCAGAGTGACATTTCGGTTTTACCATTCCATATTTGGATAAGCGCGTTGCATATATTGCAGTTCGGCTAGTAAATATCCCATATGTTCTGTGTGGATGCCTTGTTTTCCTCCTTTTTGAAAATATTTAGATTCTGGAATGGTCAGAGTTGACTCTTGTAAGACGTCTGCCACTTTTTGATAATAAGCTTCTTTTAATGTTGTAACATCTACACCTATTCCTTCTGCTACCATTTCTTTATCTGCATCGGTTTGATGGAATAACTCGTCTGTATAGGTCCATAAATCGTCTATAGCTGTCTGCATACGCTTATTACTTTCTTCGGTGCCATCTCCTAAACGCTTGATCCAATCTGTAGAAAAACGCTGGTGATAACTTACCTCTTTAAGCGATTTTGTTGCAATTGCAGATAAAGTTAAATCTTTACTTTTTTGTAATTCTGTCAAGAATAAAAAATGGTACACATCGAATAAAAACTGACGTCCCATAGTATAAGCGAAATCGGTATCAGGTTGCTCTACTAAAAGCACATTTAAATATTCACGTTCGTGACGCAGCATAGCAATATCATCTTCCGTTCGTTTATCACCTGCAACTTTTGCAGCATATTGATAATAACTGCGCACTTGACCAAATAAATCTAAAGAGATATTAGTACAGGCAATATCTGTTTCTAAACTTGGCCCATGTCCCGTTAAGGCTCCCATTCTTTGACCAAGAATCAGGCTGTTATCTGCTATTCCTAGAATGTAATTGTATAGGTTTTGTTTCATGTTTACTTCCCACGAAAGTGGAAATCTTTTTTAATTAAACATTTATTTTTTTATGAGATTCCTGCCTGCGCAGGAATTTTACATGTGCTTAACCTCATCAGGTAGTTCATAAAATGTAGGGTGACGATACACCTTATCTTGAGCTGGCTCAAACATTTCGCCATTATGCTCTGGATTGGATGCTGTGATATTTTTGCTTTCCACAACCCAAATGCTAACACCTTCGTTTCTTCTGGTATACACGTCTCTTGCATTTTCTAATGCCATATCTGCATCTGCCGCATGAAGACTACCAAAGTGTCTGTGTTCTAATCCGTTTTTACTTCTTACGAAGATTTCCCAAAGTGGCCAGTTTTTTGTTTTTGACATGTTATTGTTGATTGTTGACTGTTGATTGTTATTTGTTGATTCTAAAATCACAAATCGTTAATCTTTAATCATAAATTATTAAACTACTTGTTTTTCTTTTCTTTCTTGTTGTTTTTCAGCATAAGCCATAGCTGCATCTCTAACCCATTCGCCTCTTTCCCAAGCTCCAACACGTGCTTTCATGCGTTCTTTATTCATTGGTCCATGACCTTTAACGACTTGCCAAAACTCATCCCAGTCGATTTCTCCAAAATCATAACTTCCTTTTTCTTCATTCCATTTTAAATCCGGGTCTGGAATGCTCAATCCTAAAATATCGGCTTGTGGTACTGTCTGATCTATAAATTGCTGACGCAGATCGTCGTTAGACTTTCTTTTTAGTTTCCATTTCATGGATTGTTCTGTATGCACAGATTCGGCATCAGTAGGACCTAACATCATTAAAGATGGCCACCACCAACGATTTAAGGCATCTTGCGCCATGTCCTTTTGTTCTGGTGTTCCGTTAGAAAGTTTAAGCATGATTTCGTAGCCTTGTCTCTGATGAAAACTCTCTTCCTTACATACACGAACCATCGCTCTAGCGTAAGGGCCGAAAGAGGTATTGCACAATGGCACTTGATTTATAATGGCTGCTCCATCTACCAACCAGCCAATAGCACCCATATCTGCCCATGTTATTGTTGGGTAATTAAAAATGGATGAATATTTGGCTTTTCCTGAATGTAATTGCTCGTATAATTCATCTCGAGAAATCCCTAAGGTTTCGCAAGCGCTATACAAATATAAACCATGGCCTGCTTCGTCTTGAACTTTAGCCAAAAGAGCCACTTTACGTCTTAAAGAAGGCGCTCTGGTAATCCAATTCCCTTCTGGAAGCATGCCGACAACTTCGGAGTGCGCATGTTGAGATATTTGCCTGATATGCGTTTTACGGTACTTTTCTGGCATCCAATCTTTCGGTTCGATTTTTTCGTCTCTTGCGATACGTTCTTCGAATTGCTTTTCTAAATATTTTATTTGTTCTTCACTCATTGTTCTTGATTTAGAAACCTGTCTGGTTTTAAAAACTTAACAGGTTGGTGTTGACTTGCGTGTTAAGGATTACTCCTCCATTCTATTTTTTTTAAAAATACGAAATCGTGAATACTTCGTATTTGTAGCGACATCCTTTTTTTTAAAGGAATTTTACACATCAAAATCTACTACTACTTTATCTGATGTTGGTACTGCCTGACAACTAAGCACATAGTTTTGCTTGACTTCTTTATCTTCTAGCGCATAGTTGATTTTCATTTCAACAGAGCCTTCTTTTATCTGACATTTACAGGTGCTACAAACCCCACCTTTACAAGCAAAAGGCAAGTCGGCACCAGCACCAAGAGCTGCATCCAGAATATTGTCGTATTCTTTTGTCATAGTGAAATCGAATTCTTTTCCACCATCAATAATAGTTACTTTAGTCCCTTCTACATTTTGTTTGGATAAACGTTCTGCTCTTTCAATATCTTCGTCTGAAAGTCCTGTAACAAACAACTCAAAATGCACCAAATCTTTGGGTAATCCGGCGTCTATTAAATAATTACTCACATAATTTACCATTTTTTCTGGACCACATAAAAAGACTTCACTTGTATCTGGAATATCGATGAAGGTTCTTGTAAGCACCTGCATTTTTTCATCGTTAAATCTTCCGTTAAACAGTTCGATATCTCTTCGTTCTTTGGTTAAAAAATAATAAATTTCCAACCTCCCAAAATACGTGTTACGCAACTGCTCTAATTCCTCTTTAAAGATAATAGATTTTGCTGTTTTATTTACATAAAACAATTTACATGTTGCTTTGGGCTCAGTAGCAAGATGCGTTTTAATCATAGATAAAACAGGCGTAATACCACTACCGGCAGCAAAAAACAAATAATTCTTTGCTTTTTCTTTATTGCAGTCTACCCCAAAAGTTCCACTAGGCGTCATAACTTCTAGCATATCTCCAGTTTGTAACTCGTTATTTACGAATGCTGAAAATTTTCCGCCAGGAATTAATTTGACAGCTACTTTCCATTGCTTATCTAACGGACTTGAACATAATGAATACGACCTACGAACGTCTTCTCCATCAATTATTGCTTTTAAAGTCAGGTGTTGTCCTTGTCTAAATTTAAAGATGTCTTGAGATGTTTCTGGCACCTCAAAAGTAATAACCGAAGTGTCTTGGGTTTCTTTATATATATCTGCAACTTTTAAGTTGTAAAATTCAGCCATAGTTTTCTTATTCATATGAAACTAACACTTGTTAGTTTGGTTTACAAAATTACAAAATTAAATCTAAACTATTTGTTAATTCCATGAATGAGAACATCACTTAATTGAGCACTGAGTTTCTTAATACTTACAGCTTCTTTCTTTGGAATCCAAATGTATAAGGAGCGTAAGGTTGAAAGCATAGAAAACATCATAATTTCTGGGTTTTTATTAGCAATTTCATTATTTTTTATTCCATTTACTAAAATACTTCGGAAACTTTCCTCATACCCAGCTCGTAGACCTAAATAGTAATCCAATTGCTCTTCCAGGTGCATCCAATCGTTATTTAACGATGCCATCCCAAAAGTGTTTTTACTTGTTATAGATATATGAAGGGTAACAATCTCTTTTAATTTATCTATAGAAGATTTTTCTGAAGCCTTAATCTGCTCTATACCTTCTGTAAATTCCTCAGCCAGAGCAATAATTATTTCTTTAAGAATTTCCTGTTTGGAACTTATATGATTGTATAAACTTGCTGCTTTTATTCCCATAGAAGTAGCAATATCTCTCATGGTTACAGCACTATAACCTTTTTCCTTAAAGAGTTTGGCTGCTACATTTATAATTTCGTTTTTACGTGTTTCTTGTTTCATTGGCTACTAAGATACTGATAAATTATTCTATAAAATCTCTGGATTAGACTTAACTATTACCAAGCTTTAATCTGTAACTTTGCACACATATTTTTCAATTTAGAAAGCTATACTGCTTATGGATACTAAAATAGAAACAAACCCATTAATAGACCGATTACCTCCACATTTAAAACAGTTTATTAAGCCACAGAATTATAAAGATTATTCACCAATTAATCAGGCTGTTTGGCGCTATGTGATGCGAAAAAACGTCTCTTATTTAAGTACAATTGCCCACGAATCTTATTTAAATGGTCTTGAAAAAACTGGAATTTCTATAGATAATGTACCCAGCATGTATGGCATGAATAGAATTCTTAAAAACATTGGATGGGCAGCTGTTGCCGTAGATGGGTTTATACCTCCAAATGCTTTCATGGAATTTCAAGCGTATAAAATATTGGTGATAGCTTCCGATATCCGTCAGCTAGAAAACATAGAATACACTCCAGCACCAGATATTATTCACGAATCTGCCGGGCATGCTCCAATAATTGCAAATCCTGATTATGCGGAATACCTTAGACGTTTTGGGGAAGTTGGCGCGAAGGCCATTTTATCTTCTCATGATAACGATATGTATGAAGCTGTTAGAAGACTGTCTATTTTAAAAGAAGCCACAAACTCCAGTGAAAGAGAAATTCAAGAAGCTGAAGATTTAGTCCATGAGCTACAGAATAAAAAAGTACCACTTTCTGAAATGGCAAAAATCAGAAATTTACATTGGTGGACGGTTGAATACGGTTTAATTGGAACCATAGAAAATCCTAAAATTTATGGAGCGGGATTACTATCTTCTATAGGCGAAAGTAAATGGTGTATGAGAGATGAAGTTGAAAAAATACCATATTCTTTAGATGCTGCTGAACAAGAATTTGATATTACTAAACCGCAACCTCAACTTTATGTAACTCCAGATTTTGCTTATTTAATGGAGGTTTTAGATGAATTTTCTAATACCATGGCTTTGCGAAAAGGTGGGTTTAGAGGGTTACAAAAACTAATCGATTCTCAGAAAATTGGTAGTATTGAGTTGAATACGGGTTTACAGATTTCGGGTGTTTTTACCGACATGATAACCGACGAAGACAATCGTGTAGTCTATTTTAAAACCGAAGGTCCAACAGCTTTAGCCAATCGTGAAAAAGAGTTAATAGGTTTAGGAACCGAGGCAAACCCTGATGGGTTTAGCTCTCCAATTGGTAAATTAAAAGGGATTAATTTAGCTATTGAAGACATGGGTCCAAGAGATTTAAAAGCTTATAATTTTTACGATGGAAAACGAATTTCTTTTGAATATGAAAGTGGTATCATAGTAGAAGGTTTAAATACTACTGGAATTAGAAACTTATTTGGAAAGCTTATTTTAATTGAGTTTGAGGATTGCACCGTGAGCTATAAAGATGAGATTTTGTTTTCTCCAAATGATGGAATTTTTAGATTGGCCGTAGGCTCGTCTATTGTTTCTGCCTATGCTGGTGCTGCCGACTTTAGATCATTTAATAATTTATACCATGTATCCAGCACAGAAACCATCAAACAAGAAAAAAACTCGAAAACTATAGAATTAGAAAGTTTGTATGCTTTTGTAAGAGACATGAGGGATTCTAATAAAATAGATATTTTAAAACTCCGAGCCATGTTTGATGATTTGAAAGTAAATCACCCATTAGAATGGCTGATTATACTGGAGATACTGGAAATTTTACAAGAACAAAATAGTAAAGAATTACATGCTGAACTATTAGAGCATTTAAAAAACATCCAACTGCAGAAACCTAAAATTGCCCATCTTATTGAAGATGGTTTGGCTTTATTTTAAGAGTTTTTTTCATTTTAGAATAGTAACATTATTGTTAAATAACCAATCCTATCATAAATATTTAGTTTATTCATTTTTTCCATTGATGAAAAAACGAACCAAAAAAATCTAGGCTTACGAAACTTTATCTAAATTTTTTGCTAGTCCTCTAAATTTTAGGAACTCGCCATTAAATATAGTCCTTTGAGGACTAATCCGACTGACTCAAACAGCCTAAAATTTTACGAGGCCTACACTTCAAATTTTACGATAAACTTTCGATAGGCCAAAAATGAGCTTTATAAAAACAACCCTAAAGGTTAAAACACCATGAAAACCTGCGTAAATAAAGACTTTGAGAGTTCGTTATAATTTTTTTTTAAGAAGCTATTGTTAAACAATTTATAAATAAAGTGTCATGTAACACTTGTTACAAAGTTTTTGAAATAAAATAAAGTACTTTGTAAAAAATTAAATTATGGGATTATTAGATTTTCTAACTGGGAATAAAAGTGATAAAATAAAAGACTTTCAATCTAGAAAAGCTATTATTATTGATGTAAGAACAAAAGAAGAATTTAGTCAAGGTGCTATTACGGGTTCTAAAAATATTCCTCTTCAAACTTTAAAAGGGAAAATTAATGATATTAAAAAATTAAACAGACCTGTTATTGCTTGTTGTGCTAGTGGTATGCGTTCTGGAAGTGCCGCTTCTATTTTAAACAGCAATGGTATTGAAGCCATTAATGGCGGAGGCTGGAGTAGCTTACGCAATAAGTTATAAATAGCTTTTACAGCTTAGCGTCTCTTTATGGGGGAGTTTTAATCTTTAAAAACTTCAAGGTTTTGAAAATCGTTTGAAGAGTTGATAGCATCTCCATTATATTTAAGAGTCCAACCTAAAGAGTTTGTAAGAATATAGAATTTAGCCAATTCGCTTAGTAGTCTATTTTGAGCATTCGATTTTAAATTAGAGGCTTCTACTTTTTTTAGTAAACTTTGTTTTACGGATTCTTTTATGGTATTATAATCTTTGGCTTCAAACGGGTTTAGATAATCTGCTTGAACATCATAATATTCAAAATCTGGATGAATGCTTATTTCTTCTTCTGGAATAGATGTAATTATTAATTCTTTATTCTTTTCATCTAAAACATATTCCAACTTACTTAAGTCGTAAGCAACCGTAACATCTGCATTTGCAACTACCAAAGCCTTTTTTTCTACATTTATTAAATTAGAAAATAAGGCTTTAGAATTTTTATAGGTAAATACCTGACTAAAATGTCCTTCTGTAACTACAAGCTTCCCCACATTTTTAATGGATTCTTGTATTAAAGCGGAGTCTTCGTGAAGGGTTGTTTTATTATCTTTTTGGTCTTCGCAAAACTTAAAAGTTAAAAGCACAACTAAAGCAATGATGATTCCCAATAGTATTTTTCTCATAACTCAAAAGTACATAAAAAATTAATGAGATAATAGTACCCCAACTATTAAGGAATAAGGTTGTTTTTCTTAGCTTTTTGCAAGGCTTCAATTTTATTGTGTACTTGAAGTTTTTTATAAATATTCTCAATATGTTTTCTAACAGTTCCTGTAGAAAGTATTAAATTTTCTGCAATGGCATTATAACTTAATCCCTTACTTAAGTGTTCTAAAACTTCAACCTCTCTAGCTGTTAATTTAATATCTTCTTGTTCCTCTCTATTTTCAATACTCAGTGGGTTTCTAAGAAGTTTTAAGGTTTTTAAAGCGATGGAAGGATTCATAGCAGCACCACCATTTAGGGTTTCTATAATTCCGTCGTGAAGATCTTGAGCGTTTATTTCTTTTAATAAATATCCATCAGCTCCCGCTTTAATAGACTTAAAAATGTTTTCATCGTTATCGAAAACGGTAAGCATAATTATTTTAATATGCGGATATTTTTGTTTGACAATTTCTGTTGCTTCAATGCCATTTAAGATTGGCATTTCTATATCCATTAAAATTAAATCTATATTCCTATTATCTTCTAATTTCGCTAATAAATCTGAACCATCGGTAGCTGAAAATTTAAAATTCAAATCTTCAAAAAAAGAGAGTTTTTCTTTTACAGTATTTATTAGAAAAGCATTGTCGTCAACTATAGCTATTTTAATATTCATATATTATTTCTTAGTAATTCAACCTTTTATTTATTCATAATAACAGAAAGAATGAGGTTTAAATTGATTTAAACACTCTTACGGTTGTTCCTTTATTTATTTCAGATTTTATTTCGAATTCAGCATCCAATTCATGAGCACGTTTTTTCATATTATTTAAACCGTTTCCTAACTCTACTTCCTTATAATTGAATCCAGTTCCGTTATCTGAAATCGTCATTATATAAATAGCATTTTCAAAAGTAAAATCAACATCTATTTTAGTAGCCTTGGCATATTTTATAGAATTATTAATAGCTTCTTGAATAATTCTATAGATATTCATTCCTTGCACAGAGGTAAACATCTTGTGTTTCCCCATGTCTTCGTCTACATTAAAACTAAAAACTATAGCATGCGCGGATTTATTGGCTTTCTCAATGAAATTTGAAATTCTCGATTGTAAATCTTCAAAAGTTATTTCATTTTTATTCATGGCCCAAATAGTGTCTCGTAACTCGTAAATAGTCGAAGAAGCAAAGTCGCTAATAGATTTTAGTTTTTCGTTTAAATTGTCTGAAAGTTTAAAGCCATATTTTAAATTATCTACAGACGAAATAATAAAAGTTAATTGGGCGCCAATATTATCGTGCAGATCTCTACTAATATGTAAGCGTTGCTCTTGGAGTTTATTTTGGGTTTCAATTTTGGCCAAAGCCTCTTTTAATTCATTCTCTTTTTTAAGCTGCTTATGTTTGAGTTTTTGCTGATTGTATAATAAATACCCAAATAGAGATAAAACAATAGCTAAAATAATCAAACTTATAATTTGATAGTTTTTTCTATTTAAATCAGATTCTTTTTGCGAAATTTCAGTTTGTTGTAATAAAATTTCTTTTTCCTTTTTTTCCGTTTGATATTTAGTTTCTAATTCGCTACTTAATTTTAAAGCTTTTTCCTGCAACACTAAATCTTGATTCTTGACATATAAATTTGTGTAATATGCTACACTATCCGGTTTAGACTCACTTGCATAAACCGGAATAAGCTGTAAATACACCTGCAAACTCTTTTCAACCATAGCTTCATCCTTAAAAATCTTTAAACTTTCTAAAAGGATGGATTTTGCCTTACTAAATTCTCCTAAATTATTATAGACTCCTGCTAGACTTAATTTAGAACTAGCCAATTCTGTTCCTAAATTTGTTTTCTCTCTAATTTCTATAGATTTCTGTATATATTCTCTAGCTAATTTATATTCTTTTTTATCGTTATAAATAGTTCCTAAATTATTATAAGCAGAACCTAAAGTTGGAAATGCATCTGCTTTTTCTGCTTCTTTTATTCCTTTATGTAAATAAGTAATAGCATTTGCAGTATCCGTTTTAAACAAATAAAGACTAGCCATACTTACATATGAATTACTTAAATATTCAAACTGATTATTTTTCTTAAAAAAAGCAATATTATCATTTAAATACTGTTGCGATTTAGTATAGTTTTTTAATGCCATATAAATATTTGCAATATTACTTTTAAGAGAATTTGCTACAACTTCATTTCCACTACTTTCATAAAATTTCAGCGATTTAAGAAAATAAATCATAGAACTATCTAATAATGTCTTCCTATAAAAAATATTACCCAATTTAGAATTTACTGCTGCTATTCCAGAAGAGTCCTGCAGCTTATTTCTAATTTTTAAAGATTTCCGCAATAGGTTTTCAGACTGATTAAGGTCTCCTTTTAAATAATAAACTGTGGCATAATCATTAAGAGTTTGAGCCAAGAATACAGAGTCGTTCATTTTTTTAGCCATAGACATAGCTTTCTTTCCATAAACCAAGGCAGAATCAGTTGAGACTGTACAATAATACCAAGTTAAATCTCCATAGATTTTAGCTTTTTTAACTTCATCTGGATTATTTAAAAGCTGAATTTTTAAACTATCTATAATTTTTTGCGGGCTTTGTGAAAACGCATTTAAATTAAGTTGTAAAACAAAAATCAGGAATAGTAACTTCTTCATATAATTAATTGTAATGCTCCTCGAATATAATCTTTTTAGTGATAAGTAGCTCTTTTGTTATTTCAAATAATTGATTGAGTAAGGACTTATTGTAGTTTTCCAAATAAACATTTTTTTGAATGACTTGCTCTTGTTTTACATTTTCTTGAGCAAATTGCTCTTGCAGATTTAAAAGCTTTTCCTGAAACATCTTTGCATCCCATTTTGTGGCTATAATTGTTTTAATACTCAACAGTATCAAAATACCAATAGTAGAACATAAAACAACCGAAAAAAGAAGATTTAAATCCATAATTAAATACTTTATTAAGTTTAAAAAAAAGCATGCTTAAATTTTCATTTTAGACATAAAAAAAACATCAAACTCAATCCCTCAAAAGATAGATATTGCCTGATGTTTATTTATAAAATTGATTAATAGCATGATGAAAATACAATTTAATGGTAGATATTACATAATTATTCGACAAAACGATAGTTAAAAAAGATTAAGCGCAATAACCTACCTTATTACGCTTAATCAGGTATAACCCTAACAACAAGGCTCTTATTGTTAAGGTTTTGAATGCATTAATATATTTGTACCGAAAGATTAAAAGCCCCTTCTGTAACCTCTTTAATCGTATCGTCATTACTGTTTTTTCCAACAAAATTAAAGGTTCCTTTTATGTTAGAATCTGTGTCTTCAGAGATTTTAATTTCTCCAATTACTCCAGAATCTTGATATGGTGCATTCCAGGTTTGGGTATTCAGTGGGTTACTAACATTAGGTTCTACATAAGATGCATTTCTAAATACATTATCGTCGCTTAACGTATAGGTACCAACACCATCATATCCATTAATAACCATACTAATAGCTTGAGATTCTGTATTCCCTTGCATAGTTAAAGTTGTTTGCCCGCCACCTGACACTTTAGTGGCTGTAGATGTTATTTCCATAGATGTAAAAGAAGCCCCATTAACTTTTGCTGTAATAGTTCCAGAAGCTGCTGCTCCACCACCAGCATCTCCACCATCGTCATCGTCTGAGCAAGATGACAGTGTTACTAAAGAAAAGCACATTAATAATAAAGTAAGATGTTTTAAAGTTTTCATAATTGAAATATTTTAGGGTTTTATAGTTCTCCAAAATTGCAACTTAAAGGCGTAGTAATCAATACGAAGAATTACGTATATTTAGTAATACTGCTAAATAGGTTTTCTTTTAGGCATTAAAAATTAAGCAAAAAACAATGTTTGTTTAGAAGGAAATATTTGGAAATTTGGATTGAAGCGACTCTATTTTAAAACCTAAATTCTGCAGAAATTCTTGATGTGCTTCTGAGTTTGGATTGAAGGGCTTATGATTTATTCCTTTTTGAATAACTGCAACTTCTTCCATAATATGTGAAGCTTTTTCTGAAATCCAGACCATTTTAAACTTTTCCCAAATATAATTGATAGCTGTTTGGTTAGGGTGAATCATATCTTCTGAGTAAAAACGATAATCGCGAAGTTCGTCCATCATCAGTTCAAAGGAAGGAAAGTAATACAATTGATGGTTAACGATAGCTGATTGTTGATTTAAGACCTCATGAATAGCTGCAATTAAATGCGCTTTACTTTGAGTATTCTCTACAAAACCATCTTTTAAATGTCTTATTGGCGAAACGGTAAATATGATGTTCGCTTTTTTATTGACACTTTTTATCAAATTTGTAATCACTTCAAGAGATTGAGAGATTTCGTCTATGGAAAGTAATTCTTTGACAAACTTTTTTTGTGGAACTTTATGGCAATTGGCCACAATAGAATCTGTTTCTATTAATCTATATACCCAAGCAGTTCCTAAGGTAATAACAATATGAGAGGAATTTTGAAGTTGCGTGGTTGCTAAGTCAATTTGGCCATTAAGTGTTTTTAAAAGTTCTTCCTTATTAGAGTTACTTAATTTTGAATGTGTTTCGAAACAATGCCATTGTCCATTTATAAAAAAAACATCCTTTTCTGTATACACTTTTTTACCTACAACATTGGTAATAAAAGTCTGGATTGCTTGTGGGTGAAATAAAATTCCAAAAGGGTTTTGTACCGTTTGAAATTTAAAATAATCTAATTTTCCTCCTATGTTTTCCACAAAACAAGACCCAATTAACAACAACTTGGTATGATAATCTATTTGATTATGCTGTTGTTTTATGAATGGTATGTTTGTTTGAAGGTTCATTTAGTCACGAATTTCACTAATTATCACAAATTTTAAATATGCAAGACTATTTCGCAGAGATTCGCAAAGTTTACCAAAGATTCACAGAGAGATTTGAATTTAAAAAAATCTCTGTGAGTCTCTGTGTAAAAACTGAGCTATTAGTTTATTACAAATAACTTTTAGCAGCTTCCAAAGCAGCCTCAATACCTCCTGGATTTTTCCCTCCTGCAGTTGCAAAGAAAGGTTGTCCTCCTCCACCTCCTTGGATGTGTTTTCCTAATTCTCTAACTATTTGCCCTGCATTCAAGCCTTTACTTTCTACCAGTCCTTTAGATACGTAACAAGACAACAGCGCTTTACCTTCGTTTTCTGCTCCAAATAACAAGAATAAATTATCAAACTGGCTGCCTAATTCAAAACAAAGATCTTTAATTCCTCCAGCATCCAAATCAATTTTCTTAGCTAAAAACTGAATACCATTTATATCGGATAATTCATTTTTTAGATCACCTTTTAAGTTTTTTGCTTTGTCTTTTAACAAGGCTTCCACTTGTTTTTTTAGACTGCTATTTTCTTCTTGCAGGTTTTGAATGGCTTTTACAGGTTCGTTATTATTTAACAAGGACTTCATTTCTACAAAAGTCTTATTAATGTCTACAAAATAATCTTTTAAGGCATCGTTGGTAATGGCCTCAATTCGTCGAATTCCTGCTGCAACAGCTCCTTCAGATACTATTTTGAAAAACCAAATATCACCTGTATTTTTTACGTGTGTTCCTCCACATAATTCTATAGATTGACCAAAGCGAACCATTCTAACCGTATCTCCATATTTTTCTCCAAACAAAGCTATAGCTCCTTCTTCCAAAGCTTGATCCATTGGGATATTTCTTTTTTCTTGCAGAGGTAGTTTTCCAGCAATACGTGCATTCACAAAAATTTCTACATCCCGAATTTCTTCAGGAGTTAATTTTGAAAAATGCGAAAAGTCAAAACGCAAGTATTTTGAATGCACGGCAGATCCTTTTTGCTCCACATGACTTCCTAAAATTTCACGTAAGGCCTGATGCATTAAATGTGTTGCAGTATGATTACATTCGGTTCTATAACGCTGTTTAGAATCTACAGAAGCCATAAATGTTTCATTTAAGTTTTCTGGTAAATCTTTAGCAAAATGCATGACTACATTATTCTCTTTTTTAGTATCAAGAATATAAGTAATGTTTCCATTTCCATCTTCTAAATATCCTTTGTCTCCAACTTGTCCTCCACCTTCAGCATAAAAAGGAGTTAAATTAAAAACTAATTGATACATATCTCCATCTTTTTTAGAGCTTACCTTTCTGTAACGTGTAATTTTAACTTTAGCTTCTAAAGCATCGTAACCTATAAACTCTTGTACGGCATCATCAATTAATATGGTCCAATCGTCTGTGGACATTTCACTAGCCGCACGCGAACGCATTTTTTGTTTTTCTAATTGCTCTTTAAAACCCTTTTCATCGAGCTTTAAACCCTGTTCAGATAAAATTAAGGCCGTTAAATCTATTGGAAATCCGTAAGTATCGTATAACTCGAAGGCTTTTTCTCCAGAAACTGTATCGTTAGAAACACTTTTTACAATCCCATCTAAAAGCACCAAGCCTTGTTCTAAGGTTCGTAAAAAAGAAGCTTCCTCTTCTTTAATTACGTTTTCAATCAGTTGTTTTTGAACTTTTAATTCAGGGAAAGCTTCTCCCATTTTTGTACTTAAAACATCAACTAATCTATATATAAACGGGTCTTTCTGATCTAAAAAAGTAAAACTATAACGAATGGCACGACGTAAAATTCTTCGAATGACATATCCAGCTCCTGTATTACTTGGTAATTGACCATCTGCAATAGAAAATGCTACAGCGCGAACGTGGTCTGAAATAACACGAATAGCGACATCTATTTTTTCGTCTTTGCCATACTCCTTATCGGTAATGGTTTCAATTTCACGAATAATTGGTGTAAAAACATCTGTATCGTAATTACTTTTAACATCTTGTAATACCATACAAAGACGTTCAAACCCCATACCCGTATCAATATGTTTATTTGGCAATGGTTCTAGAGCACCACTAGCTTTACGATTGTACTGCATAAAAACCAGATTCCATATTTCCACCACTTGCGGGTGATCCATATTAATTAAGGTTTTTCCATCAACTTTAGCTTTCTCTTCAGCCGAACGAATATCTACATGAATTTCGCTGCAAGGTCCACAAGGTCCTTGCTCGCCCATTTCCCAGAAATTATCTTTCTTGTTTCCCATGAGGATTCTATCTTCGGGGAAGAATTGTTTCCACAAATCGAAAGCTTCCTGATCCATTGTGGTTCCATCATTTTTATCGCCTTCAAAAACAGTTACATATAAGATGTCTTTATCAATGCCATAAACTTCTGTTAATAATTCCCAAGACCAAGCAATAGCTTCCTTCTTAAAGTAATCGCCAAAACTCCAATTTCCAAGCATTTCAAAAAGTGTATGGTGATACGTATCGTAACCAACCTCTTCTAAATCGTTATGCTTACCAGAGACGCGTAAACATTTCTGGCTATCTGCAATCCGGCTGTTTTTTGGTTCGGCATTTCCTAAGAAATACTCTTTAAAAGGAGCCATTCCAGAATTGACAAACATCAAACTAGGATCATCTTTTAATACTAATGGTGCCGACGGAACAATGCTGTGTTTTTTCTCTTTAAAAAAACTTAAAAATTTTGAACGTACTTCTTGAGATTTCATCTGTTTATTTTGAAAGCTGTTTTGTTAAAAATTGTATAAAACGACGCATCTTTTACAATTTCTCCACAAATCTATTTTAAATTTCGGATTCGGAGAAGATAGTTTCTCATTTTTTCATTTAGTTTTCACTAAATTTACCATGAAAATATTTTGTAGGTTTGTTGCTTTTGGATACTAATTGATAAATCGCTAAATATTAATTCCATGCAAAAATAGCATAAATTAGATAATGAGTAAGGTAAAATATTATTATGATCCAGATACGCTTTCTTACAGAAGAATAGAGCGTAAAAAAAGAAGAACAGTAAAGTACATTTCGATATTTTTACTAGCAACTGCCTTATTTGCATTTCTGTTTGTTTTTATTTCCAGCCAATTTATAGAGTCTCCAAGAGAAAAAAGTTTAAAGCACGAATTACAAAACGCTCAATTACAGCTTGAGCTTTTGAATAAGAAAATGGACGAAACAGAAACTGTTTTAGCTAACCTGGCTGATAGAGACAACAATATTTACAGATTATACTTTGAAGCAAATCCCATTCCTGAAGAACAAAGAAAGGCAGGTTTTGGAGGTATTAATAGATATAAAAAACTCGAGGGGTTTGACAATTCGAAATTAATTATTGAAAGTCATAAACGTATAGATCAATTACAGAAACAAATTGTAGTCCAATCGAGATCTTTAGATGAAATAACAAAATTAGCAGCCGATAAAGAAAAACTTCTAGAAGCTATTCCTGCCATTCAACCTGTAAAAAACGAAGATCTGTCTAGAATGGCCTCTGGATATGGTATTAGGACAGATCCTTTTACGAAGGCTCGAAAAATGCATTGGGGTATGGATTTTTCGGCTCCTCGTGGGACACCTATTTATGCATCGGGAGACGGCGTTGTTGTTAGAGCAGACAACCGTTCTGCTGGTTATGGAAACCACGTACGCATAGATCATGGTTATGGTTATGTTAGTCTTTATGGACATATGTATAAATACAATGTAAAAAAGAATCAGAAAGTTAAAAGAGGTGATATTATTGGGTTTGTAGGAAGTACAGGCCGATCTCAAGGACCACATTTACACTATGAAATCTTTAAGGATGGAGAACGAATTAACCCTCTTAACTTTTACTATGGTAGTTTATCTGCTGAAGAGTTTAATGAGTTATTAACACATGCTTCGGTAGAAAATCAATCTTTAGATTAATGCATATAGAATTACCTGAAAAACGATATTATAGTATTGGCGAAGTCGCCAAAGCTTTTGATGTAAACACATCTTTAATTCGTTTTTGGGAAAAAGAATTCGATGTTTTAAAACCTAAGAAAAACGCAAAAGGAAATAGAAAGTTTACTCCAGAAGATATTAATAACTTAAAGTTTATTTATCATCTGGTAAAAGAAAGAGGTTTTACACTTGAAGGCGCAAAAACCCATTTAAAAGAAGAAAAGAAAAAGCCTTTAGAAACCTTCGAAATAATTAGTAAATTAAAAAGTATTAAAGCACAACTTCTTAAAATTAAAGAACAACTGTAACATTTTACCAACTATTACAACTAATAATAAAAACACTAACACTTAAAACTATACATCATGAAAAAATGGTTAATTCCAGTAATTATCATTGCCGCTCTTGGCTTTGGAATGTACAATTGGGCTGTAGGATTTAATAATACAGCAATTACATTAAATGAAAACGTAAGCGAAGCTTGGGGAAATGTTCAAACTTCTTATCAACGTAGAAACGATTTAATTGGAAACCTTGTAAATACAGTAAAAGGTGCTGCCGATTTTGAAAAAAGCACTTTAGAAGCAGTTATTAAAGCAAGAAGCGAAGCTACTAAAACATCTATCGACCCATCGAATATAACACCCGAGCAACTTCAAGAATTTAATCAGGCTCAAGGTGGATTAAGTAGTGCTTTGTCTAGACTTTTAGTAACGGTAGAAAGATATCCGGAATTGAAGGCTAATCAGAATTTCTTAAAACTTCAAGACGAATTAACTAGTACTGAAAACACTATTCAAACTGCCAGAACTCGTTATAACGAAGCTATTAAACCTTATAATACCCATGTTAAAAAGTTCCCTAATTCTATATTAGCTGGACTTTTTAACTTTGAAGGAAAGCCTTATTTCGATGCTGAAGCTGGAGCAGAAAAACCAGTAGATGTAGAATTCGATTTTAATTAAAAATTATCATGTCAAAAATAGAAGATTTTTTAACTGCACAAGAAGAACAAGAGATTGTTAACGCTATTCGTACAGCCGAAAAAAACACCTCTGGAGAAATACGAGTGCATCTTGAAAAATCTTCTAAAATTGATGCTTTTAATCGTGCCATGGAAGTATTCCATTATCTAAAGATGGATAATACCAAAGAACAAAATGGGGTTTTAATCTATGTAGCCGTAGAAGATAAAACTTTTGTTATTTATGGCGATAAAGGTATTAACGATATTGTAGGGAAAGACTTTTGGACTACTACAAAAGATACTATTCAAGCTCAGTTTAAATCTGGAAATTTTAAACAAGGTCTTGTGGATGGTATTTTAAAAGCTGGAGAAGTTTTAGAGAAACACTTTCCGTGGCAACACAATGATATTGATGAATTAAGCAACGAAATATCCAAAGGATAATGTTAAAGCCTCAACACATTAAATTTTTTATTGTTCTGTTCGTGAGTTTGTGTTTTTCGCAAAACTTATTGGCGCAATTTGATGTCCCTAAAATACCCAAAGAACAAACAAGTGTTTACGATTATATGTCGCTGCTTTCTGCTTCAGAAAAAAGTAGTTTAGAACAGAAGCTCATCAAATATTCTGATACCACTTCTACTCAAATAGTTGTAGTTATTATCCCTAGTGCCAAAGGTGAAAACATTGGACTTTTATCTGCCAAATGGGCTCAAGAATGGGGAATAGGACAAGCTAAAGAGGATAATGGCGTATTTATTTTATTAGCTAGAAACGATAGAAAAATATGGATTTCTCCTGGTTATGGCGTAGAACATAAACTCACCGCAGGAATTGTTGGCGAACTTACTAGAAACGTCATTATTCCTGAATTTAAAAAAGGGGATTATTACAGTGGTTTAGACAAAGGAACAGATGCTATTTTCCAGGTTTTAATGGGAGAGTATCAGGGCACTCGAAAGTCTGATAAGAACTCTGAATCGCCTGGAGGTTTTATTATATTCCTAATTATCTTTTTCATCATAATATTAATCTCTATCTCTAAAAACCGAAGAGGTGGCTCTGGAGGTTCCGGAAGTAATAAATCTGGAGGCTTTAGTATTCTCGATGCTATTATTTTAAGCAATATGGGACGTGGAGGCTATGGAGGTTCTTCTGGAGGTTTTGGAGGAGGTTCTTCTGGTGGAGGCTTTGGAGGCGGCTTCGGTGGTGGTGGATTCTCTGGTGGAGGTGCTGGAGGAAGTTGGTAAACTTTTACTAGAAGCTTTGGATTATGTATGTAGTCTGAGTTCGAAATTTAAATTTACCGTTGCAAAGTCTGGTATTAAAAACAGAGACTATTAAAGTAAAATTCCATATTATCTAATAAAAAAAAGGTTCTACAAGATGTAGAACCTTTTTCATTTACACTGAAGTAACAATTACTTTTTACGCATATAAACACTTACTGGAACACCTTTAAAATCGAAATGCTCACGAAGTTTATTTTCTAAAAATCGCTTATAAGGATCTCTTACATATTGAGGTAGATTACAGAAAAACGCAAATTGTGGTTGCGGTGTTGGCAACTGCATAATGTATTTAATTTTTACAAATTTCCCTTTGTAAGCTGGTGGAGGATAATTTTCTATAATAGGAAGTAACACCTCGTTAAGCTTACTAGTTTTAATTTTTTTACTGCGGTTATTATACACTTCAACAGCCGTTTCTATAGCCTTAAAAATACGTTGTTTATTTAATACAGAAATAAATACAATTGGCACATCTGTAAAAGGCTCAATTTCTTTTCTAATAATTCCCTCGTACTCGTTGGTCGATTTATGGTCTTTCTCAACCAAATCCCACTTGTTAACTAGAATTACAATTCCTTTTCTGTTGCGCTCTGCCAACCAAAAGATATTTTGTACCTGCCCATCGAAACCGCGTGTGGCATCCATAACTAACAAGCATACATCTGCATGTTCTATAGCACGAACACTACGCATTACAGAATAAAACTCTAAATCGTCTTTAACTTTAGACTTACGTCTAATTCCAGCAGTATCTACAAGGTTAAATTCAAATCCAAAACGGTTGTATTTAGTATCTATAGAGTCTCTAGTTGTTCCAGCAATATCTGTAACTATATATCTGTCCTCGCCAATTAATGCATTTATAAAAGAAGATTTTCCAGCATTTGGTCTTCCTACCACAGCAAACCGAGGAAGTTCAGATTCTTCTACTTCTTCTTTTACAGGTAAAGATTCTACAAGTGCATCTAATAAGTCTCCTGTTCCACTACCATTAATACTGGCAATAGTAAAGTACTCTCCTAAGCCCAAAGAATAAAATTCTACCGCATCTTGGGCTCTTTTAGCATTATCTACTTTATTGACAACTAAAAAAACAGGTTTTTTCACTTTTCTAAGTAAGGTTGCAACATCTTCGTCCATTCCTGTAACACCAGATTCCACATCTACCATAAATATAATAGCATCTGCTTCGTCTATAGCTAACTCAACTTGTTTATCGATTTCTGCTTCAAAAACATCGTCGCTTCCTTTTACATATCCTCCTGTATCGATAAGAGAAAACTCTCTCCCATTCCAATCACTTTTTCCGTAATGTCTATCTCTTGTTACGCCACTTACAGCATCTACAATAGCTTCTCTTCTTTTAATTAAACGGTTAAAAAAAGTGGATTTTCCTACATTAGGTCTTCCTACAATAGCAACTATGTTACTCATTTTAATAAATTTTGATGCAAATATAATGATATGCTAAGTATTAAATTGTATTTTGTTTAATTCAAAAAAAAAATAAATATGTGCGTCTAATAAAAATCACTATCATTACTTAATAATTTAATTGACTGTTTATTGATACTTTCTGAAAGTTTAAAAAAAATTCTAAAAGCTTTTTATTTCTTTTTAAAACTATCTACATAAAAACATAATTTAAAAAATAAAATGATTTAAAGAACTATATGTCCAACTCCTCAACAATCAATGAAGTGGTTTTAAGACCACGTTTTAAGTTTGAAAAAGATCAAAATAATGAAAAATTATTAGGGTTATTTGATCAAGCTAAGCAAGAACAGAAGAATTTTATTGTTTCCAGAATAGACGACCATGTATTTATTAAATTTCCAAAGCATCAACAACATTTTTGGTCGCCGCAATTGCATTTGGAAATAGAAGAAATAAATGAAAATTCAAGTACAATTCGAGGCTTATTTGGCCCAAACCCAACCGTTTGGACCATGTTTATGTTTTTTCACTTTATTGTTGCAAGTTTTTTTATAGGATTTGGAGCTTGGGCCTATACCAATTGGACTTTAAAAACAACTTATGGCATTCAAATAAGTGTGATGTTATTAATGATTATTTGTTGGATAGTATTGTATTTTGTGGGGAGATTAGGCAAACAAGCTGGCATGGAACAAATGCATCTGCTTCATGGGTTTATGAGAGATACCTTGCGCAGTCAATAAGTGGGTAGTAGGTAGTGGGCAATTTTTAGAGCGTAGAAAGAACTCAGTATTCAGGATACTAATGTCTAAAAAAAACTTACTGATTATAACCAAATCTTTTTAACTGTCTTTGGTCGCTTCGCCAATTTTTATTCACTTTTACATAAAGTTCTAAGTGAACCTGCTTGCCAAAGAATTTTTCCAAATCCTTTCTGGCTTCTATACCTACCCGTTTTAGGGCAGAACCTTTATGACCAATTATAATTCCTTTTTGAGTTTCGCGTTCTACCATAATTACTGAGCGCATTCTAATAATCTCTTCTTCCTCAAGAAACTCTTCGGTATCGATTTCAACTGCATAAGGAATTTCCTTTTTGTAGTGCATTAAAATTTTCTCACGAATGGTTTCATTAACAAAAAAACGTTCTGGTTTGTCCGTTAATTGGTCTTTAGGGTAGAAAGGTGGCGAATCTGGCAGTAATTCTATAATACGATTAAAAACTTCTTTTACTTGAAATCCTTCTAAGGCAGAAATAGCAAAAATTTCAGCGTTAGGAACTTTCTCTGCCCAACTTTGAACTTGCTCTTCTAATTGTTTCTGATCTGATTTATCAATTTTATTCAACAGTAATAAAACAGGAATTTTAGAGCTAGTAATCTTCTTAAAAAAAGTTTCGTCCTTTAATTCTTTTTCACCAATTTCAACCATATAAATAAGCACGTCGGCATCTTCAAAAGCCGATTTTACAAAATCCATCATAGATTCTTGTAACTGGTATGCTGGCTTGATAATTCCTGGGGTATCAGATAAAATCATTTGAAAATCTTCCCCATTAACAATACCCAGAATCCTATGTCTTGTGGTTTGAGCTTTCGATGTTATTATCGAAAGTTTTTCGCCAACAAAAGCATTCATTAATGTCGATTTTCCAACGTTTGGATTTCCTATAATATTTACAAAACCAGCTTTATGCATCATGTTATTTTCTTATGGCAAAGATAGTTTTTAAAATTTTAAACTTGGTACAAACCAAATAACTAATAAATTCAAAATGGAAAATTTAGTTTTTGTTTTTCATCTTTTTAGTTCATAAAATATTTTGTAGGTTTTTTTTTAATACTTTAGTGCTATTATTCAAACCTGTTTTAAAGTGTAGATTTAAGTGGTAAACAAACCGTATTTTATAATTTTATTTATAGCATGGATTTTTGTAATGCCCAGCTTTTGTTTCTCTCAAGACAAAGTGACTGATTCTACAAAGCAAGCTGATGAGGTTACTCCTTTTAGAAAAGGGAGATGGCTTACAGGACTTACTGGTTCTATAGGTTCTGGTTCTTTCGAAAACACTAAAACAGATAATAAATCTATTAGCAATTGGTACCGAATAGAAATTGGTACAGGAAAGTTTTTAATAGACCGGTTAAATATTGGCTTATCTGCCAATATGGAAAGAAGTAATCTAGAAAATGAAGATTCTGAAAATACTTCTGAAACTTTTTTTATTGGACCAAAAGGAACTTATTTTTTATCGCCAAGTAATGTTGGATCTGTTTTTTTTAGCTTATCCCCTGGATATGCGCTCTATAGAGAAACTATTGGAAACCTGGTAGCTGATACATATATTGAAAATGTTAATGGAGGTGGTGGTTTTGGATTTCTTTCAACATTTGGTTTTTCTTATGTTATTCAAGATCGTGTATCTTTTGATCTTGGTTTAAATTACAATATATATTGGTTAGATTTAAAACAAGAAACTAATATTGACAATAACACGAAACAGGTTACTTACGAATTGAGTAATTTATCCTTTTCTTTCGGATTTAAAATATTATTAGACACGAAACCCTTATAATGAAAAAGCTTTTTTTATTCATATTTACAAGTCTTTTTATAAGTTCTCTTGGCTATAGTCAAACTAAGGACGATGTTGTAAAATCTGACACGATAAATAAGAATAAGAAAATTCAATTTGTAGCTATTCCAATTGTATTTTACACTCCAGAAACAAGCTTTGGTTTTGGAGCTGGAGGACAAATATTTTTACTAAAACAGAAGAATATTTATAATGACAGGGTATCAAATATTTTTGTTGATTTTATAATGACCTCCAACAAGCAATTTATAATAGATGTTATTCCGCAAATATATTTTGGAGATGGTGATTATTTTCTAGACATGAATTTTAAGTGGAAAATATTCCCTAATAATTTTTGGGGAATTGGGAATACAACTCCAAATAGCAACGAGGAATCTTACGATATGACTTCGAAAATTCTAAAAGTAAGCTTCTTAAAACGACTTCCTCCTTCTTTAAATTTTGGTTTTGAATATATTTATGAAAACCACGACGTTACAAAAGTAACTGAAGGTGGTCTTTTAGACGCTGGTGACATAACTGGTAGCGATGGCGCTATAATTAGTGGTTTTGGAGTAATATTTAACCTAGATACTAGAGATAATATAGGTTCGCCTTTTTCTGGACATTTATTAAAAATGAATGCTCAGTTTTCAAGCGAACTTTTTGGAGCAACTCAAACATACAACAAGTTTATTGCCGATTTGCGTACCTACCAAAAATTAGGTAAAAACAGCATTGCGGCTTTACAACTGTATTACGAAGGTAATTATGGAAACCCTCCTTTTCAAGGATTAGCTTGGTATGGTGGTGGAAATAGAGCTAGAGGATATTACCAAGGGAGATATATAGATAAAAGTTTGTATTTATTTCAAGCCGAATATAGGTATAGATTTAAACCGCGCTGGGCATTGGCTGGATACGGATTGGTTGGAAAGGTGGCAAACGATCAAAAAGAACTTTTTAGTATGAACGATTTAAAACCTAGTGCTGGAGGTGGACTCCGATTTAAACTTCTAAAAACCCAAGATACCTGGGTGCGCTTGGATGCGGGAATTGGTATAGACGGCAGTAGCGGTATTTACTTTGGAATTAATGAGGCTTTTTAAAAACCTCAAGAACAAAACATAAAAAAGGTTGTCTAAAAATAATATTTTAAACAACCTTTTTCTATACTATTACTAATATAAGTCCGTAAAACAAATTACAATGTCTACTTATATTAAACCTATTAGGTAGATTTACATTTGCAAAATTATAAACTCGGATCTTCTGTTCATTTGATGCTCTGTTTCTGTACAAGGAACGCCATTAGAACAGTTATTGATTAGTTGAGTTTCTCCATATCCAATAGCACTTTCAATTCTATCACTTTCAATTCCTTGAGATATAATATAATCTCTTGTAGCTTTTGCTCTTCTATCTGAAAGCTGCAGGTTATAAGCATCTCTTGCTCTTGAATCTGTATGAGATTCTATCTTAATTATCATTCTAGGATATTCTTTCATCAATAAAACCACTTTATTAAGCTCTACAGCTGCATCGTTTCTAATGAAAGATTTATCCAAGTCGAAATAAATAATTCCTATTTTAATTTTAAGTAAATCACCTTCTTTTACAATTAGCATATTATCTAAACCTAGAGGAACAATTGTTTCTCCAGATTTATCTAAAGTAAGAACTAATTTCTCTCTAGTTTCATAGTTATTTTTAGAGGCCATAACATTAAATGTAGTAGAACAATCTAAACGTGGCTTAAATTTGTAAGCTCCTCTTAAATCTGTTAGAGTTGAATCTAATTTGACGCCATTTTCATCCATTAAGATCATTTTTACATCTGCAATGCTTTCTCCTGTTATGTTATTAGCTACAGAACCACGAATAAGCTGATTACAGATTATATCTTCACGTATAAAAGAATATATATCGTCATCACCTTTTCCAGACAATCTATTAGAGCAAACAAAGCCTTTGTTTTTCTCTTCGTTTACAATAAAACCAAAATCGTCTAACTCGCTATTTAATGGAGCTCCTAAATTAACCGGGCTTTGAAAAGTACTATCTTGAACTTTACTCTGAAAAACATCTAAACCTCCAAGACCTAAATGTCCATCTGAAGCAAAATAAAGTGCTCTATCTGTTATAAACGGGAACATTTCTCTACCAGCAGTGTTTACTTTTTCTCCTAAGTTTCTTGGTGTAGAATACCCATTAGATTTTTCGCCATTTTCATTTGTAGCGTCTTCATCTAAAATATCTACTACAAAAATATCTGTTCCACCAATAGAGCCAGGCATATCTGAAACGAAATACAATAACTTTCCATCGCTACTTACAGTTGGGTGACCTACCGAGTACTCTTCGCTGTTAAACGGAAGTTCTTTTACGTTTTGCCATGTTAAAGTGCTGTCTTTATCTTTTGCTAATTCTGCACTATATATTTTTAAATGGTTAGTTCCCTTACCATCTCTACCTAGTTTTCCATTATAGTTGTTTCTAGTAAAATATACTTTGGTTTCGTCTGGAGAGAAGGCCAAAGTAGCTTCGTGATATCTGGTGTTTAAGTTTTTTGCGAATTCGCCAATATTAACAACATCAGATTCAAGACCGTCCATTTCTCCCAAATGCATATTTAGATATGGTTGTTTGTTCCATTCGTATATTCTAGTATGGAAATTTGAGGTATCAACAGTAGAAGAGTACACCAACTGATCTTTATAGTACATAGGTCCAAAATCTGAATACTTAGTATTAATAGATAGGTTTTTAAGTAAAAATCTTGGCTCCATATTTAAAACATCTTCGATTTCGAAGTTTACTTGATCAAAATTTTTCGATCTATCGTCTGTTTCCTTTGATCTTTTAGCAAACTCTTTCATCCAGTATTTCGCTTCTCTGTATTTTCCAATACCTTCTAAAGAATGCACATATCTAAAAATATATTCCGGACTTACCTCCTCATTAAAATTTGAAATTAACTGATCGTAAAAACGGTTTGCATTTTTCATATCTGTATTAAAGAAATAAGCATCTCCAGCTCTTTTTAAAACTCTAAAATAGTCTTGCTGATTTGTGCTATCTTGTTTATTTCTTTTTTCCAGCTTCTGTATTTTATTCTCATATAATACAGCAGCTTCTTTATACCACATTTTGTCGAATAAGCGGTCTGCTTTTTCCGTAGAGCTGTTTTGCCCATAAGAAAAAGTAATTGCGCATAATATTAGTAGTGTAATTGTATTTTTCATTTAGCTTTGGTTTAGAAGAAACGTGGGGATTTAAGTTGCTTTTCTTTAGATATTAAATCAAAACGGAGCATTATTTCGTGAGTTCCATTATTGAAATCTTGTATTTCTGTTGTTGTATAATCATAGGCATAACCAATCATTAATTGTGGAGAAATTTGAAAACCTACTAATCCACTAACCGAGTCGTCCCATCTATAAGAAGCTCCTAATCTTAATACGTCATGGATCATAAAGTTAGCCGACAGATCTACAATAATTGGAGCTCCAGTAACAAACTTTCCTAAAAATGCTGGTTTAAATTTTAAATTAGAATTTAAATCAAAGACCATTCCTCCAATTAAGTAGAAATGCAATCTTTCTGCATCTACAGAATTCTGAATAGCATCATAATACTGATTGGTTAAAAAGTTAGGAACTGAAAGTCCTATATAACTTTTATTGGTATGATAGTAAACACCAGCACCTATAGTAGGCAAGAATTTATTTTCAATATTGTCTTGGAAGATATCTTCGTCTTCTTGATACGAACCTCTTGTCCAATCTACATTAAACAACTTTCCTCCTCCTTTAACTCCAAAAGATAACTTTCTATCTTTTACAAGTCTTAAAGTATATGAAAAGTTTGCATCTAAATAAAACTCGTCCGATGGTCCAATCCTATCATTAACCAGCGAAACTCCCAAACCAACATTTTTCCCAATTGGAGAATCTACACTAAAAGATTGGGTGGTTGGCGCACCATCCAGACCAACCCATTGCGATCTATGAAGTCCTGTTAGAGTTAAGTGGCCTCGAGATCCTGCATACGCAGAGTTTACAGTTAATGTATTAAACATATAGTCTGTGTACTGAGGATCTTGTTGACCGTAGCTCACTAGTGTTAGTAGAAACACTAATGAGCTGATTGTTATTTTATTTTTTAAATTCATTTTGTAATATTTATGTTTGAGGTATAATCAAATGTTATTTTAGTTATTATTATCTAGCTAAATACAGCCAACCAGATTTTCTTTCCGATCCATCACCAAGATCAAGGATGTAATAGTAGGTCCCTACTGGTAATTTTTCATTTTTGTTGAAAACCGATCTTCCGTTAGACTCACCATTAAAAGTGTTGTCGTAACCATCTTTACTGTAAACTAAATTCCCCCATCTATTATAAATCAATAAATTATTATTTGGATAATTGTTTATACAATCTATATAGAAGAACTCATTTTTACCGTTTCCGTTAGGTGAGAACTCATTATAGATTTTTAAACATGAAGGACTAATAATCGCATCATCGCTATCGTTACTATTGTTTGAGTCAATTTGATCTAAGTACTCTAAGGATGCGATATTCAGATAATCGCTAATATCCAATACTTTAACTGTAATATCTAAGGTTTCCGTTTCTCCACCTGCAACGGTTGGAATTAACCATAATCCAGTTGAGTTATTGTAAGTACCTGAAGTTGCATTATAAGAAACAAACTCGTATCCTGCAGGTAGAACATCAACAATTTCTACTGTTGTTGCATCTAGACCTCCTAGGTTAGCCGCTGTAATTGTAAATATCACTTCGTCTGCAATATTAGGATTTTCATTATTTACAACTTTAATAACCTCAATATCTGTTGTTGGTGTATTAATGAAGGTACTATCCTCATCGTCTTCACTTTGATCACCATCGTCATTATTAGGTGTAGAATCAGGATCAAACTGATCGCTAGCTGTAATTTGAGCTATGTTTAAATACTCGTCATCTGCAAGAGTTGGTAAGTTAACAGTAGCTTGATAAGTCAATGTTAATCCAGTTAAAGGAACTGTTAAGTTTGCCCAATCAATAACACTACCAAACAACAGACCTCCATTAGAGATGTTTGTGATGTTACTATAACCAATTGGTAAGATATCCTGAACAGCAACTCCTGTAGCCGTACTATTTCCTCCATTATCAATTTGAAGTGTAAAGGTTATTACCTCGCCAACATTGGCATTGCTATTACTTACTGATTTATTTAAACTTAAATCTGCAGTTTCAGTCATAATTAAGATACCATCCTCATCATCTTCACTTTGAGTTCCATCGTCGTTATTTGGTGTAGAATCCGGATCTGCAATATCACTTGCAGTTACTTGCGCTGAGTTGAAGTACTCTCCCGGAGTTCCTGTTGGAGCATTAACCAAAACATTAATTAATAATGTTTGAGTACCTCCATTTGGAATATCGCCTACAGTCCACAAACCGGTTACCTGATTATAGGTTCCTGAAGTTGAACTATAAACTAAATAGCTAAACCCTGCTGGTAATAGATCTACCACCTCTACTCCTGTGGCAGCATTAGGTCCGTCGTTAATTACTGTAATTTCAAAGGTAATTTGATCTCCAACGTTTGGAGTGTCATTACCATTAACAACTGTTTTGGTTAATGATAAATCTGCCATAAAATCAACAGGTGTAATTAACACGCTATCTTGATCGTCTTCAGTTTCATCACCGTTATTTGGTGTAGAATCTGGATCAGGTAAATCGGATGCTGTTACTTCTGCAATGTTCAGGTAATCTCCTGTTTCATTTACTACCACATTTATAGTTAGAGTTTCGGTAGCTCCGTTTGTAATTGTTCCGGCAGTCCAAACTCCTGTTACATTATTATATGTTCCAGATGATGTACTGAAAGACACATAATCAAATCCTGATGGTAATAAATCTACTATCTCTACGCCTGTTGCGTCTTGTGGACCATCGTTAGTTACTGAGATTAAGAAAGCGATTTGAGACCCAACTAATGGTGTTGTATTTCCGTTTACTACTTCTTTTGTAAGCGATAAATCGGCTACTAGATCGGTAGGTGTAATTAACACGCTGTCTTGATCGTCTTCAGTTTCATCACC
>NZ_JAPMLL010000015.1 GCF_026410255.1 Xanthomarina sp. F1114
CTGAAACTTCTCTGAAAGCCTAAACTTAATAATTAAAGGTTTTTTTATTTTAAATTTTGGACAATATAGAATAAGATAACTACAGTGGTTCGAAAAGATAAATTAACACCTCTCCGAAAATTTAAGTATAACATCAGCTACCAGGATTCTCCGATAACTTTAATTGAAGCCACACTAGAAAAAGAATTACTACTATTTTATTTTAGTATAAACATTTTGTTAACCTTATCTATGTTTTTGCATTAAAAGCTAAAATATATAACTATGAAAATTTTTAAATTTATTTTATTCAGTTTTCTAATTATTGCTAATGTATCGTGCTCTTCGGACGATGATAATATTGAGTTAGAGTCCAATAATCTAATTGGTACATGGACCTTAACTGAAGGCCACATTCCGGCAGGTTCTGCAGATATTAATTTAGGTGGAATGACTGTACCTATAGAATATGAAGGCAGTTTTGTGAACATTGAAGAAAGTAATAGACTTAATTTTATGCAAGACAATACCTTTACTTCTGTTACCGGAAATATTTCTTTAGAAATGCAAATGACGGTTATGGGCACACCTCAAAATCAAAGTTTTGAAGGAAGTGATTTATTTGGACAAGGCACTTGGGAAGTAAACGGGAATGAGTTACTAATACATAACGAAAATGGAACAACTATTAAGTATTATATTGACCAAATAGATGGTAATGTACTAAAGCTAAGTGCCAATTTAAAAGATATGAATACGGGTACACCAAACCCGATGTTAGAAAGTATGGACATCATTATTAAAATGACATTAGAAAGAGTTTAAAATATTACTAATAAATCACATTAAAACATCCAAAGTTGTTTTAAATAAAATGAACCTTTTAAACTAAAATTATAAAAGGTTCATTTTATTTAAAGTTCTCATTTTTAATTATTCCTATTAATTGGATTTATTTGTTCCAATTTATCCTTAATTCTCTCCTTTTCTTTCGGAAAAAAGCCTTGTACCAATAATAAAATACCAAATCCTAGAATGACTAAAGAAACAATTTTTTTTGTTTTAAAAATACGTCTTGGGGTTAGTTTACTTTTAAGAGTTTTTGCTGCAACTATTTTTAATAAATCTACTAAAAAATAGACTATTAAAATAGTTCCTAAAAACACATAAAGTTCTTGTTCTGAATTTGTTAAAGAACTTCCAATAACTATAAAGCCTAACCATCCTAAAAGCACACCTACGTTTATAAAATTTAGGAGAAATCCTTTAATAAAAAGCATTCCGAAATTCTTTTTAATTTCTACTGTATGATATTCTCTAACTATGTCTCGAAAAGATTTAGAGGTTTTTATAAATGAAATAAACCCATAGACAGCAAGAAGAATTCCTCCAAAAATAAGGAAATTGGGATCGTCTTTTATTTTATGTAAAAGTTTACTTGTACTATAAAACGCAACTATAATAAATAAAATATCTGCAAGAATAACTCCTAAATCAAATATCAAAGCACTTTTAAACCCTTTTGTTGCGCTAGTTTCTAGAAGCACAAAAAATACAGGCCCAATAGTGAAGGACAAAAGAATACCAAAAGGAATTGCTGTAAGAATAGCATCTTGCATACAAAAAAGGTGTTTTCTACAAAACTACATATTTTTTTTAGCGATTTAAAGATAAAGTTGTTTGTAGGTGAATTCAACGCTTAAAAAAGCGATAAAAATACACTTACTAAGTTAGTTAAACTTTACTAATCTTTACGAATTAGTTTTCCTCCAAAAAGAATGTCTTCTTTTACTGTTTCTGGAGTTCCATAAATATAAGCTGTTCCTCCTGCTTTTACCTTAACATCTACTTCCTTTGTAGCTTTAACATGTGCTTCGCCAGCAGCTCTAATATTAATTTTTGCTGTTTCAGTTATTAGCTCTTTTCCTAAAAAAGAACCTCCAGTTGTTAAATCTATGTTTTGGCTTTTTGCCTGTCCCGAAATACGAATTACACCTCCGGTAATAGCTTTAGCTTCAACAAAAGTGACATCTTCAACCATAAGCTTTATACTTCCACCTTCTTGAGCTCGAGTATCTATTTCAAATTGCTTAATAACATCGTTAGAACTAACAAAAGCCCCTTCGTTTACATCAATTACATCAATAGTTTTGTAATATAATTGTACGGTAGTATTATCTCCATCGAAGCTTTTTTTAAGAGACATTTTAATTTTTAAACTTCCATTTTTATTAACTAAAACTACATCTGCCGTATTACTTCCTTTAATAACTACTTTATTTTCTTCAGCTTTTATAAGCTCTACTTCAATTCTATCGTATACTTTAAGCTCTTTAAAATCTCCTAAGTTTTTTTCTACTTGTGCGTTTATAGCAGTTGCTGCAAACAGTAAGCTTGCAAAAATAATCTGTTTTATCATGTTTTTTTATTTTAATTTAATAGGACCTACAAAAACTATTCCTCATGTTTTCCTATTAAGGTAAAATCTAAGTGTTTTTTAACTAAATCGGTATCTTTCACCTTTACAACAACTTCATCTCCAAGTTGGTACATGATTTTATTCTTTTTTCCAACTAAAGCATAATAATCTTCGTCAAAAACATAATGGTCGTCTCTCATATCGCGAACACTTACCATACCTTCGCATTTATTGGCTATAATTTCTACGTAAATTCCCCAATCTGTAACTCCAGAAATAACACCCACAAACTCCTCGTCTTTATGATCTTGCATAAATTTAATTTGCATGTATTTTATAGAATCTCTTTCTGCTTTTGTCGACAGGTTTTCCATATTACTAGAGTGGTTACATTTATCTTCGTAAACCTGTTCGTTTACAGATTTTCCACCGTCCAAATAATGTTGTAATAACCTATGTGCCATAATATCTGGATATCTTCTAATAGGCGAAGTAAAATGACTGTAATAATTAAAAGCTAAGCCGTAATGCCCAATATTATGTGTAGAATATTCGGCTTTACTCATAGTTCTAATGGTTAAAGTATCTACTAAATTTTGTTCTTTTTTTCCTTCAACACTTTTTAATAAGTTATTTAAAGATGAAGAAATACTTTTAGTATCCTTGAAATCTAGTTTATAACCAAAACGACTTACTACATTTTGTAAGGCATCTAATTTACTTTCGTCTGGCTCGTCATGAATTCTATAAATAAAAGTCTTTTTAGGAGATTGTTTTCCAATAAATTCAGCTACTTTTCTGTTGGCTAATAACATGAATTCTTCAATCAATTTATTAGCATCTTTACTTGTTTTAAAGAAAACGCCAATAGGATTTGAATTTTCATCCAGATTAAATTTTACTTCTACTTTATCGAACGAAATTGCTCCGGAACGCATGCGTTTAGAACGCATAATTTTTGAAAGTTCGTTTAATTTTAGCGTAGCAAATGCTATTTCTGGAGTTGTTTTATATGCTTTTCCAGAAATGGAAACTTCTGCTGGAATATGAATATCAATTTTGTTTAACTGAGAAATATCTGGGGAAGTTAAATTTGGATTATTTTCAATAATTGCTTGTGCTTCTTCGTAAGCAAATCTGGCATCGCTATACGTGACAGTTCTACCAAACCATTCGTTTTTCACTTCACCTTTATCATTCATTTGAAACACTGCAGAAAATGTGTATTTCTCTTCGTTTGGCCTTAAAGAACAAGCATTATTTGATAACACTTCCGGTAACATTGGTACCACCCGATCTACTAAATAAACTGAAGTTGCACGTTCGTAAGCTTCGTCGTCTAAAATGGTATCTGGTTGCACATAATGAGAAACATCTGCAATATGAATTCCTACTTCAAATAAACCATTATCCAAGACTCTAAATGACAAGGCATCGTCAAAGTCTTTAGCGTCTTTGGGATCTATAGTATAAGTTAAAACATCGCGCATATCGCGACGTTTAGCAATTTCTTCTTTGGTAATTGAAGTATCTAATGTGTTTGCATATTCTTCTACTTCATACGGAAAATCGTAAGGCAAACCATATTCTGCTAAAATGGCGTGTATTTCTGTATTATGCTCTCCAGGTTTTCCTAAAACTTTAATAATTTTACCATTAGGCGAATCGGCTTTTTCTGGCCAATCTTCTAAAGAAACAAGGACTTTATCTCCATCTTCAGCGTTGTTTATTTTGTTGATAGGAACAAAAATATCTGTGTACATTTTATTACCATCTACCACTACAAAAGCATAATTTTTATGAAGTTGAATTACCCCAACATATTCACTTTTAGCACGTTTTATAATATTGGTAATTTCGCCCTCCCGTTTGCCTCGCTTTAAGCGTTTGTAGGCATAAAATTCTACTTCATCTCCATGAAGCGCTTTGTTTATATTATTTGAAGCAATAAAAATATCGTCTTCAAAATCGTCGCTAATAATATATCCAGAACCTTTGGATGCCATATCTACTATACCAGTGTGATACTCGGTATTTACAATGGCTTTGTATTTACCACGGTCAACTTCTTCTATTTCTTGTTTAGCCTGAAGTTGCTTTAATTTTTTTATTATTTGATTTCTACTACTAGCGTCGTTAACACCAATTTTAGAAGCTATTTGTTTATAATTAAAGGAATTGTTTCTATCTTTTTTTAAAATACTTAGAATGGTATTTGTAAGGTTGGAAATCTTATTATTAGAAGGTTTCCTGTGTTTCTTTTTTGTCATGTATTAAATGTAATCATTTTATTCCTATTTATCCCAATAGCTATCGGGAAGGAATCTTATTGTTATTTACCTTAATTCTTAGAGCGAAGAGTTACATGTATTCACTTCTAATAAACTAAGTGAACGCAATAACAAGATATTAAGTTTATACAAAGCTACGGTTTTAATATTAAATAAATATTTCTTTAATATTAAGTTAACGTAAAAAGGCTTACAAATTAATGTAAGCCTTCTATTTTGTAATAAAATTTAGTTAATTATTTTATAACAAGTTGTTTTGTTGCTTTTCCTTGATTGGTTTCTATTTCTACTAAATACAAACCGGAGGCTAGTTGTGAAGTATTTATAATAGTTTTTTTAGAAGTTAATACCTGTTGACCCAAGATATTGAAAATAGAAACCTTCTTTAATTCTGATGCGTTTTCTAATTGAATTGTAAATTGATTTATTGTTGGGTTTGGATAAAGCTTGAAGTTTGACACATCATGTTCTTCAACTGAAAGTATAGCGGATAAATCGAAAACTCTTACATGGCCTGAATTACTTCCATTTCCATCATTTAAATGAGCCCCAATAGCCACAACACTTCCGTCTGCAGAAAGACTTACGGCCACTCCAAAATGATCGCCAGCAGCTTCACTAAGAATATCATTTCCTACTTGAGTCCAATTTCCAGATATATATTTATATATTTTTACTCTTCCAGAATAATCGTCTGTATTCGAATAAGTAGCAGATCCAATAGCCATAATAGTTCCTGTTTCTGACATACTAAAACTACTGCTAAAGCTTTCAGCTTCACTATCGCCAATTAAATCATTTCCTATTTGAGTCCAAATATTGGACTGATTTTCATAGACTCTTACCATCCCTAAATTAAACGAATCATTATTTGGTGTAAATCTAACCGCTACAATATTACCATCTCCAGATAAATTTATAATTGAACCAGCTCCATCATAAGCCTGACCATTTATTTCATTTCCTAATTGATTCCATATCCCATTTTGATTTTCGAAAACACGAACTTGCCCAGAACTAATACCATTAACAGGGTTTCTACTGGCACCAATAGCCACTAAATTTCCATCTGAAGACAAACTAACCGAAACGCCAAAATATCCGCCAGCAAATTCGCCTTCCAGATCAGAACCAATTTGAACCCAATTATCAGATTGATTTTCAAAAATTTTAACACGCCCTGAAGCCGTTCCATTAGTTTCATTAAAATAAGCACCAATAGCAATAATATTTCCATTGGCCGAAATGCTTATTGAATTACCAAAATTATCATAAGTTTCACCATAAATACCATTGCCAATCTGTACCCAACTATCATTTTCATTTCTAAATATACGTACTTTACCTGCACCAGATCCATTGGTACTATTTGTAGGCGAACTAATAGCCACGATGCTGCCATCTGCAGATAAAGCTACAGGAGATCCCGAACGATCAAATTCAAATTCGCCATCAATATCATTACCTATTTGAATCCAGGCATTAGATTCAAATCTAAAAACTCGTACATGTCCTGCATGTGATGCTACATCAGAATTTCTTGGCGAACCGATAGCAACAATAGTTCCATCTGCAGATAGACTAATGGAACGTCCAGAGCCATCAAATTCGTTTTCTCCATCAATATCTTCACCCAATTGAACTTGACTATAACCTAAAAATCCAATACATAAACCTAAAAAAAGTAGAATGTGTTTCATAACTAAAGTATTTTGTATCTATATCGAGATTATAATTAAATGTGAGCATACTTATCCCTTTAGAATAAAAATCTTATTGTCATTAAACGTAATTTCTAGAGCTGTTTACTTAACTATAAATTTTTTAGATATTTTTCCATTGGTTGTTTCTATTTGTGCAATATAAATACCTTTAGAATAATTCGAAACATCAATTTTAGTTGTTTTCTCTTCAGACACTAATTGCCCTAAACTATTATAGATTAATGTTGTTTTTAAATCTGACACATGGTCTAATTTAATAATTAAAAAATTTGAAGTTGGATTTGGATGTAACCTAATGGTTTTAGCTACTTCAAAATCTGTTATAGTTAGAATAAACGAACCAAAATCTTGCCAAACAGCTGCTGCTTGATAATCTGGAATGGTTCCCACTGGTACGGTTAAGGGAATGGTATTTATTGGAACACTAGCAAAAACTGTTGCATCAATTGCTAGTGGAGTATTCCAGTTTACGGTAACATTGGTAAGATTATCACATAATTGAAAAGCGCCCTCATCTATAGTTGTAACACTCTCGGGAATATGAATTTCATTAAGATTTGTATTAAAAAATGATTGTTCACCGATACTGGTTAAAGTATTTGGAAAATTTATAGTGGTTAAACTAGTGCACCCAAAAAAAGCTCTATCCCAAATTACATCTAAATTAGCTGGTAAATTAACAGATATTAAACTTGTACAACCATAAAATACGAAAGACGAAATACTGGTAATACTATCAGGAATTGAAACATTTATTAGACTGGAACAACCATAAAATACAGCAGTATTAATATTTGTCATGCTATTAGATAAAGACACATCTGTTAAACTAGTACATCCTTTGAATGCCTCGAAACCAACAAAATTTACACTGTTAGGTAAATTAACATTTGTTAAACTCGTACAATCTTCAAACGCTCTTCGTTTTAAACTTGTTAAACCCACAGGAAAGGTAACATTTGTTAAACTGCTACAACCAGAAAAACCTTGATTTTCTATACTGATAAGATTAGCAGGCATATTAATACTTGTTAAACCTGAAGAATTTCTAAATGCAGCAGTATTAATTATGCTTATACTATCGGGTAACGAAACATTAGTTAAATTAGGACATGCATTAAATGCAAATTCGGCTATTTCTATTACAGTATATACAATACTATTATCAGTAACGGTTTCTGGAATAACTAAACTGCCTGTAGGACAAATATTATTATAACTTGTTACCGATACGTAATTATTTGTCACATCGGTTACGGTATACTCTAAAGTGCCATCGTTAAAGGTTTGACTCTGTATAAAATTGATACTAAATAAAAATAAAAGTAAATATTGTTTCATAATTTAATATTTAAAGATTAGACATCTTTTTATGTCTAAAATGGTCTTAGGTTAACACTTTCTCTAATTATTATTTTTAATGGGATTGGATTGGTATTTATAAAAAAGAGATTAAAAAATCAGTTATCAACATATATATACATAATCAACTTTTTCTTTTAAAATTTAAAAAAATATTAATGATGATTATAGGGTGTTAATAGCAGGTATAACTTTATTAAGTTTTATTTTGAAATGTGCTTATTGACGTTCTATTAATATGTAATTAACAATAGATTTACATTTAAAAGCTTCATTTATAGGTTAATTTTGAAAGCTGTTAACAACTGTTGATAACTGTTTTTGTATCTTAACTGGTTATAAGTATTCCAAAAATATGTGTTTATAAAGCTAAATTTATAGCTGAAAAGTTGTCCAAAAATAGCTGAGTTATATTTAGGTTATTTCAAGTGGGTTTTTGATTGGAAAATTTTTTGGATAAACCATGTTTTAGTTTTAAATAATTATAAACAGTTATTAACAGGTTGTTAGTTTTATTTAATGAAGCTATTAACAATCTATCCCTTTATTAACAAGGCTTCATAGAAATACAACTAATAGCTATGATTATGAATTACTTAGCTTATTATAGTTATTTATAAAGACTATTTATTCTAAGAATTAATTTTTGAATGTATCTTAATTCTAAAATTTTATATAAAAATAGCTCTTCAAATTGAATAAATAATTTAAAAAGAATCTGTTTATAGATATACTGAATAAATAAATGTCATTTTAAAATTTAGTAACTTTATAGTCTTAAAAGAAATAATTTTTCCGAGCTGTCGGGAATAAATTAAAAAATAAGTTTATGAAAATTTCTATTGGTAACGATCATGCTGGAACAGAATACAAATTTGCAGTAATTAAACATTTAGAAGCTAAAGGTTTTACAGTTACAAATTATGGAACAGATTCTAATGAGAGTGTGGATTATCCAGATTATGTACATCCAGTTGCTCAAGATGTAGAAACTAAAAAAGCCGATTTAGGTATCATTATCTGTGGGAGTGGAAATGGGGCAAATATGACTGCTAATAAACACCAAGGCGTACGTTCTGCTTTATGCTGGACCAAAGAAATTGGGGCACTTGCAAGACAGCACAATAATGCCAATATATTAAGTATTCCTGCGCGTTTTACTGCTTTGCAACAGGTTCTTGAAATGGTGGATACTTTTTTAGAAACTGAATTTGAAGGAGGACGACATGAAAATCGGGTTAATAAAATTCCTGTGTCCTGTTAAATGAGTCAGACACATCAACATCATGTACAGTCTTATAAAGATGTGAAGGATAGAAAGCTATTGTTAGCTATTTTCTTAAACATTTTAATTACTGCTGTTCAAATTGTTGGTGGAATTGTCTCTGGAAGTTTAGCACTACTAAGTGATGCTTTACATAATTTTAGCGATGTTATTTCTTTAGTTGTTAGTTTTATAGCTTCTAAATTATCTAAACAAAAAGCGTCTATAAATAGAACTTTTGGTTATAAACGTGCCGAAATTTTAGCCGCTTTTGTAAATGCTGCTACTTTAATAATTATAGCTATTTTACTAATTATTGAAGCTATAAAACGTTTTCAAAATCCGTACGAGATTGAATCTAACCTTGTTATATGGCTAGCTTTAATAGCAATTTTTGCTAATGGAATTAGCGTGCTATTATTAAAAAAAGAATCTAAAAATAATATTAATATTCGTTCTGCATATCTCCATTTATTTACAGATATGTTAGCTAGTGTAGCTGTTCTTATAGGAGGTTTACTCATGAAATATTACCAAATATTCTGGGTAGATAGTTTATTAACTTTTTTAATAGCTTTATACTTAATTTATGTTGGTTTAGATTTATTAAAAACTTCCACAAAAATGCTCATGTTGTTTACGCCAGATCATATAAATATTAAAGATGTGGTTAGGCTTGTTAATAAGTTACCAAAAGTTAAAAAACTACATCATATACATATTTGGAACTTAAGTGATGACGAGCTGCATCTAGAAGCACATTTAGATTTAGAAGAAAATATTAGCACTAAAGAGTTTAATATATTGTTACATAAAATAGAACAAGTCTTGCATGACGAATTTAACATCAATCATGTAACCATTCAACCAGAATATAAGAAAGAAGACCCAAAAGAGGTTATTGTTCAAGATTAATATTTAATTATGAAGTTTAAAGGATTCTTATTTTTAGCCGTATTATTAACTATTTCTTGTTCTGAGTTAACTAATAATATCATAGAAAATAACATTCCAGAGTCAAAAAAACTAGAAGTAGGAATTAAAAACAATACCAATTACAGATTTATTAGAACTGAAATAATTGCTGATAATACCACCTTTGTATATCAAGTTTTAGAGCCTGGCGAGTTTTCTGAATTTTTAGAAATGCTTCATATTTATTCTGAAGCCGAGATTAGAATTGAAACAGCAGATGCTTATTTTTCTTTTTCACCTTCTTTTTTTAATGAAGATACCAAAGTAACAAATGGCTTGTATTATTTTGAAGTAAATATTTCTAATAACCAAACGGTTTCTATAACCAGAAAAACTTTTTAAAATGCTTGATATTACAACTAAAACTTTTGAAGAATTAAGCAAAGAAGAGGTTTACCAGATGCTTCAATTACGAGCAGAAGTGTTTGTAGTTGAACAGGAATGTGCTTATCAAGATGTAGATGGAAAGGATGATAAAGCGCTTCATGTTCTTGGTTATAAAGACCATAATTTAGTGGCTTATACACGTATTTTTAAACCTGGATTTTATTTTAAGGAAGCCAGTATTGGAAGAGTAGTTGTGGCAAAAAATGAAAGGGAAAATAAATATGGTTATGATATTATGGAAGCATCTATAGCTGCTATTAAAGATATTTTTAATGAAAATACAATTAAAATATCAGCCCAATGTTACTTAAAAAGCTTTTATAATAATTTAGGTTTTATTGAAACCGGAGAGGAATATCTGGAAGATGGAATTCCGCATATGGCCATGATAAAAAACTAGTTTTTCTGATTAGATTGGCCCACATAAGTAATTAAAATTTCTACTCGTCTGTCATATTTTGCTTCGCCACCTAGAGGAAATTTTCTACGCATTCCAACGTATTTCATTCGTCTTTTATCCACGCCTTTTTTTGCTAAATAATCATAAATATATTTTGCTCGGGCTAAAGATAGGTTTCGCTGTTTGGTCTTTCTATCAATGGCATCTCTACTGTATTGCGTGCAACATACATGTCCTTGAATAGTAAAGTAAATATCTTCTCTTTCAACTAACACATCGGCCATTTCTTCCAATGTTTTTTTAGATTCTGGAAGTAAGACGCTATATCCTGTTTTAAACAAAATATTTTCTAATCGAATTTTATCACCAGCTTTTAAATCTTCGTTTAATAAAGATTCGGTAATATCCTTTTTTTCTGGTTGTTTAATTTCTCTTGGAGGATTATAAGGCTGAACAATAATTTCAACTTTTCGGTTTAAACCTCTAATTTTATTAAGATCTTCTTCTTTAATAAGTTTAACTAAAATCTTTCCCTTTCCGTCCACATTTGTAATAATGCTTTCATCAAACTCATTGTTTGAGAAAATGGTTTTGATAGCGTTTGCTCTATCTTGCGAAAGAACTAAATTATAAGAATCACTTCCTCTATCGTCTGTAAAACCGTAAATGGATATTTTTTCTATATCTAAAGCTTCAATTTTAGAAAGGAAAATAAGTAGCCTGTTATGTTCTGTTGGAGGTACTTCAAATTCATCAGTTTCAAAATAGACCTCATGTGTTAACTCTGTTTGGGCAGATACACTAAAACCAATAAAGAATAATATTAATATTAAAAATGTTTTCATAAGAGGCACATGAAATTTGTAAGTAAATATAAGTATTTACATTTAATATTTCAATCTATGCCAAATTACCTAAGGTAATCTTTGTATTTTATAGGGTTTGAAAGAATATTTGTTGCTTTTTTAATTTCCGGATTATGAGTTTTATAATAGTCGTATAATCCTTCACGGTAAACATAACGTTTTACTATTTCGTCTGTTAATAAAGATAAAATTTGCTCTTTATTTTCGTTAATAGCCAGCTCTTTAGAATTTTTTAAATTCTTTAATAAGGCGTTATAATCTGATTTAATATTATCGTCTAAATCTTCTTTTTTAGCATTTTCAAAAACAACATTTAAAGATTTTTCTGTTTCCGTTATAAAGGAGAAATTATTGGTGTTTAAATAGTTTTTAAAGTTTTTAAAATCGGAATCTTTTAGCTCGAAATTACTCATATCACTTAAGTCTGTATGCTTATAATAGTAATCTGTAGCATAATCGAATAGTAAAAAATCGTTTATTATAGCATCGGTAATTGCTGTATTATTTGAAATTTCTAGAGTTTCATCTGGAAGCACTCCTCCTCCATCAAATACCGGACGACCGTTTTTGGTTTTAAATTCGTGATATTCTTTACTATCTATTCTTACAGCATTTCCTTTGGCGTCTCTATTGGCATAGTCTAAAGCTTGAATACAACGGCCAGAAGGCGTATAATATCTAGAAATAGTTATTTTTATTTGTGTTCCATATGTCAATGGTTTAGGACGTTGAACCAAACCTTTTCCAAAACTTCTAGAGCCTAAAATTACAGCTCGATCTAAATCTTGTAAAGAACCTGAAACAATTTCGCTGGCAGAAGCACTACTTCCATTAATTAAGACCACTAAAGGAATTTCGGTATCAATGGCATCTTTTTGTGTGTAATATGTTCTGTTATATTTCTTTACTTTAGATTTTGTAGTTACTACCAATTGCCCTTTTGGCACAAATAAATTTACCACATTTACAGCCTCGTGAAGTAAGCCACCTGGATTATTACGCAAATCTAAAATTATACGCTCTGCACCTTGAGCTTTTAAATCTTTTAGTGCATAACCAGTTTGAGAAGAGGCTTTATTATTAAAAGTACTTAACACAATATAGCCTGTTTTATCGTCTATCATAGAAAAGTGAGGCACAGCATCAATTTCTATTTCAGATCGCTTTATAGTAGCTTTATGTTCTTTTCCTTGACGTAAATAGGTTACCTCCACTTCAGAGTTTGGTGTGCCTTTTAATAAATCGCCCGCATCATCTTTATAACTAGAAATAACAATCTCTCCTATTTTAATAATTTCGTCTCCAGCTTTTAATCCTGCCTTATCTGCCGGATATTCTTTATAAGGTTCTACAATAACCAACCTATCTTTTAGGGTTCTTACTTTAGCTCCAATACCGGTATAATCTCCTGTACGTCTAATACGCTCTGCTTCTACATCTTGTTCGTTATAAAAATTAGTGTATGGATCCAAATCTTTTAGCATGCTTTTAATGGCTGTATCCATTAAATCTGCCGGATTGGTTTCGTCCACATAATTCATATTTATTTCTTTGAATAAAGTGGTGAAAATTTCAATTTGTTTAGCTATTTCAAAAAAATCGTTTTGAAAAGCAGATCCTGTAAAAAATATGGTTAGGGCCAAAACAGGAACTATAATCAGTCTCTTTAATTTATTTTTCACGTGTTTATTTTTTTATTTGTTAGCTGAAACATCCATATTATTACCTTCTAATTCACCAAAAAATTAGAGTTGCTGCTACATTAGAAATTTATTCTTTAATACTTTTATCTACAAATTTCTGAAGCAATTTTTTCATTTTAGTATCAACTTCTACAAAAGTCGGTTTTTCTTTCCCAATGTACAAAATCATAAACGCATATGGTGTTGTTAAGTTGTTAAAAAAAGTTGCTTTATTTATTCTGTAAGCTTCACGTAACAAACGTTTTATCCGAATTCTATCTACTGCTCTTTTAAAATTTCGTTTAGAAACTGAAACGCCAGCTTTTACTAATGTATCCTCGTCGAAGGTAGTTTTTAGATAGACCATTCTTAAAGGATAAGCCGAAACCGATTTACCTTCTAGGAATAGTTTAGCAATTAACTTTTCGCTTTTAAGCTTTTCTTTTTTTGGATAAGATGCGTTCATAAATATTAACAAGGTAACAAATGTAATAAATACGAATAAGCTTTAAGCCTCCTTTTTATATATGATATTGGTCATGTTTTATTTTATTGATTTCCTGTAACTTATAGTCTTATAACAAAAACTAATTATCAATGGGAAATTTACATGTAACAAAACTTGAAAACAAAAAGGAACACGCCAATTATATACACCATTTAATGAACGATCTTGAAGCTTTAGATTTAATGCTGAAAGAAGATTTAATTGAAAAAGAACCCATAAGAATTGGCGCAGAGCAAGAGTTTTTTATTGTTGATAAAGCATTTTTTCCTAGTGGTAATGCACTTAAAATTTTGGAAGACATTAACGACGATCATTTTACTACCGAAATAGGAAATTTTAATTTGGAGATAAATTTAGATCCTTTAGAACTAAAAACAGATTGTTTTTCAAAGTTAGAACATCAATTAACTACTTTATTAGAAAAAGCTAAAGAAGTTGCTAAAAAGCACCATTCTAAAATTGTTCTTACAGGTATTTTACCAACCTTATCTCTAAAACATATTACTATTGAAAACATGACACCTATTAAGCGTTATTTTGTTTTAAATGAAGCTGTAAAGGAATCGAGAAATCAAGATTTTCACATTCATATTAAAGGAGTGGATGAGCTGAGTTTAATCCATGATTCGGTAATGCTAGAAGGCTGTAATAATAGTTTTCAAATGCATTTACAGATTCATCCAGATCAATTTATAGAAAATTATAATTGGGCACAGGCTATATCGGGACCTGTTTTGAGTATTTGTACCAATTCGCCTATGCTTTTTGGAAAAGAACTTTGGGCAGAAACTAGAATTGCTCTATTTACGCAAAGTGTGGACACCAGAGCCAATTCTTTTTTATTAAATGAAAACCAATCACGAGTTAGTTTTGGAAATAATTGGGAAACAGGCACAGTTACAGATATTTTTAGAGACAATATTTCTAGGTTTAGAAGCATGGTAACATCAGAATACATTACAGATAGTGTAGACATGATTGAACGTGGAGAAATACCAAAACTAAAAGCTTTAAACCTTCATAATGGCACAGTTTATAGATGGAATAGGGTCTGTTATGGTGTTGGTGAAGGAAAACCTCATTTAAGAATTGAGAATAGATATATTCCATCTGGACCTACAACTACAGATGAAATTGCGAATATGATGTTTTGGGTTGGACTTATGCTTGGAAAACCTTCAGAATACAATGATATTCATGAAAAATGGGATTTTAAAGATGTAAAATCAAACTTTTTTAGTGCTGCCAGATATGGCATGGGAACCCAAATGTTTTGGGATGGAGAATATATATCAACCCATCAGTTAATCTTAGATAAATTATTGCCAATGGCTTATAGAGGTTTGTATAAGGCAGATGTTAATCCAAAGGATGTTGAAAAATACTTAACAATTATTGAAAATCGTGTAAAATCTTATAATGGATCGCAATGGCTTATAAAAAACTTTAGACAGCAATCTAAAACTAAAACTAAATACGCAGCTGCTCAAATTTTAACATCTCAGTTATACGAAAAACAAGAACTTAATTATCCTGTTGGCTCCTGGAACCTTATTAAAGAAAATGAGGTTGAGGTAGATACAAGCACTTATTTTGTAAAACATGCTATGAGTACAGATATTTTTTCTGTTCATAAAGACGATAGTCTAAAGCTTGTAAAGAAAATGATGACATGGAAAAATATAAGACATATGCCAGTTATAGACGAAGGCAAAAAGCTTATCGGACTTATTACCAATACTGATATTAAAGGCTTTTCAAAATTATCTATTGATAAAGGGGTTTCGGTAGAAGAAGTTATGATTAAAGATTTACTTACAATTTCTCAATACGAAAGTCTAGAAACTGCCAAAGAATTGATGTTAAACAATATGATAAATTGTCTTCCAGTTGTGGAAGATGGAAAATTGATTGGTTTGATAACTTCAAAAGATTTTTTTAATTAATGATTATTACTAGAAGTAAAGCTTTAGAAAAAGAAGTAGAGCTAGAAAGATTAATTGCTAAAATATCTGGTTCGCAAAACGGACCAACTCTTGTTTTTTTTGCAGGGATTCATGGTAATGAAACAGCAGGAATTTATGCTTTAACCCATGCTTTAAAAAATTTTTCAAAAACAGATTTAAAAGGAACAATTTATGCCATTGCTGGGAATTTAAATGCTCTTTCTAAAAATAAGCGATACATAGAACAGGATTTAAATAGAATGTGGACCCAAGAAGAATTGGATACTTTAATTTCTAAAGAAAAATTAAATTCTGAAGAAAAAGAACAACTTGAAATTTATAAGCTATTACAAGATATAAAAGACACACATTCTGGACCTATTTATTTTATAGATTTCCATACTACATCAAGTAAAACATTGCCTTTTATTACAATTAACGATGCTCTAATTAATAGAAAGTTTTCTCAGCTCTTTCCAGTTCCTGTGGTTTTAGGAATAGAAGAATTTTTAAAAGGTCCTTTACTTAGTTATATCAATCAATTAGGTTATGTTTCTCTAGGATTTGAATCTGGCCAGCACGACGAATTAGATGCTGTTTTAAATTGCGAATCTTTTATTTATTTGAGTTTGGTTTATACCCAAGCTATGGATAAAGAAAAGCTTTTAGATTTTGACATGCATTATAACCAACTTAGAAAACAGTCTGATATTATTTCTGATATTTTTGAAGTGTCTTATTTATATAGAATTAAACCCGACGAAAATTTTAAAATGAAACCAGGATTTAAAAGTTTTCAGATTATTTCTAAAGGAACTCTTCTTGCTGAAAGTAATTCGCAAGCTGTTTTATCTGCTTATAATGCTAGAATATTTATGCCTTTATATCAAAAACAAGGCTCTGATGGCTTTTTTATTATAAAGAGTATTCCTCCTATTTTCTTAAAAATTTCTGAATTATTACGTAAATATAATCTAGATAACTTATTAGTCTTCCTTCCAGGAATATCTTGGTTTAATAAAGACCAAGGCATCTTGTCTGTTAATTTAAAAGTGACCAGATTTTTGGCAAAGCAAATTTTTCATCTTTTTGGTTTTCGAAGTCAGCAATTAGATAAATCAAAGATATTATTATACAATAGAGAACGTGTTTCTAAGTTTGATTTATATAAGAGAGAAGCTTGGTTTAAAAAGTGATAACTATATGTAATTGTTTAATTTATACTAGCTTGATAATTTATAAAATAAAAAAACCTGCAAGACTTTTATAGCTTGCAGGTTTTTGTATAAATATTAAGATCTTAATAATTTACTTTTCTAACTTGTTATTTACTTTATTAATATCTGCCATTTTTTCTTTAGGATCTATTTGAACCGATTTTACGGGTTTAGATGCCAAGAAACTATAGGTTGGGTAGGCCCAAGCCCAATCAGATAAAGGTGTAGCAGTAGTTGGTTTTCTACCTTGCATCATTCTAAGGGGAATATAATAATCTTCGGTTGTACCATCTGTATAAGTAATAGTTATATCTAATGGCATAGGCATAATTCCAATACGCTCTAATATAACCGTATTTCCAGATATAGCTTGTACTCCATAATCGATAACGTTTGTAGTTTGAGTAAAATCTGTTAAGTACCAGCCTAATTCTAAATTAGAAACTTTTTCGGCAGTACGAATAAAATCATTTGGTGTTGGATGTGTAAATTTAAAATCGTTATAGTACTTTTTAAGTGTTTCTTTTAAATTATCTTCTCCAATAACATAAGCTAATTGCTCTAAAAACACAGCTCCTTTGCTGTAGGCAGAAATACCATAAGCTTGATTGTATTCAAATCTATCAGCATGAGTGGATAAAGGTTGTTCTTTTCCAGAAGTAGCTAAATAGATATAATTTTTGTAAGAGCGATCAACTGGATTTCCTTCGTTATTTCCCATTACAGCATCCATTGCATAATCGCTAATATAACTTGTAAAACCTTCGTCCATCCAATAGTATTTAAGCTCGTTAGTAGCTAATAAGAACTGGAACCATGTATGAGCTAATTCGTGAGCTGTAACTCCAACTAAACTACCTAATTTACGTTCTCCTGTAATTAAAGTACACATAGCATATTCCATTCCTCCATCTCCACCTTGCAATATAGTGTATTGCTCGTATGGGTACTCTCCAATATGTTCGGTAAAAAACTCCATTAACTCAACGGTTTTTGGTTGTAGTTTTTTCCAATTTTCTAAATAATTATCTGCTAATGTCTTTTTATAAAAGAAGTGAAGCATTGGTCCGTCTGGTATTTGCAAGGTATCGTGAACAAAGTCTGGATCTGCAGCCCAAGAAAAATCATGAACTTTAGGGGCTTTAAAATGCCAAGAAAGCATATTTCCAATAGGAGCACTTACCTCTTCGGTTTCGTAACCATGTCCAATTTCATTAGGATTTTGTAAATATCCAGTTCCACCAATTACGTAGTTTTTATCTATGTTGATAGTTACGTCAAAATCTCCCCAAACTCCATGAAACTCTCTTCCAATGTATGGGTCTGCATGCCAACCTTCAAAATCGTATTCAGCTAATTTTGGATACCATTGTGTCATGGAAAGTGCTACACCTTCCGAGCTATCTCTTCCAGAACGACGAATTTGTAAAGGAACTTGTCCGTTAAAAATCATATCGAAAGTTACCTTTTCCCCTGGTTGAATAGGTTTGTGTAACTGTACTTTTAAAACGGTTCCTACTACATCATAATTTAAAATAATGCCATCTTGTTTTAAAGAACTTACGTTTATATAACCAATTTCGTCTGGTTGTAATTTTCCAATTCTATCTCCAACACGGCTATCTGGATCTGCAATAGTTTGAGATCTAATATCCATTTCACTTCCTGGTTGAAAGGCATTAAAATACAAATGATAATATACTTTATTTAATACATCTGGAGAGTTATTGGTATAAACCAATTGTTGGGTTCCTGTGTATTGAAAAGAATTGACATCCATAGTAATATCCATCTTATAATCGACGTGTTGTTGCCAATATCCTGGATTGTTAGATTCAAATTCTAGTGGTTTGCTTGGAGTATTGGCTGTTGTTAACAGCATACTTAAACAAAAAAGTAGTACAAAGGATTTTTTCATTTTTAATAAATTAAAAAGCCTCATCTTTAACGGGTGAGGCTTTAGGTTTGTTAATTGTTTATTTAGAAAGCTGATCTGCCATAATTAGTGCGTTATACGCATTCATTATTTTTCCAGATTTAGATAACTCTCCAATAGGTTTAATATTATCAGTATCTCCAGCAACAACTACTTTAGTTGTTAAAGCTAAACCAGAATCCATAAGGATTTGTTTTACTTGAGCTCCTGATAATTTTGGATAATAAGAACGAATTAATGCAGCAACACCCGCTACTGCTGGAGCAGCCATAGATGTTCCACCCATTGTTTTATATTCATTTTCTGGAGTTGTAGAGTATATTTTAGCACCTGGTGCAAAAACGTCTACATTTATTTTTCCGTAGTTAGAAAAACCAGCAACCATATTAGCTCCGTATTTAGGCTCTAAAGCTCCAACAGTAATAAAAGTATCTGATACTTCAGGACCATTATCTACTTGATCGTTTGGATAACAAGCTATTTGATCTAAATCGTCTCCATCGTTTCCAGCTGCGTTTACAAAAATAACATCGTGTTTACCAGCATAAGTAATAGCATCTCTTACCCATTGACTGTGTGGTGAGTAATATTTACCAAAACTACCGTTAATTATTTGTGCACCATTATCTACTGCATATCTAATGGCTAAAGCAATATCTTTATCGTATTCATCGCCATTTGGAACAGCTCTTAAGCTCATAATTTGAACGTTGTTTGCAACCCCATCAACTCCTTTTCCATTACCACGTTGTGCAGCAATAATACCAGATACGTGTGTTCCATGACTTTCACTTTTAACCGAAGGCATAACATTTCCATTACCGTAACCAACATCTGTAATGTCATTTGGATTGTCGCCAGTAGTTCTTCCGTTAAAATCTTTATTTAAGTTGTAGTTTAATTTATCATTAAAATAATCAACTCCTTCTTTAATAGAAGTTAAAGCTTTTTGAGAATCATCAAATCCATTTCCATACATAAAGCTTAACATGCTTGCTGCTTTTGTTAAACTTTCGTCTTCAGTTTCTAATGCTTCTACTTCTTCGCTTGTATAATCTTCTTTTCCAAAATGTTTAGAAACAGCTTCATGTGCGTCTTTTAGTTGTTGGTAAATTTGATCGTATTGAGCTTTTCTTTCTTGAGTTTCTTTGTATTCTTTTTCGTATTCTGCTTCTGCTCTTTCCCAATCAGGACTAGATGTGTCTCCACTTGCAAGAATTCTTACAAATTCTAATTGCTCGTTATAAGCATCACCTAAGAAGTTCCATCCATAAACATCGTCAACAAAACCATTGTTATCGTCGTCGATACCATTTCCAGGAATTTCACCTTTATTAGTCCATAAAACGCCATTTAGGTCTTCGTGTTCGATATCAATTCCAGAATCGATTACTGCCACAATTACCACTTCTCCCTTTTTGTTTTTAATAAGCTCTGTATAAGCTTTTTCAACACTCATTCCAGGAATGGTATCTGCAACAAGGTCTAAATGTCCCCAAGTGTGTTTCTCTAATTCTGTTAATTCCGATACCTTTAAAGGCACTGAATCAATATTTTCAACAGGAGTTGATACAATTTCTGCACCTCCACCACAACTAGATAGAGTGACTGCTAGTAGTCCTGAAAATAAAAAGGGTTTCAATAATTTCATTTTAATATTAAGTATTAGTTAAAAATTTCATTACTAGTATAAACATTATTTAGTCGCACGCCTTTATCAGTATGTTTTACCGTAATAATTTCGTTATGTGCATCGTGCTCCAAAAATAAGTAATAATTATTATCTGCTGCTAAATTCAAGAATTTTTCTTTTTCATCTAAAGTTAGCAAAGGTCTTGTGTCGTAACCCATTACAAAGGGTAGAGGCAAATGCCCAGCTGTAGGTAATAAGTCTGCAACAAAACAAATGGTTTTTCCTTTGTAATTTATCATTGGAATCATTTGCTTATCTGTATGTCCGTTAGCGAAGAATATATCGAAACCTAAGGCACTATTTTTTAGAATATCTGTTTCTGGAAGCGATGTAAACTTTAATTGACCACTTTCTTCCATTGGTAAAATGTTTTCCTTTAAAAAAGAGGCCTTCTCTCTGTTATTTGGCTGTGTAGCCCATTGCCAATGATCTTTATTACTCCAGAAATGTGCATTTTTAAAAGCAGGTTCATATCCTGTTCTATCTTTATTCCATTGAATAGATCCTCCACAATGATCAAAATGAAGATGGGTCATAAACACATCCGTAATATCATCTCTATGAAAACCAAATTGTTTTAAAGACTTATCAATGCTATTGTCGCCCCAAAGAAAGTAATAACCAAAAAATTTATCGCTTTGTTTATTACCCATGCCTGTATCGACCAAGATTAGCTTGTTGCCGTCTTCTATAAGCATGCAACGAGCAGAAATATCAATCATGTTGTTATTATCTGCTGGATTGGTTCTTTGCCATAAAGATTTTGGAACAACCCCAAACATGGCACCACCATCCAATTTAAAATTTCCGGATTCTATAGGATATAAATTCATATGGACTGCAAATTACTAAAAGACTTAGTATAAGTGAAAATTATGTGATGATATTAGTTGTTTTTTAACATTTATAAAAGGAATACTAGTCTAGATTTAATTTGTTGCTATGGAAATTAATTATAATTTTATAAAAAACATAGAATGAAAAATTTAACTCCGAGTCCACTTAAGATTAGAAAAATGAAATTACTTCGTTTTGGTCGTGATTTTAAACCAGACGATGAGGTTATTTTAAGAGATTATTTGGCAATAGAACGCACGCGTTTAGCCAATGAGCGAACGTTGTTATCTTATATCAGATCGTCTTTGTATCTATTGCTTGGAGGAATTGCTTTTTTTCAACTTAAGGATTTTCCAAATTTTAAATTCTTGGGTTTACTTTCCTTAATTTTTTCAGTCCTTTTTTTTGTCATTGGCGTGTACAGGTTTATCTTACTTAAAAAGAGCTTAAAACGGTTGTATTATACATCTGAAGCTAAAAATGAAGACTAAATCTAGTTGATTTTATATTTTCATTCTTTTTAACGTATTAATAGCATTAAATATATAGCTGTAAAATAAAAAAACATTATTTTGCCATTGTTTTTTTATTAAAATAACCATCTCTACTTAGATTATTTTAAAAAACTTAAGCTGTTATTCCAATAGGATTATTTTAGTTTTTAAATCTAAGAGATGATACTTTAGAACATATATATGGTTGAATTAGCGGGCATTATTATACTTGGAATCTTAGCACAATGGGTAGCGTGGAAATTAAAAATTCCAGCTATTTTACCTTTAATTCTTATTGGTTTATTGGTTGGGCCTATTGCAGCAGAGTTTTTAAGTGATGATGGAACAAAGTGGATAGAACCTAGATGGAATGGAGAAGAAGGACTTTTTCCTGGGGGGAGTTTATTTTACTTTGTGTCTTTAGCTATTAGTATTATTTTATTTGAAGGTGGTTTAACCCTGAGAAAAGGGGAAATAAAAAATGTAGGACCTGTTATTACAAAACTAATTACAATTGGCTCTATAGTAACCTTTTTTGGAGCTGCTGTAGCGGCTCATTATATCTTCTATTTAAGTTGGGAAATTTCTTTTCTATTCTCCGCTTTGATTATTGTTACTGGACCCACAGTAATTACACCTATTTTACGAAACATTCCTCTTAAAAAAGATGTTTCTGCCGTTTTAAAGTGGGAGGGAATCTTAATAGATCCAATTGGTGCTTTGGTTGCCGTATTGGTATTCGAATTTATTAGTGTAGACGCTGGAGGAGAGTTTACCAAAACAGCCTTTGTGGAATTTGGGAAAATTGTCCTGTTTGGAACAACCTTCGGATTTACCTTTGCCCACGGACTTAATTTAATAATTAACAAACAATGGGTGCCACATTATTTAATGAATGTCTTCTCTTTAGCAGCCGTATTAGGAGTGTTTATTTTGGCCGATGAGTTTGCACACGAATCTGGATTATTGGCTGTAGTTGTTATGGGAATGGTGTTAGGTAACTCTAAATCGCCTTATTTAAAGGAACTTTTATATTTTAAAGAATCTTTAAGTGTTTTATTAATATCCATTCTGTTTATTCTTTTGGCAGCAGATATTAATTTTGAAGATTTAATGTTAATTTACAATTGGAACACAGTTATCTTATTTGCTGTAGTAGTATTTGTTTTAAGACCAATAGGTGTATTTTTAAGTACGGAAGGTTCTAATTTGGAGCTTAAAGAGAAGCTATTTATTAGTTGGGTAGGACCAAGAGGAATTGTTGCTGCCGGTATTGCATCTTTATTTGGATTAAAACTAGCTGAAGATGGTGTTCCAGGAGCCGAATATATTACACCTTTAGTATTTATGATTGTGTTGGGAACTGTAATTCTTAATGCCACTACCGCCAGAATGTTTGCAAAAATAGTTGGTGTGTTTTTAACAAAATCTGAAGGAATTTTAATTGTTGGAGCCTCTAAACTTCCACGATTATTAGCTCATTACTTAGAGAAAAATGGACGACATGTTGTATTGATAGATAGCAACCAAAACAATATTGCCAAAGCTAACGAGCTAGGCTTAGAAGCCATGAGTACCAATATTTATTCCGATAAATTGTTAGACAATATAGAACTTAACGATATGGGCTTTTTAATGGCCTTAACTGGAAACACCGATATTAATAAATATGCCATTAACCAGTTTGGTGAAAAATTTGGTGAAAATGGATCTTACAGACTATTAACATCTACCGAAATGCTTGAGAATAAAGACCTTCCAACAGAAGGTATTTTTTCTTATTCAGACGATTTTAACTCCTTAACTAATGTTATTAATAAATATCCGTCCATTCAAGAAATTGAATTGAAAGATAAAGAACATTATTACGATTTAATAGACATTACAACAAAAGACAACAATATTATTCCTTTGTTTATTAAAGATCATGAAAACGATTTGTTTGTTGTAAAAGCAGATAAAGAAGAAACACTTGAGAATTTAGAACCTGGTTGGAAATTAGTTTATATTGGAAAACCTTTTGATGTAGAGGTTGTTAAGAAAGAAACCAATGGTGTGAAAAAACGAGAAAATAAGTAGAGAGTTCTATTAAAAAAAGAGAAGCATTAAAATTATAATACAATTAATATTGTTTAGTAATTTTAATGCTTCTTTATTTAAAGTGCCAGCCATAAAAGATTGCTGCACTAATATAGTTTTGTTTTAATCGATTTTGATAACCTGGGTTAAAAGTATAATCTAGTCATTCAATTTTAAAACAGCCATAAATGCCTCTTGTGGAATTTCCACATTCCCAACCTGACGCATACGCTTTTTACCTTTCTTTTGCTTTTCAAGAAGTTTACGTTTTCTTGAAATATCTCCACCATAACATTTTGCTGTTACGTCTTTACGAAGTGCTTTTGTTGTTTCACGAGCAATAATTTTTGCTCCAATAGCAGCCTGAATAGGAATATCGAACTGTTGACGTGGGATTAATTCTTTAAGCTTTTCACACATCTTTTTTCCAATATTGTGTGCGTTATCAGCATGAATTAGAGCAGAAAGCGCATCTACTGGTTGTGCGTTTAATAAAATATCTACACGCACTAATTTAGATGTTCTCATTCCAATTGGATGATAATCGAAAGAAGCATATCCTTTAGAAACTGTTTTCAATCTATCATAGAAATCAAATACAATTTCCGCCAAAGGCATATCGAAATTAAGTTCTACACGTTCTGGAGTTAAGTAGGTTTGATGGGTAATCATGCCTCGTTTTTCTATACATAAAGACATCACGTTTCCTACAAAATCTGACTTGGTAATTATAGTCGCTTTTATAAACGGTTCTTCTACTCGGTCTAATCCAGAAGGATCTGGTAAATCGGTAGGGTTATTAACAATTATAGGTTCGTCTGGATGCTTTCTAGTATATGCAAAATAGCTTACGTTTGGTACAGTTGTAATAACTGTCATATCAAATTCACGTTCCAAACGTTCTTGGATAATTTCCATATGAAGCATTCCTAAGAATCCACAACGAAAACCAAAACCTAAAGCAGCCGAACTTTCTGGTAAAAACACCAAAGAAGCATCGTTTAACTGCAATTTTTCCATAGAAGCTCTAAGCTCTTCGTAATCCTCGGTATCTACAGGGTAAATACCAGCAAAAACCATAGGTTTTACATCTTCAAAACCAGCAATAGCATTAGTTGTTGGGTTTTTGGCATCGGTAATAGTATCTCCAACTTTTACCTCTTTAGCTTCTTTTATTCCAGTAATTACATAACCAACATCTCCTGCTTTAATTTCTTGTTTTGGATATTGTTTTAATTTAAGAGTTCCAATTTCGTCTGCAAAGTAGTTTTTATCGGTAGCAATAAATTTTATGTTCTGTCCTTTTTTAATACTACCATTTATAACTCTAAAATATGTTTCTACGCCTCTAAAAGGATTGTATACAGAGTCAAAAATTAAGGCTTGAAGAGGCTCGTCCACATTTCCTACTGGTGGTGGAATTCTATCAATAATAGCATCTAAAATATCTTCAACACCAAAACCAGTTTTTCCACTAGCATGTATTATATCTTCAGGTTTACAGCCCAATAACTCTACAATATCATCAGTTACTTCCTCAGGATTTGCACTAGGTAAATCTACTTTATTAAGAACAGGTATAATTTCCAAGTCGTTTTCTAAAGCAAGATAAAGGTTAGAAATGGTTTGAGCTTGAATACTTTGTGCGGCATCAACAATTAGTAAAGCACCTTCGCAAGCAGCAATAGATCGAGATACTTCGTAGCTAAAATCTACGTGACCAGGAGTATCAATTAAATTAAGAATATAATCTTCTCCATTGTGCTTATACTCCATTTGTACGGCGTGAGATTTGATAGTAATACCACGTTCACGCTCTAAGTCCATACTGTCTAGCAGTTGTTCTTTTTTCTCTCGTACTGTAACAGTACCAGTATAGTCCAACAATCTATCTGCCAAAGTACTTTTACCGTGGTCAATATGTGCTATAATACAGAAGTTTCTAATTTTTTTCATAAAATGTATTCTCTCCAAAGAACTAATCTGCAAATATAATTGTTTTCATGTTGCTTTAATTATTAATGAGTAACTAATTAGAAAATATTTATTTACGGGAAACCCGTAAAATTTATTGGAAAACAATTTTTATATTGTGGTCCCAAGTAAGCTTATGGATTATTTAAAATATTTTACGTACTTTTTTCTAACTGTATTTTTACCTTTTTCTTCCTTTTCTCAAGATATAACTATCTCAGGAGTAGTTAAAGATGCAGATAAGAACCCTATTTATTTTGCAAATGCTGTGCTATTATCAGCCTCAGATTCTACTGCTGTAAAAGGAACCTCTACCGATGGAGATGGTTATTTTGAACTAAATAACATAAAAGAAAACCAATATTTATTAAAAATTAGTTTTATTGGCTATAAAGAGGTTATAAAACCTGTTGAGGTTTCGTTGGCAGATATTAAACTTGATGATATTATTTTATCGGAAAACAGTGAGGCTTTAGATGAAGTGAGCATAATAGTAAATAAACCGACCATTAAGAAGGAAGCCGATAAATTAGTTTTTGAAGTTGAAAATACAGCACTTTCTGAAGGAAGTTTACTTCAAGTAGTAAGAAGTACACCTGGAGTTTTAGTTTTAGATGGTCAAATTAGTGTAAAAGGCTCAGAACCAACCGTGTATATTAATAATAGGAAAGTGCAATTATCCTCTGACGAATTACTACAACTTTTAGAAGGTTCTCCTGCAAATGCCATAAAATCTATTGAGGTTATTACTAATCCTTCCGCTAGTTATGATGCCGAAAGCGGGGTAGTTTTAAATATTATTATGAGTAAAAATTTGGTAACAGGATACAGAGGAAGTGTTTTTGCCAATTATACTCAAGGTGTTTTTCCTAGATATAATTTAGGAATAAGCAATTTTTTTAAAACTGATAAAATTAATTTATCCGCTAATTACAGCTATACAGACGATAAAATTAATAGAGATAATAACGATGGAGTTTACTATTACGATACAAACAAGCAAATAGATAATATTTGGAAATCTTCAATTAATAGAAATACTTGGTCTAAGTCTCATAATTTTAACTTTAATATCGATTTTCTTTTAGACGAAAAAAATACCATTACGATATCTTCTAACATGTTATGGACACCTTATTTTAAATACAAAATTAATAACCATACTAATGTTTACGATGCTAATAATGTGTTTGAATCTAGATTTGAATCAGATAACCTATCTAAAGACGATAAGTATAATTTAGGGTTTGATGTGGATTATGTACATCAATTTGCAACAAGTAGTTTAGCTTTTAATACGCATTATACCATTTACGATTATAATAGATTCCAGGAAACTTCAAGTAAGTATTTTGATCAAAACAATATCTTTATTGAGCCAACAGCATATAATACAGATGCCAATCAGAAAACCCAAATTTTCACGGCTCAATTAGATTATAAGCTTCCAATTAACGAAAGTTCAAATTTTGATACGGGTACTAAGTTTTCTAGTATTACTACTAATAGTGATGTTGTACGTTATGATTACGATTTTGATACCAATCAAGAAATTTTAAATACGGCAAACTCTAGTGCTTTCGATTATACAGAAAATGTTTTTGCAGTATATGCAAATTACAATAAAGAATGGGAAAAATGGAGTTTAAATGCAGGCTTACGTTTAGAACAAACAGATGTAAAAGGCCATTCTATAACCACTAATCAAACAGATAAACAAAGTTATTTAGATTGGTTTCCAACGGCAAGTATTAAATATCAAGCTGGAGATATACTTAACTTTTACACCAATTATAAAAGAAGTATAGAAAGACCAAGCTACAAAGATTTAAATCCGTTTACATTTTTCTTAAACGATAATACGTTAGTAGTTGGAAACCCAAAACTAACTCCAACTTATAACGATCATTATGTTATAGGTTCGTCTCTTACTTCCTTTTTAACTTTTGAAGCATATTATATTAACAAAAAGGACAATATTGTAGAGCTTGCACTTCAGGATAATTCAACCAACCAAATAATTTATGCTCCAGTTAATATGGATAAAACTGTGGAGTATGGTTTCGATTTCATCTCTTATTTTAGTGTTTCAGATGCTTGGTTTATGTATGTAGTTACTTCATTTTATAATATACAAGAGGAAACTAATACTCAAAATGGATTTATTAAAAAAGATAAATGGTCTAATTATAGTATTTTAAGTAACGACTTTACTTTTTTGGAAGATCGTAGTTTAACGGCTAATCTTACGTTAATATATATGTCGGCTAACTTACATGCTTTAATGGATGTAGGAGGGAGGCTAGAGTCGGAATTATCTATTTCAAAAACTATTTTAAATAAAAAAGCTGTCATTACTTTGAGTGCAGCCGATTTGTTTAATTTGGGAGATTTCGATACTACCACAGAATATTTAAATCAGCGTAATTACTACAATACAAATCTAGATAACAGATATATAAAACTTGGTTTTAGATATAAATTTGGTAATACCATCTTAAAAACAAACGAACGCCAATTAGATATCAAAGAGCGTGACCGTATTAAAGAGCGAAATTAGTCCTGCCATTCGGCAATAAACAGATTTGTATCATGTCCGCCACCATTGTTTCTATTGGAGGAGAAAATAAGTTTCTTTCCATCGTTAGAAAATACAGGAAAGGCATCGAAAGTATCGCTGTGTGTAATACGTTTTAGGTTTTTTCCATCTAAATCAATCATATATAAATTAAAAGGGAAACCTCTTTCAGACTCAAAATTAGAAGAGAATAAGATTTTTTCTCCAGAAGGATGGAAAAATGGACTCCAATTAGCATTTCCTAAGTTTGTTAACTGACGTAAATCGCTTCCATCCGCGTTACATATATACAATTCCATTTCGGTAGGTTGTACCAAACCTTCAGCTAATAAATCTTTGTATTCTTTAATTTCTTCTTCAGTTTTAGGTCTGGATGAACGGAAAACAATTTTTGTCCCATCTGGCGAAAAGAATGCGCCACCATCATAACCTAATTCGAAGGTTATTTGTTTTACATCGCTTCCATCTAAATTCATGGTATATAACTCAATATCTCCACTTCTATCCGAAGTAAATACAATCTTATCACCTTGTGGAGAAACCGTTGCTTCTGCATCATAGCCAGGCTCATTAGTTAGTTGTTTAATGATATTTCCTTTTAAATCTGCCACAAAAATGTCGTAACTATCATAAATTGGCCAGATATATTTTCCGTTTTTTCGCAATGGAGCTTCAGGACAATCAGCATTATCCAAATGCGTGGAAGCATAAACAATATGTTTGTTGTCCGGTAAGAAATAAGCACAAGTAGTTCTACCTCTTCCCGTACTAACCATTGGAGGTATTTTGTCTTTAAAAGTTTCGTCTGCATCCATTAAAAACATTTGGTCGCAGTTTACATTCCAGCCTTTATAATTGGATTGAAATACCAATTGTTTATCGTCGAAACTCCAATAAGCTTCTGCGTTATCACCACCAAAGGTTATTTGTTTTAGAGATTTAAAATGAGTTTCATCTGAATAAATTAGAGTATCAACCCATTTTGTTGCACCAGACTTAGCATCTGTCACTTCTTTTTTATCGTTTTTGCAAGACACTATCAAGCTAAAAAGTAATAAGCTATAAAAAATTCTTAAATACATAGACATTGATTAAAGTTTAAATAAATGGCAACTATTTCATAATTTTGTGTAAAATTAATATTTTTCATTATGAAATACGGCATTATTAGCACGAAATATAGCATTATAATCATTTTTTTACTTCTTTTAAATTCTTGTAAAAAGGAAACCTCTATTCCAGAGATATCTATTCAGGAAGATGTAGCATTTTTGGCAGATGATGCTTTAGAAGGTAGACAAACAGGTACAGTAGGCGAGCAAAAAGCAGCAAAATATATTGCAAAACGGTTTGAAGATTTAGGATTACAAGCAAAAGGAACCGATGGGTATTTTCAAACTTTCACCTTTAAACCCAAAACAGATCCACATCAAGAAGTTAATTATACGGTAAAAGATGGTGACAGTACAATTACAGGAACTAATGTTGTTGCTTACTTAGATAACAAAGTAGAAAATACTATAATTATTGGAGCGCATTACGATCATTTAGGTTATGGTGCAGAAGGATCCTTATATAAAGGTGAAAAATCTATACATAATGGGGCAGACGACAATGCTAGCGGCGTTGCAGTTTTGCTAAACTTGGCAAAAAACTTAATAAATACAAACACGAATAATAACTACTTATTCATTACTTTTTCTGGAGAAGAAATGGGCTTATTAGGCTCAAATTATTTTGTAAAAAATCCAACTATAGATCTCAAAACCGTAAACTATATGATTAATATGGATATGGTTGGGCGTTTAAAAGAAGATAAAACTCTAGCTGTTTATGGTGTTGGTACATCGCCTCGTTGGAAACAAACTTTGTCTGCAACTAATCCTGGCTTAAAACTTATTGAAAAAGAATCGGGGGTTGGACCATCAGATCATACATCTTTTTATAATGCAGACATTCCTGTGTTACATTTCTTTACTGGACAACATGAGGATTACCATAAACCAACGGACGATTTTGACAAATTGAATTTTGAAGGTATGACCACCATTTCCAATTATATTTTTGATGTTATTACAGAATTAGATAAAAGCGGGAAACAAGCCTTTAGAAAAACTAAAAATGAAAGTGATGAAACACCTCGATTTAAAGTTGGTTTAGGTGTTGTTCCAGATTATTTATATGATGGCGAAGGCATGAGAATAGATGGTATAAGCGAAGATAAACCAGCACAAAAAGCAGGTTTACAAAAAGGAGATATTGTAGTAAAACTTGGCGATAGCTCTATTGTGGATATGATGAGTTATATGAGAGCTTTATCTGTTTTTAATGCTGGAGATAGCACAAAAGTTATTGTTAAAAGAAACGGAGAACCTATAGAATTCAATTTGAGCTTTTAGACTTAGCAAAATTATAAAAAACACCTTGATAACTATAAAAAGACGTAATTTTGCCTAAAACATTATACAAGTGGTAAAAATAGGTAACATAGAACTTCCAAATTTCCCATTGCTTTTAGCTCCAATGGAAGATGTTAGCGACCCGCCTTTCCGTGCTTTATGTAAGGAACAAGGTGCAGACGTTGTTTACACCGAATTTATTTCTAGCGAAGGTTTAATTCGTGATGCAGCAAAGAGCGTTATGAAATTAGATATCTATGAAAAAGAACGCCCTGTTGGGATTCAGATTTTTGGTGCCAATCTAGATAGTATGCTGCAAACCATAGATATTGTAGAAAAATCGAATCCAGATATTATCGATATTAATTTTGGTTGTCCTGTTAAAAAAGTAGTAAGTAAAGGTGCAGGAGCAGGTATTTTAAAAGATGTCTGCCTGATGGAACAGCTAACTGCCGAAATGGTAAAGCGTACTAATATTCCAATTACGGTTAAAACCAGATTAGGTTGGGACCATGATTCCATTAGAATTGTAGAGGTAGCCGAAAGACTTCAGGATGTTGGTTGTAAAGCTATTGCCATTCACGGGAGAACGCGAGCGCAAATGTATAAAGGTAATGCCGATTGGAAACCAATTGCAGAGGTAAAAAACAACCCAAGAATGCATATTCCAGTGTTTGGAAATGGCGATGTGAATACGCCAGAACTCGCAATGGAAATGAGAGATGTTTACGGTTTAGATGGGTGCATGATTGGTCGTGCAAGTATTGGAAATCCTTGGTTTTTTAAGCAAGTAAAACACTTCTTTAATACTGGGGAACACTTAGGTCCGGTAACCTTAGAAGAGCGTGTACAAGCTGCCAGACGTCATTTACAAATGGCTATAGATTGGAAAGGGGAGAAGCTTGGCGTTTTTGAAACAAGAAGACATTATACCAATTACTTTAAAGGAATTCCTAATTTTAAGGAATACAGAACTAAAATGGTTACCAGCGACCAATCTAAAGATGTATTTCTAGCTTTTGATGAGGTATTAGATGTATTTGCAGATTATCAGTTTGCTTAATTTTCTACTAGTTTTTTAGATATTCTTACCGAAGCTATTTTTGAAGCAATAATCCCTAAAATAGAAATAGTAATAAATACTATTAGGATATTTTCGGCTTTTAATGTAACAGGATAAGCTAAGCTTTGTGTAATCATAATTAGCGAAAAGGTCTTTTGCATCCAAACAATTAAACACCCTATAATTAAACCAATTAATCCTCCAACAATACTCATTAAACTACCTTGAAGAAAGAAGATATTCCGAATATTTGAAATTGTAGCTCCAAGGCTAAATAAAGTCTTTAAAGTGTTCTTTTTATCCAAGATCATCATAATTATAGAACCAATTACATTAAAAAGCGCAATAATTAGTACTAAAGTAAAAATTAAATACACAGCTAAATTTTCAGTATTTAGCATTTTATAAAGAGCATCGTTTAATTGAGCACTGTTTTTTAAAAGTATTTTATCTCCTAAAACCGAAGTGATTTCTTTTCTAGCTTGTTCTTCAGTAATATTATCTTTTAGTTTAAACTCAAGAGCAGTAACTTCATTTTCTTTGAAGTTAAGTAGAGCTCTGGCCATTTCAATAGGAGCATAAATGTATTTATCGTTTAAGGTTTCGTTCACATCAAACACACCAACATTTACGGCATCAAAGGTATTGAAAGCTTGATTTACAGATGTAATTTGTCCTTTTCCAGGTTTAGGAACATAAAGGTTAATCCGTTTTCCATAATTTAAAACTCCAAAAGATAAGGTGTTTGCAACGCCCCAACCGGAGACTATTTGATTGGTATTTTGAGTAAGCCAACTTCCTAAAACAACTACAGAATCTATGGCATTTACCTTTTCAAACTTCTCATCAACCCCTTTAATATAAGCGTTTGGATAGCTTTTGTCTTCAAAAGTTATAAAAACACGTTCCTCTATTATTTTGGAATATAAGGCTACACTTTCTAAGTTGTTTAACTTAGAAAATTGGTCTTCAGAAATTAAAAACGATTTCCCAACCGAGGCTTCAGCTTTTAAATCTGGATCGATTATAGAGGTAAATTGAAGTGTAAAATCTTTTAAACCGGCAAAGCCAGAAAGCACAATAAAAAGAGATGCCGAACCTAGAATAACACCAATGGCGGCAATAATTGTAATAAAATTAATAGCATTGTTAGAGCTTTTAGAAAGCAGATAACGTTTAGCTATATAGAGTGAGAAATTCATAAATTACAACAGCTAAAACAGATTTTACTAACAACAGACTTTCATTATCAGTGATTTTAAAACCGATTAAGATTTCTTGCGTTTATCTAAAAGATCTGTTTTTTTAATGGGGTTATCTTCTCCTTTTAAAGACTTGTCAATTTTTTCTATATACTCAAGAGAGTCGTCTAAATAAAACTGAAGTGCAGGCATACGTCTTAATTGATTTTTAGTACGTTGTGCCAATTCGTGCTTAATTCTAGGAGCATTAGATTTAATACCTTCTATAAGTTCTTTTCCTTTTTCGCTTGGAAAAATACTTAAATATACTTTTGCAACAGATAAATCTACAGTCACTTTTACTTTAGAAACTGAAATTAAAATTCCCTGCATTCCTCCTTGAGTAGCTGCTTTTTGAAGCACATCTACTAAATCGCGTTGTAATACAGATCCTATTTTTTTTTGTCTTTGACTTTCTTCCATAGGGCAAAAATACGCATATTTAAAGATTATTGTATTTTTGAAGACACTAAAATAGTATTAATTAATAGAGATTCCCGATTTCACGCCAAATGAATATGAATAAAATTGAACATATAGGTATTGCAGTTAAAAACTTAAAAGAATCGAACGAGATATTTTCTAAGTTGTTTGGGAAACCCCATTATAAAACTGAAGAAGTTGAAAGTGAAGGTGTAAACACTTCGTTTTTTCAAGTAGGTGAAAATAAAATTGAATTACTTGAAGCTACTAAAGCGCATAGCCCTATAGCTAAGTTTATAGAAAAAAAAGGAGAAGGTATTCATCATATTGCGTTTGATGTGACTGATATTAAAGCTGAAATAGCCAGATTGAAAGGGGAAGGGTTTATTGTTTTAAATGAAATCCCAAAAAAAGGAGCAGACAATAAATTAGTGGCATTTTTACATCCAAAATCTACAAATGGCGTATTAATTGAGTTATGTCAAGAGATAAACGAATAAAATACTTTGAGAGTATTAAAATATGTAGTAATATTGCACTCTCTTTATAAAAAGAAGAGTGTCGAATTAGCTTAAATGCTAATGGGTCCTATAACTCAGCTGGTTAGAGTATCTGACTCATAATCAGAAAGTCCCTGGTTCGAGCCCAGGTGGGACCACTAGTAAAATCAAGCCTTTACAGAAATGTAGAGGCTTTTTTTTATGTTTTCTATACTAATGTTTGGAAGCCTTTTTTAAAATAGAAACTAATTCAATTGTTTGTATATATGTGTTCCTATACCAAAAATTGAGATTTTAAAACAGCAATTAATTTCATACAATTTTCGATAAATAGTATGTTTTCTAATGACTAAAAATATATCGAAATAGATGTTCAAAGCGTCAAATTTATCTATATACAGGACTTCATCATTGGTTTTTAAAGTATTAATATAATGTTGCTCGGTAGCAATCGAGATTTTTTTTTAGAAAATGTTGACATTTATCGTTTTTTCTTCACTAAGGGTAAACGGCTGTAAATCAATTTATAACGAAAAAACTAAAAATCATGAAAATACAACAACTAAAAAGCAGGCAATACATAATTTTTATGGCTATCCTTTCTATTGTCATAAATTCTTATTCCCAACCAACATTACTCAAAGACATTAATGTAGGTTCGGCATCTTCTATGGAGAATGCTCAATTTATTAAAATTGGAGACCGTTTATTGTTTAGTGCAGATGACGGCATACATGGCGTAGAAAGTTGGTTAACAGATGGCACTAGTTCTGGAACAATACGTTTAGCGGACAATACAACTACTTTAATAGACACGACATATACACCTAATGGGAATGGTTTATTTAAAACAAATGGAACAGGTATAGAATACGTATTTGCTAATATGGGCTTTACTCTTGTAAATCGAGTTACAAAAGTTAATGACATATGGTTTTTTGTGGCAAATATTGATAGTCAAAATAAAGAGGAGTTATGGAAGTCTGACGGAACTGAAGCCGGTACAGTCTTAGTAAAAAAATTTAGGCCTAATTCTTACGATTATGCTTATACTAAAAACTTAATTGCGGCATCCAACGGAACAGATCTTTATTTTACAGCAAATGATGGAACCGGTATGGCTTTATGGAAATCTGATGGAACAACAAATGGAACGACAATAATTAAGTACTTTGTTAATACACCACAGTATGAAATAGGTAATTTTATTAATTTTAATAATTACACCTATTTTTGGGCTTATAGCGAAGATGAATTCAGTTCACTATGGAAAACTAATGGTACAGAAGCAGGAACAGTAATGGTTCAAGAAAAAATTGAAACTAATCTTGCTCCTGGACGTATTTTAGTCTATAACAACAAAATTTATTTTCATGGACAAAGACAGGTAGCCACAACTAATTATGGCTGGGAATTATGGGTTTCAGATGGTACCAGTGCTGGAACACGTATGTTTTATGATATTAATCCAGACGTTCCAGACGACGTAATTTTAGGCGGTAATCCTTCTAATTTTCACATAGTTAATAATCTACTACTGTTTAAAGCAAATACCGTATTAAATGGTAAAGAACTATGGGTAACAAATGGCACGGAAAGCGGAACATTTATGTTAAACGATGTTTATCCCGGACCTAATTCGGGATTTCTTAATGGTACACCTATAAATGGATTAAATAAACTATTCTTTACAGGGAATGACGGTAACCAACGGATGCTATGGGAAACTGATGGTACTACCGCAGGAACCGTTCCCTTATACGATATTTCTGAGTCAGATTTGCCAATGCAAACGTATTCAGGATACATAAATGACAAACTTTTATTTTTAAAAGAAACTGTAGCTCATGGTAAAGAATTGTGGAGTTTTAACCCTACACTTTCTGTGGAAGATTTTGATAATGGAAAAAAAACGCATATTTATCCAAATCCAGTAGCTCATAATTTAACCATTGAAAACCCGAGCACAGACAGTTTTAATTTGAAGGTGTTAAATCAATTAGGGCAAATGGTATTAATTCAAAATCAAAATACAGCTTCAACTACTGTAGATGTTTCAACCTTATCAAAAGGTCTCTATTTTATACATATTACTTCTGAAAACGGAAATACAGAAACTATTAAATTCATAAAAAAATAAAACGAGACTAACCGATTCTTCAAATAGTTGTTAGAACAGAGAAATTACATCATAAAAAGAAACCTTTCGAGAAATCGGGAGGTTTTTTACTTTTATGTTTTAAGGTAAATTCTACCTTTTTATTATTTAATAATCATTAAAACTTCATTCATTTTTTATTTTTCAGAAGATATATCAACATATCATAAAAGGCACTTTTTATTCAAGACAAGTGTAAACCCTAAGCATTCTCTAATATAATCAAATTTTAAGATTTATAATTCATCCTAAAAAACACAAATGTTGATAACAATGTGGAAAACGATTAAGAGATTTCAAATAAACATAAGAATAAAAGTAGACCTTTATGGTCGCGAAATTTCTAAACCCTCAAAACCACAATATATATGAAAATCATTTCGGTTTTAAAAAGAGACTTCCTAACGGAACCCTTTGATTTAAACAAGATTACAAATGCTATTTTAAAAGCAATGACGGCCGTTCAACATGGGCAATTAGCCGATGCAGAACGAATTTCTAACATGGTTTTTGACTCGTTGTTAGAGCGAAAAAAATTGGATCCAGATTATATTCCTACTGTCGAAGAAGTTCAAGACTTTGTAGAAACAAAACTTATGGAAACTGGGTTTTTTGATGTTGCTAAAGCATATATTTTATATCGAAATGAACAGTCTAAAAAACGTAAATCCAATATTTTTGAAAAACGTATAAATTTAAAGCCATACGAGTATCCAGAATTATACGAATATGTGCCAGCCATTAGACATTCGTATTGGATTCATACTGAGTTCAATTTTACAAGCGATATTCAGGATTTTAAAACATTACTTACAAGTCAAGAACGTACGGCTATAAAAAATACCATGCTTGCTATTTCTCAAATTGAAGTAGCAGTAAAAAATTTCTGGGGCGAAATTTACCATAGAATGCCTAAACCAGAAATAGGTTCTGTAGGTGCTACATTTGCCGAAAGTGAAGTGCGCCATCACGATGCTTACTCACATTTACTTGAAATTTTAGGATTAAACGAAGAGTTTAAAAATCTTAAAAAGAAACCTGTAATCATGAAGCGTGTACAGTATTTAGAAACTGCTTTAAAAAACGCAAAAAGTGAAGACAACAAAGAATATGCAGAATCCGTTTTGCTTTTCTCTCTTTTTATTGAACATGTGTCTCTGTTTTCTCAGTTTTTAATCATTATGGCATTTAATAAGCATAAAAATATGCTAAAAGGAATCTCCAATGTGGTGGAAGCAACTTCTAAAGAAGAGCAAATTCATGGAGATTTTGGAATTGATGTTATTAAAATTATCAAAGCTGAAAATCCGGAGTGGTTTGATGAAGATTATAAAGTAATGATTCAAAACATGTGTCGTGAAGCCTTTGATGCAGAAAGCAAAATTATAGATTGGATTTTTGAAGACGGCGAATTAGATTTCTTACCAATTAATGTGGTTAACGAATTTATAAAACACCGATTTAACGCTTCTCTTGAAAGCATAGGAATTGATAAAATATTTGACATCGATGAAAAACTTCTGGCAGAAACAGAATGGTTTGACGATGAAATAATAGGCACCAAACATGGCGATTTTTTCGTAAAACGCTCAATCAACTATAGTAAAAGAACACAAAGTATAACCAGTGACGACCTTTTTTAATATGAACAACGAGAAACTTACCACAAATACAGTAAACAAAGAAGTTAAAACCTCAAACGACAAGGACCTACTTGTACAATCAAGAAGAGAAGCGCTTAAAAATAATCAACAACAGAGCAATCAAGGTTTTGAATGGTTAACAGAACACAGTAGAAACTTTCTGTCTATGGGCTATATTTCTAATGGAATGACTGCCGAACAACGCATTCGTGAAATTGCAGATCGCGCCGAAGAAATTCTACAAATTCCAGGATATTCAGACAAGTTTTATGGCTATATGTCTGACGGGTTTTACTCGTTAGCATCTCCGGTTTGGTCTAATTTTGGAAAGAAAAGAGGACTTCCTATCAGCTGTTTTGGATCTCATGTCTCAGACGATATGGGGAATATTTTATATACCCAATCAGAAGTAGGAATGATGTCTAAATTAGGTGGAGGAACATCTGGTTACTTTGGTAAAATCCGTCATCGTGGCGCCGAAGTAAAAAATAATGGTCAAGCCTCAGGAGCTGTTCATATCATGCAACTTTTTGAGTCTATGGTAGATGTTGTAAGCCAAGGTTCTGTAAGACGTGGTCGTTTTTCACCATATTTACCTGTGGAGCATCCAGATATTATGGAATTCTTAGAAATTGGTACAGAAGGAAACCCAATTCAGGAATTAACACATGGAGTTACTGTAACCAATCAATGGATGCAAGAAATGGTTGATGGAGATAACGAAAAGAGAACCATTTGGGCAAAAGTTTTACAGAGAAGAGGAGAAATGGGATATCCATATATTTTCTTTAAAGACAATGCAAACAATGCTGCAGCTGATGTATATAGAAATGAAAAACATACCATTTATGCAAGTAACTTATGTACAGAAATTATGTTACCATCAAGCGACGACTGGTCTTTTGTTTGCGTACTTTCTTCTGTAAATGTATTGCATTACGATAAATGGAAAGATACGGATGCAGTAGAAACTATGGTATATTTTCTAGATGCTGTAATTACCGAATTTATCGATAAATTAGAAGTTTATAGAGATTCTGAAGATAGAGAAGACCGTCAAACCTTCCTATTTATGGAACGTGCTTATAATTTTGCCAAAGAAAATAGATCTTTAGGTTTAGGTGTTTTAGGGTGGCATTCCTTATTACAATCTAAAATGTTGCCATTTAACAGCCAAGAAGCCTATAATTTAAACAGCGATATTTTTAAACTTATTAAAGAGAAATCCTATGCAGCTTCAGCAGAATTAGCTGAAATATTTGGTGAGCCAAAAGTTCTTAAAGGATATGGCAGACGTAATGCCACTTTAAATGCTATTGCGCCAACAACCTCATCGGCCTTTATTCTTGGACAAGTATCTCAAGGAATTGAGCCAATCTGGTCGAATATTTATGTGAAAGATATTGCTAAAATTAAAACAACAATAAAAAACTCATATTTAGAAGATTTATTAGAAGAAAAAGGACAAAATACACCAGAAGTATGGCGTAGTATTAGAGACTTTGATGGTTCTGTACAACATTTAGATTTCTTAACAGATTTAGAAAAAGACGTATTTAAAACGTATTCTGAAATCGACCAGATGGATATTATTTATCAGGCTGCAAATCGTCAGAATCATATAGACCAAGGTCAATCGGTAAATATTATTGTACATCCAGATATGCCTGTTAAAGAGATTAATAAAATTCATGTTACAGCTTGGAAATTAGGTTTAAAATCTTTGTATTACCAGCATAGTATGAATGCTGCTCAAAAATTTAAACAGAAAAAAGAATGTACAAGTTGTGAAGCATAATTGCTAAATATTTATTTTTAAGTTTAATTAAAAAAACCTGTCTTTATAGATGGGTTTTTTGTTTAGTTGATATTCTTATAAAAGAGTGATAATTATTGTTTTTAGGTTTTGTTAGTTTGATTTTTAAACGAATAAAAGTAAAAATAAAAAATAAGTGCTATCCATAAAGTATAAGATGCTTACCGTTATTTAAAAGATATAGGCCTTTATAAACAAAGTTAAAAAGGATAATTACTTATTGGAATAATAGATTTATTTTTTTAGAATTTTAACTATCTTTGATATGAAGTTTTATTTAAAGTTTATTGAAAACTATGGTTCACTCTATGTGGCTTTCTATCTTCTTATTTAGAGTTTTATAACATAACAAAATACAAAATGGGAAAAGTGAATTTGGTATTTTGGAGACCTTATTTTTTTCTTAAAAATATTGAATTTAAGTGTGGTCATTGTATAATTATAGCTAATAATGTCTAATAGCCAAACAGAAAAAAAAGTAATACCTAAACATTCTAAAAAGGAGGTTTTAAGAGAATTGGACTCTATTTTATCTAGTGATATGTTTTCTCGATCTTCAGTTTTATCCAATTTTCTAAAATTTATTGTAGAAGAAACCTTGGAAGGCAACACAGAAGGGCTTAAAGAGTACACTATTGCGGTAAATGCTTTAGGTAAACCAGAAGACTTTAACCCCCAAATAGATGCTATTGTTAGAATTCATGCTGGTAGACTTAGAAGATTGTTAAATGAGTACTACACGAAGCCCGAAACTATAAGCACTATAAAAATTGAAGTGATTAAAGGCACGTATGTTCCGGTGTTTAGAACGTATCCAATTAGTAAACCAAAAACAGAAATAAAAACTGTTAGAAACACCAAGGTATTTACTCGTTCAAAACTTACTCTTGCAGTTATTCCTTTTAGAAATTTATGTCCCGATAACGACTATAAGTTTTTTGTTGATGGTTTTGGAGAAGAACTTACAAGACTATTTAGCACCTTTGAAGATATTGCTGTAATTGCACATCATTCAACTCGAAAGTATGCTACTAATCCTGAAGATATTCGAGTTATTGGTTCAGATTTAGGAGTGCATTATATTATATCTGGATCGGTTAAACGTTCATCTGAAAAAATTTGGGTAAATGTAGAACTTTTGAAAACCATGAATGGCATGCAAGTTTGGTCCAAAACATACAATTATCCTTTAAATATTGATAACCTAATAAACATTCAGGATCAGATTGTGGAAAATGTTTGCTCGGTATTGGGTGGATACTATGGATTCATTATTCATGAAAACTCTAGATTTATTGAGCCACTTGCTTCTAATTTAAACTCTTTCGATGCTGCTTTTTGGAATTACTACTTCCACATGAACTATTCAGAAGATACTTATCTAAAAACTCGAAAGGCTTTAGAAAATGCTATAAGTCACGACCCAAATTATGCAACAGGATTAGCTATGTTGGCCGAGCTATATGTGCTTGCTCATTCTTTAGGTTACCCAACTGTAGAAGACCCAGTTCAAACATCTTTTAAACTTACCAAAAAAGCATTAAAAATAGATCCTAGATGTCAACATGCCAATCATGAATATGGATGGCTTCAAGTTTATTTACAAAATAAAGAAGAAGCCGTTAAAGCCTTAGAATATACTTTAACGCTAAATCCTTATTCAGTTTCGTTAATGGGAGGTGTTGGGTTTAATTTGGCTTGTGCAGGAGAGTTTGCAAGAGCTGAAGTATTACTTACACAATCTTTAACGCTTAATCCCCATTGTCCTTGGTGGTTTTATTTTGGTTTTTTCTTAGTGTATTATCAAAAAGGAAATTACCAAAAAGCACTTGAATACGCTAATAAAATAGAAACTGTAGATGTGTTTGTCAAACCTTTAACAAACGCATCCGCAAAGGCCCAATTAGGCTTAATTAAAGAGGCACAAGAGGATGTTAAAATATTAAATGAAGAGTTTTCAGAAACCATGAAAAATCTTTACCCAACTTTAGATGCATTTCTTCTAGATAAATCTTTAGTTAAAAATATTATTCAGGGAGCTAAAAAGGCTGGAGTTAATTTGGATTAGACTTTTTTCTCATTCACCGTTTTTAAAATATATAACTCCTTGTATTCGTACTTTATACCAACCCAACTACATCTGAGGTATACAATTATTATTATTCATATTTAACCGTTAAGTAACCGTATAACACTTACAATTGGTGCTGACCTGATTTATATTTACAGTATTAATAAAAATTAGGTTAATTTCTCATGAACAAAAAAATGATTCCTATTGTTCAATTATTTCCAGATTTTGAGGAAAAAATTGACTTTCTGTTTCAAACGGATGAAAATTTTCGGGACCTGTGTTCAGATTATATATTATGTGTCGCTATCGTACAAAAAATGAAAAAGGAGTCTCATTTAGATATTCAGAGCCGCAGGGAATATAAAGAATTGCAAGAAAGTTTAGAAGAGGAAATTCTACAAAATATTATGAGCGACAAAAAAAACCTTGAGAATAATTAATCCTTAAATCAATAAACAAACACTTAAAACTCCAGTTATTATGAAGAAATTAATTTTTACTCTTAGTCTCGTCTTAGTTTCCATGTCGTCATCTTTATTTGCGCAAAGCAATACAGAGGAGATAGATATGGTGCAATCTATTTTTGGCATGGAAAAGAAGGCTCTTGTAGCTGAAGTTATTCAACCTGAAACAGCTAAGAGTGATGCTTTTTGGGCTTTATACGATGAATATGAAGTGAAACGTAAAGACCTTGGAAAGCGTCGTATTGTATTATTAAATTCTTATGCTGACAGCTACGATACTTTAGACGAGGCGACCATTGATAAAATCCTCAAAGAGATGATGAGTCTACAAGTCACTACGGACAAGCTCATTGGTAATTATGCAAAAAAAATCAAGAAATCAGTAGATGTGAAAACGGCTGCGCAATTTTATCAAATTGAAGGCTACTTGTTGAGTAAGATCAGAACCACTATTTTGGAGAATATCCCAGTGATAGGAGAGCTTGATAAATAATCCTAAAAGAAACGTTATTCCATAACATTGCAAATTTGAATGAATTATTTAAACTATACTATAAATACTGTTACATTTTAAAAATAAGTATCATGAATTTAAAACAAAAATCAGCATTTGTCCTCATTGGAATTTCTTCAGTGATGATAATGAACGGACAAAACACCCAAGACCAAGAAACTGCAAAGTCAATCAAGGAAATCAAGGCAAAATTCAACACAGATGTCCCTGAGAATATTTTGACGCCAAGTGTGGTAGAAACACGCATTGGGACCTTGAATTTCTTTGACGGTTTGCCCTCAGAAGAAACAGTAACAAAAGTTTATGACAACCTTGACTTTATTAGAGGAGTCGAAACTTTTTTGAATGGAATTCCTGCCACTTCAATTGAAGGTCTTCGTCTTGGATTCCATAGTGTAGGATCCACCGATTTTAACAAAGTAGCCATCTTTGATGATCTGCTGGACTCAAACCCATTGTTTTTAACGGGAAATACGAGTACCGTATATGCTTCCGCTTTTCTAAATCTTGAAGAGCATGGCCCCATGGTGATGGAAGTGCCTGCTGGCTCTGGCCCTGGAACAGTTAACGATGCCTATTTTAGGTTTGTGATAGACATGGGAGGTCCCGGCCCGGATAGAGGCAAAGGAGGTAAATATTTAATTCTTCCTCCAGATTATAAAGGCGAAACCCCTGAAGGTTATTTTGTAGCAAAATCAACCAGTTATGTAAACTGGCTAATTTTAAGAGGCTTTTTGGTTGATGGTAAAACTGATGCTTCCAAAAAAATGTATCGTGATGGCTTAAAAATATATCCTTTAAAGGATAAGGATAATCAGCCAGCAATGGAGTTTATTAATGTTTCAACCAAGGAATTTAATACCATCCATGCCAACAACTATGATTTCTATCATGAATTAAATGAAGTGATTCAACGGGAGCCAGTTTCGTTAATTGACCCTGAGTTAAGAGGACTGTTCGCAGCTATTGGGATTGAAAAGGGACAACCCTTTAATCCGGATGATAGAATGAAGGGAATATTGACCGATGCCGTAGCGGTAGGCAATGCCACCGCGCGAGCCTTGCTTTTTAGATCTCGCGAAAAAGAAGCCGCCATTTTCAAGACCGGCCATTGGGAAGCCGCTTTTATGGGAGGAAATTATCAATGGCTAAAAGATGATGGCAACGGAGGCCGTTTTCTAGATGCAAGAACGAGATATTTCTACGGAGCTACGGTAAACACACCGGCGATGGTTTTAAAAATGGTTGGTCTAGGTTCTCAATATGCATATGCAATGGTTGATTCCAAAGGAGATTATTTGGATGGAAATAAAAACTATACGCTCAACATCCCGGCCAATGCGCCAGCAAAAGAGTTTTGGTCGATTGTTATGTACGATCCACAAACGCGTTCTATGTTGCAGACAGACAAGCCTTTTCCGAGTATAAGCAGTCAAAGAACGCCACTTGTAAAGAATGCAGATGGATCAATAACTCTTTATGTAGGGCCAAAAAACAATGCGCCCAAAGGCAAAGAAGCCAACTGGCTACAATCTAAAGCTGGGAAAGGATTTTTTGTGGCCTTTAGATTATACGGCCCACTTGAGCCTTGGTTTGACCAAACTTGGATTCCGGGAGATTTTGAGCTGCAAAAATAAGTAATCAATTGGGATTGAATTTGTGTTGGAGCTCAGAGATTATATAAAACTCCAACATATAAAAAAGTCTCAAGTATTATTTATTTGAAATCAAATTTAAGAAATAAGAATAAAATTCAACAATTATGAAATCAACAAATCCAATACTTTTAATAACGGTGCTGGCACTATTTTTGACCCTGTCCTGTAATGAGAAAAAAGATAAAAAAGAAGCCGTAGCAACTACTGAGTTGTCTTTGGATTCTATAACTGCCATCACTAAGAAAGCCTATATTTACGGCTATCCAATAGTTGACAACTACCGTATTCAGTACGATTATTTTGAAGACAGTACCAATTCCGAATTTAAAGCACCATGGAATCATGTGGCAAATATCGCCCGTGTTTATACACCTAAGGATGTCGCTGTACAAACACCAAATTCGGATACGCCGTATTCATTTGTGGGTTTTGATTTACGCGCAGAGCCCATTGTGCTAACTGTTCCAGATATTGAAGCCAATCGTTATTTCATGATCCAATTTATTGATGCCTATACCTTTAATTTCGATTATGTTGGTTCCCGTACCACAGGGAACAAAGGCGCTAAATTTATGGTTGCTGGACCTAATTGGAAGGGCGAGACTCCAGAAGGCATAGACAAAGTTATAACATCTGAAACCCAATTTGTAATGGCCTTCTACAGAACCCAACTTTTTAATCCGGGTGATATCGATAATATAAAGAAAATACAAGCGCAGTTTAAAGCGGAGCCTCTATCCTCTTATTTGGGAACAGAACCAGTGAAGGTTGAAAAAATTGATTTCTTTAAACCTATTCCTCAGGCAGAGCAAAAAACTTCTCTTGAATTCTTTAAGGAGATGAATTTTGCTTTGCAATTTATGCCACCCAATAACACTGAAACAGAACTGATGTCCCGTTTTGCAAAAATTGGAGTTGGTGCAGGAAAAGATTTTGACGTTCAAAAGCTTTCTCCAGAAGTAAAAGCTGCTATGGAAAAGGGAATACAGGAAGCTTGGACGGTGGATTTTGCAGCGCTAAAGAAAAAATTTGAAACAGGAGAGGTGACTTCTGGAGACATATTTGGAACCCGTGAGTTTCTAAAAAACAATTACCTCTATAGAATGTCTGGGGCTGTGATTGGCATCTTTGGGAACTCGAAAGAGGAAGCGATGTATCCTTTTTACGGCGTAGATTCGGACGGTAATCCATTGGATGGCACTACAAATAAGTACACCCTACATTTTGTCGAAGGAGAGTTGCCACCGGTCAATGCTTTTTGGTCTTTGACGATGTATAAAATGCCACAAAGTTTATTGGTAGATAATCCCATCAATAGATATTTATTGAACTCAACTATGATTCCAGATTTTGTAAGAGATAAGGATGGTGGCATTACGCTCTATCTTCAAAGTGAGTCTCCAGGAAAAGCGAAGGAAGCCAATTGGTTACCAGCACCAAAAGGACCATTTGTGACGATTATGAGGTTGTATTGGCCAAAAGAAGCAGCGTTGGACGGATCTTGGAAAAATCCTCCGTTGGAATTGGTGAAATGAACGTTAATAACTTCAATTAATTAATAATATTTGCAAACCTAATAAAATGAAAAAACTCAATCTCTTAATAATAGCATTGCTCCTAAGTAGCGGATACGCTATTAGCCAAGAAAAAGAACAAGAACCAGAAGCGGGAGGTGATCTGGAAGCTAAAATCCAAAACCCGATTGCTAATCTTATAAGTGTTCCTTTTCAGAATAATACGGATTTTGGGATTGGTCCAGATGATCGTACAAAAAACACTTTGAATATTCAACCTGTAATTCCATTTTCTTTAGGAGAAAGTCTCAATTTAATTACTAGAACTATTATTCCAATTATCTCGCAACCCACTTTCCCCGGTGAAAGAGAATTTGGATTGGGCGATATTAGTTTAAGCTTGTTTCTCACGCCAGCAAAACCCGGAAAACTTATTTATGGTGGAGGGGTAGCCTTAGGGCTTCCTACAGCGACCGATTCCTATTTAGGAGCAGAAAAATGGACTGCTGGTCCGTCGGTTGTCTTGTTGATACAACCAAAAGGATGGACTGTTGGAACCTTAATTCAAAACACCTGGTCTTATGCAGGATCTGATGATCGTGGGGATGTGAATTTTTTTTACTCTCAAATATTTGTGACTAAAAATTTACAGAAAGGATGGTACGTAAATACGGCGCCTATTATAACTTCAAACTGGGAAGCCCCTTCGGGCGAACAATGGACCGTACCTTTAGGAGCTGGAGTTGGCAAGTTATTCCATTTGGGAAAATTACCTATCAACGCACAAGCAGGATATTATGTTAACGTAGAAAAACCTACGGGTGGTCCAGATTCACAATTGAGAGTACAGGCTACTTTATTGTTTCCGAAATAAAACATTCCTTATAAAAGTCTTAGTAGGCAAAAATAATTACAAACTATATAATTAAACAATTCAAATATGTAAAACAAGTTCCTGCCAATTGTTTTTTGTATCTTCCCTATATTCGTATAAAATGGTTTTATGAAATTACCTATTACGTTAGTTTTTATTGTATGCGTTGCATTTCAATGTTCAGCTCAAAAAGTATTCTCAGTGCAATATGCCAATCAAGCAGATGTAAAAGTATTTGTTGTGGATTATGAGAATCAGGCAGACTTAAAGGTTTATAAAGTGAAGTACGCCAATCAAGCTGGAAAAAATGATGGAAAATGGTTTTTTACAGATTATGAGAATCAGGCTAAAAAGACCATCTATTATGTAGATTATCAAAATCAAGCCGATTTAAAAATATTTTTTGTCGAATATGAAAATCAAGCTGGTTGGAAAAATAAATCAAAACAGCATTTGATGTATTGAGAAATTTAGGCATTATTTAAATTTTATAAAAAAAAAGACTCTTGGAAAAATCTAATACTATTGGACTTGTTTTATCGGGTGGTGGCTATAGAGGCCTCGCTCATATAGGTGTTTTAAAAGCTATGGAAGAATTAGGGATAAAACCTAATTATATTTCTGGAACTAGCGCAGGAGCTATTGTAGGATCATTATATGCAGCTGGTTATTCATGGCAAGATATTTTCGATTTTTTTACTAAAACCGAACTTTTTTCCCTGAGTAACTACACCATATTAAAGCCCGGATTAATTGATGGAACTAAGTTTGAAAATACGCTAAAAACATATTTGGAAGCCGACAGTTTTGAGAGCTTAAAAATCCCAATGTATATTGCTACTACAGACTTATTGGATGGTAAAACACATTTTTTTCATAAAGGAAACATCATAAAACCTATTATTGCTTCCTCTTCAGTACCTGGTGTTTTTGCACCTGTTTCTTATAAAGAACTCTTTCTATGCGATGGCGGGGTTACCAACAACTTTCCAATTGAACCCCTACAAGTTTATTGCGATAAAATAATTGGAGTCTATTTAAATTCACTTGTAGAAACTTCAACAGAAGGTTTAAAAAGCACCAAATCTGTGTTAGAACGTGCATACCGAATTTCTCGGGTAAATGCTTCTGAAGGAAAATTTAAAGATTGCCATGTATTTATTGCCCCTAAAGATTTAGGAAATTATGAAGTATTTTCTAAAAAACATATCCAAGAAATTTTTGAAATGGGCTATCAAGAAGCTAAGTTAAAACTAAAGGAAGAATTTTAAAATCAGTTGCTAAAATAATAAGAATTAACTCTCTTTCGACTTTTTAATTATGGCTTTTAGTTTCTCCTTTCTCAGAGCTTCTTCTGCTTTTTTCTTATTAATTTTTCTATTAAGAAGCTTTGTGTGTTTCGCCTTGTTTTTTGTGTTTTTCTGACCTTTAGGTTTTGGCATGAGTTTTTATTTTTATTCAACCTCTGTTTTAGTTAAAAAACTTAATTTTTAAGCAAAAGAAATCAATATAGTGCTAAAAATTGGAAATTTAGTTAAATTTAAGCGTAGCAATTCTGTTTTAGAGCTATTAATATCTGTTATAAAGTACGTATACAGTTATTAAAATAATAAATTTGTAACTCAGAAAAAATTGCTTGGAAGAGACCAAAAATAAAGACATAGAACAACCAGTTCTAGCCAAAAAGAAACGGTTTAGATTCTTAAAAATAATTGGAAGAATTATTTTAGGCATCCTCCTACTTTTATTTTTGCTCATTCTATTTGTTAGAAGTCCTTGGGGACAAAATATAATTGTCACTAAAGCAGTTTCTTTTTTGTCAGATAAAACCAAGACTAAAGTTGAGGTTGAAAAGCTGTTTATTACGTTTGATGGAGATATTCAGTTAAACGGTTTATATCTGGAAGATACCAAAGGTGATACCTTAATTTATTCCAAACAATTGGAAGCAAATGTCCCTTTGTGGGCTTTAATACAAGGCAATGGCATTGGTGTTGATGGCCTAGAATGGGAAGGTGTTCGTGCCAATATTACCCGAAAAGATTCTATAGAAGGTTTTAATTTTCAGTTTATTATTGATGCTTTTGCCACCCAAGACACAACAACTGTTGCCGTAGACACTACCTCGGCACCAATAAACCTTATTTTAGGAAATCTGAATTTCAAAAATTTTGACGTCGTTTATAAAGATGCTGTTACAGGTATAGACAGTCGTTATAAATTTGGTAAACTCCATGCAAACATGGATAAAACCGATTTAGAAACCATGACTTTTAAAGCCTCTAGCTTAGAATTAGAGGACAGCCATATTAAATTTTTACAAACCCCTGTTCCACCTACACAAGATTCAGAAGAGAGTACCATGCCTCTTTTTAGCGTTGAAGAATTTACGCTTACAAACGTTTTTGCCAATTATCAAAGTAAAGCAGATAGACTTGCTACAACATTAGACATTAAAGAACTGTATGCTGAGATTCCGAATATAGATATAGCCAATCAACTTTTTGAAGTGGATGAATTTAGCCTTAAAAATTCTTCTATTTCTCTTAAAACAGAAACAGAAAAAAATGTTGTTACTGAGAAAGTCGATGAGGTTTCAGAAAATATAGAACAAGATATCCAAACCTTCGAATGGCCAACCATCCAATTAGTTATAGGCGAAATAGATTTAGAAAATAATAATTTTAGTTATTCTGCTAATAACGAAAAAAGTAAAAAAGGTACTTTTAATGCAAATGCTATCGAGCTAACAAACATTCATTTTCAAGCTGAAGATATCAAGCTAAAGGATAAAATAGCCCAGTTGCATTTAGAGAATGCTTCCCTAAAAGAATTTTCCGGTATCAACCTAAATAACCTGAAATTCAAATTAAACGCAACAGATAAGCAGCTAAAACTTTCCAATGTAAAAGCAGCTCTAAATAATAATTCGCTTCAAGGTAACTTCCAATTAGATTATCTAAGTTTAGCTAAATTAATTAGTGTTCCAGATCAATCTAAAGTAGCTGTAAATATGCCTTCTTTTAAGGTGTCGCTTAACGATTTATTTTTATTTCAACCAGATTTAAAGGAGAACGAATATCTAAATATTTTAAGTAAAAACCGCATTACAGGTAATATAAAAGCTACTGGTTATTTGTCTGATATTAATCTGTCTAAAATGATTATTAATTGGAGTGACACTAAAATTTCGGCAAATGGAAACATTCAGAATATAACCCAAATAGATTCTTTAGTCTTTAATATTCCAGCTTTTTCTGCTGTTACAAAACGTTCAGATATGGTTCAATTTGTAAAGGAAGAAGAGCTTGGTGTAAGTCTGCCGGAAGATGTAGAGTTGGTGGGAAATGCTTCAGGAAATCTCAATAATATTCTAGCCAATGCAACTCTAACAACATCTCAAGGACTTGCTACAATTGAAGGGAATTTTAAAAATTCAGAAACTTTAGAATTTAATGCAGACCTTGCTGTAGAAGATTATAAACTAAACGAACTTCTAAAAAATGAACAATTAGGCACTTTAAATTTAAAATTAGATGCTCAGGGAAAAGGCGATCATATTAATAATTTAGACGCTACCTTAAATGCAACTGTTTCCAGTTTTAAATACAATAATTACAATGTAAACGATCTGAAATTAATTGGAGATATTAAAAATGGCTCGGGAACCATTAGCTCTAATTATAAAGATAAAAACTTAAATATGAATTTAGATGCCCAAGTGGTTTTAGATTCTATTTCTCCAGAAGCTTTTGTTGATTTAGATATTATTGGTGCCGATTTGCAAGCCCTTGGCCTCATGCAACGTGATATTAAAACACGCATGAAAATGGCGATTAATTTTAAAGGGAACAGCCAAAATTTTGATGCCAATCTGGAAGTAGAGGATGGTGTTTTTGTGTACGATAATAAGTCTTATCTATTAGGTAAAATTAAAGCCATGGCACATATTAAACCAGATACCACCTCCGTGTCCTTTAATAATAAAATGCTCGATTTGGTTTTACAATCCAATTCAGATCCTCAAACTTGGACAGCTTCTTTAAGACATCATGCCTTGAGATATTTTTACCGAGACGAAACAGCTCACGATAGCACATTTCAAGGTGTTAACTTAAAATTTAGAGGAAATATAAGTGAAGGTTCTATTTTAAAAGATGTGTTTCTTGTAAATTTAAAAGATTTAGATACTGTTAATATTGCCGTAGATTTTAATGAAAAAGAACGCAAACTAACTGCCAGAATAAATGCGCCCCATATAAATTATAATGACTTTGTGGTGGATAGTTTGGCGTTTTCTATGGATACAGATCAGGAAAAATTTAATTTTAATTTAGGCTTTAATCAAATTAAAGCAGCACCTTTTCATATTCAAAAAACCATTATAGAAGGGGATCAGGTAGATAACGAACTTTCTTTAAAATTACTAGCTTATCATAAAGAAGAGAAACTAATTCAAGCTTTAAGTAAAATTACTGGAACGAGCGAAGAATTGCGTTTTCACGTGTTACCCGAGGGTTTGATTTTAAACAAAACCTCTTGGAATGTTCCCGATTCTAACGAGGTTCTTATCTATGATAAGAAATTAGTTTTTAACGATTTTCATTTTAGTAAAAACGAACAATCTATAGAGATAACAGATAAACTGCCAGAAGTATCAAAAGAACATATAGCCATAGACTTTAAAAATTTTAAATTAAATGAATTCTTAAGCTATTTAAATCCAGATGAAAGTTTGGCTTCAGGAAATCTGAATGGAAATTTTATCCTTGAAGAACCATTTAGAGAGACAGGAATTGTAGCTAAAATGGATATTTCCGAATTAGAAGTTATGGATGTAAATCTTGGAACTTTAGATGTTAATGCGAAGTCTTTGGGAGGAGATACGTACGATTTTAATGCGCAATTGTCTGGCGGTGAAGTAGATTTAGATTTAATTGGAGACTATGTTGCAAGAGAAACTGGAGCTAATATCGATTTAGACTTAAATATTCATAAATTTAATATGTCGGCTTTAACTGGTTTTTCTCAAGGTGAAATAACAGAAACTTCTGGAAATTTCTCAGGAAATTTTAAGTTAAACGGTACCACAAAAGAACCTAAGTATTCTGGACAAATTCTGTTTAATAATGCCAATTTTAAAGTAGCAATGTTTAATTCGGCTTTCACCTTAAAAGATGAAACATTAAGCATAGATAATACGGCTATTACTATGTCTAATTTCACCATTAGAGACGAAGACTTAAACACTTTTGTTATGTCTGGTAAAATAGGAACCCAATCTTTTATAAATCCAACCTTCGACTTAAACATAAATGCCGAAAATTTTCAAGTATTAAATGCTACCAAAGACGATAACGATTTTCTTTATGGGAAAGCAAGTTTTAACGGTACTGCAAAAATTACTGGCGACTTGCAAGTCCCAAAAATAGACATGGATATGAAGGTTAATTCAGATACAGATCTTACCTATATATTACCATCGGCAACTGTAAATATGGAAGCTCGGGACGGAATTGTAACTTTTGTTAATAGAGAGAATCCAGATGCTATTTTAACTAGAACTAAAGAAAAAACGGCTAGAATAACAGGTTTCGATATTAAAGCCCTTTTAAAAATAGGAAAAGAAGCAGCTGTTACCATTATTATAGACGAAGAGACAGGAGATAATTTTAAAGTCTCTGGAGCAGGAGATTTTAATGTTACCATGAATCCAAATGGTGTTCTAAGACTTTCTGGAGTGTACGAAGTAACTTCTGGACATTACGAGCTTAATTTATACAAAATAGTTAATAGAAAATTTAACTTGGTTCCGGGAAGTAAAGTTACTTGGTCTGGAGATCCATTCGATGCCAAATTAGACGTTAAAGCAGTGTACGAAGTAGAAGCATCCACATCTTCTTTAATGGCACCTATGTATTCTGGAAGCGATCCAGCTGTAAAAGGAAAATTCCGTGAAGTATTGCCTTTCTATGTGTTTTTAAATATAGATGGAGAACTAATGGAACCAAAAATATCTTTTAATTTAGATATGCCAGAAGACGAACAAGGTGCTGTTGGCGGACAAGTTTACGGACGCATACAACAATTAAATAACCAAGAAGATGAATTAAACAGACAGGTATTTTCACTATTGGTTTTAAATAGATTTTATCCAGACGCTGGAAGCGATGGAAGTCAAGGTGGTGTAGCCTCTATTGCCAGAGATAATTTAAACGATGCCGTTGCGGACCAACTTAATATGTTTACCGATAAAATATTAGGTAATACAGGCTTCGAACTAGATTTTGGTTTAAATAGTTTTACAGATTATCAAGGAAATTCGCCACAACAAAGAACGCAACTGGAAGTAGAAGCCCAACAAAAATTGTTTAACGATCGGGTTATAGTTAGAGTTGGAAGCGAAGTAGATATTGAAGGAAGTAATTCTAATGGCGAAGAAACACCAATTATTGGAAATGTAAGTATAGAATATTTATTAACAGAAAGTGGTCGCTACCGTTTAAAAGGATTTAGTAAAAACGAATTTGATAATGTTATTGATGGCCAAACTGTGGTAAGTGGTATAGCTTTAATATTTACTCAAGAATTTAATAAATATAGCGAACTTTGGGATGCCTTATTTAAAGCACAAACAGAAGAAGAAAAGAAAATAAAGGCTGAAAAGGAAGCCGAGAAAGAAGCAGCCAAAGAAAAACAAAAAGAAAAAGAAGAACGTACCGAAAAAAGTATTGAGAAAAAGAAAAGCTAATTAGCTAAAGCATTTTTTTTGTTAATAAATTAGAAAACAATAGTTATAAAATTATCGAATAATTTGAAATACAACTTAAAAAACATAAGTATTTATTTGTTCCTAATAGGAAGTCTTTACTCATGTGGTATTACCAAATATATTCCTGAAGACGAACGCTTATATACCGGAGCCACTTTAAAAATTGAAACAGATACACTTATAAAAAATGAGTCGGGTTTAAAAGCAGACTTAGAAACAGTACTACGTCCAGAGCCAAATTCTAAATTTTTAGGCATGCATCTTGGACTTTACTATTACTATAAAAATCAAAAAGAAAAACCAGGATTCATCAATCGTTGGTTTTATAAGCAATTTGGGCAAGACCCGGTATACCAATCGGATGTGGAAACTTATGCTGTTGAAGATTTATTATTAAACCGATTAGAAAATAGAGGGTTTTTCTATAGTAGCGCATCTTCAGTAGTTGAAGAAAAAGAGAAAGAAGCTTCTGTACAATATACGGTTAAAGTGCCAAAACCGTATAGAATGACTAGCTATCAACTGGATTCTTTTCCTGTTAGTATGAAAGAAACCATGAAGCAAATAATAACAAAATCTCCTTTTAAAGAAAATATGCGTTTCGATTTAAATAATATGAAAAAGGAACGAAATCGGATTGATAAAGAATTAAAGAAAAAAGGATATTATAACTTTAACAATAACTTCTTAATTTTTGAGGCAGACACCAATAGATACGATAATCGGAAATTTGATTTATTTTTAAAATTAAAAAATGAAGTACCTAAAAAAGGTTTGATTCCTTATAAAGTTTCAAAAATTAATATTTATCCAAATTACGAGGTTTCAGATTCTACAATTATTGAACCCGTAGTATATAATGACAAAGATTATATTCAAAAAGAGGAGTTCTTTAAGCCAAAATATTTAGATCCATTTATTGTATTAAAAAAAGGACAATATTACAACCCTGAGGACTCCAGAAACACTGCCAGAAGGCTATCTACCATAGGTTCTTATAAGTATGTAAACATTCAATATAAAGAGGTAGATACAGCTTCAATAGACGATTTAGGATATTTAGAAGCTAATATTTTTCTTTCGCCATTAAATAAGCGTGCGCTTAGGGCGGAACTACAAGTGGTAACCAAATCTAATAATTTTGCAGGACCAGCTTTAGAACTAACCTTAAGTAATAGGAACTTATTTGGAGGAGGAGAAATTTTTAATATAAGTACCAAAGTCGGGTACGAAAAACAAGTAGGGGGAGACTCAAGTGCAGGTAATAGTAGTTTGGAATTAGGCCTCACCAACGAGCTTATTTTTCCAAGAGTATTATTTCCGTTTAAAATTGATAATAACTTTTTTAAATATTCCATTCCTAAAACTAAAACCTCTTTAAGTTTCGATTATTTAAACAGGACAGACCTATATGCGCTACTTTCCGGAACAGCTTTGTTTGGTTATATATGGGATGCCAACCGGTTTGTAACACACGAATTAAACCCCATTTCTATAAACTATACCGAATTGTTTAAAACCACTCCAGAATTTGAGGAAATTTTAGATAACGATCCCTTTTTAAGACAAAGTTTTGAGCAGCAATTTATAGCAGGTTTAACTTATTCCTTTACATATAATGAAATGGTAGATACAAGAAAAAAACATCAGTTTTATCTTAACTTTACCTTTGATATTGCTGGAAATCTTATCAGTCTTTTTGGTAAAGATCAAGGAGCGGAGCAGCCTAAAACAGTTTTTGGTTTTGAATACGCACAATATGCGAAAGCAGATATAGACTTACATTATCATTTTAATTTTGCAAAAGAACAGGTTATTGCTGCACGTATATTTGGAGGCTATGGAAAAGCCTATGGAAACTCGAGTGTTGTACCTTTTGTAAAACAATACTATTCTGGTGGTCCATATAGTGTTAGAGCTTTTAATATTCGCTCTTTAGGACCAGGAACTTATAACCCCGAAACAGATGGTGTAGATAGTGATTATTTTGATAAAACAGGAAATATTAGACTGGAAGCAAATCTAGAATATCGTTTTCCTATTGTTTCTTTTTTAAAAGGAGCTTTATTTGTAGATGCTGGAAATATTTGGAACTCTATAGAAAACCCAATTTATAATGGAAAAGATAAGTTTACAAGCGATTTTATAAACGAATTAGGTATGGGAGCTGGTGTAGGATTAAGAGTAGATATACAAAGTTTTGTTATCCGTTTCGATTTTGCAACACCATTTCATAACCCATCCTTACCAAAAGGAGAACGCTATAAGTTTGAACCAGATGGTACAGTTTTAAATTTTGCTATTGGTTATCCGTTTTAATAATAGACCTAATAAATCAACATAAAAAAAAGCTCTTACAATACACAAGAGCTTCTAGGCTAAAAGAGCCCTAATTCTATAATAAAGGGTTTTTTAAAAACCTTTCTAGATATCGTCAAAATCTATCTTAACTGTTGGAGTTGTTGGATGCGCCTGACAGGTTAAAGTTAAACCTTCGGCAATCTCGCCATCTGTTAAAATATTATTTTGTCTCATAGTTACCTCGCCTTCAATTACTCTGGCCAAACAACTACTACAAATTCCACCTTGGCAAGAGTATGGAGCGTCTAAATCTTCATCTAAAGAAGCTTCTAATACAGACTGTTTTTGAGACATTTCAAAGGTGGTTTCCTCATCGTCTAAAATAACCGTAATCTTTGTTTTTCCACTGGCTACCTGGTCTTCATCCACTTCGGCAGGTTTAGCGGCTTTAAAAAGCTCGTAAAATACATTCTCTTGTGGAATGTTATGTTCGGTTAATACATCTTTTACCGTATGTATCATGGCCTCTGGACCACATAAATAGAAAGCATCAACAACTACATTTTTATGGGTGTTTTTCATTACAAAATTAACAGTGCTTTTTTCAATACGTCCAAAAATTGCATCGCCTTCATCTGCCTGGCTAAATACAAATTGAATAGAAAAACGTTCTTTATATTGATGTTGTAAGTCTAAAAGCTCTTGCAAAAACATAGTATCCTCGGGTGTTTTATTCCCATATACAAGAATTACTTTACTATAAACCTCTTCTTCTAAAGCAGATTTAATGATACTTAATATAGGAGTAATTCCACTTCCTGCAGCAAAAGCAGCAATGTTCTTTGTCTTAGAATCGTTTGGTGTAAAAATAAAGCGACCTTTGGGTGGTGCAACTTCTATACTATCTCCAATTTGTAAAGTGTTGTTGGCATAGGCGGAAAAAGTTCCATCTGTAACTTCTTTTACAGCAACTTTTAAAGTGCCACTTTTAGGAGACGAACACAAAGAATAATCTCTGCGAATTTCGTTACCATTAATAGTGGTTTTTAATGTGATATATTGACCTGCAACAAAAGTATAAGTATCTTTTAAATTTTCAGGAACCTCGAAACTTAAAACAACGGATTTATCAGTTACTCGTAGAATATCCTTTATAGTAAGTTTATGAAAATGTGACATAATTAATATTTTTCACAAAAATAAGAAATACTGTTAGCATTTATGTTTTTGATTGTAACAAAATGTAGGTTATTATTACTAATAAAAATATAGAGGATCTATTTAATGAATAAAAAGGAGTTTAATAAATTAAGTTTAAGAAAGCAAACTTTACTTAAATGTTTGATTCTAAATAAACTACTTGTTATTTTGTAACCAATTATACTAACTACATGAAATTAAAACATTTTATAAGCCTGGAGTGGAAGCAATATTTTAGATCAGCTTATTGGCAAAAAAGTATGGCTTTAAATATTCTATTAGTTTTTTTAGCCCTGTATTTTGTAGTATCCTTTTTGTTTTTAGGAGTAGCCTTATATCCAATTTTAAAAGAGACTTTTCCAGATCAAGACCCCTTAGTAATTGTAAATAGTTACTTGTTTTATTGGTTTCTAACAGATATAGTCATGCGCTTTTTCTTTCAAAAACTACCGGTTATGAGTGTCAAACCCTTATTAACCTTGCCTATTAAAAGAAGGAAAGTAGTACATTATGTTTTAGGAAAATCAAGTTTTTCATTTTTTAATTTTCTTCCGCTTTTTGCAGTAATTCCTTTTGGAGTCATGCTTATTATTAATGAATATCCAATGATTTCAGTAATTTTTTGGATCCTTGCTATTCTTATAATTACCTTAATTATTAACTTTTTTAATTTTCTAATTGAAAGTTTTTCTTCAGAAAGAGAACTCTCATATGTCCCAATTATAGTCTTTGCAGGGAGTTTATATGCTATTAATTATTTCAATTTAATTTCTTTTACAACTTTGGTTTCTAATGTGGTTTCTGCAGTTTATAGTAACCCTATTATGCTTATTATTCCTATAGTTGTTCTTATTGTTTTATATCTTATTAATTTCAAGATATTAAAGAGTAAATTGTATTTAGACAGTTCTTTAAAAACAAAAACGCAAGAAGTTAAGGTTTCTAACTTAGAATGGACTAGAAAGTTTGGAGATGCAGCAACTTTTATGCAATTGGATTTAAAACTAATCTGGAGAAATAAGCGCCCAAGATCGTCTGTATTTATATTGGTTATAGGCTTGTTGTATGGTTTGTTTTTTTACCCAAATCCAACGTATCAAAATCAACCGTGGATGTTTGCCTTTGTAGGAATTTTTGTAACAGGTATATTTTTAATTAATTTCGGACAGTTTATTCCTGCTTGGGATAGTGGGTATTACAAAATGCTTATGAGCCAAAATATAAAATATAAGCAGTATTTACAATCCAAGCATACTCTAATGACCTTAAGCGTGGGTATCATGTTTATTTTAAGTATTCCTTATGCATATTTTGGTTGGGAAATTTTATTAGCACATGCTGCTGCAGCCATATATAATATTGGAATTAATACTCATGTTATATTATTTGGAGGTGCTTTTAATCGAAAAAAAATAGACTTAAATCAACGTGCAGCTTTTAATTATCAAGGCACAGGTGCTGTACAATGGCTAATTGGAATACCAATAATGCTTGTACCATTGGCGGTTTTTGGAGCTTCATATTACTTTTTTAGTTTTGAAATAGGCTGTTTAACTTTAAGTGTACTTGGTTTAATAGGTGTTGTATTTCATAAAAAACTTATGCAGATTATTACAGAAAAATACATCGCATCAAAATACACAATGATTCAGGCTTTTAGTCAAGAAAATTAATAACATATAACTATGATTAACGTTGCAAACCTTACAAAGAGTTACGGAAGTAAAACCGTTTTAAAAATTGAAGACTTACAGATTCCTAAAGGACAAAGTTTTGGATTGATAGGAAATAATGGTGCCGGAAAAACAACATTCTTTAGCCTGCTTTTAGACCTTATTAGACCTAGTTCTGGACATATAAAAAGTAAAGAAGTTTTAGTGAATACCAGCGAAGATTGGAAAACATACACCTCGGCTTTTATAGATGAAAGTTTTCTAATTGGTTATTTAACTCCAGAAGAGTATTTCTATTTTATAGGTGAACTTCGTGGACAGAATAAGGCAGATGTTGATGCTTTAATTTCTCAATTTGAAGACTTTTTCCATGGCGAAATTTTAAATCAGAAAAAATATCTTAGAGATTTAAGTAAAGGAAATCAGAAAAAGGCCGGGATTGTAGCAGCCTTAATTGGTAATCCGGAAATTATTGTTTTAGACGAACCTTTTGCTAATTTGGACCCAACAACCCAAATCCGATTAAAAAATATACTTAAAGACCTTGCCCAGACTAAAGGAGTTACGGTTTTAGTTTCTAGTCACGATTTACTACATGTTACAGATGTTTGCGAGCGTATTGTAGTTTTAGAAAAAGGAGAAGTTATTAAGGATTTGGCTACAAGTGATGCCACTTTAAAGGAATTAGAAGTTCATTTTTCTGGGAACGAAACGTTTATTGACAACGCTGTTTAAAGGCAGAAAACGCATAAATCAAGAATCTTATCTAAGCCTTAGGGAATTGAAGAAGTTATATTTGATATATTTCTTTACAAATAATTCAAAAAGATGCCTTATTTTTACGGCTATACATAATATATAAAACTATTTTTAGTTTATAGTTAAACCAAATAAAATAAACGTTGCGAACATCTTTTAGATTCATAGTATTCCTCTTTTGTACCATCCTGTTTATTACGAGTTGTTCTAGAAAAAAAGACTCGTTTTTAAGCCGGAATTTCCATGCGCTAGCAGCAAAAGATAATATTTTATATAATGGTTATATTGCTTTAGAAGAAGGGAAACAATCCTTAAACGAAAGCTATGAAGACGATTATTGGGATATTTTGCCTATTGAGCGTATGCAAGTTTCAGAAGAAGTTACACTTCCTGGACAAAACTCAAACGATCGTTTTGTTAGAGCAGAAGAAAAAGCGGTAAAAGCCATTCAATTGCATGGCATGAATATTAATGGGAAAGAGAAAAATCCACAAATAGACGAAGCATATTTACTATTAGGAAAAGCCAGATACTTCGATCAAAGGTTTGTGCCAGCACTAGAAGCTTTTAATTATATTCTTTATAAATACCCTGCAAGCGATAAAATAAATCAAGCAAAAATTTGGAGAGAAAAAGGAAACCTTAGATTAGAAAACGATGAGGTTGCCATTGAAAATCTGAAACGCTTGTTAGATCAAGAAAATCTTGAAGGACAAGATTTAGCAGATGCTACGTCAACTTTAGCTCAGGCTTATATTAATATTGAAGCTCTTGATAGTGCAGCAACACAATTAAACACAGCTAGCCTGAACACAAAAAATAACGACGAGCGTGGACGTTACAGATATATCCAAGGACAATTATTTAATAGACTTGGCTATAAAGACAGTGCCAATATAGCTTTTGATAAGGTTATTAAATTAAACCGAAAAACACCTCGTATTTATTTAATTGCTGCAGAATTAGAAAAAGTAAATAACTTTGACCATACGGTTGGAGATAAGGCAGTGGTTTTGGAAAACCTAACCGAAATTGAAGAAAACAGAGAAAATAGACCTTATCTAGACAAAATATATCATCAAATAGCCGATTTTTATGCGCAAGGAGAGCAAGACTCCTTAGCTGTAGAATATTATAATAGATCTTTAAGAACTAATTCTAGAGACAAAAAACTAATGGCCACAAATTATGAAATCTTAGGCGATTACTTTTTTGATTACTCCGAGTATAAAATAGCTGGTGCTTATTATGATAGCACAATGACTAACATGGTTAATAATTCGAAACCTTTTAGAATTATTAAAAGAAAAAGAGACAATCTAGACGATGTTATTTATTATGAAGACATAGCTTTTGCTAACGATAGTATTATAGGTCTTACCAATTTGTCATACAATGAGCAACTTGCATACTTTACAAAATACACCGAAGACTTGAAAGTTCGAGCGCAAGAAGAGCAAGAGCAAAAAGAATTGGAAGCTGCTTTAGCTGAAAGAGAACAGCAAATGGGAGCTAACGATAAATTTAAAAACAGTTTTTCAAGCAGCGATGCTAGTGATAGTTTAAGAGGCTCTAAAGGACCAAATACACCACCGGGAAGATCTAGTTTTTATTTCTATAATCCAACAACGGTGGCTTACGGTAAAAACGACTTCTTAGAAAAATGGGGAGACAGAGCTTTAGAAGATAATTGGCGCTGGTCTTCAAATAATAGATCTGGTAGAGGTGTTGCAGAAAATACCGAAAGAGAAATTATTGCAACAGATACTGAATTATTCGATCCTGAATTTTATATTTCTAGAATTCCAACAGATCAAAAAGAGATTGACAGTCTTGCTAAACAAAGAAATTTTGCTTATTACCAATTAGCGGTTATATATAAGGAGAAGTTTAAGGAATACGAACTTTCTAAAAACACCTTTCAAGACTTATTAAATATGGAGCCGGAAGATAAGTTGATCTTGCCTTCAAAATATAATCTATATAAACTGTATGAGCTTTTAGGTGAAAATGATGAGGCTAGCATAGCTAAAAACGATATTATTACTAACTATCCAGAATCTAGATATGCACTTATTTTAGAAAACCCGGAATCTGCTGCTTTAAAAGATGAAAATAGTCCAGAAAACATCTATAAAAATATTTACGACCAACTTGAAAGTCAGAAATACAGCCAGGTAATTTCAGAAGTTGATGATTATATAAATCAGATTGAAGGCGATCCAATGATCCCTAAATTCGAACTTTTAAAAGCAACTGCCATTGGAAGATTAAAAGGTTTTGAGGCTTATAGCGAAGCTTTAAACTTTGTAGCTTTGAATTATGCTAATTCTCCTGAAGGAGAAAAAGCTCAAGACATAATTGATAATGTCCTACCTAAATTAGCATCTAAAGATTTTGTAGATAATGAAACAGATAACAACTTTAAAATTGTTTATTATTTTAAATCTGCTTCCAAAGAAGAATTAGAAAAATTTAAGAAGAAACTACAAGCTGAAATAGAAAAGGTAAATGTATATAACTTATCGCTTTCTGTAGATGTGTATAACCCAACAACAACCTTTATACTTGTTCATGGATTAAAAAGTAAAGAAGGTGCCAGTGGATATGCCTTATCTCTTCAAGAGAAAAAGAAAGATAAAATTATACATGACTTCTTTGCTGTATCTTCGTCAAATTATAGAACCATTCAAATTCATAAGAATTTCGATGAATATTTAGATTTACAATAACCCCAAATAATACATATTATGTTTTCCGATAATAAAAAAGACAGACAAAACCTAGAATTAGTATCAAGTCAGAACATTATTTCAAAAGGCACTAAAATTGTTGGCGATTTAATTAGCGAAGGCGACTTGAGAATTGATGGAACCATAGAAGGTAATTTAAAAACACCTGGAAAGATTGTAGTTGGAAAAACTGGAGTAGTTAAAGGAACTCTGGATGGAACCGATGCTCATTTTGAAGGTAAATTTTCAGGAAAGCTCAACTTAACAGGAACCCTTACTTTAAGATCTTCAGCACATATTGAAGGCGAAGTTACTCTAGGAAAGCTAGAAGTAGAGCCAGGAGCCACATTTAATGTAACATGTGCTATGCAAGGTGCAATAAAAGAAAGCCGTTCAAAAAATGAGCAAAAAGGAGGAGCAAAAAAGGGAGAAGAGCAAATCGCTTAGTAGCTATGCTAAATATTCAAGCATTGCCTTTCAAATGTTTGTTATTATTGGTATTGGTGCTTTTGTAGGAGTAAAATTAGACGATGCTTTTCCTAATAAGTATAACGCCTACACCATTATTCTATCTTTGGTATTTGTAATTTTTGCTATTGTTTTTGTAATAAGACGTATTATTGCAATCTCAAAAGAAGATAATTAAATGAATAAAGTTTTTAAAACCAGACAACTTTCCTTTTTAGTTCAAAATGCTGCAATTACTCTCATCCTTTTAGGTATACATAGTTATTTGCTATCTCATTTCGATTCTATTATTTATATGATTCCGTTATGGCAAATTTATGTGTTTCATTTTGTTGTAACCACTTTAGTCTATACTGTAATTAACTTTCAATATTCTAGAGGAAAGACCGATATATTTAATCTATTTATGGGCTTTACTTTATTAAAAATGATATTAGCAATTCTTTTTTTATTGCCAGTAATTCTATCAGATATGGACAAAAAACAACCGGATGTATTCAACTTTTTTATCCCTTATTTTTTATACTTGTTTTTTGAAGTGTATTCCCTAACAATATTTCTCCAAAAAAAGCCTTAGAACCTTGTGAATATCAAGACATTAAATAATCGTTAAAAAAGTGTTTGACAATTAATATAATGTACGTACATTTGCACGGAATTTAAAGCAAGGTATTTTTAATCAATATAAAATGACATTAAGCACCTTTAAAAACGTATTTTTTTCTGCATTATTTTTAACAATCTCATTTGTTGGATATGCACAAGAAGCTAGTGGGGATGACAACGATAGTAAGTTCGATGCCAAAGAGATGATTATGCATCACGTAAAAGATGCGCATGAGTTTCATATATTTGATTGGAATGGGAAACCAGTTACCATTTCTTTACCTGTTATATTATGGACAGATCAAGGCCTGGTTACCTTTATGTCTAGCGAATTTCATCATGACGATTCTGGAACACAAATTGTGGAAAAGGATGGGTTACGCTTTGTAAAATATCATGAAAAAGTTTACCAATTAGATGCTGGAACGCAAGAATTAGTATTCGATGCAGAGCATCACCCAACTAACGCTACTTTACCTTTCGATGTGTCTATTACAAGAAACGTGTTTATGATGTGGGTTTCGGTAATAGCTTTACTTCTTATATTTATTTCTACAGCTAAAGTATATAAAAAATCTAACGATAAGGTTCCAACCGGAATCGCTGGATTTATAGAGCCACTAATTATTTTTGTACGAGACGACATTGCTAGACCAATGATTGGAGATAAAAAGTACAAAAAATACATGCCATATTTATTAACCATATTTTTCTTTATATGGATCAATAATATTTTTGGTTTAATTCCATTTTTAAATAGTGCTAACGTAAGTGGTAATATTGCTTTTACTGTAACATTAGCTGCATTTACTCTTATAATTACAAGCGTAAGTGGTAATAAAAACTATTGGAAACATATTTTCTGGATGCCTGGAGTTCCAGTGCCAATGAAAATATTTTTAATGCCTATAGAGATTATTGGAATGTTTGTAAAGCCAATATCTTTAACTATTCGTTTGTTTGCTAACATTACAGCAGGACATATTATTATCCTGTCGTTAATGTCGTTAATTTTTATCTTTGAAACTTTTGCAATTGCTCCGGTATCTGTAGGGTTTTCATTGTTTATTTTAATAATTGAAATTGTAGTTACAGCAATTCAAGCGTATATATTTACCATATTGTCTGCCTTATATATAGGTATGGCAACAGAAGAAGAACATTAATTAATTTAAATTTTATATTATGACTATTACAGGAATTGCAGCAATCGGAGCTGGTATCGCAGTAGTTGGAGCCGGATACGGAATTGGAAAAATTGGAGGATCAGCTATGGATGCCATGGCTCGTCAACCAGAAATCCAAGGAAAAATCCAAACTTCAGCACTTATTTTAGCGGCTTTCGTAGAAGCAGTAGCACTATTTGGTGTTGTTGCATCGATAATCTCTTAATTAAGATTATTAAATACAGAGGTAACGGTTGGTTGCCTCTGTGTTTTAATTTTTTAAGACTTAAGGATTACCTTAAGAGAGTTATAATTAAAATTTGAATTGAGCGTAGTCTCAAAAAAAGTATACCCACATCGTGGGACTAAAAACTAAAAAAATTAAAGAATGGATTTAATTACACCCGGTTTAGGACTTGTCTTTTGGACAGTAATTACATTTTTGTTTTTACTTATTATTTTAAAAAAATATGCTTGGAAACCAATTCTTGGTGCTGTTGGCGATAGAGAAGATGGTATTAAAAAAGCATTGGCATCTGCTGAAAACGCACGTAAGGAAATGGAGAATCTTCATGCCGATAACGAACGTATTTTAAAAGAAGCAAGAGCAGAAAGAGAAGCATTACTTAAAGAAGCACGTGATATTAAAGTTAAATTAATTGACGATGCTAAAAGTGAAGCTGAAAATCAAGCTAATAAAATAATAGAACAAGCTCAGGCTGCTATTGAAAGTGAAAAGAAAGCTGCAATGGCAGAACTTAAAAATCACGTAGCCGAGTTATCTATAGATATAGCGGAAAAAGTAGTTCGTGCAGAATTATCTAGCAAAGACAAACAAGTACAATTGGTTGAGTCTATGTTAGGAGAAGCAAAATTAAACTAATTATTAATTATAAAACGAGTCCTTTTTATAACTGCAATTTAATGCACTTAAAAAAAGGATTTAGAATAAGCTATGGCAGGAGCAAGAGCAGCAATACGTTACGCAAAAGCAGTTTTAAGTTTAGCATCAGATAAAAAAGCAACCGAGGTTGTAAATAAAGATATGAAGCTAATAGCTAAAACTATTGCAGAAAGCACAGACTTAAACAGTATGCTTCAAAGTCCTGTAGTGGGTGCTTCAGTTAAAAAATCTGTGTTATTAGAGGTTTTTAAAGACTCTAATGAAATAACACAAAATTTAATTGATACTTTAATCACAAATAAAAGATTACCACTAATAGAGGAAATTGCTATACAATATAACCTTTTATACGATCAGTTAACAGGAACTCAAGTGGCACAAGTTACTACAGCAGTCCCATTAACAGACGATTTAAGAAAAAAGGTATTAGCTAAACTTAAAGAGCTTACGGGGAAAGATGTTGAAATTAAAAGCACTTTAGACGAAAGCATTATAGGAGGCTTTATTTTACGTGTTGGAGATATTCAATACAATGCAAGTATTGCAAACAAATTAAACAAGTTAAAAAGAGAATTTACATTAAATTAAATATACAGATTTGGTACTTATTTTATTACCAAATACTTAATACTTTATAAAAATGGCAGAAGTAAAACCAGCTGAAATATCAGCAATTTTAAAACAACAACTTTCAGGTTTTGAAGCAGGAGCTACATTAGACGAGGTTGGAACTGTATTAACTGTAGGTGATGGTATTGTTCGTGCGTACGGATTGGCTAATGCACAATATGGTGAATTAGTTGAATTCGAAGGAGGAGCAGAAGGTATTGTTCTTAACTTAGAAGAAGATAACGTAGGAATCGTACTTTTAGGAACTTCAATAGGAGTTAAAGAAGGATCTACAGTAAAACGTACAGAACGTATTGCATCTACAAAAGTAGGTGAAGGAATTGTTGGACGTGTGGTTGATACTTTAGGAAATCCAATTGATGGAAAAGGACCAATTTCCGGTAAAACTTACGAAATGCCTTTAGAGCGTAAAGCTCCAGGGGTAATTTTTAGAGAGCCAGTTACCGAGCCGTTACAAACAGGAATTAAAGCTATTGATGCTATGATTCCAGTTGGTAGAGGTCAACGTGAGTTGGTAATTGGAGATAGACAAACTGGTAAAACTACGGTTTGTATTGATGCTATTTTAAATCAAAAAGAATTTTACGATGCAGGAAACCCTGTATATTGTATATATGTGGCAGTTGGACAAAAAGCTTCAACAGTTGCATTAATTGCTAAGACTCTAGAAGAAAGAGGCGCTTTAGCTTATACTACAATAGTAGCTGCAAATGCATCAGACCCTGCTGCTATGCAAGTTTATGCACCTTTTACAGGAGCATCTATTGGAGAGTATTTTAGAGATACGGGTAGACCAGCTTTAATTGTTTTTGATGATTTATCTAAGCAAGCTGTAGCTTACCGTGAGGTATCTTTATTATTACGTCGTCCACCAGGACGTGAAGCGTATCCTGGAGACGTTTTCTACTTACACTCTAGATTATTAGAACGTTCTGCAAAAATTATTGATAACGATGCTATTGCTCAAGATATGAACGACCTTCCAGATTCTATTAAAGGAATCGTTAAAGGTGGTGGTTCTTTAACAGCTTTACCAATTATTGAAACTCAAGCAGGAGACGTATCAGCATATATCCCAACTAACGTAATTTCTATTACAGATGGACAAATTTTCTTAGATGGAGATTTATTTAACTCTGGCGTACGTCCGGCAATTAACGTAGGTATTTCTGTATCTCGTGTTGGTGGTAATGCTCAGATTAAATCAATGAAAAAAGTATCTGGTACTTTAAAATTAGATCAAGCACAATTCCGTGAATTAGAAGCATTCGCGAAATTTGGATCAGATTTAGATGCAGTTACTTTAAATGTCATTGAAAAAGGAAAACGTAACGTTGAAATCTTAAAACAAGGACAAAACGATCCTTTTAAAGTGGAAGATCAAGTAGCAATTATTTATGCAGGATCTAAAAACTTATTAAGAGATGTACCAGTAGCTAAAGTAAAAGAATTTGAAAGAGATTATATCGATTTCTTAAAAGCAAAACATAGCGATGTCTTAGCTACTTTAAAAGCAGGTAAATTAACTGATGAGGTTACAGACACTTTAGTTACTGTGGCTAAAGATTTATCAGAGAAATATAAAGCGTAAAAGTTTAGAGTGTAGCGTTATAAGTAAAGATTTACCTAGCACTTATAACGCTACACACCTAACTCATAACTCGAAAATATGGCTAATTTAAAAGAAATACGTAATAGAATTACATCGGTATCTTCAACCATGCAGATTACTAGTGCCATGAAAATGGTATCTGCTGCAAAGTTAAAGAAGGCGCAAGATGCTATTACGGCAATGCGTCCTTATGCAGATAAGTTAACCGAGCTTTTACAAGATTTAAGCGCTACGTTAGACGCAGAATCTGGAAGTAAATTTTCAGAGCAAAGGGAAGTAAATAATGTCCTTATTGTTGCCATTACTTCTAATAGAGGTTTGTGTGGTGCTTTTAACTCTAATATTATAAAAGCAGTAAACAAACTAACTAAAGAAACTTATGCTAATCAAGAGGTTTCTTATTTAGCAATTGGAAAAAAAGCGGATGATGCTTTTAAAAAGACCAATAAGGTAATTGCTAATGAAAGTGGACTTTTCGATGATTTAACTTTCGATAATGCTGCTGATATTGCACAAATGCTTATGGATCAATTTGTTGCTGGTAATTATGATAGAATTGTTCTTGTTTACAACAAGTTCAAAAATGCAGCAACTCAAGAAATCATGACCGAGCAATTTTTACCAATTGTTCCTATTGAAAAAGATGATAACGTAACTTTAGATTATATTTTTGAACCTTCAAAAATTGAAATCGTAGAGCAATTAATACCTAAATCTTTAAAAACGCAATTATATAAAAGTGTTAGAGATTCTTTTGCTTCAGAACATGGTGCGCGTATGACGGCTATGCACAAAGCAACAGATAACGCTACAGAGTTAAGAGATCAATTAAAATTAACTTATAATAAAGCGCGTCAGGCTGCAATTACTAACGAAATCTTAGAAATTGTTGGTGGAGCTGAAGCTCTTAATAATTAAGCTGAAGCTTTAAACATTTAGTCGAAGCCTATTTTAAAATACATATAAAACCTCACTTTTTAAGTGGGGTTTTTTTATGGTGCAATCTTTGATTTACTATCTTTATATAACTAAAACACAAAAACAATGAAAATTCAGAAGCAGTTTTTGGGATTTATATTTATATTCATAATTCTAATTAGTTTTTCCCAATGTTCTAGTGCACAAAAACTCCAAGATCAAGCCTCGTTTGAATTGGGCGAAATAAGCTACCAGAAATGGTTTTCTGGTGTTCAAGGAGGAGGTTCGGGATATACTCTATCATTAAACCTTATTTCTAATAAAAACAATGTGGTTTTAGATTCTGTATACTTTAGAGATTATAGGGCCAAAATAGAGGCTGGAAAATCTCTTTATATCGCAAATATTATAACTGAAAGCAACCAATCAGAAACTATTACAATGAGTAATAGTAAGGAGGAATTTGGTAACAAATTACCCAAAGAATTGTCTCAAAATCCTTTTAATTTAGTTCAGGATGAGTGTGTTATAAGCTATATTGAAAATAATACAACCAAATATTTAAAAGTTAATAACCTCATGGAGAAGCAACGAGCAGAATACCCATTAGCTCCCCCTAAAAAGCCATAATAGAATTCGTTGTGTACCCTCTTAGAAAACAGTATATTTAGCAGACCAAAAACAAGCTTTTGAGTACTTTAAAATCTCTCTTTAAACAAACTTTTATTTATGGTTTAGCCACTGTGCTACCACGAATGTTGAGTTTTTTGTTAGTGCGCTTACACACGGATGAAAGCGTCTTAAAATCGGTGGCCGATTATGGAGATGTATCTTTAATCTACTCCTATTTTGTATTGTTCAACGTTTTGTTGGCTTATGGCATGGAAACTGCTTTTTTTAGGTTTTATCATAAAGAAGATGATAAGTCTAAAGTGGTTGGAACCTCTACAATTTCGTTAATAGTCTCTTCCTTATTATTTTTAGTTTTTGCCTTAACGTTTCAAAATCAAATAGCAGATTTTATCGATATTAAAGTCGAATATATCAATTTGGTTATTTGGATTTTGTTATTAGATGCTTTGGTAATTATCCCATTTGCCTGGTTAAGAGCAAATGCAAGGCCTATTAAATACGCCATTATTAAAATAATTAATGTGTTAGTTAACTTAGGCTTAAACTTATTTTTGCTACTGTGGTTAAAAGATCTAGCTGCAGAATCTCAGGTGTTAGCACTCATTTATAAGCCAGATTTTGAAATCAATTATATTTTTATTGCCAACTTAGTAGCAAGTGCGGTTACCTTATTATTAATGTCTCCTTTCTACTTTAAAGTTAAATACTATTTTAATAGTACGCTTTGGAAACAGATGATTCGCTATGCTTTTCCAGTGTTAATTGCAGGTGTTGCATTTTCCATAAATGAGACTTTTGATAGAATTCTTCTTAATAAACTTCTACCCGAAAATATAGCTAAAACCGAGATAGGTATGTACTCAGCTTGTTATAAATTAGGAATGTTTATGACACTTTTTGTAACAGCTTTTAAGTTGGGCGTAGAACCTTTCTTTTTTAGCCATGCTAATTCTGAAAACCCTAAGCACAACTACGCTAGAATTTTGGAGTATTTCGTTATTTTCGGATCTGTTATCTTATTAGGAGTAGTTGTTTTTGCCGATGTTCTAAAAGTAATACTTATTGGTAATGAGGCTTATTGGCAAGCCATGGTTATTGTGCCAATTATCTTATTAGCTAATCTGTGTTTAGGTATTTACCATAATTTATCGGTTTGGTATAAAGTAACAGATAGAACCAAGTTTGGAGCCTACATTTCGGTGTTTGGAGCACTATTAACTTTAGCCGTAAATTTCTGGTTAATTCCAATATTTAGCTATGTTGGCTCGGCTATTGCTACCTTGTTTGCCTATGCTAGTATGATGTTTGTATCCTATTATTATGGAAAAAAATATTATCCAATTCCATATAATCTTAAAAAAATCTCATGGTATTTATTATTGTCAATAGGACTTTCGTTTGTGGTTTTTTATGGATTTAGGGGGAATTATATTGTTGGAATTTCAGCATTAATTGTATTTTTAGCTTTAGTTATTCAACTTGAAAAAAATGATTTGAAAAAACTGCTAAAAAGAACATAAATTAAAGGCCTATCTGCTTCTTTGAAAACAGCCAATTTCTTTCTGGAATTTAGAAGACTAGGCCTCAGAAATAATTGAGTTATAATTAAAAATAGATACCGTTTTAACGGTTAAGTAAATATGAATATAAAAATAATTAATAAATCCAGTCATGCATTACCACATTACGAAACCATAGCTTCTGCAGGAATGGATTTAAGAGCAAACTTAACAGAATCCGTAACTCTTAAACCTTTAGAAAGAACCATTGTAAAAACAGGTTTATTTATAGAACTACCAATAGGTTTCGAAGCACAGGTAAGACCTAGAAGTGGTCTAGCGGCTAAAAAAGGAGTGACCGTTTTGAATTCGCCAGGAACTATTGATGCCGATTACCGTGGAGAAATTGGCGTGATTCTTGTAAACTTATCAAATCAGGATTTCACTATAGAAAATGGCGAACGCGTTGCACAATTAGTTATTGCAAAACACGAACGCGCTGAGTGGACCGAAGTAGAAAAACTTTCTGAAACCTCCCGTGGTGAGGGTGGTTTTGGAAGCACAGGTGTGAAGTAAATTCTTGCGAAAGCAGGAGACTCTCTATCAATTAAAATGAAACACTGGTTTATATATTTCATGACAAATAAACAAATGGTGTTTTGTATATTGGAGTAACGTAAAATATGGATGAAAGAGTAAAAGAACATAAATTAAAAGTTCGACCATAATCAGTTACAGCCAGGTATAACTGTATATAACTGTGATGAATTAATATATTTTGAAGAGTTTGAACATGGAAGTGAAGCTGTAAAACGAGAACGAAATTTTAAAAAATGGAAAAGAGATTGGAAGATTGAATTAATTGAAGAAATGAATCCGATGGAATCTGAATTATCGGAAAATTAGAAAATAAAGTTTAACTAAAAGATACCTGCCTGCGCAGGTAATGATATGAAAATAATAGTACCCATGGCTGGACGAGGTTCTCGTCTTAGACCACATAGTTTAACAGTACCAAAACCTTTAATTCCGGTTGCAGGACAGCCTATTGTTCATAGATTGGTAAAGGATATTGTAAAAGTATTAGATCAACCCATCGACGAAATTGCTTTTATTCTTGGAGATCCAGCTTGGTTTGGAGACGAGGTGGTTTCTAGTTTAGAAAAATTGGCAGAAGGTTTAAATGCTAAAGCTACTATTTATCGTCAAGACAAGCCTTTAGGAACAGGACACGCTATTATGTGCGCCAAAGAATCTCTTTCGGGACCAGCAGTTATTGCTTATGCAGATACTCTAATTCGTGCTAACTTTAGTTTAGATCCTGATGCAGATGCCGTAATCTGGGTAAAACAAGTAGATAAACCAGAGGCTTTTGGAGTGGTTAAATTAAACGATAATAATGAAATTATTGAGCTGGTTGAAAAACCAGAAACCTTTGTCAGCGATTTAGCTGTTATTGGTATTTATTACTTTAAAGATGTTGCTGTTTTAAAAGAAGAATTGCAACATGTGTTAGACAATAACATTATTAATGGTGGCGAATATCAAATAAATGATGGTATTAAAGGGATGATGGCGAAAGGGAAGGTTTTTAAAACCGGAACTGTAGACGAGTGGATGGATTGTGGTAATAAACCCGTAACCATAGAAACAAATACTAGAATGTTAGGGTTTCTAAAAGCTGATGGAGATGAACAATTAATTTCTTCAACCATTAAAAATAATAATTCAACCATTATAGAACCTTGCTTTATTGGCGAAAATGTAGTTTTAAATAATGCTACTATTGGTCCAAATGTTTCCATAGGAGATAATTGTACGATTGAGACTTCAACCGTTAAAAATAGTTTAATACAAAGCCATACTACTATTAAAAATGCTAATTTAGACGACGCAATGATTGGTAATCATGTAAGTTATAATGGTAATTTTAAGAAAGTAAGTATTGGAGATTATTCAGTTTTAGAATAATACGCTTATGTACATAGAAAAGTAATGTAACGACAGTAAAGTTTAAAATAACTCAAAGATTCCTGTTATGGCAGGCGCGCTATGAAAACAAAATTCTACATCCTCATTTTTTTCTTTGGAATGATTCTCGTTCCCCAGATAAACTATGCCCAAGTAGATTTTAATAAGACGCCAGATGACGATTTAGGTGATGTTGAAGATAGAACTCAAGAATTGTTTTTTGAAGCTCTAAAACAACAAGCTATTGAAAACTATGATCGGGCAGTTAAAGCGCTTCTTTTATGTATTGAATTAGATAAAAAAGAATCTGTTTTTTATTTCGAATTAGGCAAAAACTACAACAAATTAAAAAATTTTGGTGCTGCCGAGGATGCTTTAAAGAGAGCGGTAAAATTAGAGCCAGAAAACGAGTGGTATTTAGATGAACTTTACACGGTTTATGCACAACAAAACGACGAAAAAAAGGCTATTAAAACCATCCAGCAACTAGTTAAATATCATCCTGAATATAAAGAAGATTTAGCCATGTTGTATTTTAAAGCAAAAAAATACAATGATGCCTTAAGTATTCTGGACGAACTAGACAAAGAACAAGGCATAACTCCTTCCCGAGATTTGATGCGAAATCAAATTTATAAAGCAACAGGAAGAAAGAACGACCAGATTCAAAATCTAGAAACTCGGGTAGACAATAATCCAGACGAAGAATCAAATTACTTGGCTTTAATTTATAGATATAGCGAAAATAACGATAATGAGAAGGCGTTTGAAACAGCTAAAAAACTATTAGAAATAAAACCTAACTCCCAACTAGTACATTTAGCATTATACAAGTTCTATATAGAAGAGAATAGCACAGAACAGGCTATTGCTTCTATGAAAATAGTACTTCAAAGTCCACAGATTAATCCCGATGCTAAAATGATGGTTTTATCAGATTTTGTAAAATTTGTTAGCGAAAATCCGGAATACGAACAGGATTTGGTAGAAGCTACTAGTTTTACTTTAGACGATACTAATGATAAAAGCTATATAGAATTAGCACAGTATTATCTAAGAAAGGACGATAAAGAAAAGGCTTTGAAATACTACAATGAAGCTTTAAAAATAGATTCAGATAATTATTCTGTTTTAAAACAAGTACTGCTTTTAGATATTGATTTAGAGCACTACGAAGAGGTTGTTTCTAAAAGCGATAAGGCACTATTAAAATACCCATCGCAACCATTGTTATACCTGGTAAATGGCGTGGCTCTAAATAGGCTAAACAAACCTAAACAAGCTATTGATGCCTTAGAAACCGGGCTTGATTATGTGATAGACGACACCAAGATGGAAGGCGATTTTTACAGACAACTTAGTTTGGCTTATAGCGCTTTAAACAATACAACTAAAGCCAAGACGTTTAGTGATAAAGCCGAACAGTTAGAATCTACAAATTAATGAATATATTGAATAATATAAAGCCTCTTATTTTAGGAGTTCTTATCCTATTTTTTACGGCTTGTAAGTCGTCTAAAATCTCATCAGATGGTACAGCAAATTTAAGTTTAACTTCAAAAGAGGTTATTAAAGAAAATTCTAGAACTTCTCCAGATTTTAAAACTCTTCAAGCCAAAGTTAAAATTTCTTATTCTCAAGGAAACGATTCGCAAACACATACAGTTTCATTTAGAATGTTGAAAGATCAGATTATCTGGATAAGTTCGTCTTTTAATATTGTAAGAGCAAAAATTACTCCAGAAAAAGTAAGCTATTATAACAAGTTAGACAATACGTATTTTGATGGAGATTTTAGTCTATTAAGTGATATCCTTGGAACAGATTTAGATTTTGAGAAAGTACAAAACATGCTACTTGGAGATCCTTTGTTTGAATTAAATAGAACCGATTATAGCATGTCTGTTTCAAATGATAAATATTTATTTCAACCCAAAGAGCAATTGGCGCTTTTCGAGTTGTTTTACTTAATTAGCCCTGTTCATTTTAAAATTGATTCTCAACAACTAGCTCAGCCTATAGAGGCTAGATTTCTTCAAGTAGATTATTTAAATTATCAACTAATAGATAAGCAAAATTTACCTGAAGATATTAAAATAATTGTGTTGGAAGCCGATAAAGAAACTGTGATAGAAATGTCTTTCAAATCTGTATATTTGAACCAAGATTTAAGATATCCTTTTAAGATACCATCAGGATTCGAAGAAATAATCTTAAAATAATGGGGCATAAACACACTTTTAAATACATCTTCCTACTGGTTTTTACTTTAACCAGTACCATTGGATTTTCGCAAAGTAAAAAACAGCAAGAGTTAGAAGAGCGACGTCAGGAATTGAGAAATGAAATCAAACAAATAAACGATTTATTGTTTAAAAACAGATCTCAAAAGAAATCTCAAACGTCTCTTATTGAAGATTTAAGTTATAAAGTGAATGTGCGTCGGAATTTGATAAAAATCACGAATCAGCAGGCTAATTTACTAACTCGAGAAATTAATACCAATCAAAAGAAAATCACCGAATTACGAGACGAACTTCAAACCTTAAAAGACAATTATGCTAAAATGATTGTCACTTCTTATAAAAGTAAAAGTGAACAAAGTAGAATCATGTTTTTATTGTCGTCTAGCAATTTTCAGCAAGCTTATAAGCGAGTACAATACATCAATCAATATGCAGATTATCAAAAGGAGCAAGGTGAAGCTATAAAGGTAAAGACGGCCGAATTACAAGAAACTAATAAGGCTTTATTAAGACAAAAAGAGGACAAACAAAAGCTAATTGACGAAAACAGGGTGGCTCAAAGAGAGCTTGAAGTGGAGTTAAAACAGCAAGAAAGTTTGATGGCTTCCATAAATAAAAACCTGAATAATTATACGGCTCAAATAAGACAAAAGCAAAAAGAAGCAGATAAAATTGATCGGGAAATTGAGAAAATTATTCGCGAAGCTATTGCTAAATCTAATAAAAGTGCTGGTAAAAAGAGTACAGCTTCTAGTGGTTTTGCATTAACTCCAGAAGATAAAATTTTAGCAAGTAATTTTGTGTCAAGTAAAGGAAAACTACCTTGGCCAGTACAAAAAGGAGTTGTAAAACTTCGCTATGGAAAACAACCACATCCAGTGGTAAAAACAGTAATGATTCAAAGTAATGGAGTTCGAATTGCAACTGAAGAAGGAGCTGAAATTCGTGCTGTATTTAATGGAAAGGTGCTGGCTGTTCAGGCAATAAAGCATGGAAATCTGTCGGTGTTAATACAACACGGTAACTATATAACAGTATATAAAAACCTGTCTAAAGTGTATGTTAAAAAGGGAGATATGGTAAGTACCAAACAAGAAATTGGAAAAGTTTTTACCAACCCATCTAATAAAGAAAGTATCTTAAACTTTAGCATCTTTAAAGAAAGCAACACTCAAAATCCAGCCGATTGGATTTACAAAATGTGATAACATTTTGAAACACTATTTTTAGGATTTATAAAATGTAACTTTTCATGGTGCGCGTTGAATCCTCGATTTTGGAAAGAAGCTAGGAATCTCAAACAAAAAGATATTAATTATACAAAAAGTGCTTTTAACTCCTTAGCATATGCAGGCTTTATTTTTCAGGGATAAATATCTGCTTTCTCGCAAAACCCGATCATAACTCTGTATTCTGTCTAAAAATAAAATTTAAAGGACTTTTCGATTAAAGCGTTGGCGTAATTTAATATATTTATTATTCAAAAAATTACTGAAAATATGAAATATCCTTTACTTGTGTCCATTGTTATATTTATGAGTTCATGTCATAGTGATGATAGTGATTATGAATCACAAGACCATGCACCTAGTGGATCTTTAATAAAAATGGATATTTATTATCCAAAAACAGATGTTAAGTCAAGTAATACATATTTTTATAATAGACAAGGTAAGGTTAGTAGTACTTTGGGAGAATCATGGAGTCTGTCAGAATATGCTCAATATACAACCTCATTCTCATATAATGCCAATGGACAGATATGGAAATCTTCTACAGAATATGAAGAAAATATAGATTATACAGAGTTTATTTTTGAAAACGATTTAATTACTACATCACTCAGACATCGAAGCAATGGTGATATTTTACGTACGGTTTATAGTTATAATGCCGATAATCAGTTAATAAGTAAACAGCATTTCAACGCAGATAATGAAGCGGCAGCAGTAGTAACTATAACTTTCAACACAAACGGAAATATTGAGCATACGCATTCAGAACCTATTAACGGAGATATTAAAGACCACACTTATGAATATGATATCTATAACAATCCACAAGCAAGCCTTTTTGAAAATCAAGAATTAAGCAAAGTAGTTGGTAATAGTTTTAACAATATAACTAATACCATTTTAACGCGTAATTATAATCAATCTACCGAGATAAATATAGAGTATACTTATAATGCGGCTGGATATCCTTTAACATCCAAGGAATATATGTATGGGGACTTAGAAACTCAGGTTACTTATACATACCAAGAATAATAGCTTATACAAACAAAGCCTTCAACTCCGTAGCATCTTTAGGGTTCATTTTACCAGCAATTACTAAGCTTAATTGTTTGCGTCTTAAAGCGCCTTTAAAGCGTTCTTTTTCTAAATCGGTTTCTGGAGTAAGCTCAGGAACTTCCACAGGACGGCCTGTTTCATCTACAGCTACAAAAGTGTAAATAGCTTCGTTAGCCTTAGTTTTTTGTCCAGATTCTCTATCTTCTATCCAAACATCTAAGTAAATTTCCATCGAGCTTCTAAAAGCACGAGATACCTTAGCTTCAACCGTAACCACAGATCCCACAGGCACTGCACGATTAAATTCTACGTGATTTACAGACGCTGTTACCACAATTCGTCTGCTGTGTCTTCTGGCAGCAATACTGGCAGCACGATCCATTCTAGCAAGTAATTCGCCTCCAAATAAGTTGTTTAATGGGTTGGTTTCACTTGGCAGAACTAAGTCTGTCATTATGGTTCTGGATTGCTCAGGTGTTTTTATAGACATGATGGGTGTGCATTTATAAAATGAAATGCAAAGGTAAAGCCATTTTAGATTTTAGACTTACGAATTATGAAAATTTTGTCACTGAAAATGAAATACAACACAACGAAAAATTGCTATGTTTTTTTTGTAATAATATGTCATTCCGACGTTAGGAGGAATCTCTCCATGTGATGTGGGATAACGTTAAGGTTGGTTAGAGGTTCTTTAGTCGTTACTTTCGGTCTGTCTACAAAGACAGGCTTCAGAACAGGAAATTAATCCAACTCCTTCACCAACAACCAAGCAGCAGAATTATGAGAGCGTTTTACTTCTCTTAAAGCACTTAAAGCCTCCAAACGGTCTTGATAACTAGCATAGACTACTTCGTGTAAACCGTATTTGTTTTCACCAATTTTTCTAGCATCATAACCTAATTGTTTAAGTTCTTCAACTTTTTTATCGCTGTTTCCCTCCACTCTAAAAGCACCGGCAATAATATGGTAATTACCAACTTGTTTTTTCACATTTAGAGTAACAGCAGGAAGTGGATTCTCTATAACAAAAGTAGCTTCTTGAATTTTGTTTTCAAGCTGTACATTGGCTTCTTCTTGAGCTATTTGGTTTTGAGAATTTATGTTTTCTACATAATATTTGGAAGCAACAAACCCACCCACAGTCAGGGCAATTACCGCTACAGCAGCATATTTTAAATAACCTTTAGATTTGCGTCTTTCTGGAGTAATTGCAATTGGAATAACTTTTTCAATTTTTTCAACTTCTTCTTTATAAACTTCTCTACTTACAGAAGGAGATACAAATTGGGATAAGCCAAAAGCATCTGTTAAATAATTTAAGTGATAAGAAGGTTCAAAAAGCATCTTCCCTTCGTTATTTAACGAAAGTTCTCCAATATTATCAAAAGCAATGGTTTCTCCTTCGGTAAGATAAGATTTTAGCGCTTTCACACGTTTTTCAATCTTTCTTGCAGCTTCTTCAAATGGAATCTTTTCTACATCGGCGATATAATGGGTTAAAATGCCATCGTTTGCTTGAATTTGCTCGTTAAAAGATAGTTTCTTTTTTGGAGGATAAAAGGCATTTGTAGACTCGTGAATGGTTGCTGAAACTCGTTGCGTTAAAAAAGCTCCAAACTCAGGAACTGTAACACATTCATATCTATATAGTAAGTCGCTTATGTATGATTCTAATTGCATAAAAACAAAGTTAGCAATTTTTAATTGCGAACAAAAATTCGGCCTAACTATTTATTAACATGATTAAATTGCTTTACTTGTAGTCTCATTATCAAAATATTATCATGTCTGAAAATAATTTACTATATATTTTGGCTTTGCAGCACGTTCCTAATATTGGAGATATTACAGCAAAAAAACTGATTGCTCATTGTGGTTCTGTGGAAGCTATTTTTAATGAAAAAAAACAGAACTTACTTAAAATTGACGGCATAGGAAGTTTGGTTATTAGAGATTTATATGGCAAACATCATTTTAAAGCTGCAGAAGAAGAATTAAAATTTATTCAAGAGAATAATATTACTACCTTGTATTTTGCAGATTCCAATTATCCTGAAAAATTAAAACATTGTATAGATAGTCCTATTTTACTCTTCCAATCCGGACATGTAAATTTAAAACAACAACGAATTATTAGTGTGGTAGGTACCAGAAAAATTACAACTAATGGCATTGCTTTTTGTAATAAGTTAATTGAGGAGTTAGCTATTTTTAATCCAGTTATAGTTTCTGGATTTGCTTATGGAACAGATATTACAGCTCAAAAAGCAGCTATAAATAATAAGTTGCAGACGGTAGGTTGTTTGGCTCATGGTTTGAATCAAGTATACCCAAAAGCACATAAAAAATATGTTGCAGAAGTTGAAAAAAACGGGGGATTCTTAACAGACTTTTGGAGTAGCGATCCTTTTGATAGAAACAACTTCTTAAAACGAAATCGGGTGATTGCTGGTTTAAGCGAAGCCACTATTGTTATAGAATCTGCCGAAAGAGGAGGAAGTCTGGTAACTGCAGATATTGCAAATTCGTATAATAGAGATGTGTTTGCCGTTCCGGGCAGAGTAACAGATAGCCAGAGTATAGGTTGTAATAATTTGATTAAATTTCAAAAAGCACATGTTTTATCTACACCTCTAGATATTCCATATATGTTGAATTGGGAGTTAGAAGAAAAGGCAAAAGCCCCTATCCAAAAGCAATTGTTCGTGGAGTTAAATGATGAAGAAAAAATAGTTTATAACTATTTAAAAGAAAAAGACAAACAACTTTTAGATGTCATTGCCTTAGAATGTAACTTACCTATTTATAAAATTGCTGGCATTTTATTAAATATGGAATTAAAGGGAGTGCTAAGACCTTTACCTGGAAAATTATTCGAAATTATTTAAAAATAAAAGTGTCTAACAAGCCTTTTAAATCTTTGTTAGACACTATATTTAACCTTAGAATTTTAAATTAAACTAGTAACCCACTTTCTCGCGAACACGATTTAAAACATCATTAGCTACAACTTGAGCTTTTTTTGCACCAATAGCTAAAAGTTTATCTATTTCATCCAGATTATTCATATAATAATGATAACGCTCGCGTTCGGTAGCAAATTTTTCAATTATAAGCTCAAAAAGGGCTTGTTTAGCATGACCGTAACCGTAACCACCTTGTTCGTAATTGGCCTTCATTGCTGCAATTTGTTCATTGGAAGCCAATAAATTATATAATGCAAAACAATTACATGTACTCCAGTCTTTAGGGTCTTCTAGAGCTGTGCTATCTGTTTCAATACCCATAATTTGCTTGCGAAGTTTTTTATCGTCTAGAAAAATATTAATAATATTTCCTTGGCTTTTACTCATTTTTCCACCATTAGTTCCAGGAACAATCATAATGTTTTCTTGAATGCTTCCTTCTGGAATTACAAAAGTCTCTCCCATTTTTGTATGGAAACGAGAAGCAACATCACGTGTCATTTCTATATGTTGTAATTGGTCTTTTCCAACAGGAACAATTTCGGCATCATATATTAAAATATCTGCAGCCATAAGCATTGGGTAGGTAAATAATCCCGCATTTACATCTCCTAATCTATCAGCTTTATCTTTAAAGCCATGGGCAAGAGTTAAGCGTTGATATGGAAAAAAACAACTTAAGTACCAAGACAATTCAGTTACTTGCGGAATATCGCTCTGTCTATAAAACACTGTTTTTTCTACATCCAATCCAAAAGCTAGCCAAGTTGCAGCTGTAGAATAAGTGTTGTTTCGCAAAAGTTCTGCATCTTTAATTTGTGTTAAGGTATGCAGATTTGCAATAAATAAAAACGAGTCGTTTTTAGGATTATTAGCCATTTTAATTGCTGGAATTAATGCGCCTAAAATATTTCCTAAATGGGGTGTTCCGGTACTTTGAATGCCTGTTAAAATTCTTGCCATAATACTTCCTGCAAAAGCAGGAATCTTTTTTTATTAGTTATTCTATATTTTTTTACAAGCTACAAAGGTAAATTTTTTGATGCAATAGCTCAATAAATTTAATTAGTTTTGACACCGATGAGAATATTTAAGTGTTTGTTTTGGATTTTATATCGCATTTGGTTCTATATACTTGTAGCCTTGCCTATTATAGTTTTTTTTCCGCTTTTAATTATTTCTATTCTAAAAGAAACTTGGTATCCTTATTTTTTTAGGATTGCACGCTTGTGGGCAAAATTTATTTTAACAGGGATGGGATTTGTTTGGAAAATTGAGCATGAGCAAATACCAGAACGGGACAAAAGCTACATGTTTGTTGCCAATCATACCTCTATGGCAGATATTATGCTTATGTTGGTTTCTACTAAGAACCCTTTTGTTTTTGTTGGAAAAAAAGAGTTGGCTAAGATTCCCTTGTTTGGGTTTTTCTATAAACGGACTTGTATTTTAGTAGATAGAAATTCGGAAAGCAGCAGAAAAGCGGTGTTTTTAAGAGCTCAAAAACGTTTGAAACAAGGCTTGAGTATTTGTATTTTTCCTGAAGGTGGTGTTCCAGACGAAGATATAATTTTAGACACGTTTAAAGATGGTGCTTTTAGATTAGCCATCAATCATCAAATTCCAGTGGTTCCCATGTCTTTCTTAGATAATAAAAAACGATTTTCTTATACCTTTTTTAGTGGAGGCCCAGGAAAGATGCGTGCTGTAATTCATCCGTTTATCGAAACCAAAGGCTTAACGGTAAGCGACACAAAAGATCTTAATAAAAGAGTTCGAGAAGTTATTTTAAAAACTTTAGAGACTAGAGCATAAAAAAAGAGCTGCTCTTGGCACAGGACAGCTCTTTATTTAAGATTATCATTGCTTTCCTAGTTTTAGGAATACACAAATCAATCTAATCAACCAAAACTAAAATTTATAACTAAAACCTGTATAAACACCTATAATATATGGGTTAAAATTTCCAGAAGTGTTTTCGAACGCATTTAATTGGTACTTTAAAGTAGGCTCTAAGTTAAATTTAAATTTTTCTGTAAATTTATAGTCTAATCCAACCCCTAAGTTGGTACTAAAACTTACACTATTTATATTATTTGCTTCGCCAATATATTTTTTCTCTCCAAGTAATTCAGAATATACATCGTTGCCATCTAAAATAAACGAACTAAATCCAGCAATTAGATTTATACCAAATTTCTTGCTTCCAACTCTATAATTTAATTCCATGGGAATTTCGTAATAACTAATTCTCTGACTAATTGCAGCGTTAGAATTAGGGCTTAATAAATTATCTACTTCTCCAACCTTTAAATTATCTGCGCTTATAGCAGAAAGGCTTTCGTTACCTTTAGATAAATCTATATTCCTTAATGCACTTGAGGTAGCTCCAGTATTAGACATACCTTGATATAGAATTACATCGTTAGTATCGTAACTTAAGTTTAACGAACTTAATCCAGTACGTATAGATAGTTTTTTGTTTAAGTTATAACTAACATTTACGCCGTAACTAGTGTTTACTTCGCCACTTTTAGAATTGTTTTTAAATTGCTCATTAATATGCGAGCCTTTCCCCATCGAATTATAATAAACAGGGGCCATATTTGCATATACTTGCCACCTGTTTATTATTTCATCTTTCTCTTCTTCAATAATATCTTGATTAGCTGCAATAGCTTCCTCTATGGTTAGATCTGTTTTATTTAGTTCTTCTTCCAAAAGATTCTCCGTCTCAGCTTTTGTGTTTTCTTCTAATGCAACTCTGTGTTCTGTTGTATTAATGTTTAATTGTTGTATTTGATTTTCAGTTTTATTCTGATCAACTTCTAAATGAGAATCGGCCTTTCCACTTTCACTCTTTGTTGTGTTATCCGCTATATTATTTCTAGAGGGAATATCAGTATTTATTTTGCTTGGGTTTTCTTTTAAATGTTTGTTAGAATCTGTTTTGTCTCTAGAGTTAGTGTTATTAGCAATTTGTGTATTGTTTATATGTGGTTCTTCTGAAGTGCTTCGTATGTTTTTATTTATTGATTTCTTTTTTGAAGTCTTATTATTTATCGGGTAGATAGATTTCTTGCTTTGGCTTTCTTCTGAAGCTATTTGCGTACTATTTAAACCTTTTTTCTGTTTTGATAGTTTATTGTCAGTCCCAGTTTCAGATATAATAGCATTATCCGTAATTTTATTTTTATCTGGAGTAGTTACAACATTAGAATTTGTACTAGATTCTGTAGAAGTATTTGTATTGTCTTTAGTTGGATTTTCAGTATCAACAACCTTTATCTTGTTTGTATTTCCTAAGAAATTGTCAGATATTAAAATGCCTCCAACAGTTAATAATAAAAGCAAGAGAGCTGCAACTCCAGCTATTTTAAACCAAAGAGGAATTACTCTCTTTCTATCTTTTTCAGGTTTGTTTAATTTGCTTTGAATCTTGTTCCAAACTTCTGAATTTGGGGTAGCTTCAAAGTCTTTAAATTTTTCCTGAAAAACTCTATCTATATGTTTTTTATCACTCATTACAAGGTATGCGTGTTTAAACTTGTTTTGTATTCTTCAATTTTATCTTTTAAAATCTTCCTGGCTCTAGCCAAATTAGATTTCGAGGTTCCCGTTGAAATATCTAGCATTTTAGCTATCTCTTTATGCGAATAATCGTCTAAAACATAGAGGTTAAAAACCAATCTATAACGGTTTGGTAACTCTTGGATTATCTGTAAAAGAAACTCTAATGAAACATCATCTTCTTCAATTTCAACTTCTACATCTTCAATATTAGATTCGTCAATAATCTCAAAAACACCTTGTTTCCTATAGCGCTGTAATGCGGTGTTTATAGTTATTCGTTTTAACCAACCTTCAAAAGAACCTTTGTGTTTATATTGCGATATTTTGTTAAAAATAGTCACAAAAGCATCTTGCAGATTATCTTCTGCTTCCGCATAATTATTAGAATACTTCAGACAAACAGAAAATAATTTAGCCGAAAATAGCTGATATAGTTCTGCTTGTGCTTTGGTATCTTTTTTACTACATTTTTGTATGAGTTGTTTTAAACCCAAATGATATCGTATTAATTTAACAAAGTTTTACTCTACTACTGGAACTTCTACAATTAAATAGGTGTTTTCTCCTTGCCATAATTTAAAAACATAAGACCCATTGTGGTTTGCTGTAAAATTAAAGGAGGTTTCCATCTCTTCATTTACTGTTTCGCAATTGTCAGTTTGGTAAGCTACATTTGCTACTACTGCCAATGTTATCTCATTGCCCTGCTCTTTGTTATAAATATTATTAAAAGCATAACAAGTGGACGGTCTAATGTAAGTTAAAGTAATATCATAAGTATCGCCCAAACGGAATTGCTCTGGCAAAGTAGTACTCTCAATAGGTAAAAATTCATTATAAAATTGTGGCGAGCTATCATCGCTTACGCTACAAGAAAAAATGAAAATTGCCAAAAGACAGTAGGTTACAAATTTCTTCATTAAAAAATACATATGTACATTGTAGATGCAAAGACTATCAAAAGGTTGCGTAATAAATTAAAAAATCCCGAAGATATTCGGGATTTTTTTTAATTTATTTTTTTATTCTTTAGGAGCTTTTAATTGCTCTTTAATTTTCAATTCTAGCTCGTCTTGTAATTCTGGATTGTCTTTTATCAAGGCTTTAACGGCATCCCTACCTTGCCCTAACTTGGTGTCCCCATAACTAAACCAAGAGCCCGCTTTTTTAATAATCTCAAAATCGACTGCTACATCTAAAATCTCTCCTACTTTCGAGATCCCTTCGCCATACATAATGTCAAATTCTGCCATTTTAAACGGAGGAGCTACTTTGTTTTTCACCACTTTTACTCTGGTTTTATTACCAGCAACATTCCCATCGGTTTCTTTAATTTGTGTAGAACGTCTAATATCTAAACGTACAGAGGCATAAAATTTTAAGGCGTTACCCCCAGTTGTAGTTTCAGGGTTTCCAAACATAACCCCAATTTTTTCACGTAATTGGTTAATAAAAATTACGGTACATTTAGTTTTACTAATAGAAGCGGTTAACTTTCTTAGCGCTTGCGACATTAATCTTGCATGAAGTCCCATTTTAGAGTCTCCCATTTCACCTTCAATTTCACTTTTTGGTGTTAAAGCTGCCACAGAGTCAATAACAACAATATCTATGGCACCAGATCGAATTAAATTATCTGCAATCTCTAAAGCTTGCTCTCCATTATCTGGTTGCGAAATAATAAGGTTATCAATGTCAATTCCTAAATTTTCTGCATAAGTTCTATCGAAAGCATGTTCTGCATCAATAAATGCGGCAATACCTCCAGCTTTTTGAGCTTCGGCAATGGCATGTAAGGTTAAGGTTGTTTTACCAGAAGATTCTGGTCCGTAAATTTCTATAACTCGCCCTCTTGGATATCCGCCTACGCCTAGAGCTATATCTAAACCTAAAGAACCAGAAGGAATAGAGTCTACATCTACAACCGCTTGGTCGCTCATTTTCATGACAGTTCCTTTACCGTATGCTTTATCTAGTTTATCTAATGTAAGTTTTAGTGCTTTTAATTTGGCTTCTTTTTCGCTGCTCATTTCTCTTTTTTTTATCTTGTGAAAGTGATGCTAAAATACTACTTCTTTTTTCACTTTACAATTTTATCACGCAACCTTTTTGTACTTTCTGCATCTACTATATAAAGTGGGAAAATTTTAACTGTGAAAAAGAAAATAAATAAGCTCGCTTAAAATACATCATAGTTTAAATATGAAGGATTTTAAAAGACATTTTAATATTATTCGATTTTAAAACTATAAAAATTTTAAACAAATGAAATTTTTTAAAAAATGTATTATCTCATTAGGTGTTACAGTTGTTATCTTTTTAAATAGCAACTGTAAAGCCGAAGGCGGTTAACTCGTAAGAATGTTTTTTCTATTTAGTAATTAAATTAAAAAATATTAATAACGAGTTAGTCTACTTAAAGCACTTTATAAAATATTATAAAGTGCTTTTTGTTTTAAGTAAATTCATAAAAAAATAAAAAACATTACCTTTGCAGCCAAAATAATCTTTAACCTTAAAAAATTAGTATAGCATGCAACTGTACAATACCTTAAGCGCTAAAGAAAGAGTAGAACTAATCGAGCAAGCGGGAAAAGAACGCTTGACAATCTCTTTCTATAAATACGCAAAAATTGACAATCCTGAAATTTTTAGAGATCACCTATTCCTAGCATGGAATAAATTAGACGTTTTAGGACGTATTTATGTGGCTCATGAAGGCATAAATGCCCAACTTTCCGTTCCAGCAGATAACTTTAACCTGTTTAAAAAACACTTAGATACTATTTCTTTTTTAGAAAATGTACGCTTAAATATTGCCATTGAACACGATAATTTTTCGTTTTTAAAATTAAAAGTGAAAGTCCGTGATAAAATTGTGGCCGATGGATTAAAAGATGAAACTTTTGATGTAACCAATAAAGGAGTTCATGTTGAGGCAGAACAGTTTAACGAACTGATAGACGATCCAAACGTAGTTTTGGTTGATATGAGAAATCATTACGAAAGTGAAATTGGTCATTTTAAAAACGCTGTAACTCCAGATGTGGATACGTTTCGAGAATCCTTAGATATTATTGAAGCAGATTTAAGAGATCATAAAGAAGATAAAAAACTTGTTATGTATTGCACTGGTGGAATCCGTTGCGAAAAAGCAAGTGCATATTATAAACACAAAGGTTTTAAAAATGTCTATCAGTTAGAAGGTGGTATCATCAATTACGTGAGACAAGTTGAGGCTAAAGGTTTAGAAAATAAATTTATAGGTAAGAATTTTGTGTTCGACGAGCGACGTTCAGAGCGAATTTCTGAAGATATTATTGCGCACTGTCACCAATGTGGCGAACCGGCCGACTTACATACTAATTGTGCAAACGATGCTTGTCATTTACTATTTATTCAGTGTGACACTTGTAAAGAAAAAATGGAAAACTGTTGTTCTTCTCATTGTCAGGAGATAATTCAATTACCCTACGAAGAACAAAAAAACATGCGTAAAGGACAAGGTAATAGTAACGATATCTTTAAAAAAGGCAGAGCAGACCACCTACCATATAAAAAAGATTTACGCAATATTTTTGAAAATTTTAAAAGCAAAACTTCTTAAAACTTCAAATCATGCAACATATAGAATTAATGGCGCCCGCAGGAAACTTCGAGTCGCTACAGGCAGCTTTAGATAATGGTGCAAACTCTGTGTATTTTGGAGTGGAGCAATTGAATATGCGAGCGCGATCAACCGTCAACTTTACTCTTGAAGACTTACCTGAAATAGCAAGAAGGTGCGAAAAAAATAATGTTAGAAGTTATTTAACCTTAAACACCATTATTTACGACCACGATTTATCCATTGTAAAAACCTTATTAAAGCAGGCCAAAGCTGCTAATATTACGGCAGTAATTGCTATGGATCAGGCAGTAATTGCTTCTGCAAGAGAAATTGGCATGGAAGTACATATTTCTACTCAATTAAATATTACCAATATTGAAACGGTTAAATTTTACAGCTTATTTGCCGATACCATGGTATTGAGTAGAGAATTGAGTTTACGTCAAGTTAAGAAAATTACCGAACAAATAGAAAAAGAACAAATAAAAGGACCTTCAGGTAGATTGATTGAAATAGAAATATTTGGTCATGGTGCACTTTGTATGGCGGTTTCGGGAAAATGTTATATGAGTTTACATTCGCATAATTCTTCGGCAAATAGAGGTGCATGTAAACAAAATTGTAGAAAAAAATATACGGTTATCGACCAGGAAACTGGTTTCGAAATGGAATTAGATAATGAATACATTATGTCTCCAAAAGACTTATGTACTATCGATTTTCTAGATGAAATTGCCGATGCCGGAATAAAAGTTTTAAAAATTGAAGGTCGTGGTCGCGCACCTGAATATGTAGCAAAAGTAATTAAATGCTATAGAGATGCCATTGATAGTGTAGCCAATGAAACTTACAATAAAGAAAAAGTAATTTCCTGGATGCAAGAACTTGAAAAAGTTTATAACCGTGGGTTTTGGAGCGGCTATTATTTAGGTCAGAAGTTAGGCGAATGGAGTACAGGTTCTGGATCTCATGCCACTCAAAAGAAAGTGTATTTAGGAAAAGGTACGCATTTTTACCCAAAAGCTAAAATTGGAGAATTTAAAATTGAAGCTTTTGATATAGCTGTGGGCGACACTATTTTAATAACCGGTTCAACAACAGGTGCAAAAGAGATGGAAGTGACAGAGATGATGATAAATGACACGAAATCTGATAATGCTTCTAAAGGAGATGTAGTGACTATTCCGGTAGATTTTAGAATTAGACCTTCGGATAAATTGTATAAAATTGTTGAAAATAAAGTAGAAGCCTAATGGTAATTGTTACCTTACAGCGCAATAAATGTATAGGATGTAATTACTGTGTGGAAATGGCGCCAAATCAGTTTCAAATGTCTAAAAAAGACGGAAAAACGGTGTTGTTACACACGAAAGAAAGAAAAGGGTTTTATACCTTAAAATCGAATGACCATTCTATTTTAGAAGCCTGTGAAAATGCTTCGAAAGCTTGTCCAGTTAACATAATAAGCGTTAAAATAAATTGAAGAGCCCATTAGTAAAATGAATATTTACAAACTGTTACAAATTAATAGGAAGATAAAAAGCCATAGAATTAAATTCTTAGGCCTTTATATATTGCACAAGTTTAATCAGCGCTATTTAGCTGTGAACTTAGATCCTGTTTTGGCCTGTAATTTACGTTGTAAAATGTGCTATTTTACAGACGCTGATTACGTAAAAACCTTAAAAGGACAGTTTAAAGAGGGCGAATTAAATCAAGTAGCCAAAACCATTTTTAGTCGAGCTCTAAAACTTCAAATTGGTTGTGGTACAGAACCAACTTTATATAAAGATTTAGTAAAAGTTGTAGAACTGGGGAAAACCTATAACGTGCCATATATTTCTATTACTACCAATGCAAATTTGTTGGACGAAGAAAAAATTGAAGCTCTTTTAAAAGCAGGATTAAACGAGTTTACTATCTCACTTCATGGAGTTCATAAAGAAAGCTATGAAAATTTTATGCAAAAGGCGAGTTATGAAAAATTTCATAATGCCTTTAAAGCTTTTGAAAAATTAAAAAAACAATACGATTTCAAAGTTCGGATTAATTATACCTTTAACAAGGATAATTTTTACGAATTAGCCGATTTTTTTAAGCATTTTAATGGCGAAAGTTTCGATATTCTTCAAATTCGTCCCATTCAGAAGATTGGAAATACCGAATACAACGATTTTGATTTAGATAGTATCCGAGACGATTATCCACCATTAATTCAAGATATTAGAAAACAGTGCAAGGATAATCATATAACCTTGTTGGCTCCTTATACCATTCCTAAAAATCAAAGTCTAAATGCCTCCAGTTTAATTTTCGATTATACGTTCTGTTATGTCTCTCCCCAAAAATTCTGGAGAGAGGGATTCGATTGGAAAAACGAAAGTTTCAACGCGTATTCCAAAAAAATTGGATGGAGTAAATTAATACTGTCAAATGTATTTAAATCTGAAAAAGAACTTAAATCCCTTACAAATAGACTTAATTATGAGATTGAATTTAATTAATCTTTTATTAGCTTAAAACTCTCCTGTTCGTTTTCTATAGAAACAACTGTTAGAAAATACATCCCCTTAGATATATTAGAGATATCCAAATTGTAAATGGAATTTTCATTAAAATACACAGACTTAATTATCTTTCCACGTACATCATAAATTGTGGCAGATTCTAAGGTTTTTCCTGTTTTAATAGCAACATTATGTGTTGCTGGATTTGGATAAATACGTGTTGATTCAATAGTTTCTTCCTCCATACTTAAAGTACTTATATTAAAACTATGTGTTACTGTTTCGCCAGCATAGGTAGCTTGCCATTTCCATTCGCCTATTTGGTCGTACATATCAGAAAAATACCAATAATAATACCAAGAAGAAGCTGTAGTTTCAACGGTTAGGTCCCAATCGTAAAGAAAAGAGTTGTCAGGTTTAATAATAGAAAAATGAATAATATCTCCAGCTACCTGATCTTTAAAATAGGCTGCAAAATAAATGGTGTCATCCGTACTAAAATTATCACTTGTATTTGGAGTTTCGGTTGTCGGACAAGGAGGAAAAATATCTGGAGCATTATCATGTGTTAAAACCGCACTAATTCCAGAATCATTATATGGAATCTGCGATTGCCACCAGCTTGTTGCATTCATATCGTTACAGTCGCCCATAAATGGATCTATTAATTGTGTATAGGAACTGTTTGTATAAATTTCAAAATGTAAATGTGGCCCTGTAGAGTTTCCAGAACTTCCAACAATACCAATTACTTCGCCAGTATCTACCATATCTCCTACATTTTTAGTGGTAACCGAACCATTTTTCATATGGCCGTACCAAGCTATACTACCATCGTTATGCTGAACATAAACGGCATTCCAAACATTGTTGTTAAAGTTGCAGCTTCTGTCAAATTCGCCATCTCCCTTAGCAATTATTTGTCCGGGAGCGGCTGCAATAATTTCGGTTTGATTATCGTCCATTTGCTTCCAAGAAAATGGCCATAAATACATGTCAACGCCTTGATGGTTATAACCATTAGCACTGTCGTAAGTTCTTGTGCCGCAATTGTAATCTGTTAGTTGATTTGGATAAGCTGAATTATGATCTACATAACCAGAAATTGACCAGGTGTTATTATAATCAAATCCGGCAGCTTGCTGAATTGGCCATATAAATAATGGATGACTGCCACGGTTATTACTTTCGTTAAATGCTAATTTGTTTTGACGTTTTAAAGCTTCAATATTGTTTTGGGTTTCGGTTTTAATAGCATCTCGTTGTGCTTCGGTTAAACAAGGGATTTTATTTTCGTTAAACACATATTCGGCACTTGTCATAACCGATTTAAAGTCTTGAGCCTTAGCAGTATAAAAAGGAAATAAAACTAGGCAAATTAGAAGTGGTAAAGGAAAAATTGATTTCATAGTTATAGTTTTAAGTGATTTATACCTTCATCGTAAAAAACTAAAAATGTGAGCATAAAAATGTTTAATATTTCATTTTAAAACAAAGAAACAATTAAAAGTATTTTGCAAATAACTGATTTTAAATTAGTTGCAACTCTGTTTGTTTTCTCAAAGCAAGCTAGACGATATGCATTTTAACTTAATAAATAATCTTATCTTTACATTTTTAAAAGGATTATTAATCTTCTTCTGTAAAACTTCAGGTTTTTCAGAATCAATATATACATAAATTTTATGGCTTGTAACAGTTGCTCAACTGGAAAAGACGGACAGCCCAAAGGATGCAAGAACAATGGTACTTGTGGCACAGATAGTTGTAATAAACTAACCGTGTTCGATTGGTTAGCAAATATGTCGCTTCCCAACGGTCAAGAGCCTTTTGACTGGGTAGAAGTACGTTTTAAAAACGGCAGAAAACACTATTATAAAAATACAGAAAAATTAACTTTAAGCATTGGAGATATTGTTGCTACACAGGCACAATTTGGTCACGACGTTGGTATGGTTACCCTAACGGGCGAACTGGTTAGAATTCAAATGAAAAGAAAAAAGGTTTCCGAAAAAGATGAGGAAATCTTAAAAATTTACCGAAAAGCGTCGCAAAAAGACATTGATATTTGGTCTGAATACAGAGACAGAGAAGAACCAATGAAAGTGAAAGCGCGTCAATTTGCTATTGATATCAACCTGCAAATGAAGATTTCGGATATAGAGTTTCAAGGCGATGGAAGTAAAGCCACTTTTTATTATACGGCCGAAGATCGTGTAGATTTTAGAGAGCTGATAAAATTATATGCCAGGGAATTTAAAACCCGAATCGAGATGAAGCAAGTAGGTTTTCGTCAAGAAGCATCTAGACTTGGTGGTATTGGATCTTGTGGAAGAGAATTATGCTGTTCAACTTGGTTAACAGATTTTCGCTCTGTTAGTACGTCGGCTGCACGTTATCAACAACTCTCTTTAAACCCACAAAAGTTAGCAGGGCAATGTGGAAAATTAAAATGCTGTTTAAATTACGAGTTAGATACTTATTTAGATGCGCTTAAAGATTTTCCTAAATCCGATGTTAAACTATACACTCAAAAAGGTACCGCCGTTTGTCAGAAAACAGATATTTTTAAAGGACATATGTGGTTTGCTTATGAAGGAGAATGGAGCAATTGGCATGTAATAACAAAAGACCAAGCCAAAGAAATTATAGAATTAAATAAGAAAAAAGAGAAAGTAGCTAGTTTAGAAGAATATGCTACAGATTTAATTCAAGATACTAAAAACGAATTTGAAAACGTTGTAGGACAAGATAGTTTAACCCGTTTCGACTCTAAAGGACCGAGTAAAAAACATAAGAGAAACAGTAAAAATAAAAACAGAAATAAAAAAAGAAGAAAACCCCAAAACAATAAAAATAATGCGAAATAGTGCTTTGCTCCTTCTTTTAGCTCTTCTTCTAGCATCTTGCAACTCTAAAAGTGTGTACGACACCTACAAGTCTGTACCCAATAAATGGCATAAAGATTCTATAATTAGTTTTACAATACATCCACCAGACACTTTAAATACGTATAACTTATTTGTAAACCTTAGAAATAATAACGATTATAAATACAACAACTTGTTTTTAATTGTCGAAATGAAGTTTCCACACGGAAAAACTTTAAAAGATACTTTAGAGTATAAAATGGCCAAACCAACAGGCGAATTTTTAGGCACAGGATTTGCGGAAGTCAAAGAAAATAAACTTTGGTATAAAGAACAGGTTATTTTTAATGAAGACGGAGATTATACTGTAAACATCCAACAAGCCATGAGAGAAAATGGTAAAGAAAAGGGAGTTGTAAATTTAGAAGGAATAACAGATATTGGATTTCAGGTTGAGAAAACTCAAAATTAACTCAGATAATTTTTTAAACTTAAGAACGTTTAACCTTAAGTTATGTAACATATATGGCTAAAACAAAAAAGAAACAAAAAGAAAAAGTTCAAGATTATTCAAGCTATGTTCGCTGGTTTTGGAAACTGTTTATTGCAGGTATTTTATTTGTTGTACTCCTATTTTTATTAGCATCCTGGGGTGTTTTTGGCAAACTTCCAGATCATACTATTCTAGAAAACCCTAAAACCAATTTAGCAACAGAAATTATTTCTTCTGATGGAAAAACATTAGGGAAATTTTATTTTAACGATAATAGAACCCCAGTAGGTTACGACGATTTGCCCCAGCATTTAGTAGATGCCTTAATTGCTACCGAAGATGCGCGTTATTACGAACACTCAGGAATAGACGCCAGAGGAACCTTAAGAGCTATTGTTAAATTAGGAAAAGGTGGAGGAGCCAGTACCATTTCGCAACAATTAGCAAAACAATTATTCCATGGCGAAGGTTCTACTAATACGTTTAGTAGAATTACTCAAAAATTAAAAGAATGGATTATTGCCATTAAATTAGAACGTCAATATACTAAGGAAGAAATTATTGCCATGTATTTTAATATCTACGACTTTGGTAATAATGCAGATGGTATCCGTTCTGCATCAAGTATTTATTTCGACAAAGAACCTAACCAGCTAGATATTAAAGAAGCAGCCATGTTGGTTGGAATGTTTAAAAACTCTTCCTTATACAATCCGCGAGATCACAGAAATCCTGTTGGGACTAGAAACAGAAGAAATGTGGTATTGCATCAAATGGAAAAATACGGTTATATAACTAATAAAGTTGAAGATTCTTTGCAGAAAACCGAATTAGATTTGCACTATACACCACAATCTCATCGCGACGGGATTGCCACTTATTTTAGAGCTTATCTTGATGGTTTTATGAAAGATTGGATAAAAAATAATCCAAAACCAGATGGCGAAAAGTACAACTTATATGGCGATGGTTTAAAAGTTTATACAACCATAGATTCTAGAATGCAGAAACATGCCGAAGATGCTGTTCTTCAACACATGCCAAGGCTTCAAGCAGAGTTTGATCATCAAAATACACCAGATAGAAATCCAACAGCACCATTTTTAGAATTGAGTAAAAGTGAAATCGAATCACTTATGAACCGTTCTATGAAACAAAGTGAACGTTGGAGGCATATGAAATACGATTTAAATAAATCTGACGAGGAGATTATAACCTCCTTTAATACTCCAACGCAAATGAGTATTTTTTCCTGGAAAGGAGAAATAGATACTATTATGAAGCCAATGGATTCCATGCGTTATTATAAGTCGTTTCTACATACAGGAATGATGTCTATGGACCCGCAAACCGGGCATGTAAAAGCATGGGTTGGAGGTGTAAATTATAGACATTTTCAATACGATCATGTAAAGCAAGCTAGAAGACAAGTAGGTTCTACATTTAAGCCTTTTGTATATGCAACAGCTGTAGACCAATTGCACCTATCTCCGTGCGATGAGCTTCCTAATACACAAATTACAATAGAAGCTGGTAAATTTGGAAATCCAGATCCATGGACGCCTAAAAACTCCGATGGTCAATACGGTGGCGCACGAACCTTGAAAAATGCTTTAGCAAACTCTATAAATACTATTACTGCCAGATTAATGGATAAAGTAGGACCACAACCAGTAGTCGATTTGGTTAAGAAGTTAGGTGTAGAAGCAGAAATTCCAGTAGTACCTTCTATTGGTTTAGGAACAGCCGATTTAAGCGTGTACGAAATGGTTGCTGCTTATTCAACCTTTGCCAATAAAGGGGTTTATACCAAGCCAGTTATGGTAACACATATAGAAGATAAAAACGGAACTATTTTATATCAATTTACTCCAGAATCCAGAGATGTGTTAAGCGAAGAAGTTGCTTATGTTACCGTAAAACTAATGGAGGGTGTAACAGAAAGTGGTTCGGGTGCCAGATTAAGACGTACTTGGATGCCAGAAAGTGGCATGTATAAAGAAATAATGACTGGATACCCATACGGATTTACAAATCCAATTGCTGGTAAAACAGGAACCACACAAAACCAAAGTGATGGTTGGTTTATGGGAATGGTACCAAACTTAGTAACCGGAGTCTGGGTAGGTGCAGAAGATAGAGCAGCCCATTTTAGAACCATTACTTATGGGCAAGGAGCTTCTATGGCATTACCAATTTGGGGAGTTTATATGAAAAGCTGTATTGGAGATGAAGAATTAGAAATATCTACTTCAGATTTTGAAAAGCCTTTAAACCTGTCCATTGAGGTAGACTGCGCAGACTATAATCCAGATAGTAACTCAGACCCAAATAATCAAAACATTGAGGTTCCTGATGAATTAGACTTTTAATTCACTAGAAAAACGAAACATATTAATTAAGCCATTCTTTTTAGAATGGCTTTTTTTATTAAACACTTATTTCTCATCAGAGCCTTATACAACTCCTGCAAAACCAATTTTCTTTAAGATTTTAGACTTTAAAAATCAAAACAAGCCCATTTTACGGTAAAACCGTAATTAAAAAACACGAATTTCATCACTTTTCGATGAAATGCATAAATTTCTTACAAAACCTGGAATAAACCGTTTTTTTTTTTTTATAAGTTTGACATGTTAAAAGTTAAGATATTAAGTTTTTAAGGCTTGATAAAGTTACTGGATTAATATTGCTTGTAGCAACATTTATTTTTAGTTTAAATTCTTGCAGTAATGAGGAATACGAGGAAGGAATAAATAAAACCGTATAAAAAAATCAATTTAAAATATATTATTATGAGAAATGCAATTGCCTTGTTTTTAATAAGTTTATTAATGATTTCATGTAGTAATGCAGATGATGAAAATAATAATCCAAATTATTACAATTTACGTAATGGAGTTGAATTTAAAGTGTCATCATCCTCTGGGATTGATTTATTAAACCCAAATAATGCAAATGCTTATCTAGAAAATAAAATCAAAAT
>NZ_JAPMLL010000016.1 GCF_026410255.1 Xanthomarina sp. F1114
GTCAAGCAACCAAGCAAAAAAAAACACCCTCCTTAGAATTAAAAGAATAAAGAGCTCATCTGTCATGCTGAGCATAGTCAAAACATCTCCAAAATCAGCTCCTCCCTTCAGATGAAGGGAGGTGGCTCATCTGACTTCAGGAGGATGAGACGGAGGGTTTGAAGTCACGAAAATTCTCTCCAGACATAGAAAATGTACAGGCTGTGGCTCAAAGCATCTTAAGACATAGAATTATAAAAAACTATAAACCCGAAACCGAAGGAATATCAGAAGAGCAGATTATTAAAAGCCTGTTCTAATACCTTCCATTTTTATATGTTTCTCTCCAAAATGGGCTCCTCCCTTCAGATGAAGGGAGGTGGCTAGCCTGATATAAGGAAGGCTAGACGGAGGGTTTGAGTTATCAAGCAACCAAGCATAAAAAACACCCTCCTTAGAATTAAAAGAATAAAGAGCTCATCTGTCATGCTGAGCGTAGTCGAAGCATCTCCAAAATCAGCTCCTCCCTTCAGATGAAGGGAGGTGGCTCATCCGACTTCAGGAGGATGAGACGGAGGGTTTGAAGTCACGAAAATTCTCTCCATTCATAGAAAATGTACAGGCTGTGGCTCAAAGTATCTTAAGACATAGAATTATAAAAAATTATAAAGCCGAAGCCGAAGGAATATCAGAAGAGCAGATCATTAAAAGCCTGTTCTAATACCTTCCATTTTTTCTATATTTCCCTATAAATTCAACGAGATAACCGTGCATTTTACGGACACTCAAAACCAACCTATTCTAAATTTTATTAATTTACTATTTTAGCTCATACTATTTTAAGAAATCTGTATTTCTTATCATAGAAAACCTCTTTTTGTTGAATTATTTTCAGTGAAACTTTCATTCTATTACATATTTTTAAAACTCCTTAAAAATTCGTAATTTTGCAATACACGGAACATGTGAAAAACACTGAAACTATTAATATTAATAATTAAATACAACTTATGGCTTTCGATATAGACATGATTAAAAAGGTGTACGGTACAATGGCAGAGCGCGTAGATGCAGCTCGTAAAATTGTTGGAAAACCGCTTACACTTTCAGAAAAGATTTTATACGCACATCTTTGGGATGGAACACCAACCAAAGCGTTTGTTCGTGGAAAAGATTATGTGGATTTTGCTCCAGATCGTATTGCGTTGCAAGACGCTACGGCGCAAATGGCATTATTGCAGTTTATGCAAGCTGGAAAAACGAAGGTTGCAGTTCCTACTACAACGCATTGCGATCACTTAATTCAAGCAAAACAAGGTGCTAAACCAGATTTAATCCGTGCTAACGAAACAAGTAGCGAAGTATTCGAATTCTTGGCCTCTGTATCTAATAAGTATGGAATCGGATTCTGGAAACCAGGTGCTGGTATTATTCACCAGGTGGTTCTGGAAAACTACGCTTTCCCAGGTGGAATGATGATTGGTACCGATTCGCACACCGTTAACGCTGGTGGTCTTGGAATGGTAGCTATTGGAGTAGGTGGAGCAGATGCGGTGGATGTCATGGCAGGAATGGCTTGGGAACTTAAATTCCCTAAATTAATCGGGGTTAAATTAACAGGTAATATCAACGGATGGACATCGGCAAAAGATGTGATTTTAAAAGTAGCTGGAATTCTAACCGTTAAAGGTGGAACAGGTGCTATTGTTGAATATTTTGGCCCAGGGGCTAAAAACTTATCTTGTACTGGAAAAGGAACCATTTGTAATATGGGTGCCGAAATTGGTGCAACTACTTCAACCTTTGGTTACGACGATTCTATGGAACGTTATTTACGCGCTACGGATAGAGACGATGTTGCTGACGAAGCAAACAAAATCCGAGAATACTTAACCGGAGACGACGAAGTATATGCAAACCCTGAAAAATATTTCGATCAGGTTATTGAAATCGATTTAGATACATTACGCCCGCATTTAAATGGTCCGTTTACTCCAGACTTGGCAACGCCAGTTGGAGAATTAGGTCCTAAAGCTAAAGAAAACGATTGGCCAATTAAAGTAGATTGGGGTCTTATAGGATCTTGTACCAACTCGTCTTACGAAGATTTAACCCGTGCAGCTTCTATTGCCAAACAAGCGGTAGATAAAAAGATTAAAGCCAAATCAGATTTCGGAATTAACCCAGGCTCAGAACAAATTCGTTTTACAGCCGAACGTGATGGTATCCTAAAAATCTTCGAAGATTTAGACGCGACTATTTTTACCAATGCCTGTGGTCCATGTATCGGACAATGGGATAGAAGCGATTTAAAAGGAGATGAGAAAAATACCATTGTACACTCTTTTAATAGAAACTTCTCAAAACGTGCAGATGGAAATCCAAATACACACGCCTTTGTGGGCTCTCCAGAAATGGTGGCAGCAATTGCTATTTCAGGAAGATTAGACTTTGACCCAATGAACGACACCTTGATAAACGAGGATGGAGAAGAAGTAAAATTAGAAGAACCAAGAGGTATTGAATTACCACCATTAGGATTCGAAGTTGAAGATGCTGGTTATGTAGAACCTGTAAAGGATGGTACGGGAATAGAAATATCTGTAAGTGCTACGTCAGAACGTTTACAATTATTAACACCTTTCCAACCTATTGGAGATAGCATTACAGGAGCCAAACTGTTAATTAAAGCGTTTGGAAAATGTACTACAGACCACATATCAATGGCTGGACCTTGGTTGCGTTATAGAGGACATCTAGATAATATCTCTAACAATATGCTAATTGGTGCGATCAATGCTTATAATAAGAAAACCAATTTTGTAAAAAATCAGTTGACTGGAGACTATGCAGGAGTTCCGGATGTGGCCAGAGATTATAAAGCCAAAGGTATTTATTCAGTAGTAGTTGGAGATCATAACTACGGCGAAGGTTCTTCTAGAGAGCATGCTGCCATGGAGCCAAGACACTTAGGTGTAGCTGCAGTTATTGTAAAGTCCTTTGCACGTATTCACGAAACAAACCTGAAAAAACAAGGGATGTTAGGTTTAACTTTTGTTAATGAATCTGATTACGATCTAATCCAAGAAGATGATACCATCAATTTCTTAGATTTAAATGAATTTGCACCAGACAAGCCTCTTAATATAGAGTTTGTGCATAAAGATGGTTCAAAGGATGTTATTACCGTAAATCACACCTATAACCAAGCGCAAATTGATTGGTACAACGAAGGTTCTGCACTTAATTTAATTAAAAAGCAAAACGCGTCTTAATTAATAAGAATAGTATTAAACTAAAAAACTCCTGAAGAAATTCAGGAGTTTTTTTATGTCTTAAATAATTTTACAATTTAATTGCCTCCAAGTTGTCAGAAAGTAAGAGTATAAAGTCTCCTGTCATTCTGAACGAGGCTCGAAGCAAAGAATCTAATAGTACAACACTAACAACTCACCACTAACAACTCAAAGCTCACAACCCACAACTCACCACTCAAAGCTCACCTCTCAAAGCTCACGACTCAAAACTCACACCCCACACCCCTTGTCCAAAGTGATAAAGAAAGCAGGTTTAAGCCATCAGTAAAAGTGAGAAAACTAAAATTTATAGATAACTTCAGCACTATGCTGAATGTAATTTGATAAGTAAATCGATTTATTGAAACCCCATTTCCCTACGGTTTGCAATCGCAATCCTAAATCATAGGTGTTTGTAAACCAAAACTGAACACCTACTCCAGCATTAAACGTGCCCGTATTAAAATCTGTTACTTGAGTGAAGCCTAGCCCAAGAAGCGCGTATGTTTCTACTCGCTTTAGTCGGGTAGTGGGAGCATAAAATTGATCAAGATATACTTTACCCGACATGTCCATCGCAAAGAAAGATTTATTTTCAGGTAGTACCAATTCATTCTGCAAATTACTCATTTGTAGGCTATTAAAAGATAACGCTGCATTTATAGCTAAATAATTTAAAACGCGATATTCCCCACTTAACATTACTGGGTTTTTAAAATTCCAATTACTTCCATCAAATGGTTGGTTAATTCCCGAGCCATCATTATCTACAATATTAACTCCTAGACCTATAGCCCAAGGATAATCAAGTACTTCATTTACGCCTCTGCTTTGACCAAAACTAAAAATGGTAATAAACAAAAGTATAATGGATATGCTAAGTTTCTTCATAGAGCAAATTTATAATAAAAATAACATTATTTTGGACTTCATCAAAAGAATATTAAAAAATAAGCTTTCAAATAATCACGACTTTCCTTTTAAACGTTCAAAAATACGATTATAATTATTAAAGACATCTTTTCTATAATCTTTATTAATTAAGAATAGTTTCAATCGTGAAAATAAAAACTTAATAAATAAAAAACTCCGAAATAAATAATCAATAGAATAGGAAAAACTAGGATGCCTTTGCTTAAAATTATAATAACTGAGCTTAAAAAAAGTCTTTTTGTCTTTTATTAGATGTTGGACATCCTTAAAATAAACAGTCGATAAACATAAAAAATTGATTACAAATCTATCAGCTTCTAATTCATCAGGTAATACTCCTTGGGCTTTATTTAAAATAAGGAGCGAGTCATATATGCTTCTAAAACTAACTCGTGAATAATAATTCCCACGATCATTTATTTGCCAGTTGAGTATGCAATGATGTAAGAGGTGATTATTAGCAGGTACGTAAACTTGGTTAATTAATTGTTTAGAATTTAAAACACACTCTTTGTTTAAAAGAGCTTTCTGTCCCTTAAAAAATAAAGATTTATGTAACTCCACTGCTGCCAAACTATTAGCTAAAACTAATCTGGGTAGGTGTCTATGTTCAAAATATTTAACTCCAAATGTTTGTTTTCTAGGCTTGTAGTTTTCCGAAATCAGTACATTATTAGCAGCTTCAAGTTGGTGTTCGGAAACAAGAATATCAATATCACCAATCATTCTTTCTCCTAAATCAATATAATACCCTGCTGCTAATAGCCCAGTCCCTTTTAGAAAAACATGTTCAATATCATGATTTTGAAAGAGTTTGCTAATAGTATGAACATCCCTTAAAAGAGAGATATTTCTGTTTCTATTAATGTCGGTTAGCTCTTCAAGATAGTCTCTAAGGTCTGCTGGTAAAACACTTAGAAGAGACTTTTGTTTTAATCGCAAATAAAGGGTAGGTAAAACAACATGCTGGCTAGCATGTACTACAAGAGCGTCCCAATCGAAATCAGAATGGGCCAATCTCGTTTTTAAAACTTCAGAATCACTCTTAAAACTTAAGATGTCAGCAATAATTTGATACGCTTGAAAGGGAGTCATTTTTGAAGGGTGACGAATTAAATGTTATTTAAACAAATATAAATATATAATGTTATTGCGCAGGTCTTAATAACGTTTCAAATTTAGAAATAACAGCATCTGTTTCACTATAAGTCAGTTTGTAAAAACTACAGCTATCAAGCCAATCCATAAAAATTCTAACATGTTCAGGATGAGGCGAAATCCATGAATCGGGTATTAATGCATTTAGAGCTTCTTCAATTGGGAGTGTGTCCAATGAGGCTTCGGAATCTGCCTCATAATTAACTAATACTATTTTAGAACAAGGTAATGGTTTGATATCCGAGTTAACTGGTGTAACGTATTTCAAGAGGCCTTTATGGCTATTGGGAGATTGAAATGTCCTGTACTTTATGCGTTCAGAAAGAGAATCAATCAGACTAAAGGCATTTTTTTTAATGGAGATGGCTGATGGAAAATGATGAATCTGTTGAGTTTTAGCAAGCATAGGACTAAGGTCATCAGTCAAAAGATTAAATCCATAATCCATTAGTATGGCTGATAGAGTGCTTTTCCCTTTGCCAGATTCCCCAATAAGCATAACAGCCTCAGAATTATTTGAAATGGTAGAAGCATGGAAGCTTGCAAGCCAATCAGATTCCTTGGTCTGAGTTAAAGTGCACAATAATTCTATGGCAAATTTTCCCTGTAATAAATGATAAGCTTGAGTTGAATAACTTTCTAAAAAATGATTACTTTTAAATAAGTGCAGAAGATGGTTTGAGCTGCTAATATGAAAAACACAATCTGCGTTAATTTGCGGAGCCTCTATTTCTAAATATGAAAATTGCGGGTGAATCAAACGCTGTTCGTTTTCAGACTGATAGCATACTTGGATAATTACACCATTGAAATTATAAAAAATGGAAATAAATGGGAACTCTGAATCCAAAACAGAAACTTCACTAACTTTATTTTCTTCAGGATCTATACTATGAACAGATGTTAAAAGACTTTCAATTTCTGAAAATAAAACACCTGATACCTCTCCTGAAATAGGTTCACCTGTATTGATTAATTGATGAAAATGGCTGTAATCCTTGCTTTGTAAAAAGCAATCTAATAAAGTGTAAATATGGTCATTTAAGACCAAGTATTTATTTGAAACCTGAAACCACAAAATAACAACATCATGGGTGTGATGCACATAGTTAGGGGCTAAAATGGTTTTCAATTTTTGTTTTCTTATATTTATTAAGAATGAAGCTTTTATTCAAAAGGGTTCCCTCCTGGATCTAAGGGTACAGATTGAGCATGGGCTTTTTTGGGGCTTAATATAAGAAAGGTTCCCACAGCCGTTAATGCAGCGTATTTCCCCATTCTCTTTAGCGCTTCATTACGCGTGATTTGATTTTTTGACGAGTCTTTATTCATAATGCAAATATAAAAATCATTTTATATATAATTACTATAATCTGTTAATAGATTATATTTTAAACAATATGGTCAATTTAATTTCCCTCTTATAAATTAATCCCAAAAATCATATTTGTAGAAATTTATAAGAGGTTTTTTATATATTATTTAATAATTACTTTTTGTGTCTTAATTAAAGTTTTGTTTGATACAGCAACAGCATATACCCCTGTGGCTAAGGTTGAAACATCTATTTGGTTATGGATAGTTCCAGCCTCTAGAGTAGAGCTCAGTACCACTCTGCCTTGCATATCGTACACTTTAACAAAGGTAGTCTCTGTTAAATGCCCTTTTACAAAAATGGCTTTTGGTGTAGCAGTAGCAAAAATATGTAAGCTATTTAAAGTCAGGTCATCTGTAGATAGTGAAGCATCTGCAAACCTTAAAAAGAAACGTCCCACTCCCGAAATAGCGGAAGTAGCTGTTAAGTTATAGGCACTATCTGTTAATAAGGTTAAGGTATTAGCTACAGTATCTTCCAAATAAACATGTGTGGATGCCGGTAAACTGGTTTCAGCTAATGTCAAGCTTATTGTTTCGCCTGCTGGAATATGAACTCCCAATGGAATACTAACATCGGCATAATCGTTATAAGCTAATGATTGAACGCCCATAGCATCACCAGTATTATCTTGAACTAAATTAGAATATAAGGAGAATTCGTTTGTTTGTCCCGCAAATACTTTCGAATCGTAACCAGGGTCTAAACCTAAAGAAGCATTATCAGTAAAATAGAAATCTGTGCTATATGATAAATCGGCCTCATTACTTAGGCGAAGTTTTAAATGTTCTATTGGAGTGTTACTTAATCTTCCTGGAATAAAATCATCACCAGGACCAATGGTGCGCATGGATGGGGTAAACGAAATAGTTCCGCTTGTCGCACGGGAAGCAACATAAAACCCTTGGCCTGGTGCTAGTTTTGCACCAGGGTTTGCCTCAGAATATGCTTGATTTTGTATATTCCAACCATTCGAGGCATTTCCATCATAGCCATAAACACCTGAGCTAGTAGTACTCAACGAACTATTATTAAGAGCTAAAAAGTCTGCTAAACTTAAATAAGACGTATATGGGTTTCCAATTAAGTTCCAATCTGGAGTTACCGTCCCAGCAATAGAAATAGGAGTGCTAACACTACCTGTGTTAACCGTTCCAGTAAAATTTAAATTACCATCGTCTGTGGTCGCTGTTCGATAACCAATACCAGGACTTAATATGACAGATGCTTCCGCGGGAATAGCAGTGTCATAAGTTAAATAGCTGCCCGTAGTCTTGTCAAAGGGACCAAAAAGTTTCTCGCTAGGATTACCAGGATTGTAAAATAAATTAGAATTATTAGCAGCCATATCACCAAATGTTTGCCCGCCAACTGGAGCTGAAATTAAATCGTTTCCACCAACACTAGCATTGGTATTTACATGGCGACTATAAGTAACATTTCCAGTGACAATACCTCCAACAATTAAACTGGAGTAATTGGAAGAAAGAGAATTCAGTTTTAATAATCCTTCTGTATTTAAATCTGAATTTACTGTAATAGAACTAATGGATGATACAGTGACAGTAGCTCCATTTGCAATAATTAGATTATTAAACCCAATATCTTCACCCACTACGTAATTTCCATCTTTCACAAGTCCGTTTTCAGTACCTGTAGCCATAGCATCAGTAGGGGCGTAAGGTATCCAAGAACTATTTGTATAGACCAACCCATCAAAAGCAATCACAACGTTAAATCTAACACTGCTAAATAAACCTCCCACTCCCGGCGTTATGGGGTCAACATATAATTTAGCATTTTCCCTTGGTTCTAAAAATTTGACCGTATTAAAGATTCCAATTCCATTATTGATGTCATAATCTGTTGATGATGGATCCATTGATCCATTTGAACTTACCTCCACTTCTCCATTATAATCGATATCCAAATTATTGTTTATATCCACCGCATGAACCGTTGGATAGGGGATCATTATTTCAAACTGATCGACATCTGTTGGTTGTTGGTCAAATATGAGTATAGAAGCCGTTACTTCTATTCTGTTATCATCGCCAGTAATTGATGTACTAGCCCCTCCGGCATCAGTAGCTGTAAAAGTCGAGCCACTAACATGAGAAGTTGCTGAACTAATAATTAATTGAATTTGCTCATTATCAGTAACGGTGCTTTTAAAAGTGGCATAAACACTAAACGTTTTGGAACCATTATTCGGAGCTGTTATGCTTAAGCCACTAAAATTTGTTGTGGCATCTACCGTAGTCATTTCACTAACATTTGTAGTGCCATCAAAGATAGCCAATGCTGCAAAATTGGTATATCCAGAAACACTAAACCCTAAATCGGTTAAAATTGTTGGTAAGCCATCAGGATCTGATAAATCGTTGCCCCCATCTTGAATGACAAATTCTCCAATTTGAATAGAATTTGTTGTAGTTAAACCGGACGCAGCGTTATACGTTATATAATTAATATTTTGCGAAGCTGTAAAGCTAGTAGAAGCAATAATATTAGATTCTTGTGCATAACTAAAGAGACTAATAGTAAATATTAAAAGTGATAAGTAGATTTTTTTCATAATCATGTAATTTTAAATAACTGATTGCCAGGCGGGTATATCAGAGCTTTGATTTTTTAATAGCTAACTACAAATATATGAAAAGTAGATGACTTTTAAAGGGTTTTATTTTTGGAATTGAATAAATAAAATGGATAACTAATTTGCTTAGGGAAATTTTTATAAATATATACGCTGTGAAGCAAATTATGGGATACACCATCCTCGAGCAAACCCAAGACTGGTAAATTCATAGTAGAATGGATTAATAATAATTGTTTTACCAACCAATAAGCTTCAGACCCTGTTAACGGTTTCTCATGTCGAATGCTTGGATTCAGATAGAGTTGCATTAATAAAATAATACCTGACCTGTTTTACTGTGTTAAGAAGTCCTTATAGCTTAAACTGCCATAAAAATAAAAGGTTTTTATTTCTATTAATTGCACGAAGTTCCTTTAAATACGTTTCAATATCTTTTGGTAAAATGTTTAAAGGGCAACTCTGTTATAATCTGCTATAAATAGGAGTTAGTAGTTAGAACTAAATTAAAGCTAGCCACCTTAAAGACATTCTCTCAATTAACAAGATGCTAAGTTAAAAGTGTTTATAATTCAATAATATTAATTTTAAAACTTAAAATTGCTGAAATCTGATGAAAAGAGGCTTGTAATAGATTTATATTAAGAAGTTGTTTTTTTACTTTTTAGAATGTCTAAATAAAAGTGAAATGCTATATTTTCTTTTTAAATATTTAGAATTATTGAAAAAATACAAATTATGATAGCCATAAATTTATTTTAGGTAGTATAAATTATGTATTTTCGCGATTAGTTTATATCCTGTTTGTAATTATAAACAGTTCAAAATTAAAATAAAAAAATGCCCTGGTTCGTACTTAAAACCAAGCCAAATTGCGAAAAAAAAGCAGCTGACAAATTACAAGCAATAAATGTAAATGCGTATTGCCCGGTAAAGACTGTGGTAAAGCAATGGAGCGATCGTAAAAAGAAAGTTCAAGTACCCTTGTTGCCCTCCATGATTTTAGTTAATTGCAATGAAGCAGATCGAAATATGGTTTTTGGTATCCCTTATGTTAGGCCGTATTTGTTCTGGTTAGGTAAACCAGCTGTAGTTACAGAGAAAGAAGTAGAAGCTTTGCGCTTATTCGAGACCGAAGACTATAAACGTTGCGATTTAGAAACAATAAAAGTAGGCGAAACAGTCGATCTAAGTAGTATTGGGTTGCAACAACAAAAAGGCGTGGTTAAATATGTGTCGGGAGACCAGTGTTGGGTGGTTTTAGACAGTTTAGGTTATATTGTAAAGCTACAATTGGCAAAATAAGTAACAGCATCCATGGGGTGCTGTTTGTATAAAAAATTAGAATAAGCTCAGCACTTGTATGTGACTGGCAGTGGCGAAGCCATGTAAAATCACGAACAATTGCATAAAATATTATGCAGTGGACAAGGCTAAAATAGTCAATATTAATAGTGTCCACGGTTCAAGCCACCAAGGTGATATGCCACATTATTTTGGCGCCTGTAAAGAAAGTAAAAAGTTTCTGTAGTAACCAACCAGGCCACATCCTACACAAAGATATTAAAGAGGCGATTTTATGGTATCGGGGAGTTTGGCGTGAATTTGTGGTGAATATTTCACATAAAGTAAAGCTTAACAATAAAGCGCTTCTATATATGGAATTTGTAATTTTAAGGATTAATAAATATTTTTGATATTAGTGTCAAACAAAAAAACAATTTTAGCGGGGTACTCTGGACATGGTTTCGTTGTTACGGAAGCAGCTGTTTTGTCCAATATTATAATTGATGGTTATCTTGAGCCAAAAGAAATTCTTCCAAACCATTTTAATTTAGAATATTTAGGCTTTGAAATGGATCCTAATTTTGAATGGGATAGAGATATTGATTTTATCCTGGGGATTGGGGATAATCAGATAAGGCATAAACTTGGGAAATTCATACAATCCAAATCCAAGGAGATTTTGAATATTATACATCCATCAGCTTCAGTTACTAAAATGTTAACTATGGGTTCGGGAAATTTTATTGCTAAAAATTCTTCGATCAACCCAATTGTAGAAATTGGAAATTTTTGTATCATTAATACTGGAGCTATTGTAGAACATGAATGTGTTATCGGAGATACAGTTCATATTGCACCTGGTGCCGTTTTAGCTGGGAACGTTAAGGTGGGTACAAATACGTTTATTGGTGCAAATTCAGTTATTAAACAAGGCGTTACCATTGGAGAAAATGTAATTATTGGTGCAGGTGCTGTTATAATTAAAGATATTGCTGATAACTCAAAAGTAGTTGGGAATCCAGGAAGGATAATATGAATAAAAAAGTGATAATAATTGCAGAGGCTGGTGTCAATCATAATGGCAATATGGATACCGCTAAACAACTTATAGATGTTGCGGCTGAGGCAGGTGTGGATTATGTGAAGTTTCAAACCTTTAAAACCGCTAAACTTGTTACGAAATCAGCAGAGCGCGCCGAGTATCAAAATACAAATACTAAAAACAGCGATTCTCAATACGAAATGCTCAAGAAATTGGAGCTTTCTGAAACAGATCACTTAGAATTGATAGCTTACTGTCAAACTAAGAATGTGAAATTTCTATCTACTGGCTTTGATTTGGATAGTTTACAATTTCTTGCTAATATTGGAATTACCTTAGCTAAAATTCCTTCGGGTGAAATTACCAATTTACCATATCTGGAAAAGATGGCAGAATTATATTCTGAGTTCATTCTTTCTACAGGGATGGCGAATATACAGGAAGTCAAGGATGCCTACCAAGTATTGATTGATGCAGGAGTCAAACCTTCAAACATTACTATCTTACATTGCAACACAGAATATCCTACACCAATGGAGGATGTCAATTTAAAAGCAATGCTACATATAGAAAGGGAACTAGATACAACTATCGGATATTCCGATCACACTTTAGGTATCGAAGTGCCTATTGCTGCTGTGGCCTTAGGAGCAACAGTCATTGAGAAACATTTTACTTTAGATAGAGAATTGCCCGGTCCAGATCATAGAGCATCTTTAGAACCCACAGAATTAAAAGCCATGGTTTTGGCTATCCGCAATATTGAAAAGGCAATTAATGGAAGTGGAATAAAGGAACCGTCACCTTCAGAAATGAAAAATAGACCAATTGCCCGTAAGAGTATTGTTGCAAGTAAGCTAATTAAAAAGGGCACTATTTTTTCTGAAGAAAACTTAACTATTAAAAGGCCAGGTACAGGAATTAATCCTATGAAATGGAAGATGATTTTAGGGGAAACAGCAACTCAAGATTACGGTGAGGATCAACAAATCGAAATATGATTAAGAATATTTGTGTCGTTACCGGCACGCGCGCCGAATATGGTTTATTAAAACCATTATTGGATTTAATAACTAAAAGTATTTCATTAAACCTCCAATTATTGGTAACAGGAGCACATTTGTCGCCTGAATTTGGTTTGACTTATAAAAGTATAGAAGCAGATGGTTTTAGCATAGATGAAAAGATAGAAATGTTATTGTCTTCTGATACAGCCACGAGCATTGTAAAATCTATGGGATTAGGTATGATAAGCTATGCAGATGCCTTTGAACGATTAAAACCAGATGCTATTGTTATTTTAGGAGATCGCTATGAAATGCTCGCGATTGCTTCTGCCGCTTCCGTTTATAAAATTCCTTTAGTTCATTTACATGGAGGCGAAATTACGGAAGGCGCTTATGATGATGCTTTCAGACATGCCATTACAAAATTGAGTCATCTTCATTTTACTTCTACTGAAGACCATAGAAAACGAGTTATCCAATTGGGAGAAAATCCCGATAAGGTGTACAACGTTGGAGCAATAGGATTAGACAACATAATCAATTTGAAAATGTTGACAAAACAGGAAATAGAAGTCGAATTAGGGATTAAATTTAAAAAGTATAATTATCAAGTTACCTTTCATCCAGAAACTTTAAGTAATATATCATCTGCAGAACAGTTTCAGATTTTGTTGCAGGCCATAGAAATTCAAGAAAACAGCTTTTTTGTGTTCACAAAAGCCAATGCAGATACAGATGGACGAGTTATTAATAGCATGATTGATGACTTTGTACAAAAATATCCTGAAAAAGCAAAAGCTTTTACATCTCTTGGGAGTTTGCGATACCTATCTTTGCTAAAAGAATGCGATGCTGTTATAGGCAATAGTTCTAGTGGTATAATTGAAGCACCATCGTTAAAAGTTGCAACCATAAATATTGGTGACCGACAAAAAGGTCGCACACAAGCAGCATCAGTGATAAATTGTAAGGTAGATTATCAACAGATAAAAACTGCTATTTTAAAAACTCAGGATAGAGAATTTAAATCTGAACTGAAAAGCCTTAGAAACCCTTATGGTGAAGGTAATACGGCGACCAAAATAATTGAGGTTTTGGAGCACACCAATTGGGAAGATATAAAAATAAAAAGATTTCATAATCTAAAGTCATGAGTTCACTAAATAAACATACCGTTCTAAAAAACACAAGTGTTAGGGAAGCCTTGATTAAGTTAGATGTTCTTGCTTCTGATGCCATATTATTCGTTACAGATAATGATAATGTGCTTATTGGTTCGCTTACGGATGGCGACTTAAGGAGAGGCTTTATAAAAGGTTTGGGATTTGAGGATGCTTTACTGGATTTTATTCAGAATAATCCTTCTTATATCGTTGAAGGGGAATTTGTAATGGATAAACTCGAGGAATATAAGTCGAGAAACTTTAAGATAATTCCAATCTTGAATGCGGCTAAACAAATTGTAGAAATCATCAATTTCCGAGAGCAATCCACGATTATCCCTGCCGATGCCATCATTATGGCAGGTGGCGAGGGAAAGCGGTTACGTCCGTTGACTGAAACCACTCCAAAACCTTTATTGAAAGTTGGAGGCAAGCCCATCATAGAATATAATATCGATCGATTACAACAAGTAGGAATTAAAAATATCACATTAAGCATCAATTATCTAGGTGAACAACTTAAAGGTTATTTCGGAAACGGTGGTAATAGGAAATTAAATATCCAATACGTTAAAGAAGATAAACCTTTGGGTACTATTGGGTCAATTCTTTTGGTTAATGACTTTTTTCACGATGACATCATCGTCATGAATAGTGATTTGTTGACCAATATTGATTTTAAGGATTTCTATAAATTGTTCAAGGATTCTGGAGCTGACATGGCCGTGGCCGCAACCTCTTATAACGTCGATATCCCTTATGGCGTTCTGGAAGCAGACGATTCCAATAAGGTCCTGTCACTTAAAGAAAAACCTCGATATACATACTATTCTAATGCTGGGATCTATATTCTTAAAAAGGACCTCTTAAAAATGATTCCACAAGATGAGTTTTATGATATTACCGATCTCATGAAGCGCATCTTGGAGATGAACTTAACGATGGTGACTTACCCAATTAACGGCTATTGGTTAGATATTGGGAAACATGAGGATTTTGAAAAAGCGCAACAGGATGTTAAACATATAAGATTTTAATGAAACCATTAGTTATAATCCCTGCAAGAGGAGGTTCTAAAGGTGTTCCTGGGAAAAACATCAAATTATTGGGTGGAAAACCATTAATCCAATACGCTATCGAAGCAGCACTTGAAATAACCGATAAGGATAATATTATTGTAAGCACAGATTGCGAAAAAATAAAAGCTGTAGTTGAAGGTTTAGGACTCAAAGTGCCGGCCTTGCGCCCAAAAAAATTAGCCTTGGATGCTGCTGGAACTAATGAGGTCTTATTATATGAACTTGAAAAATTAGAGCAGGCAGGCAGACTTTTTGATTCACTTATTCTACTACAACCTACCTCACCATTTAGAACAGGGAATCATATTTTGGAGGCATTAGAATTGTATAAGGAAGATTTAGACATGCTCGTTTCCGTCAAAGAAACAAAAGCTAATCCGTACTTTGTTTTACGGGAAGAGGATAATAATGGTTTTTTAGTACCATCCAAATCCTTTACTGCGAATCGTCGTCAAGATGTGCCCAAGGTTTGGGAGTTGAATGGAGCTATTTACATTATAAACACTAACACACTTAAAAGTAAGCCTATAAATCAATTCACAAAAGTAAAGAAATACGTTATGGATGAGTTTTCTTCTCTCGATATTGATACCATGATGGATTGGCAATTGGCAGAAAAACTCTTGGCTTAGTGGCTAACTCTTTAAGAGAATCCGGAAAATCCGGAATGATTTGGTCTTTTTTAATACAAGGAGGTACACAGGCAATCAACTTTGTCGTAACTGTTATTTTGGCGAGATTATTAATGCCAGAACAGTTTGGTCTCATTGGAATGATCGCTATTTTTATAGCCATTAGTCGTGCTTTGATAGATGGAGGTTTTGTCTCTAGTTTGATTAGAACAAAGGATGCCGATAATGTGGATTACTCAACAGTATTCTTTGTTAACCTTATCAGTTCAGTTTTTTTATATGGACTCCTATTCATTACTGCCCCGTTAATTTCAGAGTTCTATCAAGAAGAAATTCTAATTAAATTAATACGGGTACTAGGTTTGATTTTGATTATAAATGCATTTTCATTAGTACAATCAACAAAACTAAATAAAGCTTTACAATTTAAGACTCAGTTTAAGTTACAACTACCTTCTTTGATTATAAGCGCATTGATTTCAATTTGGATGGCCTATAATAATTATGGGGTATGGAGTTTAGTGGCCAAAGATATTATTTATGCGTTTCTGGCAACTCTGCAGCTTTGGTGGTATGCCAATTGGATTCCAAGTTTTGTCTTTGATAGAGAAAAATTTAAGTACCATTTTAATTTTGGCTACAAACTTTCTTTGACCCAAATTATAAATACAAGTTTTAATAACCTCTACAATGTGGTTATAGGGAAGTATTTTTCAGCTGCACAATTGGGGTATTTTACCAGAGCAAGATCTTTAGAACAATTACCTACATTGTTTTTTTATAATGCTTTTAATCGGGTGTTTTATCCTTTATTAGCCAAGGTAAATGATGATGACCAACAATTGAAGAGAGTTTACTCACAATTGATGAGAGTGGTAATATTTGTTGTGACCCCTATTTTAATTTATTTAGGTGTCGTCGCAGAACCTTTTTTTAGATGGCTTTTAACTGAAAAATGGTTGCCTGCTGTACCATATTTTCAATTGCTAATTATATCCGGAATTTTCTATCCCATCCATCAATATAATCTCAATATCTGCAAACTCAAAGGACGAAGTGATATGGTGCTTAAGTTATCTATGTTACAAAATATTATGTTGCTTGTTGGTGCGTTTAGCGCGATTTGGTTTGGCATCTATGGGCTCTTATATAGTTTAATTGTAATTAATATTCTGATAACTTTTATTAATGCTTATTTTTCTGGTAAATTGATTGGATATAACTTAAAAAATCAGTTAAAAGATATACTTCCCATTTTGTTATTAAATGTTTTGATAGGAATAATTTTCTATTTCTTACAAATTAGATGGTTATATAAATTTCCTGATTTATTGAATTTAATCGTAAGTGTTATTGGATTCCTTGTTATTTATTTATTTATAGCATTTGCAATAAGAATGAAAGTGATAAATGACTTGATGTCCTATAGGAGAAAGTAATATGGAAAAAAAGGTCAACATATTTATAGCGCATACAGAATACCACTTTATTCAAAGTTTGAATATTGCTCTTGGTTTATTTAATGAAGATCTGTACGAAAATTATATTCATATAACCAAGCGTGGTAATCGCTTTGAAAATGTAATTGATCCTGCTTTAAAAAATAATATTTTTGTCAAAGTTCATATTGAAAAGGAACCTTCTGTATTAGTTAAAGAAATTTTGGCATTAAAGACTTGTTACAGATTCTTTTTTTTTCAAGAAAACTCTATTTATAATCGATTCTTAGCGTATGGATTGAAAAAGAAACATAATACCATCATCAGCTTAGGACCTGATGGTTATAAACCTTATGGCGTGTTTAATAAAAAACATGAGTTTCTTTCTATGATTAAGGATACTATTACTGATCATAAAAAATTATATAAAGATCGCTTATCTACTACTAAATTATTTAAGTCGGATTATTACAGATATGGGTCAAGTAGTTTTATTGATGAAGTTTGGCTAACAAATGTTGAAATTTTTAATAGTAAAAGAAACAAAACAACCGCCGAATTAAAAGAAATTAATCCATTTACTTTGGAAGTAATTGATTCTCTCAAATCATATTTTAAATTAGAAGATAATCCTTTAGATGGAAAAGAGCATAAAATCTTATACTTAAATCAACCATTTTGGACTGAAAAATTGGTTAGTAGGGAAATGTCTTTTTTGAAGGACTTAATTATTCATTTTAACAAAACTATTTATTTAAAGCTACACCCAGGCACTCCCGAGGAAACAAAAGCACTCTATAAAAAAATAGATCAATTGATATTGATAGATTCAAAACTTCCAGCTGAAATATATATCTTGGAAGTTAAAAACTCTATAATTTTCAGCGGCTGGTCGACTGCTTTGATTACACATAACCCATCTTGTAATTATTATTTTAATTTGCCTATCTATAAAAATTGTGATGCTAAGGCTGTAGATCAAATGGAGCTTACTATATTGCCTCATATTGATATTGTGGAAACCCCTAAATCAATGAAATTTCCAAGTGAATAATCAAACCAAAGGATTTTCTATTATTTTGTACCTTATATGGCCTATTTCTGCCATATTCATTGGTTTAAGAAATTTTGATTGCAGATTTGGAAGAAATTTGTTGGTAGCTTCTTTTACGTTTTTAGGATATACCGCGGATGATACTGGAGACTTAGAACGATATGCCTCTCAGTATTATGAGGCTTCCAATAATAAATTGGATTATATTTTGGATTTATTCTTAAACCTTCAGATTGGAAAGTTTTTCAATGATTTCTCGGCCATCATTTTTTCGATCTTTGACAATCATCATATTTATTTCGCTTTTTTATTTGGTGTTTTTGGTTACTTTTTAGTTAATGCTATCAATTTATTGCGTATAAATATCTCATCTAAATCTAAACTTCCAGTTTTAGTTGGTTTTATAGCCTTTGCTTCTTTTTATTCAATATTAACCATTTTCAATTATGCCTTCTATATGGGAGGGATATATTTCTTGTACTTTTTATTAAAAATTATTTTTAGTAACCATAATAAGAGAAAATACTATATTCTTATTTGCTTAGCGCCATTATTTCATATTGGATTAATACCTGCTTTACTTGTTCCTTTTTTCTATGCTATCTTTAAACAAAGGACATTATTCTACATTCTATTGCTAGTTGTTTCGACATCGCTATCGCAATCTTTTCTTGTCAATAAAGTTGAAAGTGGTTTGGTTGATTCAGATAATATATTAGATGATAAGTTTAGGTCTTATGGATCTGAAGCTGGTAGGGAACGTTTGGAAGACCGATATGCAGGAGGCTATGAATCAGGAAATTTTAATTATAGAATATCAAGAGATTCTAAAAAATGGGCCAATACTATTGGTATTCCTTTACTATTACTTTTTTTATTTATAAATCGTAAAAAGTTAAAGGAGGATAAAGAATCCTTAGACCTATTTAATGTAAGTATTGCTTGTTTATCTATAACTAGTTTAATGTTGAATATTTCTCAAGGAGAACGGTTTTACAATATTAGTGGTTTTATGGTGATTGCGGCTTATGCTTATTATATTCAAAAAATGAGCTATAATTCTCTTAAATTTCGATCCTTACTGTTCATAAGCGTTCCACTAATAATATTTGCAAACATCTTATCCTTTATCATGGCAAAAAATTTTATAAGTCCAGATTTCTATTTATCGAATTATCCTATAAAATTATTTGAATTATTATGATAACCTATGAGGCTGAAAATATATAATTACCTAATCATTATTTAAACAATGTTAAAAAATATAATCAAAAATCTCTCCAATTTGCCTGGTTGGCGCACCAACAGAAAAATTGTTGTCATAGAATCTGACGATTGGGGAAGCATAAGGATGTCCTCTAAATTAGCTTATAACAAACTTCTTAAAGCAGGAGTTAATATAGAAAAAGGAGCAGGTGCCAGATATAACAAATATGACACCTTAGCTTCTAATAAAGATTTATCTTTTCTATTTGAAACCTTAAATAGTGTTAAGGATAAAAATAATCACAGCGCAAAAATAACGGCTCTGAGTCTTACAGCAAATCCTGATTTTGACAAAATTAAGGAAAGTAATTTTCAGAAGTATTATTATGAATCTTTCTTTAAAACTTTAGAGAGATATAATATGGACTGTACGCAAAAACTTTGGCAGGAAGGTTATAACTCTAATATTTTTGTGCCTGAATTTCATGGTCGTGAACACTTAAATGTATGTGCTTGGCTGCGAGCTCTACAAGCAGAAGATAAGGAAGCATTATTAGCCTTTGACCAAGGCATTTGGGGTTATAATAGAAAAGAAGGTATAGGGTTTCAGGCTGCGTTTGATTTAGAGTTATTTTCTGATCTTGAAGAGCAAAAGCGAATCATCAAAGATGGATTAAGATTTTTTGAAGAATTACATGGTCATAAAGCACGATTTTTCGTTCCACCCAATGGGCCGCTAAATAATCAACTTGAAAAAGTTGCGGCTGATGGAGGCATTCAATATATTTCTTCTCCAAAAATACAGAGTGAACCAATAGGCCAGGGTCAGTCCAAGAAGCATTTTAGATATTTAGGAAAACGAAATGGACATAATCAAAACTATATAACTCGCAACGCGTTCTTCGAACCCTCTGGCTCGAACAGAAATGAAATTCATGGTTGTCTTTCGGAAATAGAGCTTGCCTTTAAATGGAAAAAACCAGCTATCATTAGTTCTCATAGGGTAAATTATATAGGTGGGTTAAGTGAGTCAAATAGAGATGATAGTTTGAAGCTCTTAAATGAATTACTTAAATCAATAGTCAAAAAATGGCCAAACGTTGAGTTTATGACTTCGTCTGAACTTGGGGATATTATAACTAAACGCCAATAACATAATGTTCAGTAATCTTAAAAGCTCTCTCAGCAGAGCATTAACTAATTCCAAAGGATGGCGTACTAATGAACATATAGTAATAATTGAAAGTGATGATTGGGGAGGAATAAGAATGCCTAATCGAACAGTAAGAAATGCTTTCCAGAAAAAGGGATATAACATCAATCACAATCCGTATTGTCAATTTGATACGATAGCAAACTCTGAAGACCTTATAAAATTATTTTCTGTTTTAAGTAAGTATAAAGATAAAGATGGTAACCATCCAATGATTACAGCAAATACCGTAGTTGCTAATCCTGATTTCGATGAGATTAGAGATAGTGATTTTAAGAATTATAGTTATAAACCTTTTACAACTACGCTTAACGAATACTATCCACATCAAAATGTATTCGAATTATGGAAAGATGGCATAGAAAAGAAAGTATTTATACCCCAATTTCACGGTAGAGAACACTTAAATGTGCCATTATGGTTAGAATTATTAAGAGGTAAAGAACAAGTTCTAATTGATGCTTTTGACATGGGCTTTTGGGGAGTACCTAAAGAATTATACGATAAAAATATTATTAATATTCAAGCGGCATATGGTTCAGCAGAAAATGAGTCTATAGATTATTATAAAAATACGATAAGAGAAGGACTTGATCTGTTTGAAAGCATTTTTAACTATAAGTCTACAACATTTATTGCAAATAATTATACGTGGTCTCCCAAGTTGCACACCACTCTAAAAGAGAAGGGAGTAATAGGTTTTCAAGGAATGAAATACCAGAAAATTCCAATTGAGAGCAGCACTGACCTTGATTTATATCCTGCCTATACCGGTAAACGTAATGATTTAGGACAGGTTTACATGGTTAGAAACTGCGTATTTGAACCCTCTCAAATGAACGCATCAGCGAATAATGTAAAAAACTGTTTAAGAGATATGGAGATTGCATTCTTGTTTAAAAAGCCTGCAATAATAGCTAGTCACCGTCTCAATTTTATAGGTGCTATTAACCCAGATAATAGAGATCAAAATCTAATTATGTTAGACAAGCTGTTGACAGAGATTCTTAGAAAATGGCCAGATGTAAAATTTAAAACCTCTAATCAATTAGCGGATAATTTATATGTTAATGGATAATAAGAAAAAAGTTTGCTTTTTAATACCTTCTGTAAAATCGGGTGGAATAGAGACTTATGTACTTCGTTTTCTCAAATATCAAGAAAATGAATTGGGCATTACTGTTCTAGTGAGAAATAACAGTAAGGGAGAGCTATATGAAGCTTATAAAGCTACAGGTGCTAATATACTTTTTAAACCTTTAGGGTATTTCAATATTCGATCAATTATTTGGTATTATCAATTTTTTAAAAAAGAGAATTTTGATACGATTTGCGATTTTAATGCAAATTTTGCTGGTTTGCCCATATGGCTCAGTAAGTTGGTTGGGACAAGGAAAAGAATAGCTTTTTATCGACAAAGTAGTCATCATTTTAAAAAATCGGCATTTAGATTGGCATATACTAATTTTCTTAATAGATTGGTCTACAAATATAGTACTGACATTTTTTCGAATTCACTTTCAGGTCTTAAATTTTTCTTTCCGTACGAATACTCTAATAATGCTAAATTTAAAGTCATAAAAAACGGTGTTGATCTTAGAGATTTCTCTAATATTAATGTAAAAAATAAGAACGAACTAAGAGAAATTTTAAACTTGCCAAAGGATAAATTTATAATTGGACATACGGGACGATTTGCTCATGCAAAAAATCATTATTTCTTATTAGATGTTGCTTCTAAATTAATTACTGAGGATAGTGATTTATATTTTGTATTAATTGGAAATGATACAGATAAATTGTTGCCTTATATAGTTAAGTTAGGAATTGAAGATAATGTCAGGATTTTGGGTTACAAGAATAATATTCCGGAATATCTTTATTCTTTTGATATGTTTTTTTTTCCATCACTTACCGAAGGTCAGCCAAATGCTTTAATAGAAGCCATGGTAACAGGACTACCAATAGTTACGTCTAATATCCCACCTATTATTGAATGTTTGCCACCCGATAGGCTCGATTGTCTGATTGATTTAAATGATGCAGTTTCTACGACTTCCAAAATAATTTATGTGAAAGAAAATAAACAAAATTTTATATACGATAACTGGGCTATTCGAAATTTTGATGGTAGGGTGCAGTTAAAAATTTTCAAAGAAAACCTATAACGCTATTTCATGAAGAAAACTTTATTTATTCACGACGGTCCAAGATGGCGAGATAAAAAAGGTAATCAGTACGGTACAGCTGCAGATATTGATATGTTTGCTAGATATAAATATCTTGGAGATAAAGTTGAATTTGTAATGCGTGTTGTTCCCATTACTGATCAACTTACATTAATTAATTTAAATGATTATGGACTTCATATAAATTCAATAATACCTTTTAATCGACCTGGATTATTGAAGAATTATTTTAAAAGTAAAACGGAAATTATCAATCAAGTAGATTCCGCAGATATTATTGTTGTTAGGTTACCTAGTACAATAGGCTCTGTTGCCTTAAAATATGCCAAAAAAATTAATAAACCATATATTGTAGAAGTAGTAGCATGCCCATGGGACGCTTTGTCACATCATAGTTTCTTGGGTCGACTTTATGCACCTTTTTCCAAAAACAAATTAAAACGATTAGTGTCAGATGCTCCTTATGTTATATATGTCACAAAATATTTTTTGCAAAATAGGTACCCTACAAAATATCATTCTACGAATATATCTAATGTCGTTTTAAGAAACATTCCAACTAAAAACTTAAAAGAAATTAGTTATCGCGTTTTTGATTTTAATAAAAAAATAGAACTCACGACACTGGGAGTAGTTAATCTTGATTACAAGGGGCACAAATATGTATTAAAGGGAATGGCAACTTTGATAAGTGAAGGGTATGACGTTAATTATAATATTATAGGAGGTGGTGATAAAAGAAACTTACTAGATTTGGTAAAAAAATTGGGACTCACTAAGATGGTTAATTTTACAGGTAAGCTTCCGCACGACGAAGTTTTTAGAGTCTTGGATTCTACTGATTTATATATTCAACCTAGTGAGACTGAAGGCTTGCCTAGGGCGTTAATTGAGGCTATGAGTAGGGGTTGTGCTTGTATTAGTTCAGATGCTGGTGGAATGCCAGAGTTGTTAGATGAGCGTGTTATTTTTGAATCAAAGAATGTGAATGACTTAGTTCTGAAAATTAAATATCTCCTTGATAAAAGTAATCTTATGGAGCAGAGTAAGCTTAACTTCGAAAAAGCTAAGGATTATAGATTTGAAGTTTTAGAAAAAAAGAGACATGATTTTTACAATAAATTTTTAGCATCCATTAATGAAAAATAGAATACTTGTAGTCCCTGGTAATACGGACTTAAACAGAGGAGACCAAGCGTTAGTTTGGGAATCTATTAGATTATTTGAAGATATCTATCCAAATCCCGAAGTCTATCTTTATGAGTCAGGAGCTACCCAAGAGGAAAAAAACTTACAAAAAGCCCAAACCCAATCAAGGGGTTATAATTTTATCACACGTATACTTCTTCATCCTAGAGTAAAAGCCCAAAGTCGAACTCATGCGTCAAAAGAAGTGAACTACTCCAAATTAACTTATATCAAATGGGGGTTTGTAGCGATATTTGATTTGTTTAATACTCTTTTACTTACTTCTCGAGTTGGATTTTTGAATAAATTGGGTCGAGCTTCCTTGAATGAAGAACAAAAGAAATCGTTGGATATTATTCCAACCTTGGATGCATTGGTCGTTAAAGGTGGAGGGTTTTTACATAGTTATGGTAAATTACAGGATCCTTATGTTATGTATTTTTTTCTTTTCGACTTGATGTTAGCGCATCGCTATAATGTAAAAACGGTGGTACTACCTAATTCCATTGGGCCTTTAAAGAATGGATTGGCAAAATACCTTGTCAAGAGAGTGTTGAAACGGTCTGCATTTGTTTCCGTTAGGGAAGAAGTCTCCTTTAATTTTGTGAAAGAACAATTAGGGATTCAGGCATTTAAGTATCCGGATTTGGGCTTTTTTCTAAAATCTTCTTCTTTTGATGCAATTCTTTATCTCCTTGGAAAGGGAATTAATACGACAGATAAAAACATCTTGTTGACTCTTAGGCCTTATCGATTTGATGGTTTTAAAAATCCAGATAAACTTTACCACGACTATTTAACGGAAATAAGTCAATTGGTTAAAGAACAAGTTCAAAGAGGTTATAAGTTTACTTTTATGGCACATACTCTTGGTCCCAGTAATCATGAGAATGACACCCTAGCGCTTAAGGAAGTGCTTTCAATAATTGATCAAGATATAAGAGAAAATATTACTTATATTGAGGATTTCTCTCTAAATGCCCAAGATATCCAGAAAATATATGCGAATTATGATATTTTAATTGGTACCAGATTTCATTCAGTCATTTTCGCACTTAATGAAAAGATTCCTTGTGTGGCTATAGCTTATGGAGGGAATAAAAGCTATGGGATCATGCAGGATATGGATTTAGCAAACTTTGTAATTGGGATAGAAAAAGTGAATTCTAATAATATGTCCGAAATGATTTTAGCAATAGAATCAGAGAGAACACAGTACATTGATAAGATAACTAAGTATCATTCATTTTTAGAAAATGAAAGGATGTCCATGTTAACGAATCTTAAAATTGCTTTAAATGAATAATAAAATTCTTTTTGTAGCTACAATTCATAAACATTTTAGAGCGTTCCATATTCCTTATATCGAATATTTAAAATCAAAAGGTCATGAGGTCCATGTCGCAGCAAATGATGGTGTAACCCGTGTTGAAGAGGCAGACAAACAATTTGATATTCCTATTAACAGAAATCCATTTTCTTTAGATAATGTCAAAGCAATTAAAGAGTTGCGCACTATTATTGATCGAGAAAACTATAGCCTTATTCATTGTCATACCGCGATGGGGTCTGTAGTAGCTAGATTGGCAGCAAAAGGATTCAGAAAGAAAGGTTTAAAGGTGCTTTATACAGCCCACGGTTTTCATTTTTATAAAGGCTCTTCATTAAAAAACTGGCTCTTATTTTACCCAGTGGAAAAATATTTGTCTACATATACGGATGGCATTATTACCATTAATCAGGAGGATTATAACCTGATGGATAAGAAAAAATTTAGAAATGAGCATTCCTTTTTAACTTCTGGTGTTGGAATTAATACGGGAAGATTAGATAATATTAATGAAACGATCAGTGAACTTAGATCTAAAAATAATTATAAAAGCACGGACTTCTTATTACTTTATATTGCAGAGTTCATAGAAAGAAAGAATCATGAATTTGTTGTAAATCATGCTATAGAATTAAAAGAGGCAATGCCAAATATTAAAATATTATTCGCAGGGAGAGGAAAAAACCTTGAAGTATTCAAACAACTGGTTAAGGATAAGAATATTTCTGATACTGTTCATGTATTGGGATTTAGAACAGATATGGGAGAACTGATAAAAATGATTGATGTCGGCATTTCAGTTAGTGGTCAAGAAGGTTTGCCTATGAATGTTGCAGAACAGCTCTATATGGGTAAACCTGTAGTAGCGACCAAGATTCGCGGACATATCGATTTAATAGAACATGAGGTAAATGGTCTTCTTTTCGAGTATGGCGATTTTGTGGGTTTTAAGGATTGCCTTCTTAAATTGTATAGTGATAAGAATTTATATGATAAGATGAGTGAATCAGCTAGGATTAAATCTCAAGATTATATATTAGACAATTGTATTATACAAATGTCTGAAATATATAAAAAATTATTACCTAACTGATCTTAAATATTACTTCAAAATACACTTCTACATTGTTAAATGAAATTTTAAAATGCACCATTTAAAAAATAATCATGAAAAAAGTTATTTTAATCGGAACGGGTGGACATGCTGCTGAGGTAAGAGAATATATCAGCTACCACAATCGTAATAAACCAGATGAACCTATGGAGATTTTAGGTTTCTTGGATGAAAATGATAGGTTACATAAAAAATACAAATACCCTGAACCCTACTTAGGGACTGCTGAAAATCATAAGGTAAGTGTAGAGGTAGAGTATATGTTCTGCTTCGGAAATATGAGCTACAAAGAAAAATTAGTAGCTCAGTTTAGAGAAGATGGCGCAACATTTCTAACATTTATTCACCCTACTGCCCTTATCGCTGAATCTTGTAAGATTGGAACAGGCGTACTTATTTCCCACAATGCCTCCGTGGGGCCAATGGCAGTTGTTGGAGACTTTAATATTCTTAATTCACGCTGTACTATAGGTCATGATACCATCATGGGTGAATATAACTTTATTTCACCGCAAGTCTCGTTGTCCGGTAATACATCGCTGGGCAATCATAATATGTTTGGCGTCAATAGTGCTACAATTCCAGGGGTGAGTGTGGGGAATAATAATACCATAGGAGCCGGTTCTATAATTACTAGAGATGTGGCTGATGATTGTGTAATAGTAGGAGTTCCAGGAAAACTGCATAAGAAAAAGTAGCCACATCCATCGCATTGAGGATGAAAAATAACACTCTAATACTTAAACAAAGATGTCGTGAATACTATAGCCTTTAAACCACGTTTTTATAAAGATTTATTAGAACGTCATAATACCATACTTGATTATTGATAAATCTCTCTTTAATTACTGGTTTTTGAAGTACTTTTGCATCGCTGAATACGTCGTTTGAAGTTGCTGAAGCACATAAATTATAGCGCTCATTATAAACATGTACGATATAGACCAGTGTAACTTAAATAGAGGCAGTATCAATTAAAATATAAATAGCTTAAAATATGAAAGAACAGTTAATAACCATCGTAAAAGAAGCCTTGGATCTAGAAGGTGAAACAGTGACCATGAACGATAGCTTTGATAGGTTTGACACTTGGGACTCGTTGGGTAAGTTGTCATTAATTGCACTAATAGATGAGCATTTTGACTTGCAACTTTCGGACGATGAGTTCAATTCGTTCGAGACTATAGAGGACTTATATAATGCTTTGGAAGCAAAAAAATCTTAAAAAATGGCTGAGTTAAAGTTTAGTGGAATACATATCACTGGGATGGCAGGTGCTGTACCTGCTCAAACCATTAAAAACAGAGCGTACACTGAGCATTTTGATAAAGAGGCTGTTAATGATATTGTTGACAAAACCGGAGTAGAAGAACGGCGTTTTGCAACTGAAAGCACAACAGCTTCTGATTTATGCTATGCAGCGGCCGAGAAGCTCATTGCGGATATGGAAATTGACAAGTCAGAGATTGATGTGTTGCTTTTTGTATCTCAAACGCCCGATTATAGGATGCCTGCCACTTCAATCATTTTACAAAACCGATTAGGCTTATCCAAATCAACAGCGGCTTTTGACATTAGTCTTGGATGTTCCGGGTTTGTTTATGGATTGTCTGTAGCCTATGGATATGCACAACAACCAGGGATTCGTAAAGTATTATTACTAGATGGGGAAACACGCTCTAAAGTGTACCATCCAAAAGACCGGAAAACAGGTTTTATTTTTGGAGATGCTGGTGTTGCAGCCATTATAGAAAAAGACACTAATATTGGAGACTCATTTTTTTCATTAAACTCGGATGGATCCTTGCAGAATCTAATAAAAATTGATGCTGGTGGTTATAGAAATAGAAGCACCTCAGAAAGTCTTAAGGAAAAAGTGGTTGATGAGCATGGTAATATTAGAACCGATGAGCATGGTTATATGAATGGTGCCGATGTGTTTAATTTTGTATTGCGGGAGATTCCTAGAAATATTAAACAAACCTTAAAGTTTGCGGATGCCAAATTGGACGATTTTGATTATTATATCTTTCATCAGGCGAATAAGTTTATGAATGATTATCTTATAAAAAAATTAAAACTGGACGTGGATAAGGTACCTACGACTATTGCTAAATACGGTAATACCTCCTCAGTATCTATCCCAATTACTATGGTAGATCAATTGAAAGATAAAACGGCAGGCGATAAAAATTTATTATTATGTGGGTTTGGCGTAGGCATGTCTTGGGCTACTGCATGTATTCCTACACAGGATTTGAAAATTTCTGAAATTGTTGAGGTGTCATGAACCCATTCACACTAAAAGGTAAAACCGTTTTAATTACAGGGGCATCTTCTGGTATTGGCGAAGCTACGGCTATAGCCTGCGATCAATTAGGTGCTAGGTTACTAATATTAGGGCGCAATGAGGAACGCTTATTAGGTACCTTAAAAAAACTGTCCGCCAACGACCACCGGACCTTGACAATAGATTTAACAGATTTTGAATCCTTAGAAAAGGAAATTCCTGTCTTTTTAAAGGAGGTCAACAGTATTGAAGGCATTGTACATGCTGCTGGAATAACGTCCACCTATCCATTTAAATTATTTAAACCAACGCAACTCGATACTATTTTAAAAGTAAATGTTCAAACCGCATTTTATTTAACCAAACTGGTATTGACCAAATTAAATAAACAAGGGGCAAGCATCATTTTTATAAGTTCGATTATGGCAAGCGTGGGCGAAAAAGCTAAAACAATGTATGCCATGAGTAAAGGCGCTGTTAGTGCTGGAGCAAAATCATTAGCTATAGAATACGCTTCAAGGAATGTTAGAGTAAATAGTATTGCTCCTGGCATTGTAAACACCCCAATGACAGCAAACGCCACGTATAAGAAAAATGAGACGCTACACGCTGAAACATTGGCACAATACCCACTAGGTTTTGGTAATCCTGAAGATATCGCCTACAGTTGTGTGTATTTATTGTCAGACGCATCAAAATGGGTTACAGGAACCGAAATTGTTATTGATGGTGGTTATTCTGCAAAATAATATAAATCAAACCCTATGGAAAATATAATAATTGTTGGTTGTGGCTCTCATGCTGCAGAGCTCACTGACTATATCGATTATATAAATAAGCATTCCCCAACACCAAAATTTAATGTTAAAGGGCTAATTGATAATACGAAGTCTCATTATGATCATTATGCTTACCAATATGAGTTTTTAGGAACTATTGACGATCATATTGTAAATCCAAATATGAGTTATATCATGGGGATAGGGAACTTAGAGATTAGAACTAAAGTATTTCAAGAGTATAAAGTAAAAGGAGCTAAGTTTATTGGGGTTATCCACCCTACGGCGTTAATTTCAAAATCAGCCATTATTGGTGAAGGTACAGTCATATCGCATAATGTTTCTATAGGTCCCAAAGCCGAAATTGGCGCATGTAATGTTATTAACTCACGATGCACTATTGGCCACGATTCAAAAATAGGAGATAATAACTTCTTAAGTCCGCAAGTGGTTTTGGGAGGGTTCTCCAAGATTGGAGATAATAATTTACTCGGCACCAACGCTTGTTTAATTCCTGAAATTGAAGTGGGGAATAATAATAAAATTATGGCAGGGATGGCAGTGACAAATAATGTTAAGGATGACGAGACCGTGTTTTTTAGATTTAAAGAAAAGTTGGTAGTTCGGAAGGAATTTATTGAAAAACGATCTCAGGATTGATTGAGAAACAAACTTATTATTATACAGTTTTTTTTAATAACGCACTAGCTCTAAATGAAAACTAATTTCTCGTCTTCACTATATAGTTTAATAAAACGGGTTTTCGACATGTCGGTGGCAGCTATAGGAATACTCCTTATCTCACCTCTTTTTATAATCATTATGGTTGTTCTTAAATTTACTGGCGAAGGTGAAATCTTCTATCTGCAAGAGCGTATGGGCTTAAATAATAAACCTTTCTTTATTTACAAATTTGCGACCATGCTAAAAGATAGCGCCAATATGGGGCACAAAGCATTGACAGTCAGAAATGATCCGAGAATTACCAAAGTCGGTAAGCTCTTGCGTATCACAAAAATCAATGAACTGCCACAAATAATAAATGTCATCAAAGGGGATATGGCATTAGTGGGGCCCAGACCAAATTTACCTAGGAACTTTCAAAAATATGCACCCGAGGTGCAAGCGGTTATTTTTAAAAATAGACCCGGTATTACAGGCATTGGATCTTTAGTGTTTAGGGATGAAGAGTTATTAGTGACCACCTACAAAGAGCTCGGTAAAAATCCTTCAGATTATTACAAAAACTATATTTACCCCTACAAAGGTGAACTCGAAAAGTGGTACTACCACAATTGCTCTATATCCGTAGATCTTAAAATACTATTCTTAACATTTTGGTCTTTAGTAAATAAGGATTCTCAACGAGTATTTAAAAGTTTAAAAGACCTGCCAGCTAAACCAGAAACTTTAACGGTAGCAGGTATAGCTAAACTGTAAGTTTCTAGAGAAAGCAGAACTATTTTAAAATTCAGAAAACGTATTAAATAAAATAAAGTTATGATTCCTTTATCAATTCCAAAACTAAATGGTAACGAATGGAAGTATGTCCAAGACTGTTTAAACACGGGCTGGATTTCTTCGGCCGGAAGTTATGTCAACCAATTTGAAGAGATGGTTGCTAAATACGCAGGTGCTAAATATGGCGTGGCTTGTATGAATGGTACGGCTGGACTTCATATGGCACAAATTTTATTGGGTGTAACGGAAAACGATCATGTTATTGCGCCAAATATTACCTTTATTGCTACCTTAAATGCCATAAAATATACGGGTGCACAACCCATCCTCATAGATGTGGACCCTACTAATTGGCAAATGGATTTAGACCTTTTAGAGCATTATTTGAGCAACCAAACCGAAATACGATCTACAGAGGCTGGTAATTTCAGTTTTGATACCTCTACCAACAAACGGGTACGCGCCATCATGCCCGTTCACGTTCTAGGAAATATAGGTGATATGAATCGGATGTTGGCCATTGCTAAAACCTACCATCTCGATATTATTGAAGATAGTACGGAAGCCTTAGGCAGTACATTTAACGGGAAGCATGCCGGAACCTTTGGAAAAATAGGCGTTTTTAGTTTTAATGGGAATAAAATTATCTCTACGGGTGGGGGTGGAGTAATTGTGACCGATGATGAAGAACTTGCCAAAAAAGCACGACACTTAACCACACAGGCCAAAGTGAGTGCGATGGATTATATTCATGATGAAATTGGTTTTAATTACCGTTTGGTGAATGTACTTGCAGCGATTGGCGTGGCACAAATGGAACAGTTCCCCGGTATTTTAAAAGCTAAAAAAGCCATGGACGCCTATTATCGGGAGCATTTAAATGAGGTAGGCGATATTCAATTCCAAGCCATTCCAGAAGGAGCAAACCCCAATGGTTGGTTATTCACCTTTAGTACCTCGCGGATGCGTGAGCTGTTAGCCTATTTAAATGACAACGGGGTACAATCCCGTCCATTTTGGATGCCAATGAATCAGTTAGAAATGTTTAAAAATGATATCTATATTACAAAAAAAGATGTTTCCGCTTCAGTTTATCAAAACAGTATCAGTATCCCAAGTTCTGCAGGTATAACACCAGAGCAAATGGAAACGGTAGTGAAGACAATTAAAAAATTTTACACTTTAGTACGTTAAAATAGATTCTTATAGCTAGTTGATTTTTTTTTTGCACCCCTCTAGGGTCTAAGGTCTAGGGTTAGGCTCAATATTCTTTTCCCCCTTTAGGGGTTAGGGGTCCAGCCAAAGAGTCAAGCCCAATACTCCTCACCCCTTTAGGGGTCGGGGGTCTAGCCAAAGTAGGGGTCTAGCCATAGAGTCAAGCCAAACCAGGGGTCCAGCCATAGAGTCATGCCGAATACTCTTTCCCCCTTTAGGGGCAAGGGGTCAGGCCAAAGTAGGGGTCCAGCCAAAGAGTCAAGCCCAATACTCCTTCCCCCTTTAGGGGCTAGGGGTCAAGCCAAATCAGGGGTCCAGCCAAAGTAGGGGTCAAGCCATAGAGTCAAGCCAAAGCGTCAAACCAAAGCACGGTCCAAGCCAACCTAAACTTAATTCTGTAGTGGATAAAAAAAATCCTTATCATGATAAAAGTATGTATAAAGGAGCTCCAAATAGGGCATTCCTTAAAGCGAGGCTTTTACGTAATAAAATGACTTCCGAAGAAAATATGTTATGGAGTTATTTACAAAATAAAAAATTTGAAGGCTATAAATTCAGACGCCAACATCCCATTCATCTTTTTATTGTCGATTTTTATTGCCATGAATTAGGATTGATTATTGAAGTTGATGGACCCTATCACGAAACTCAAGTACAGCAGGATAAAGATGAAAAACGAACAGAATTATTGGAGTTTCAAGGTTTAACAGTCATACGTTTTACCAACGAAGAGGTGGCAACTGAAATAAATATTGTACTAACTAAAATAAAAGAAGCCATAAACAAAATCAATAGTTCCTGATGGAAACTAATTTGCCCACCAGCCCCTCCCAAAGAAAAGCTATTCAAGATAGCCAAATTTTCAACCTCCCCTTTAGGGGCCGGGGGTCTAGCAAAAGTAGGGGTCAAGCCATAGAGTCAAGCCAAACCAAGAGTCAAGCCAGCCCCTCCTAAAGAAAGGCTATTCAAGACAGCAAAATTTTCAACCTCCCCTTTAGGGGTCGGGGGGGCTAGCAAAAGGAGTCAAGCCCAACCCCCCCCAACCATAAAAATTAACAAAACACGAAAAATATAAAACAAAAAACACATATAAATGAATATCATAGACATACCAAATTTCATAAATAAATACATCACCAAACGAGAAACCAGTCTCTTTAAAAATGATATTGAAACCCACAAAAACACCTTAACTGAAAAAATAGAAGGCAAATCTGTTTTGGTAATCGGGGGAGCAGGAACCATTGGGTCCTCATACATTAAAGCGGTTTTAAAGTTTAAACCAGGGAAACTTTTCGTTGTTGATACCAACGAAAATGGATTGACAGAATTAACCCGCACCTTGCGATCCGATGCCCACACTTATGTTCCAGACGATTATAAAACCTACCCGATGAGTTTTGGAGACCCGGTTTTTGAAAAAATGTTCCTGGCAGAAGGGCCGTTTCATATTGTGGCTAATTTTGCCGCCCACAAACACGTAAGAAGCGAAAAGGATAAGTATTCCATTGAGGCAATGATTGATAATAATGTGTTTAAGGCAAAAAAGTTTTTAGATGTATTAATGGACCACAAACCCGAGCATTTCTTTTGCGTTTCAACAGATAAAGCCGCCAATCCGGTGAATGTGATGGGGGCGAGCAAAAAGCTCATGGAAGAGGTGATCATGGCTTATAGCAAGGACTTGCAAATTACAACAGCTCGTTTTGCCAATGTGGCATTCTCCAATGGCTCCTTATTGGCAGGATATATTGAGCGCTTGTTTCAAAATCAACCCATCTCTTGTCCTTCGGATGTGAAGCGATTTTTTGTATCGCCTGAAGAAAGTGGCCAAATTTGTATGCTGGCCTGCATGCTCGGAAACTCTGGCGAGATCTTTTTTCCAAAATTGGCCGAAGAACAAATGGCATTCTTTAAAGATATCACCATAGACTTTTTTAAGGCCTCACAACGACCAATTCTGGAATGTCAATCGGATGATGAGGCAAAGCAGAAAGCATTAACTACTAAAGAAAGTGATCCGTATCCGGTTTACTTTTTCGATACCGATACTTCCGGTGAAAAGCTCTACGAAGAATTTTTTACGACTTCCGATGTGGTTGATCAAGACACCTATTCAAGTCTCGGGGTAATAAAAAATGCCAGAAAACTATCCTTGGCAGAAATCAATAAAACCATTTCAGATTTACAAAATCTTATGGCTTCAGGAACTTACGATAAATCGACCATCGTAGATTTATTAAAACAACAGCTTCCGGATTTTGAGCATATTGAGACAGGAAAGAGCTTAGACCAAAAAATGTAGAAGACGATATAGAGATTCGAAAAATGATTAAAAAATGAGCAAGTCCCTAGTTTAATAAAAATTGAATTAAATGTATAAAGTATTTAAAAGAATCTGTGATATTATGATTTCTGGAATAGCCCTATTAATTTTGGCTCCTTTATTAATCCCAATTATGATTGGGCTTAAGTTGACAGGGGAAGGTTATATCTGGTATAAACAAGAGCGTGTGGGCTATAAGAATAAACCCTTTTTAATTTGGAAGTTTGCCACCATGCTTAAAGATAGTCCGAATATGGGGGGTGGAATTATCACGACAAATAAAGACCCTAGAATTACCCCAATGGGAGGGTTTTTAAGAAAGAGTAAGATTAACGAACTGCCTCAGTTAATTAATATCTTCAAAGGAGATATGAGTGTTGTAGGACCACGTCCTTTAATGCGTATTAGTTTTGAATCCTATCCCAAGAATGTTCAAGAAGTTGTCTATAATGTAAAACCAGGATTAACAGGGATAGGATCTATCATTTTTAGGGACGAAGAAGAACTGATTACCACTGTTAAAAATAGAGGAGAAGACACTTGGGCCTTTTATACCAACCAAATCTACCCCTTTAAAGGTGAAGTCGAAAAATGGTACCAAGCTAATGAATCGTTTATCGTTGATGTGAAAATAATCATCATTACAGCTTGGGTGATTTTAAACCCTGCCAGCGAAATTGTGTACAGCTGGTTTAAAGAATTACCAAGAAGACCGTTTTAGAAATAGAGATCTAGAATTGAAATTAAATAAAAAGGACTATAGGTACTTTAGCCGGATGTAAAATATATGTCTTGTCTAGTGGTATCGACCTTTTTGGATGTTATATGGGTTTTTACAAGCGGTATATTTGTGATTTAAATATACGGTCCTTTTGGTACTTAACTGGAATATCTATTGTTTTTAAGAGAACATAACTAAGTCTTGAAAGGACGATGATGAATATAGGACCGAACTCCTAAATAAATTAAAATGACTAAAAAAATTAGAAAAATAACTCTTATTGCCGGCGCTAGACCAAACTTCATGAAAATAGCGCCCATCATCCATGCCATTCATGATGCACAAAGTAAAGGTTCTGATATCGCATATCGTTTAGTCCATACCGGACAGCACTACGACAAAATAATGTCAGGAAGCTTTTTTGAGCAATTGGAAATCCCAGAACCTCATGTAAATTTAGAAGCGGGAGGAGGAACCCAAGCTGAGCAAACCGCAAATATTATGCTGCGCTTTGAAAAGGAATTGCTGGCAAATCCCTGTGATTTGGTTTTGGTAGTAGGCGATGTCAACTCGACCATGGCCTGTAGTATTACGGCTAAGAAAATGAATATTAGAGTGGCCCATGTAGAAGCAGGAATTCGTTCGGGCGATATATCAATGCCGGAGGAAATAAATAGAATGCTTACAGATGCCATTACCGATCTGTTCTTTACGACCTCAGAATTAGCTAACGATAATTTACGTCAGTCTGGCATTCCAGACCATCGTATTCATTTTGTGGGGAATGTCATGATCGATACCCTTTTAAAACAGCGCCCTAATTTTAAGGCCCCAGCAGTTTGGAAGGATTTAAACCTCTCTAAAAAGAATTATATGGTTTTAACCTTGCATAGACCAGCAAATGTGGACCAAATGTCTCAACTAAAAGAGATGCTAGATCAAATTGTTGAAAGCACAGAAAACCTACCTTTAGTTTTTCCCGTACATCCTAGAACAGCTAAAATGTTAGAGGGCTTAATCTGCGATCCAAGGCTTCACATGATTGAACCTCTTAGCTATTTAGAGTTTAATTATTTAGTTGAAAGAGCTAAAGCGGTTATTACAGACTCTGGAGGAATTACCGAAGAAGCTTCTATTATGAATGTGCCCTGTTTAACCTTACGCGACAATACCGAGCGTCCAGAAACCATCACCTTAGGCACCAATATATTGGTTGGTACCAATCCTGAAAATATAAAACCTTATTTAGATAAGTTATTTGCAGGCCATTGGAAAACAGGTCAGGACATTCCGTTATGGGATGGAAAAACAGCACCTCGAATAATTGATGCTATTTTAAAATCATCCTAACTTTTTAATTTTGAGGATAACATAAAATGAATCTTAGGTCTTTTCTGAATGATTAGTCCAAAAAAAGATAGATATTTGCGTTTAATTTATACAAACTTACCAAAATGTTAAAATCGCTAATAGATGCATTTAATCCTGCAGACCATCCGGTTATATGGTTGATTTCTGCATTTGTTATGGCTTTTATTATTGCCTACAGTACGTTTCCCACTATTTTATATGTGGCCAAAGAAAAGCATTTAATGGACGAACCGGGTAGTAGAAGCATGCACTCTAGAAGAACCCCGACCTTGGGAGGGATTGGTATTTTTTTTAGTTTAATTGTGGTAATGACTATAGTGGGAGCTTTTTTAAATACCAAAGTGCTGCTTTTGGTAATGGGAGGCTTGACCATTTTGTTTTTTATAGGCTTAAAAGATGACCTGACCGTTTTGTCTCCAGGAAAAAAACTCTTTGGGCAACTGTTAGCAACAACCTTCTTGATAGTTTTTACGGATACGCGTATTATTGGTTTTTCAGGGATTTTAGATGTTTATGAGCTGCCTTACTGGATATCAGTTGTATTTACACTTTTTGTATATATATTAATTATTAATGCATATAACCTCATAGACGGGGTGGACGGCTTGGCAGGTACTCTGGCTTTGAGCGTAAGTGCTATTTTCCTTATGATTTTTGTAAGTTCAAACGATTTAAGCCTGGCAACTATTGCTATTGCACTTTGTGGAGCTCTCTTGGCTTTTCTGCGTTTAAATTTCTCCAAAAACAATAAAATATTTATGGGAGATACAGGTTCTATGATTGTAGGATTTCTATTAGCCTTCTTTACCATAAGCTTTATAAATCTGGCTCAGATAGATGACACTTCAGAGTACTACAGAGCATCTCCAGCTTTGGCATTTGCTTTATTGTTTTATCCGCTAATTGATACCTTAAGAATATTCTTTATAAGAATTGTAATTCATAAAACCAGCCCCTTTAAACCTGATAATAACCATCTGCACCACAGGTTCATAAAAGTAGGCTACAGTCATTTAATGACAACCATCTTAATCTGTAGTATTAATTTTGTAATTGTCTGTATAGCATTCAATTTAACTCATTTAAATTTGAATGCACAAATTATAGCTTTATTATTTTATGGGAGCCTTTTGTACATTTCACCTTTTATTATTATGAACAAAAACATAAGGAAAATAGATGTTTAAGGCTGATAAGTTCATGCTTTAAAATATTATAAATGCTTTTGTAGTTGAATCAATAGCACCTATATTTGTGCCTAATTAAGGAATTAAAGTTATATGAAGATTAAGTTAATTTGGATTGTGATGCTATTATCACTAAATGCCTGTGTCTCGAAGAAAAAAATATTTTATCTTCAAGATGTCGATTCCTATAATAACGCGAGTCTCACCTATGGGGAAACTAAGATACAACCTAACGATATCTTAAAAATTACCGTGGGCGCTTTGGTTCCGGAAACGGCCATTCCATTTAATAAACTAAATCCTTTAGATCTAAATCAGAACACATTGGAGTTAATGAAACTGAATGGGTATCTGGTGTCTAAAGAAAAGACCATTGTGTTTCCATCTTTAGGGAAGGTCTCAGTAGAAAATATGTCCACCGCAGAATTGGAGCGTTATTTAGAACAACAACTTACAGATGGAGGCTATTTAAAAGACCCTACAGTAACGATTCGTATTTTAAATGCCAAAGTCACCATTTTAGGAGAGGTAAATGCCCCGGGAACCTATGAGTTTACGGAAGAAAGCATTTCACTTTTACAGGCCTTAGGCTATGCGGGCGACTTAACTATCAGAGGAAAGCGAGACGATGTGTTAATTATGAGAGAAGTGGATGGCATTAGAAAAGTAACTCATTTAGATTTAACCACGGCAGACTGGTTAGATAGCCCGTTTTCTTATATAAAACCTAACGATGTGATTGTTGTAAATCAAAACCCACCTAAAGTAACTTCTGCTGGATATATTGGAGATATAGGGACCATTTTAGGTTTATCCTCCTTAATTTTAAGTATAGTAATTCTGGTAACAAAATAAGCATGAAGCAAGAACACCTCAATAACGAGCTCCTTCAACCCGATGAAGAGCCTATTGATATCAAACAGGAAATTAGACGTTATCTCAGGTACTGGCCATGGTTTTTACTGTCAGTATTCATTACTATGTCTGTAGCTTATATATATCTAAGATATGCTCCGAGAATTTATCAGACAAGCACAAAAATTAAAGTTTTAGATGAATCGGACGGTCTGGAACTTCCAACCTCAGCGTTCATCTTTAAACGCTCCAACATCAATTTGGAGAATGAAATGGAAATCCTAACCTCCTATCGAATTGTTGAACAGGTTGTACGAGAGCTAAAGTTAAATACGAGGTTTCAAGAGGAAGGTCAGATTCTAAACGCTCAATTAGTTGAATTACCGTTTCAATTTGACCAGCACATACAAGTAGATAGTATTACTTCTAGTGATCAATATGAAATTTTTGTAAATCAGGCGGATTTCGAAATTAGAAATATTAAAACCGAGGAAGAGTATGTATTTAAAGGTCATGATTCTTATACTAAGATACATAACCTGCCTTTCGATATAAAACTAAATAATTCATCAGATGTAGCCATTCTAAAAGGAAGAAAGTTTATTGTAAACTTAGTGCCATTGAAAGCGGCTACTTTACAATTGAAATCTAGAGTAAAGACGGAGCCTATTGGAAAAGTGAGCGATTTACTCGAACTAGTTATAAACTCAGAAAGTACAGTATGGTCTGAACGTGTCTTAAATACCTTGGTGAGTGTATTTAATGAAGATGGGATTAACGACCGTCAAAAAGTATCTAAAAACACCATTGATTTTATTGATAAACGTTTTGTGTTTTTAGCCGAAGAATTGGACTCTATTGAAATCAATAAAAAAGAGTTTAAACAAGACAACAACTTGGTGTTTTTACCAAATGATGCAGAGCTGGGTTTAGAAAAAAGAACCCGCTCCGAAGAAGAACTCTTTAAAATAGAAAACCAGGTGGCTCTGGCAGAACTGGTAAAAGAATCTTTAAATGCAGACAAAGACGACTTTGGCCTTATTCCTGCCAATGTAGGTATTGAGAATGGAGGGGTAAACGAACTGATTAACCAATACAACACCACCGTTTTAGAATATCAAAAATACGAATCCAGTGGTGGGGTTAATAATCCAATGGTTCAGCAGCTTATAGGTACTCTATCCGGTTTAAAACGTAACATCAATAGATCCCTGGAGACGTATAGCCAACAATTAGAACTGTCCCGAAAACAATTAGATGCTCGTAATTCAGTGTTTCGTGGAGAAGTAAGTCGAATTCCTGAAAAAGAAAAACTCCTGAGAGCTATAGATAGACAACAGAAAATTAAAGAAAGTCTGTATCTATTACTCTTACAAAAAAGAGAAGAAGCAGCTATTAATTTAGCTATTACAGAACCTTCTATAAAGGTGGTAGAGTATGCCTTATCTGGAGCCTACCCAATTTCACCAAAACCCAAAATTGTATATCCAGCTGCACTTTTAGGGGGCTTGCTTATACCTTTCGGACTTTTCTACCTGTTCTTTTTGCTAGATACCAAAGTGCACGATAAAAAAGACATAGAAAAAGTAGCGAAGAATATATCTATTATAGGTCAAATCCCTGAAGTGAAAGGGAAAGATAATCTTATTTTCGAAAACCCTAACGATCGTTCGGTATTGGCAGAATCTTTTAGAATTCTAAGTGCCAATGTGAAATACGTTTTACCTATAAAAGAGGATAAGCAAAAAGGACATGTCATCTTTTGTACTTCTACCATAAAAGGGGAAGGAAAAACCTATGTAAGTGTTAATTTGTCCTTAGCGCTCTCTAGCTTAAATAAAAAAGTCTTATTAATTGGAGCCGATTTAAGAAATCCGCAAATACATAGATATTCCAATAGAGATAAAAACTCAAAGGGCTTGTCAAATTACTTGCATGACACAAGTCTAGATTGGAAAGATATACTAATCACAGGCTTTAAAAACCACAGCACCCACGATGTTCTTTTATCGGGAGCTATTCCTCCAAACCCAGCACACTTGCTTACAAATGGAAGATTCGATACCTTAATTGAAGAGGCTAGAGAATATTATGATTATATTGTAGTAGATACCTCTCCAACCATTCTGGTAACCGATACCATGCTAATTTCTCATTTATCTGATATTAATGTGTATATCGTTAAAGCTAATTATACAGAAAAAAGTTTATTAGAATTCTCTAAAGATCTAAGTGAATCAGGAAAACTAAAAAACATGGCTTATGTAGTAAATAGTGTAGGAGTAAGTAAACATAGAGGTTATGGTTATAATTATGGCTACGGCTATGGCTATAACGAGGACCGTTAATATGAAAGCATAAGAGACCTAAAATTAAACTTATAATTCATAAGATTTATATAATTCCTTTTGTTTAATATATAGGATGTCTGCATTTTAAAGAGACTTCGTCGTATAGAATAAGGTGTCTTTTTTTTTCTTTATATAATGTCATTCTTAACACAGTTCATTCTAAGTCTTGTCATTCTGAAGGAGGCACGACTGAAGAATCTCAATACTTAACTTTGTTAACTGCAATTAAGAGACTCCTCCATTCATCGGAATGACAATCGTCATAATAAGCCAAATCCCCATAAGGAGATGTCGCTCTAAACACAGCCTTGTCATTCTGAAGGAGGCACGACTGAAGAATCTCAATACTTAACTTTGTTAACTGCAATTAAGAGACTCCTCCATTCATCGGAGTGACAATCGTCATAATAAGCCAAATCCCCATAAGGACATGTCATTCTAAACACAGCCTTGTCATTCTGAAGGAGGCACGACTGAAGAATCTCAAAGCTTAACTTTGTTAACTGAAATTAAGAGACTCCTCCATTCATCGGAATGACAATCGTCATAATAAGCCAAATCCCCATAAGAACATGTCATTCTAAACACGGCCTTGTCATTCTGAAGGAGGTACGACTGAAGAACCTCAATGCTTAACTTTGTTAACTGAAATTAAGAGATTTCTCCATTCATCGGAATGAAAATCGTCATGATAAGCCAAATCCCCATAAGGACATGTCATTCTAAACACGGCCCTGTCATTCTGAAGGAGGCACGACTGAAGAACCTCAATGCTTAACTTTGTTAACTGAAATTAGGAGATTCCTCCATTCATCGGAGTGACAATCATCATAATAAGCCAAAACCCCATAAGGACATGTCATTCTAAACACGGCCTTGTCATTCTGAGCCCAGCCTTGTCATTCTGAGCACAGCGAAGAATCTCCCCCCTCAAAACCCCAAACCTAATAGTTGCCTCTTCCGAAACAACCAACAACACTTGCCCGACCACGTTATTCAGGCGGGCCTGCCCAACTAAGTTCTTCAGGCGGGGATAACCGACAACAGACAACAGACAACAGATAACCAACAACAGACAACAGATAACCGATAACAGATAACCGATAACCAACAACAGACAACAGACAACAGACAACAGATAACCGATAACCACCAACAGAAACACCCCCATAAAACACAAGTCTTCCACTTTCTTTTCTTATTTTGCAGTCTCGTAAGTAGACATCTAAAAATACTAACAAACAACATGTATAAGTAATGAAAAAACCTAAATTTAGAATCAGTAATATGGTGTTTGTCGTCTTTATTGCGCTTTTAATTTTCCCACAGACTAGAACCCCAATTCAAGTATTTTTAAACAAAGGTTTAGCCTTGTTTGGTCCTTCTGTAGTAAAAACGGAAAATAGAGTCCAGTTATCAGACTATAACTGGGTCTTAACAAACAATGCTGGCGAAAGCTATAATTTTAATGAGGCTAAAGGCAAAGTGGTGCTTATAAACTTTTGGGCGACTTGGTGCCCTCCTTGTATTGCAGAAATGCCAAGTTTAGAGAAACTGTACACCACGTATAAAGAAGATGTGGTATTTCTCTTTGTATCCAACGAATCGCAACAAACCACTTCCAGTTTTTTAAATAAACACAACTATACTTTTAAATCCCATACCCCAAAAACGGCACCTCCAAAAGCCTTTGAAGTGGGAGCTATTCCACAAACCTATTTAATAGATAAAAACGGCAATCTGGTTATCGACAAAACAGGGGCAGCTAATTGGAATAGTAAAGCCATTCAAGAGGAAATAGCAGCCTTGATAAAAGAGGAATATAAGGGGACTTCCCTAGAACGCTAAGACTAAAACCCAGCTCAAATCTAAATGAATGTTCCACGGCCTACTTTCCATTTTCGTCGTAAAACAAAGTCAAATTCGAAGCGTGGGATGAAGGAGGATGGCCTAGCGCAGCGATTGCCATCCGCATGATAGGAATTTGACGTAGTTTTCAAGAAAATTGAAATCAGCCTAGATTTTCCTGCCCGACCATGTCCTTCAGGCGGGCCTGCCTGACAAACAGGCGGGTTTGGTTCGTTTTTTTTATCAATGAAATCGCAGATTCACGAACACCAACCATAAAATAGAAACGATGTGAGTAAAAAAAATGAACATATATAATAGTGAAATCCAAATAACCCACACAGCAACTCTCTCAATTGTATATACAATAAAAAACTATAAACCCGAAACCGAAGGTATTTCAGACGAGCAGATCATTAAAAGCCTGTTCTAATACCTTCCATTTTTATATGTTTCCCTCCAAAAATCAGCTCCTCCCTTCAGATGAAGGGAGGTGGCTAGCCTGACGTAAGGAAGGCTAGACGGAGGGTTTGAATTGTCAAGCGACCAAGCAAAAAAAAACACCCCATTAGCATTAATAGAATGAAAAGGCCTTCTGTCATGCTGAGCGTAGGCGAAGCATCTCCACACTTCATTAGAATTAATAGAATTAAGGTCTATTGTCATGCTAAGCATAGTCAAAGCATTTCCTAAATCGGCTCCTCCCTTCAGATGAAGGGAGGTGGCTCATCCGACTTCAGGAGGATGAGACGGAGGGTTTGAAGTCACGAAAACTCTCTCCCGGAGAACTATCGGGACAATATAGGGAGGTGGCTAGTCTGACATAAGGAAGGCTAGACGGAGGGTTTGAATTGTCAAGCAACCAAGCAAAAAAAAGAACCCCCTTAGAATTAAAAGAACAAACCCCCAATCCCAAAATCTCTTGAACTTGCCACTGGCCTACTTTCCATTTTCGTCGTAAAACAAAGTTAAATTCGAAGCGTGGGATGCAGGAGGATGGCCTAGCGCAGCAACTGCGACCCCTGTCTGCCGACCTTTAGATTTACAAAGTTATATTTAATAAATAAAAGAATAAAACCCCCATCTATCACGCTAAGCATAGCCAAAGCATCTCCAAAATCAGCTCCTCCCTTCAGATGAAGGGAGGTGGCTCATCTGACTTCAGGAGGATGAGACGGAGGGTTTGAAGTCACGAAAACTCTCTCCCGGAGAACTATCGGGACATTATAGGGAGGTGGCAAACCTGACATAAAAATGGCTAGACGGAGGGTTTGAATTGTCAAGTAACCAAGCATAAAAAACACCCCATTAGAATTAATAGAATGAAAAGGCCTTCTGTCATGCTGAGCGTAGTCGAAGCATCTCCACATTTCATTAGAATTAATAGAATTAAGGTCTATTGTCACGCTAAGCATAGCCAAAGCATCTCCAAAATCAGCTCCTCCCTTCAGATGAAGGGAGGTGGCTAGCCTGACATAAGGAAGGCTAGACGGAGGGTTTGAATTGTCAAGTAACCAAGCATAAAAAACACTCCATTAGAATTAAAAGAACAAACCCCCAATCCTAAATTCTCTTGAACTTACCACCGGCCTATCGAAATTTTATCGTAAAATTTGAAGTGAAGATCCCGTAAAATTTTAGGCTGCCTGCCCGACCATGTTCTTCAGGCGGGCCTGCCCGACTACCCGGCGGGCCTGCCCGACAAACAGGCGGGTTTGGTTCGTTTTTTTTATCAATGAAATCGCAGATTCACGAACACCAATCATAAAATAGAAACGATGTGAGTAAAAAAATGAACGTATTTAATAAGACAATCCAAATAACCCACACAGCAACTCTCTCAATTGTATATACAATAAAAAACTATAAACCCGAAGCCAAAAGAATTTCAGAAGAGCAGATTATTAAAAGCCTGTTCTAATACCTTCCATTTTTTATATGTTTCCCTCCAAAATGGGCTCCTCCCTTCAGATGAAGGGAGGTGGCTCATCCGACTTCAGGAGGATGAGACGGAGGGTTTGAAGTCACGAAAATTCTCTCCCGGAGAACTATCGGGACAATATAGGGAGGTGGCTAGCCTGACATAAGGCAGGCTAGACGGAGGGTTTGAGTTGTCAAGCAACCAAGCAAAAAAAAGAACCCCCTTAGAATTAAAAGAACAAACCCCCAATGCCAAAATCTCTTGAACTTGCCACTGGCCTATCGAAATTTTATCGTAAAATTTGAAGTGAAGATCCCGTAAAATTTTAGGCTGCCTGCCCGACTACCCGGTGGGCCTGCCCGACCGGCAGGCGGGTTTGGTTCGTCTTTTTTCATCAATGAAATCGCAGATTCACGAACCCAATCATAAAATAGAAACGATGTGAGTAAAAAAAATGAACATTTCACATATTCACGAACACCAATCATAAAATACAAACGATGATGAGTAAAAAAATGAATAAATTAAATATTAAGGACAGGATTGACCTCTAAGCTTGTTTAAAAAATCACACCTCGACCTTTTATAACAAAACAAGATCACTATCCCGAATAATAAATTAAATACAACTTACATAAATCAGCAGCTTAATTTACCGACCGTAAGCCTTTAAGTCCCCATAAATGATGATAAGTTGTCCTATTTCTACTAAAAACATTCAATATGCTAAGGTGCTGCTAACTAGCAATGTAGTTAATAGGTATAGCGTATGTATAGCGTATATATAGCGTATTACCCTAATGGTATGGCCATGAACCAGCCGTAGATAGCTCCTGAACACTACGTACCTCTCACGACATTAGGTAGCCACGGAGGACTTCATGCATACCAGAACCAGAAGCCATGTATAATTCAAAATAAATAAAAAAGGTAAACAATAAGACGTACTGCATATATTAGCTTGGCTGTTTTGAGCCAAAGAAACAAACCGTTGGACCCCGATAATAGAATCTCTCAAGTTGGCATATCCATTAATTTCGCTACCTGCGTATTCAGAAAGTATAAAAATAAAAAAAGGTTAAGCAAATTTGCTTAACCTTTTTCGTGACCGGGCTGGGGCTCGAACCCAGGACCCTCTCCTTAAAAGGGAGATGCTCTACCAACTGAGCTACCAGGTCATTAAATGTTTCTCTCTAACGAGGGTGCAAATATAAAACAAATTATCAATACAAAAACAGAACTAATTGATAAAATTTGAGAAATAGTTCTAGATAAAACAGACACAGCTAAATAGAATACTCAGAAAGCAAGAAATCGAATAAATTTCCTTCTTAAATAATTAAAAGTGCGCACGAGAAGACTCGAACTTCCACGGACTAATGTCCACCAACCCCTCAAGCTGGCGCGTCTACCAATTCCGCCACGTGCGCATGTTGTTTTTTAAAGCTTCTAAAAGATCTCTCCGTTTTAAGCTTGATGTTTTAAACCCTTTATCCTTTTGTTAAAAAGGCTAAAAAGAAAATAAGAACGTATTTATTAGAGCTTTTCTGAGCAAAAATAAAAAAAGTTAAGCAGATTTGCTTAACTTTTCTTAGTGACCGGGCTGGGGCTCGAACCCAGGACCCTCTCCTTAAAAGGGAGATGCTCTACCAACTGAGCTACCAGGTCATTGTGTGTCTCTTTATTGAGGGTGCAAATATAGAACGTTTTATCAGTATTCCAAACCTTTTTAAAAATTATTTTTGTTTTTTTATATTGTTACTTTGTAAACGCAATAAATTATAATTAGACTTAAGTTATGAGAATTATTTTAATAGGATATATGGCATCAGGAAAGTCGTTAATAGGCAGAGAATTAGCCAGAGTTTTGGATTTCGAATTCCTGGATCTAGATGATTTTATTGAAGAAAATGAGAAGATGCCCATCTCAGAAATTTTTTCTGAAAAAGGAGAAATAGTCTTTAGAAAAATTGAAAACAACTATTTAAAAGAAGTCTTATCTTCAAAAAATAAGATGGTTTTATCTCTTGGTGGTGGTACCCCTTGTTTTTCAAATAACTTAAAAGTAATTCTGGAAGATAAGAACGCAAAGTCATTCTTTTTAAACGTTCCCGTAAGTGAATTAGCAAAAAGATTAATGGCTGATAAGGAGAACCGCCCTTTAGTTAATTATGTGTCTAACGAAGAAGATATGTTAGAGTTTGTAGGTAAACATATATTTGAGCGCTTATCCTTTTACAATCAGGCTAACTTTAAAATAGAGGCCAATAAACCTAAAGAAGAAGTGGTGGAAGATATTATTTCTAAACTATTTTAAATAAGCCTTAAATACGTTTCCGTCTATAATAACATCTACATGCTCGTTTAAAGATGTAGATAAAGAGATCCCTTTAAAATCTGCCTTCACCGGATACTTCTTATGGTTTCTATTAACCAGTACAGCCGTTTTAAATTGTTTAAGCGGAACTTCTAGAAAATGCTTAACACCATAGATTAAGGTGGTACCAGAATTGAGAACATCGTCGATTAAAACAACCGATTTATTTTGGTAATCTTCAGCTTTAATAGATGTAAGAATAGCTTCCCTGGGGTTCTTTTTGTTAATGCTAACTTTACAAAGAACAGGCTCTATGGGAGAGATCTTACTTAAAACTGTTTTAAGTTTTTTAGCAAGAATATATCCGTTACTATCAATCCCTGCTAAAACAACCTCTTTTTCATTCACATTACTTTCGTAAATCTGATAAGCTATTCGCTTAATCTTATGATTGATTTCATCGTGATCAAGAATTACATTTTTAGTTAAAGCCATGCCTAATAAGAATTTGTTTGCTTAGCCAAAGATAAATACAAATTTAAAACTGAACACATTTTTACTATTCATTTTCATCTTTATAGTCCTCAATATCTCTTCGGTCTTTTTTAGTGGGTCTCCCAGTGCCTTTTTTTCTGTAGTAATCTTTAGAGTACTTTAAAAGATCTTGTGCTTCAAAAGCTTCCTTAGGGGTTGTATTTACTCTATAGATGTCAACTAACTTGGCACCAACTCTGTTTGGAGGTAAATCGCTTATAGTTAGAGTATGGTTTATTTGGTCTTTTCTAACTTGTAGCTCATCTGTAGGATAAACATTTCTACTAGGTTTTGCAACTTCACCATTTACCCGAACATGCCCCTTTTTGCATGCTGCAGTAGCAATACTTCTTGTCTTATAGTATCTTACGCACCATAAATACTTATCAATTCGCATAACTTTTATCTAAAATCAACGTTAATGTTCTTGTGCAAAATTATTAATAAATTGTATCTTGCACCTCAAAAAAGAAGCAATAATGAAATTTAGAAATTTAGCCACAACAATATTGTGTTTTGGTTTGGTTGTTTTGTCTTGTGAAAAAGACGATGATAACGATGCACCATACGTAGTTCCTCCAAGAGACAGACAAGAAGTTTATGCGGAAGATATTCTTAAAATTGAAGAGTATTTAGCCACGCACTTTTATAACTATGAAGAATTTGAACAAAATCCAGAGTATAGCGTTTTAAGTACGACGCCGTATACAGTTACTCCTAACGACAACTTTGAAATAGTTATAGATACAATTGCAGGTGATAATAGCAATAAAACACCTTTAATAGAGCAAGTAACTAGTAAGATAGTTAAGGATATTGAAGGAAATGATTGTAAATTATATTATTTGGTTGTTAGAGAAGGTCAAGGAGGAGTGATACACCCTATAGATCAGGTGTTTGCTAGTTATAATGGGTTTTTAAACGATGGAACCTTATTTGATAGTACCGTTTCTGCTGTGCCATTTCATTTAACCTCTGTAGGTAATTACCTAGGGGTAGTTGATGGGTTTAGAGAAGGCCTTATTGAGTTTAAAGCAAGAGAAGCTTTTACTGAAAATACGGATGGAACAGTAACAAATCACAATCACGGAATTGGTGCTGTTTTTATCCCTTCTGGCTTAGGCTATTTTGCGCAAACGCAAACAAATATACCAGCCTATTCTAATTTGTATTTTACATTTAGAGCAGAAAAAAGAGTGCTTTTCGACCACGATATGGATGGAGTATTTTCTTATTTGGAAGATATAAATGGGAATGGAGATAATTTTGATGACGATTCCGATGGTGATGGTATTCCAGACTTTGTAGATGTGGACGACGATGGTGATGGCGTTTTAACAAAAGACGAAATAGAAAGAACAGCTTATACTGAAAATGAGAGTATGGAGCCGTTTATTACTTACGAGTCTGCTGAAACTTACTATAATGAAAATGCAGCTCCAGATGAGATCCTATATAATATTGTAGATAATAATGATGGGACATTTACTTTAAATACAGTCATTTTTACAGATTCTAATGGGAATGGAATTCCAGATTATCTAGATAATACCTATCCAGAGTAATCCAATAATAAAGAGATAAAAAAAGCCACTTAAAACAATTTAAGTGGCTTTTTTTGTCTGTATAAATGAGCTTTATAATATAAACGATAAACTTAAAATAAGTTGGTCGGGTCTGGTGTCAATCCTACTTTCTGTAACAGGAGTAACATTATTATTAATAAAACTGGCTTCATTGTCGCTAAAACCTCTTTCGTATCTTAAATCGATACCAATGCTTTTAAAGCTAACACCAACACCAAAATTTAATCCAACCGTAAAGTCGTTTTTAACATTGCTAATATTAATGCCATCAAATTCGCTGTCTAAAATATACTGAAACGATGGACCTGCAAATACATTAAACATATGAAAGAATCTTAGACCTGCCAAAATAGGGGCATCCAATTTCTGCATCTGAAAAGTACCAGTACTATAATCGCTTTTAGTATTTGTATAAACAAGTTCAGGTTTAATATAAATCTTGCCTCCAAACTTTGCAAATACGCCAAAGTGATAGCCTATATTTCTATCCGGATGTTCGGCATTACTACTTACAGATTCAAAATAATCTCCATTAGCATTGTAATTGACACCACCTTTAAATCCAAAGCCAGTCTTGTTCTGGGCTTGAGAATAAGTAGTAAACAAAAGACATACTAAGCTTATAAAAAGTGCTTTTTTCATGAGTTTCATTATTAGGGTTAAATAGTAAAACGAAACAATTTCGTTATTATTTTCTTTTTATAACAGCTTCGGCAGCTTTTACTATGGCATGACTGTTTAATCCGTATTTTTCCATAAGCTGTGCCGGGGTTCCAGATTCGCCAAAGGTGTCATTTGTTGCTACAAATTCTTGAGGCGTTGGCTTATTGGTAGCTAAAACTCGAGCGACGCTTTCTCCTAAACCTCCAAGAAAGTTGTGTTCTTCAGCTGTAACAATACAACCTGTTTTTGTAACAGATTTTATAATGGCCTCGTCATCTAAGGGTTTTATGGTGTGGATATTAATGACTTCGGCAGAAATACCTTTTTCATTTAAAGCTTTTGCAGCTTCAAGCGCTTCCCAAACTAAATGTCCAGTTGCCACAATAGTAACATCTGTGCCATCAACCAAATGTAAAGCCTTTCCAATTTCAAACTTCTGGTCTTCAGGTGTAAAGTTGGCTACTTTTGGTCTTCCAAATCTTAAATAAACAGGACCTTCGTGCTCTGCAATGGCTATGGTTGCTGCTTTAGTTTGGTTATAATCACAAGGATTAATCACGGTCATTCCTGGTAACATTTTCATTAAACCTATGTCTTCAAGAATCTGGTGAGTAGCACCATCCTCTCCTAAAGTTAAACCGGCATGAGATGCACAAATTTTCACGTTTTTATCTGAATAAGCGACACTCTGACGGATTTGGTCGTAAACACGACCCGTAGAAAAGTTTGCAAACGTTCCAGTGAAAGGAATTTTGCCTCCAATGGTCATTCCAGCTGCTAAACTAATCATATTAGCTTCGGCAATTCCTACTTGAAAAAATCGCTCTGGATGATTGGCTTTAAAATCGTCCATTTTTAAAGACCCAATTAAATCGGCACAAAGAGCAACCACATTTTCGTTGGTTTTTCCAAGTTCAGTTAATCCGGCTCCAAATCCTGAGCGTGTATCTTTACTTCCTGTATTAGTATATGTTTTCATATGTATGCCCACAAAAGTGGGTGACTTTTAATTATTAATCATTTTTTACTATAAAACTGAATCCTGCTATTGCGCACTGTTTTAGTAATCTCCTAAAGTTTCCGGATTCTGTCTAAGTCCTTCTGCTAACTGGTCGTCGTTAGGAGCTTTTCCATGCCAAGCATGTGTATGCATCATAAAATCGACACCATTCCCCATAACAGTTTTTAACAAAACACAAACTGGTTTTCCTTGCCCTGTTTTAGATTTAGCCTCAGCCATTCCTTTTAAAATAGCTTCTATATTATTACCTTCATTAATTTCAACAACAGTCCAACCAAAAGCTTCAAATTTAGCTTTTATGTTTCCCATTGGTAAAACATCGTCTGTAGAACCATCAATCTGCTGTCCATTTAAATCAATAGTCGAAATAATATTATCTACATTGTTTCCTGCAGCATACATAATGGCTTCCCAGTTTTGGCCTTCTTGTAACTCGCCATCGCCGTGTAAACTATAAACTAAATGAGAATCGTTATTTAGCTTTTTAGTTTGTGCAGCACCTAATGCTACAGACATACCTTGCCCTAAAGAGCCAGAAGCAATTCTAACTCCAGGTAAATGGTCATGTGTAGTTGGATGTCCTTGTAAGCGAGAGTTAATTAAACGAAATGTGTTTAATTCGTCTACAGGAAAAAATCCAGACCTGGCTAAAACACTGTAATAAACGGGAGAAATATGACCGTTGGATAAGAAGAATAAATCCTCTCCAATACCATCCATTTCAAAATCTTCCTTTCTATCCATGATGTCTTGGTAAAGTGCTACAAAAAACTCAGCACAACCTAAGGAACCTCCAGGATGACCTGAATTTACTTTGTGTACCATACGTAAAATGTCTCTACGTACTTGTGTTGTTAAATCTTTTAATTCTTGTGTGTTTGGCATGTGTAAATAGTTAATTATGTACTTGCAAAAATAAAGTTTTAATACGCGTAATCAAAAAGAGATTTGTCGCACTTATTAACCAATTATGTGCAGTTGCTAACAATTACGATAAATGAGCTTAAAATTGAACTTAAAAATGAATGCTGATTAGCGCCGAAGCACTTTAATTTTTTTTAAAAATAGCTGTTGCAAAATCTAACTATAATAAATAAAACTCAAAAATTGATAGTAAAGGAGTGTTTGTAACAGGAAACAGTTTTTAATTTCTTTTAGAAAAAGCATTTAAATTTATTAAATGTTTAAGAATCTATAGGCTTATGTTATTTATATTTGCCACTTGATGAAATAAGAACATGATATTCAAATTAAAAGGAAAAGATGCACAATCTAGTGCTAGAGCAGGAGAGATTACAACCGATCACGGTAAAATTGAAACCCCTATTTTTATGCCGGTTGGGACGGTAGCTTCCGTTAAAGGAGTGCATCAACGCGAATTAAAGAACGATATAAACCCAGATATAATTCTAGGAAATACCTATCATTTATATTTAAGACCTCAGACAAAAATTCTTGAAAAAGCTGGTGGATTACATAAATTTATGAATTGGGATAGAAACATTCTTACGGATTCTGGTGGGTATCAAGTCTATTCACTTTCTGCAAATAGGAAAATAAAAGAAGAAGGGGTTAAGTTTAAATCGCATATAGACGGTAGTTACCACTTCTTTACTCCAGAGAATGTTATGGATATTCAAAGAACCATTGGTGCCGATATCATCATGGCTTTCGATGAGTGTACACCGTATCCTTGCGACTACCATTACGCCAAACGCTCTATGCACATGACGCATAGATGGTTGGATAGATGTATTAACCATTTAGAGAAAACACCGTTTAAATACGACTATAGTCAGACATTTTTTCCAATAGTTCAAGGAAGTACGTATAAGGATTTAAGAAAACAGTCTGCTGAATATATAGCAAATACAGGAGCAGAAGGAAATGCTATTGGTGGCTTATCTGTAGGGGAACCAGCAGAAGAAATGTATGCCATGACAGAAGTGGTAACTAGTATTTTACCCGAAGATAAACCACGCTATTTAATGGGCGTTGGAACTCCAATTAATATTTTGGAAAATATTGCATTAGGGGTAGATATGTTTGACTGTGTGATGCCAACTAGAAATGCGAGAAACGGGATGCTTTTTACAGCACATGGAACCATTAATATTAAAAACCTGAAATGGGCAGACGACTTTTCTCCAGTGGACGAAATGGGAATTACTTTTGTGGATACAGATTACACCAAAGCTTATTTACGACACTTATTTACCGTTAATGAAAGGCTAGGTGCACAAATTGCTACCATACACAATTTAGGGTTTTATATGTGGTTGGTTCGTGAAGCGAGAAAACATATCTTAGCGGGAGATTTTAGAACCTGGAAAGATATGATGGTAAAGCAAATGGATAAAAGATTATAATCTTTAGAAATTAGTCTTTTGTAACTTAAATACTAAAAATAAATAGAGACATTCCTTTTATATAAAAAGGTTTATAGCGAATGAAAATACTTGATTGGTACATATTAAAACGTTATTTGTTTACATTCTTCATCATGTTATTGTTGTTTATCCCTATTGGAATAACCGTTCATTTAGCTGAGAAGATTGGTAAAATTCTTGAAAACGAAGTACCTTTAGGAGAAGTGCTAATCTACTTTTTAGATTTCACTATTTATTTTGCACATCTGTTATTTCCACTGTTTTTATTCCTTTCGGTTATTTGGTTTACTTCAAAATTGGCAAATAATACAGAAGTAATCGCCTTTTTAAGCTCTGGGGTTTCCTTTTCAAGGTTTTTAAGACCTTATATGATTGGAGCTACTTTTGTTGCCATATTAGCGCTGGTTCTGGGAATGTATTTAGCTCCAAATGCAAGTAATGGCTTCAACGATTTTAATTATAAATATCTTAAGAATAAAAATGATGCACTCGATAATCAAAACGTCTATCGGCAAATTAATGATCACGATTATATTTATGTGAGTAGCTTCGATGTCCGTCAAAAAATTGGTAGAGATTTTACTTTAGAACATATTGTAGACGATAAAATGTCTTATAAAATAAGTGCCAATATTATAAAATATATTGAGAAAGACTCGACTTATCGTTTATCCGAATATACAAAACGCTATATAGGAGAAAGAGAAGATATTATCGAAGTGGCACGACGAAAAGACACAATTTTTCCTTTCGATTTAGAAGATTTAACACCAGTAGTTTATATTGCCGAAACTCTGCCTTATGGCGAGTTGAATAAGTTTATTGAAAAGGAAGAAAAAAGAGGCTCGTCTTATATTAACCGCTATAAATTGGTAAAATATAGAAAATGGAGTTTGCCTGTTTCTGTGTTTATTTTAACTATTATCGCGGTAGCGGTATCGTCTATTAAACGTCGGGGAGGAATGGGAGTAAACCTGGCTTTTGGTATTTGTATAGCCATGGTTTTTGTCTTTTTCGATAAAATATTTGGGGTTTTGGCCTCACAATCAGACTTCTCTCCTCTAGTGGCAGTTTGGTTTCCTAATATTATTTTTGGGGTGCTAGCAGCCTACCTTCTTTATAATGCAAAACGATAAATTAAAAAACTACCTGCACTTACATCTTCTGGTATTTATAGCAGGATTTACAGCCGTTTTAGGAGAATTAATTAGTATTGACGCCGTGCCACTGGTGTGGTATAGAATGCTAATGGCAACTATTTTAATGCTTGGCTTTGTTGCTGTTGCTAAGATCAATATTAAAATTCCATTAAAGTCTGTGGCAAAACTAGCATTTGCTGGAATTGTTATCGCTTTACATTGGATTACCTTTTTTGAGTCTATAAAAGTTTCAAATATTTCTATCACCTTAGCCATGTTTTCTACGGGTGCATTTTTTGCATCTCTAATAGAACCTATTATTTATAAACGAAAAATAATATGGTACGAAATTATTTTTGGATTGCTTATTATTGTCGGAGTGGTTATTATAACTAATAGTGAGTTCAAATACTTAAATGGTATTATCCTTGGAATTATTTCAGCTTTTCTATCTTCCACCTTCGCCGTTTTAAATGGAAAGTTCCTAGAAAAACATACAGCAACTGTTATTTCTGTTTACGAGTTTATAAGTGGCGTGCTTTTTATTAGTCTGTTTATGCTGCTTTTTGGTAATGGTTTTTCTAAAGAATTCTTTGTATTAAGTCTCTCAGATTTTGGTTATCTATTTATTCTGGCCTCTGTTTGTACGGCATATGCCTTTATCGCTTCGGTGTATGTTATGAGACATATTAGCCCATATACGGTGGTATTAACTTTTAATCTTGAACCTATATACGGTATTATTTTGGCGTTAATATTCTTTCCAGAAAATGAAATTATGAGTACGTCTTTTTATATAGGAGCAGCAATTATTATTAGTGTAGTAATGCTAAATGGGGTTTTAGAAAATCAAAAAAAGAGAAAATCTAGAAAATTACTTCAAAAGAACTCCCAGTAATATTTTTAAAGTTAAGGAGATACAACTATTTAAATCCTTTTGACTAAATTTACCGAGTATTTAGTTTTAATTCTAAAATTAAAACAAAATAAAATATGTAATTTTGTACGCTAATTAAAACAAACTATAATTTCCCATGGAATATTTAGATTTTGAACTCCCTATAAAAGAACTTGAAGAGCAATTGCAAAAGTGTGAGATTATAGGTACGGAAAGTGAAGTAGATGTTTCTGAAACCTGTAAGCAAATAGAAAATAAGCTAATTGCCACTAAAAAAGAAATATATAAGAATTTAACTCCTTGGCAACGTGTACAGATGTCTCGTCACCCAAGTCGCCCATACACCTCAGATTATATTCATGCCTTGTGTGGAGACAGCTTTGTGGAACTGCATGGAGATAGAGGATTTAAAGATGATAAAGCCATGATTGGTGGTCTGGGTAAAATTGGAGATCAATCTTATATGTTTATTGGACAACAAAAAGGTTACAATACCAAAACTAGACAATATAGAAACTTTGGAATGGCAAACCCAGAAGGTTATAGAAAAGCCTTGCGCTTAATGAAGTCTGCCGAAAAGTTTGGAATTCCCGTAGTTACTCTATTAGATACGCCAGGAGCTTATCCGGGCTTAGAAGCTGAAGAACGTGGACAAGGTGAAGCTATTGCTAGAAACATCTTGGAAATGACCAGACTAAAAGTGCCAATTATTACCATAGTTATTGGAGAAGGTGCTTCTGGTGGAGCTTTAGGGATTGGAGTAGGAGATAAGGTAATGATGTTAGAAAATACCTGGTACTCTGTGATCTCTCCGGAATCTTGTTCTTCTATTTTATGGAGAAGCTGGGAGTATAAAGAACAAGCTGCAGATGCCTTAAAACTAACTGCAAAAGACATGAAGAAACAAGGCATTGTAGACGAAATTATAAAAGAACCGCTTGGTGGTGCACATAGCGATAGAGAGAAAACATATTTGGCGGTAAAAAATGCCATTGTGAAAACTTTTGAAGAGCTGAAAAACTTATCACCAAAAGATTTAGTAAATAATCGCATGGAAAAATATATGGGAATGGGAGTTTATAAAGGTTAAGACTTTTAAAACCTATAAAACATAAATCTGAAATGTCTTATTTCAGATTTTTTTATGCTTATCAACAATATATTTAAGTTATTAACAGTTAAATTGTTAACTTATGGTGGACAATCAAAACCAATTTTCACATCATTAATCTGTTCAATTTAGCTACTTTCGTAAACATGAAGCAACCAAATCAAATAAAAGGATATCCAGTAGATAAAAGCACTCTTATTAATCTAGAACGCGGGAAAATACCACCTCAAGCCGTTGATTTAGAAGAGGTTGTGCTTGGAGCAATGATGATTGATAAAAAAGGTGTCGATGAAGTAATCGATATTTTAAGCCCGGAAGCATTCTATAAAGAAGCGCATCAGCATATCTTTGATGCTATTTTTCAGTTGTTTGAAAATAGTGAGCCAGTAGACTTATTAACCGTTTCTAGTCAATTAAAAAAGAATTTAAAGCTGGATATGGTGGGTGGCGATTTCTACCTTATTTCTTTAACTCAAAAAGTGTCATCTTCTGCCCATATTGAGTTTCATGCGCGTATTATTCTTCAAAAATTCATCCAACGTAGTTTGATTAAAATTTCTAGCGAAATAATAGAAGACTCTTACGATGAAACCCAAGATGTTTTTGATTTGCTAGATCGCGCTGAATCGAAATTATACGAGGTTACTCAAGGAAATATTAAGAAATCCAGTGAAACAGCCCAAGAGTTGGTAATTCAAGCTAAAAAGAAAATTGAAGAAATTTCCAATAAGGAAGGTTTAAGTGGTATTCCTTCAGGCTTTACAAAATTAGACAAGTTAACGTCTGGATGGCAGGAAAGCGATTTAATAATTGTAGCCGCTCGTCCAGGTATGGGTAAGACGGCTTTAACGCTTTCTATGGCAAGAAATATAGCGGTAACACAAAATATACCTGTGGCATTCTTCTCCTTAGAGATGGCTTCTGTACAATTAATTATGCGTTTAATTTCTAGTGAAACAGGCCTGTCTTCAGAAAAACTTAGAACAGGGAAATTAGAAAAACACGAATGGGAGCAATTAAATGTCAAAGTAAAAAGCCTAGAAAAAGCACCTCTATTTATTGACGATACCCCATCACTTTCTATTTTTGATTTAAGAGCAAAGGCGAGACGTCTGGCTTCTCAACATGGTATTAAATTAATTGTTGTAGATTATTTGCAATTAATGACGGCTGGAGGAAGTCAGAAAGGTGGAGGAAACAGAGAGCAGGAAATATCTACAATTTCTAGAAACTTAAAAGCCCTGGCTAAAGAATTAAGTATTCCAGTAATTGCCTTATCGCAATTATCGCGTGCTGTAGAAACCCGTGGTGGTAGTAAAAGACCACTACTATCAGATTTACGTGAGTCTGGAGCTATTGAACAGGATGCAGATATTGTATCTTTTATTTATAGACCAGAATATTATAAAATTGATGAATGGGACGACGATGAAAGATCGCCAACCGAAGGACAGGCAGAGTTTATTATTGCGAAACACAGAAATGGTGGTTTAGAAAATATCCGATTGAAGTTTGTTGGACATTTAGGTAAATTTGATAATCTGGATGATTTTGATACACCGTTTGGACAGGAATTCCATTCTAAAATGAATGCTGCGGCTAACGACGATGCGTTTAAAACATCAAATTTCCCAACTCCTAATGATGCTTTTGGAGCACCAGAGGAAGATAACGATGTGCCGTTCTAAATATTTATTTCCAATTTATTTTTATTAAGTAATCGCCTTATGGACAAGTTAAGAACCACAAACCTATTATTGCTAGTTATAGTTGTTCCTTTAGTATTTTATTTATTAAAAATACTTTCGTTTATATTTATTCCTTTAGTGTTTTCAATGTTTATAGCTTTGCTATTCCTACCTATTATGCGTTGGTTAGCCAAAAAGAATATTCCAAAACCTATCAGTATCCTAGTGGTTGTTTTATTAATTTCAGCTGGAGTAAAAATAGGTGTAGAATTAATACATATTTCATCTCAGGAAATTTTAGATTCGGATTCAGACTTTTTTGTCAAAGCTGAAGAAAAAATGAATGAATTACTTCTAGTAATTCAAGATACTTTTGGCTTCAAAATGGACAATAAACAGAATGTTTTACAACAATTTGTACAAAAAGACAATATTGGAAACACCTTAGACTTTGTAAGAAGGACGGTAACCATGATACTTATGACTATCTTTTTTGTGGTTTTATGGTTGGCAGAATCTATTAACATTCAAAAGGTTTTGCAAAGTACACTCCTTAAACAAAGACATACTTCTTTAAAAACATTCTTTAAAATAGAGAAGGACCTTATAAAGTTTATAAAAGTAAAGTTCTTTGTTAGTTTAGCAACTGGAATAGGAACAGGCTTGGCTTGTGTCTTTTTCGATGTAAGTTTTCCTATTTTTTGGGGATTATTTGCTTTTATTATAAACTTTGTGCAAATGGTAGGCTCAATAATTACGGTTGTTTTGCTTTCCGCTTTTGCGTTTATAGAGTTAGAACCAACTAGTACATTATTCTTTTTTATTATTTCTATAACAGGAGTTCAAGTTCTCTTTGGAACCATTTTGGAGCCTATTTTTATGGGAAAATCTTTCTCTTTAAACGTTATTACCGTCTTAGTTATGCTCATGTTATGGGGGTTTATCTGGGGAGTTCCTGGCTTAATTATGGCAATTCCAATTACAGTATTCGTTAAAATTATATTAGAGCAGTTTAAGACAACCAAAGTAATTGCTAACCTGTTATCTGCAAATGGCAAAGAATTGGGCTAGGTTAAAAATTACCTAAATCTATTTTAAAGGGATTTATTTTGATTATATTTCAACTGTGAAAAAGTTAACATTAATAATCAGTTTATTGTTCTGGGTAAATAGTTTTGCCTCTTACATTCTAATTCCAATGGATGCCGAAAGTCAGAAAAACCATTTAAAAGCTTACGGTATTACATATTGGACTTTAGAAAAACAACTAAAAGTCAAATGGCTATTAAATTATAAAGGAGGCTCTTTTCTATTACCTGATTCAGAGGACATACGTCGGGAATGTCAAATTCGTGGGGTTTCATTCGAAGTTTTATCTAATTCAAAAACAGAATCTATTCTAGACGAAATTAGTAGCCCCAGCAAAAATATGGAAGCGGTGGTACTGGAAAAAGCGCCAAAAATTGCTGTTTATACACCTCAAGGAAAACTCCCATGGGACGATGCAGTGACTATGGTTCTAACCTATGCCGAAATTCCTTATGAAACTATCTATGATGAAGATGTCTTGAACGATGCGTTAGTTTTATACGATTGGTTGCATCTACATCATGAAGATTTTACGGGACAATTTGGTAAGTTTTATGCCAATTACAGAACAGCCGCTTGGTATATTGAAGATAAACAACAAGCCGAATCCTTAGCCAATAAATTAGGATACTCTAAAGTCTCCGATGCTAAATTAGCAGTTGCTTTAAAAATAAGAGATTATGTTGTAGGAGGAGGATTTATGTTTGCAATGTGTAGCGCTACAGATAGTTTCGATATAGCTTTGTCTGCAGAAGGAGTAGATATATGCGAACCTATGTTTGATGGAGATCCTAGCGAGGCAAATTACCAATCTAAAATAGATTATAATAAAACCTTCGCTTTTAAAGATTTTACTTTAGAAAGAAACCCACTTATCTATGAGTTTTCATCTATAGATATGACACCCAAAAGGAAAATTCCAAAAATGACCGATTACTTTACGCTTATGGATTTTTCAGCTAAATGGGATCCAATTCCAACTATGCTTTGTCAGAACCATACAGCCTTAGTAAAAGGTTTTATGGGTCAAACTACGGCTTTTACAAGAGATGAAATTAAGTCTAATGTGCTTGTTTTGGGTGAAAATAAAACGAATGGCGAGGCTAAATATATTCACGGAATTAAAGGGAAAGGTTTTTTTACATTTTATGGCGGACATGATCCAGAAGATTATACGCATAGAGTAGGGGATCCAAAAACTGAATTAGATTTATATCCTACCTCTCCAGGTTATAGACTAATTTTAAACAATGTATTATTTCCTGCTGCTAGAAAGAAAAAGCAGAAAACATAATTAAAGACACCTTTTGTCTTGTGCATAGTTATAGAAATTACCTTTAGGCGTTTTGTGCCATATGGGGCAAAATATAGGTTGAAGATTTGATTGTTCATATTTAAAACTACCCTGATTTTATTGATGATCTGAGTTATCTAAGATAAAAATTAGGTTGGTAGTTATTGTTGTCAGTTAATAGGAGTTTAGATAAAGCCATCTCAATAAAATAGAATCCTTTAGAATATGGATTTGTTGCATTAGTAAATCATGATAGTTGTGTAATTATAGAAATTACCATTAGGCGTTTTGTACCGTATGGGGCAAAATATCGGTAGATTTGATTGTTCTTATATGGAATGTGCCTTTAGGTACATCATGTCACATATTAGTAGCTCAGATAATCAAGTATCTTAAAATGAGATGCTTTTATTTAAGAATAAAGTTAATACTTGGTCTTATTGTGTTGAGGTTTTGTTAGAACATAGGAGGAAGGAATTAAATAAAAAAAACCGATTCAAAAGAATCGGTTTTTTTATAAGTGAAATATGTTATACAATAGGCGAAACGCCTTATTTTACTTTCTCTATTACAGCTTTAAAAGCCTCAGGGTGATTCATTGCTAAATCTGCTAAAACCTTACGGTTTAATTCAATGTCATTAGCTTTTAATTTCCCTATAAATTGAGAATAAGATAAACCATGTTCTCTGGCTCCAGCGTTAATACGCGTAATCCATAAAGCACGGAATGTTCTCTTTTTGTTTCTTCGGTCTCTATACGAGTATTGCATCGCTTTATCAACCGCATTTTTTGCTACTGTCCAAACGTTTTTACGACGTCCGAAGTAACCTTTTGCTTGTTTTAGAACCTTTTTTCTTCTGGCTCTTTTTGCTACAGAGTTTACTGATCTTGGCATAATTTTAATTGTTTTTTGTAGTAGGCGGTCATTTTATTTTTTGACACTTTGGTATTATTTTGATATTGTAAATTAAAATCTACACTATTTAAATAACAAGCCTAACTCCAGGGTTTATAATTTATTTTAACCGATTAAAACCGTATTACTTTAAACGTAACATGATTTTAATATTGTTCTCATCTGCCTTATGTACTAAAGTCATTTTAGTTAAGGCAAGCTTACGCTTCTTAGATTTCTTTGTTAAGATATGACTCTTAAAAGCGTGCTTTCTTTTAATTTTACCAGTACCAGTTAGTTTAAAACGTTTTTTGGCACTAGATTTGGTTTTCATTTTAGGCATCTTGTTCTCCTAGTTTATTATTTCACTTATTATTTTCAACCTGTAAATCAGGAATTATTTCGATTTCTTTGGAGCAATAAACATTGTCATACGTTTACCTTCCAATTTAGGCATTTGTTCTACCTTACCTAGCTCTTCTAAATCTTGAGCTAATCTTAGTAATAATATTTGCCCTTGTTCTTTAAAAACAATAGATCGTCCTTTAAAGAATACAAACGCTTTCAATTTTGCGCCTTCTTTTAAAAACTTCTCTGCATGTTTCTTTTTAAACTCATAATCATGATCATCGGTTTGTGGTCCAAAACGAATCTCCTTAACTACAACTTTACTAGCTTTAGATTTTAAAGCTTTTTCTCGTTTCTTTTGTTCGTAAAGAAACTTTTTATAATCCATAACTTTACAGACAGGCGGATCAGCTTTAGGTGAAATTTCTACTAAATCTAAACCTTGTTCGTCAGCTATGGCAAGTGCTTCTTTAGTTGGGTAAACTCCAACTTCAACATTGTCACCTACTAAACGCACTTTTTCAGTCCTAATTTTAGAATTAATTCTGTGCTGATCTTCTTGACTTACTCGTCTCGAAACTTGTTTTCTTCTACGTATTGCTATGGCTTTATAATTTTAGTTAAACTTATTTTATTTAAAATGTTTTTAATGTTTTCTCAATTTCTTGATTAATAATTTGGCTTAAATCTTCAACAGTAATCATGCCAAGATCTTCTCCACCATGTTGACGAACTGAAATTTTGTTTTCTTGTTCTTCATTTTCACCAACTATAACCATAAATGGGATCTTTTTCATTTCGGCATCCCGAATTTTCTTCCCCATGGTTTCATTTCTATTATCAATCAAGGCGCGAATTTCGTTATTTTCTAACACATTAAAAACTTTTTTCGCGTATTTTTCATATTTTTCACTAATTGATAGTACAATTACTTGGTCTGGTATCAACCAAAGTGGGAAATTTCCTCCCGTATGCTCTAGTAAAATAGCTATAAATCGTTCCATACTTCCAAAAGGGGCTCGATGAATCATAATGGGTCTATGCAACTCATTATCACTTCCTTTATATGTTAATTCAAAACGCTCTGGTAAATTGTAATCTACCTGTATGGTTCCTAATTGCCATTGTCTTCCAAGAGCATCTTTTACCATAAAGTCTAATTTTGGACCGTAAAAGGCGGCTTCACCAGTTTCTATCACATAATCCAAATTTTTATCATTGGCAGCATTTATAATTGCTTGCTCTGCTTTCTCCCAGTTTTCAACACTTCCAATGTATTTTTCAGGAGTTTCAGGATCTCTTAAAGACACTTGAGCTGTAAAGTTTTCAAAACCTAAAGAACCAAAAACGTAAAGAACTAAATCAATAACATCTTTAAACTCTTTGTCTAATTGATCCGCAGTACAGAATATATGAGCATCATCTTGAGTAAAACCTCTTACACGAGTTAATCCATGAAGCTCACCACTTTGCTCGTATCTATATACGGTACCAAATTCAGCAAAACGTTTTGGTAAATCTTTGTAAGACCACTGAGAGGCATTGTATATTTCGCAATGATGTGGGCAGTTCATTGGTTTTAATAAGAACTCTTCGCCTTCTTTTGGTGTCTTTATAGGTTGAAAACTATCCTCTCCATATTTAGCATAATGTCCTGAGGTAACATATAATTCCTTCTGGCCAATATGTGGGGTAGCTACCATTTCGTAACCGGCTTTCTTTTGAGCCTTCTTTAAAAAAGTCTCTAAACGCTCTCTTAATGCTGCTCCTTTAGGTAACCACAAAGGTAAACCTTGACCAACTTTTTGCGAAAAAGTAAATAGTTCTAATTCTTTACCTAATTTTCTGTGGTCTCTTTTCTTAGCCTCTTCAAGTAATTCTAAATACTCGGTAAGTTCTTTTTGTTTTGGAAACGAAATTCCATAAACACGTGTTAATTGTTTATTGTTTTCGTCTCCTTTCCAATAAGCTCCTGCAACACTTAATATTTTTACTGCTTTAACAATTCCTGTATTTGGAATGTGGCCTCCACGACACAAATCTGTAAAAGTATCATGATCACAGAACGTAATAGTACCATCTTCTAGATTTCCTATTAAATCAAGTTTATAGTTGTTCTTTCCTTTATAATAGGATAGTGCTTCTAGTTTCGAAACTTCACGCATTTTAAACTCATGCTTTCCTCTAGCAATTTCAAGCATCTTTTTTTCAATTTGCTTAAAATCTTTATCCGAAATAAAATCGTCTCCTAAATCAATATCATAATAAAAACCATTATCAATTGCCGGTCCAACCCAAAGCTTGGCCTCAGGATATAATTCTTCTATAGCCTGAGCTAATATATGTGCAGACGAATGCCAAAATGCTTTTTTTCCTTCGTCATCTTTCCATGTATATAGAATTAATGATCCGTCAGTGGTTAATGGCGTACTGGTTTCAATAACGGTATCGTTAAATTTAGCTGAAATAACATTTCTAGCAAAACCTTCACTAATGCTTTTCGCAACCGTCATGGCTGTCGTGTTTTTTTCGAACGACTTTATACTACCATCTGGCAAAGTAATCTGTATCATTATATATATGTGTATTAAAAATAAGGATACAAATATAATAGTATAAAAATTTACATACAATGTTAGCTCAATAATTATATCATATTATATATGGTTGAGTAAAACCATCCCTACCGTGATTTTGCCTTTCGTTTTGGTATTGTTTGGAACTTTTTTTTATAGGTTTTTACTTTTCTACTTTATCTATGTGATTATTT
>NZ_JAPMLL010000017.1 GCF_026410255.1 Xanthomarina sp. F1114
AAAAAAAAAATAATCATGTCTAAAAACCCAATTAAAGCTATAGATGCCATTCAGGAAGCGCAAAAAATAGCTTTTGCTCCTTTTGTATTTCAAGCTGTAGTTTCTTTAAGAAATCTTGGAATTTTTGATCTTATTTTCGATAGAAGAAAAAAAGGAGGTATCTCTGTAGAAGATATTGCAAAAGAATTATCCCTAAGTGCTTATGGCGTAGGTGTTTTATTAGAAATAGCTGAAAGCTCTGATATTGTTTCTAAAGACGAGAACAACTGCTACGAAGTAACAACTATAGGTTACTATTTAAACTCCCATAAAACAGTAGATGTTAACATTAACTTTACTCAAGAGGTTTGTTATAAAGGCTTGTTTCATTTAGAGGAAGCCATTAAAACTAAAAAACCTGCTGGCTTAAAAGAGCTAGGAGATTGGAATACTATTTACGAAGGTTTGTCTAAGCTAACCCCTGAAGTACAGAAGTCTTGGTTTGAATTCGACCACCATTATTCAGACGATGTGTTTCAAGAAGCCTTAGAAACTGTATTTAGAAACAACCCGAAAACCATTTATGATGTGGGTGCAAACACAGGAAAGTTTACCATAAGTGGAAGTAAATACAACGATTCTGTTTCTATAAAAATGGTGGACTTACCTGGACAATTAAAAATTGCTCTTGAAAATGTAGCCCAAGCTGGTTTTGCAGATAGAGTAACTCATCATGAAATAGATTGGTTGTCGGAAAACCCGAAATTACCAAAAGGTGCAGACACTATTTGGATGAGTCAATTTTTAGATTGTTTTTCTGAAGACGAAATTTTAACCATATTAAAGGCTTGTGCAGATGCCGTAAATGATGATGGCGAAATTTTAATCATGGAAACATTTACAGACAGACAGCGTTTCGACAATGCAAAATTTATTCTGGAGGCAACCTCACTTTACTTTACAGTAATGGCTAATGGAAACTCTAAAATGTATCCTGCAAAAGTGTTTTTTAAATTAATAGACCAAGCAGGTTTAGAAGTAAAAGAAGATATAGCTGTTGGAGAGTACCACACTATTTTAGTGTGTAAAAAAAAGTAATTAAGTATGAATTCTAAATATAACATATCCTCTTTTTGCCATATAAAGAACAATCGAGTTTCTTTAAATGGCTCTGTTATATTTAACGAAGAACATCCTAATTTTTCAGACTTTATAAAAGCAGCTTATAAAACTCAGAACACGAAATATCCAAAGTTTTTCAAAATGGATAATTTGAGTAAGTTGGCGTTCTTAGCTGCAGATATTTTACTTAAAAAAGAGCAGTTAGATATAGAAAAGGAGAATAATATTGCTTTAGTATTCTCTAATAAAGCATCTAGTTTAGATACAGATATTATCCATCAAAAAGCCATTCAAGATAAAGATAATTATTTTCCCAGTCCAGCCGTTTTTGTTTACACGCTACCAAATATTTGTTTGGGGGAGATAAGTATTAAATATAAGCTATATTCTGAGAATAGTTTTTTTATCTTTGAACGTTTTAATGCCGAACATTTAATGAGTTACACCAACAGTCTGTTAGAGACAAATAAAGCAAAATCTGTGCTATGTGGTTGGGTGGAATTAGAAGGTGAAAATTACGAAGCCTTTTTATATTTAGTTTCAAATGAAGGCGAAATAAAACATAATAAACAAAACATAATAACATTATATAATACATAATATGGAAGCTTTAAAACAAGAGTTAAAAGAGAATATTATCGAGCAATTAAATTTGGAAGATATGTCTGTAGAAGACATTGCAAATGATGATTTGCTGTTTGGAGATGGTTTGGCCTTAGATTCAATTGATGCTTTAGAATTAATTGTGATGCTAGATAAAAACTATGGCATTAAATTAACAGACCCAAAAGAAGGGCGTGCTATTTTTGAAACCATCAACACTATGGCTGCTTATATTACCGAGCATAGATCTAAGTAACCAATTTCTACCTGCCAATTGGCAGACAGACGAAATTAGGAGTCTCTCAATGGAGTGAATCTATTTATCCATTTTGAATATAAGATTCGCCACAAACTTGTGAGCAAATAGATTTTCATAGTATTGTAAATTAATAAAAGGTTCCTGCCTACACAGGAAATATATGAGTAAAGGAGTAGCAATTACCGGAATGGGCGCTATATCTGCCATTGGAAACAATGTTGCAGAGAATTTTCAGTCGCTTGTGGAATCTAAAAAAGGAATTTCTAAAATTTCTAAAATAGACACTATCCATAAAGATGACATTATGGTGGGCGAAATTGCCTATACTAATTCAGAGTTAGAAGAAATTCTAGGTTTATCACCTGGTAATAATTACTCTAGAACAGGTTTAATTGGTGCAATTGCCGCTAAAGAAGCTATTGCTAATTCGGGAATTACAAATATCAATAAATACAAAACTGGCTTAATTTCTGCCACTAGTGTTGGTGGTATGGATATGACCGAGCAGTATTACTATAATTATCTTGAAACCGATACAAATAGGAGATATATTGCTAGTCACCATGCAGGAGATTCCACTCAAAAAATTGCTGAACAACTAGGTATAGCTAAAAGTTTAGTAACTACAATTAGTACAGCTTGCTCGTCGGCTGCAAATGCTATTATGCTTGGAGCCAGACTTATTAAATCTGGACAATTGGATCGTGTTATTGTGGGAGGATCGGATTGCATGTCTAAATTTACCATTAATGGTTTTAAAACCTTGATGATTCTTTCAGACACTTACAGCACGCCTTTCGACGAAAACCGAAAAGGTCTAAATTTAGGAGAAGCTGCTGCTTTCTTAGTTTTAGAGTCTGATGCTGTTGTAAAAGCAGAAAACAAAAATGTTCTAGGTTATGTAAAGGGTTATGGAAATGCTAACGATGCTTTCCATCAAACAGCATCTTCAGATCATGGAGATGGTGCCACTCTTGCTATGGAAAAGGCACTTAAAGTTGCTGGTTATACTGCTAAAGATATTGATTATATTAACGCTCATGGAACAGCTACTGGAAATAACGATTTATCTGAAGGACGAGCTATAATTCGTGTTTTTGGAGAAGAAAATGTACCTGAATTTAGTTCTACAAAAGCCTATATAGGTCATACCCTAGCTGCTGCTGGAGCTATTGAAGCTGTATATTCCATTTTAGCATTACAAAACAATGTGATTTTTCCGAATTTGAATTTTAAAACTCAAATGAAAGAATTTAATATCACCCCAGAATTAAAACTAAAAGAAAAAGAATTAAAAACAGTTATGTCTAATTCCTTCGGTTTTGGAGGAAATTGTTCAACAGTAATTTTTTCTAAAGAACCATAATTAAAAAATAGATTCCTGTTTTCATAGGAAGTGAACATGAAAAAAGTCTACATCAATAGCATCTCGAGTATTACACCTCAAAAAACCTTTGATAATTCAGAGTTTTTAGACGAAGTTATTATACATGAAAATCAAGTTATTTTTGCTGTAGAACCAAAATATAAAGACTACATTCCTCCTGCAGCTGCCAGACGTATGGCAAAAGGAATTAAAATGGGAGTTGTAGCTTCAAAATTATCTTTACAAGAAGCTGGTTTAGAACAAGTGGATGCCGTTATCACCGGAACTGGAATGGGATGCTTACGAGATTCAGAAAAATTTTTAGGCGCCATAATAAATAACAACGAGCAGTATTTAACACCAACATCTTTTATTCAATCTACCCACAATACAGTTGGTGGTCAAATTGCTTTAGAGCTGCAATGTAAAGGTTATAATTTTACCTATGTTCATGGAAGTAATTCTTTTGAATCTGGTTTATTAGACGCTAAACTTCAGTTAGAACTAGATGAAGCCCAAAACATTTTAGTTGGAGGTGTGGACGAATTAGGAGATCATACAACCAAATTAAATCAAATTATTCATCATGTTAAGGAAGAAAATATTTCATCTTTAGATGTTTTAAGCTCTAAAACTAAAGGAGCTGTTTTTGGTGAAGGGGCAAGCTTTTTTGTCCTATCTAATAAAAAACAAGCCTCCTCTTATGCTGAAATTATTTCAGTAAAAATGTATAATACCTTAGCGCAAAACGAGCTTAGCGAAACAGCATTGCATTTTTTAAAAGAAAACAGCCTCAAGGCTGAGGATATAGATGCTGTTGTTTTAGGAAATAACGGAGATATAGAATTTGATGGTTATTACAACCTACTTACCTCAGGTATTTTTAGTAATACACAACAAGTCTGCTACAAACACCTTATTGGAGAATTCAATACAGCCTCTCCTTTTGGTCTTTGGATAGCTTCAAAAATATTAAAAACACAAACGCTTCCAGAAGTTATAAAGAAGAATAATATAAAAACTTCTTCTTTTAAGTATATACTACTTTATAATATGTATCGTGGAGAAAACCATAGTTTCACCTTACTTAAATCATGCTAAACTTTAAAAATGTAAACAGCTTGGCACTTATTATTTTAATAGGTTTAATAGTCGCTTACTTTTTAATTGACATCTCATTTTGGTGGTTTATTTTATCAGGTTTAATATGGTTCTTACTAACTGCTTTGGGGTCTGGATTAATTGGGTGGAATTACCATCTAAAAGCTCTTAACTCGAACCCGTCTATTAGTAAAAATCAGGTAGCTATTACTTTCGACGATGGTCCAAATCCGGAATTCACACCTCAAGTTTTAGAACTCTTAAAAAAACATGATGTCAAAGCTACATTTTTCTGTATTGGATTAAACATAGAAAACTACCCAAAGCTCCTCAAAAAAATTATAAATGAAGGACATACAATTGGCAATCACACCTATTCTCATAATAAAATGTTTGGATTTTTTAGTACTAAACAGGTCATAGAAGAATTAGAACAAACAAATAAAATGGTTTTTAAAAAAACTGGTTTAGCGCTAAATTTATACAGACCCGCTTTTGGGGTGACTAATCCAAGAATTAAAAAAGCCATAACGGCTACCAAACTGCAGGCTATTGGATGGAATAAACGCTCTCTAGACACAACCAATTTAAGTAAAGAACGTATATTAAAACGCGCTTCTAAAAATTTAAAAAAAGGCGATGTTATCTTGCTACATGATACCAGCGAAAAAACTTTATGGGTTTTGGAACAGTTATTGTTAATTTTACAAAAGCAAAAATTACAAGCTGTAACCGTTGATAGCTTATTTAATATAGAACCTTATGCGTAATTTCGTTTTTATTGTATTTTTTATATCTGTTGCAGTTCAAGCGCAAACAAAAATGTCTGCACCAGAGGCCGAAGCTTTAAAGACTCTAGTTAAACAACAAGCTTTAACTACAAAAACTATTTCTAGTAATTTTACTCAATACAAACATTTAGACTTTTTATCTAACGATATTGTTAGTAAAGGAAAACTCGCTTTTAAAACACCAGATCTTGTTAAATGGGTATATACCGAACCATACAATTATGCCGTGATTTTTAAAAATGAAACCCTGTTTATTAACGATGAAGGTAAGAAAAATCAAGTAGATATAGGTTCTAATAAATTGTTTAAGGAATTAAATGGTTTGATAATAAACAGCATAAAAGGTGATATGTTTGATGATGATGCCTTTGAAATTACTTATTATAAAAAAGACAAAAACAGTCAGGTACACTTTAGTCCTAAAGATAAAAAATCTACAAAATATATTTCCGATTTTCAAATAACATTCAACAAAAAAGGGGATGTTTTAGAAGTGAAAATGATAGAACCTTCAGGAGATTTCACTAAAATTATTTTTACCAATAAAGAAATAAATATACCTCTTGCGGATGCGATTTTTATTAATTAGTTTTTGTTTTTTCTTAGTATCCTGTGGAAGTTATCCTAAAAAGAAAAATTTTCAAGCAGAGAATTCGACTTCAAAAGAGATTGAAAACCCTTACTTGTCAGATTCCAGAATAGACTATGTTTATAAAGCATCTATCGATGTTTATGATAGAAATTTTAGCGGACTTTTAATCATCAAAAAAATAGCAGATAAGGAACATCGGGTAGCTTTTACTACAGAAATGGGTAATAAAATGTTCGATTTCACCTTTAATGAAAATGATTTTCGGGTGAATTTCATTTTAGATGAACTAAACAAGAAAATGCTCATCAATATTCTTAAAAAAGATTTTAAAGTCCTAATTACAGAAAACCCAATAATTTCTAACAGCTATTCTCATAATGAGATCGATATCTATGAAGCCGCTATCTATAATAAAAAGCATTATTATTTCTTCGAGAACTACAAGCTAACAAAGATAATCAACGCTAAAAACGGAAAAGAAAATGTTCAGTTTTTATTTTTAAAAATAAATAATCATCTTGCAAACCAAATCGAAATTAAACATAGTAATATTAAACTAACCATCAACCTAAAATCTATTACTCAATGAAAAACCTACTTATGGCAATTGTATTTATTGCAATTAGCCTACCTACATTCTCTCAAGTAAAAATTAACCCAGGATTACGTATGGGTTTAAATGCTTCTAATATTACAAATCAATACAATTCTGATAGAGTTATTGGTTTTAACGGAGCCATGTTTGTCAATTTTCATTTTGCACGTTTTTATGAGTTACAACCAGAGATGACCTACTCCAATCAAGGTTTTAAAGGAGATAGTTATACCTATTTAGATCCGTATTCTGGAGATATTATTCGTGTTAATCAAGACAATGCTAGCCTTCATTATTTAGGGCTTTCTGTTGCAAATAAATTTTATTTTTTTCCAGATTTAGGCTTGCACTTTATAATTGGTCCAAGTTTGGAGTTTAATATTTCAGATAATTCATATTACGATATAACACCTATTGACATTTCTTTATTTGGTGGTATTGGCTACGAATTCCCTATAGGGCTTGGTATTGAAGCTAGATACAAACAAGGAGTCATAGACGTTAGAGATAGCTTTTATAATTTTAATGACGGAAACTACTATGAAAACAACAAATTAAATTCTGTGTTCCAGTTTAATGTCTATTATAAATTCGACATGTAATTTGTCTCAAAGAAGATCTTTAACTTATCTTTAAAATATGAAAAACTTACTCTTATCCATCTGTTTTATTTTTGTTGTGAGCATTTCCTATTCTCAATCAAAAAAAGGAATTGGATTTAGAGCAGGTGCTAATATTTCTAAATTAACTAATGCCCATTTAGACCATAAAACCAATGTTTATTTTGGTATGTTTTATCAAAATAGAATTTCAGACTTCTACGCCATTCAACCTGAATTGGGTTATTCCAACCAAGGTGGTAAAACTAGGAATGACGATTTAATTTATGTAGAATATATTACACTTGGAGTAACAAATAAACTATTTGTAGCTCCAGATTTCGGCATATATTTGTTAGCAACTCCTGGTTTTGATTTTGATATAGACGATACCCCAATTGGATTAATAAACAGAGGTGAAGGAAGTGGCAATCAAGCCACATTTATAGACTTCACTATGTCTTTTGGATTTGGTCTAGAGTTTAAAAATGGACTATCTATCGAAGCGCGTTATAAACAAGGATTAATTGATGTTTATTCAGGTTCATTTCATAATTTTGAATCCGAGTTATTAAAAAACCAAAATCAATTTAATTCTGTTTTTCAAATTGGTTTAGCTTATAAACTTAACACAAGTAAAAATAATTAATCATGTTGCTAAAAGACTTTTATAAAATAAACACTCTAACTGTGACTGAAAATTTAGCTACTGCTAAAATTACTATTAATAAAAATCACAAAGTTTTTAAAGGTCACTTTCCTGGAAATCCAGTAACTCCTGGAGTTTGCATGATGCAAATTATAAAGGAACTCACAGAGCAAATTCTAGATAAAAAACTATTTATGGAATCGTCTAGTAATGTTAAGTTTATGGCAATTATTAATCCTGAAAAAACACCAGATTTAGTATTAGAATTAAACATTATTGAAACAGATTCAGGCTACAGAGTAAAAAACAGCACGACATTTGATGATACTGTGGCATTAAAATTGACTAATAATTATAAAGTCATCTAAAACATTTTTATTGTGAAAATTTTAGCCATATTTATATCTATTATAAGTTTTTTTTCGCTGACTCAAAATCTGAGTGAAATTCGTTTGGCCTATAAAGAAGCTACACAAGACAAAGAAAATATGTTACTCTTTTACAATATGCTAAAAGATGTCAATAAAGAAAACAATGTTAATTTAGTAGCTTATAAAGGAGCTGCTATTGCGTTAAAAGCTAAATATGCCGTAACCCTAAAAGAAAAAAAAGACGGTTTTATCGACGGTGTTTCATATATAGAATTTGCTATTGAAAAAGAACCAAACGCTATAGAACCGCGATTTATAAGATTAGGAATTCAGGAAAACACTCCTAAAATTTTAAAGTATAAAGATAATATTGACCAAGATAAACTCTTTCTACTAAAACAGTATCAACACATCTCTTCAGAGAATTTAAAAAACCATATTAGAGATTATATTTTACAATCTAAAGTCTTTACAGACGAAGAAAAATTAACTATTACCAACCAATAATTACTTACAACCCATGCAAAAAATTACTTTCCTACTATTGTTTATCTTTACTTGTTCAGTTTCTGCTCAAGATCTTATTATAACTACAAACGATGACGAAATATCGGCTAAAGTAGAGGAAATTCATATTGAAACAATTTCCTACAAAAAGACTGATAACCTATCCGGACCTTCCTATCACATAAAAAAATCTGAAGTATCAAAAATTGTTTTCGAAAACGGAAATGAAGAAGTTTTTGATACCAAAATGGAAGAAGAAGACGACAGCCAGGTGTCTATGGAAGAAACCGAAGCTTTTTTAGCGGAGTACATTGGCAAATACTGTTATGACCATAATGGCTATTTAAGAAACAGTTATAAAGCAAAATTTGAAGGAGACTATTTAAGATTGACCATGTATAATAAAAAAAAGACTAAGGAAATAAGTAGCTATTTATACGATTTTAAAGGTGTTTATTCTTTTAAACGCCCTGATGTAAGAGGTGGAGATCTTGCTTATTTAAATATACATGTACCTGTTTTAACAAATGAGAAGAAAGATAAATGGGATCGACAAAAGTTAGTTATAAGTGTAGAAGGTCATGATAAAGCTGAATCTATTATGAATGCATTAAAACATTATAACTATCTTCTTAAAAACAAAAATAAAAAGCCTGGTCAAAAATTTTAGTCCTAATTATTTAGACGATCCCTTTATATAAGAGGAAAAATCAGTAATTTCGAGTCGGAAACCCGTAAAGACTCTATTATTAATTGAAGCCCGAACTAACTTCTAAAAAAATCTCTAAGCTGCATGTATGCGTTATAATTCCAACATACAACAATCATCGTACCCTAAAACGAGTATTAAATGGAGTTTTAGAATTAACCAACAATATTATTATTGTTAACGACGGGTCTACAGATGAGACTTCAACTATTTTAAAAGATTACCAGCAACTTGAGCAAATACATTTTACAGAAAATAAAGGAAAAGGTCTTGCTTTAAGAGAAGGGTTTAAGCATGCCATTTCGCTAGGTTACAAATACGCAATAACCATAGATTCTGATGGACAGCATTTTCCAAACGATATACCAAATTTTATTAATGAATTAGAACAAAGTCAAAACAAAAACGTTCTAATTATTGGCTCCCGGAATATGGAGCAAGAAGGTGTTCCTGGAAAAAGTAGCTTTGGAAATAAGTTTTCTAACTTTTGGTTTTGGTTAGAAACAGGTATCAAACTTAAAGACACCCAATCTGGATTTAGGTTATACCCTTTAAATATTATTAAGGATTTAAAGTTTTACACCAATAAATTTGAATTTGAAATTGAAGTTATTGTAAAATCGGCATGGAAAGATGTAGAAGTTAAAAACATGCCTATTCAAGTGCTTTATGATGAGTCTGAACGTGTTTCGCACTTTAGACCTTTTAAAGATTTTACCAGAATTAGTATCTTAAATACTTGGCTTGTATTTCTAACTTTTATCTATTATTTACCTAGACGGGTTATTAGAAATATTAAAAAAAAAGGACTTAAACAATTTTTTGTAGAAGATTTATTAGGTCACAACGACTCGCCAAAAAAAAAGGCTCTATCTATTGCCTTAGGAACCTTTATAGGCTTTTCGCCACTTTGGGGATTTCATACCTTTTTAGTTCTTACACTCGCCATTTTTCTAAAATTAAATAAAGCCATATCTTTTGCCTTTTCCAATGTGAGTTTACCTCCTTTTATTCCGTTTATTATTTATGCAAGTTTGGAATTAGGCCAATGGGTTTTAGGTGAAAAAATCTCTTATTCTATTGAAGAAATGATGGACAATTTTGAAGCAATTGAGCATCTAAAAACGTATATTGTTGGAAGTTTTACCTTAGCCATTATTGGAGCTATTGTTTTTGGTTTAATTGGATATATTTTCTTCAGCTTTGTAGATAAAAAGAATTTGGCTTTAAAAAATGACTAACTTTTTTTATAATATACATACATTTTTAGTCACAAGAAAAATTGTAGGCTTTTTTGCTTTAGGACTTCTTGTTTTAGGCTTAGGGTTTCTAGCTTCAAACATTACTTTTGAAGAAGATATTACCAAGCTTATTCCTATTAACGAAGAAAACGCCGATCTCCAAAAAGTTTTAAAATCGGTTAATTTCGCAGATAAAATCATTGTCAATATCAAAAGAGAACCTTCTGGTTCTATTAACGACTTAACGCAATATGCCACCCAGTTTATTGATAGTATAAACTCTAATTCAAATAAATATTTTACCAAAATTCAAGGAAAAGTTGAAGATGAAGAAATCCTCAACACTTTAGATTTTGTCTACAATAACTTACCTCATTTTCTAGAATCTTCAGATTATAAACTTATAGAAAACAAGCTTCAAAAGGATAGCATTAAAGCCATTACTACAGCCAATTACAAAACCTTGATTTCGCCGTCTGGAATGGTAGCTAAAGAAACCATTTTAAGAGATCCGTTAAGTCTTTCTTTTTTAGCCTTAAAAAAATTACAACTTCTAAGTTTTGGCAATGAGTTTACAATGCAAAATGGCTTTTTACTGAGTAAAGATAAAAAACACATTCTTTTATTTATTTCTCCTACATATCCATCTAGCGAAACATCTGAAAACGCTCATTTTGCAGAACAGCTTTATAGTTTAAATTCTAAATTAAATAAGGAGTTTAAAGGCAAAATTAGTAGCGAATATTTTGGTGGAGCTTTGGTAGCAGTTGCCAATGCCAAACAGATAAAAAAAGATATTCAATTAACCGTTGGAATTGCTGTTACAGTCTTATTACTAATCTTAATTCTTTTTTATAGAAAGCTAAGTGTGCCTCTTATTCTTTTTGTACCAACTGCTTTTGGTGCTTTATTAGCAGTAGCTTTACTCTTTTTAATTAGAACAAAAATTTCGGCTGTTTCCTTAGGAATTGGCTCGGTATTACTTGGAATAACTCTCGATTATGCCTTGCATATTTTAACGCATATAAGAAGTAACAATAATGTAAAAGCACTGTATCAAGAAATTACCAAACCTATTTTAATGAGCAGTTTAACTACCGCTCTTGCGTTTTTATGTTTACTCTTTTTAGATTCTCAAGCGCTTCAAGATTTAGGCCTGTTTGCAGCTATTAGTGTGCTTGGAGCTTCTTCTTTTGCTTTAATTTTTATTCCTTTAGTTTATAAAGACAAAAGTAAAAGCTCTAAAAAATCCACTGTTTTAGATAAAGTAGCAAGGTATCCGCTTCATAAAAACAAATGGGTTTTAATAGGTTTAGTTTTGCTGTTTTTTATGAGTTACTTTACTTATACAAAAGTAACTTTCAACAACGATTTAGCTAACTTAAACTTTGAACCAACTGAACTCCGCGAAGCCCAGGATAGATTAGATGCCTTAACCAATATAAATTCTAAATCCGTTTATATTGCAGCTTACGGCAATAAAGAACAAGATGTTTTAATTGCAAACGACAGCATTTTTTCAATCCTAAAAAGTCTGAAAGAAAAAGACAGTATTATTGGATTTAGCTCGATTAGCACATTAATTAAATCCTCTAAAATCCAAGAGCAGCAGCTTGCCACTTGGAATAATTTCTGGACAGAAGAAACAAAGCAAAGTCTACAAAATAACCTTATTGAAAGTGGTGTTAGATTAGGTTTTAAACCTAGTAGTTTTCATGAATTTTACGCACATTTAAATTCAGATTTTGATGTTTTAAGTGTTGAAGGCTTTAAAAACTTTAATACCATTTCTGTTGACGATTATATTGCAACCAAAAACGATTTTACAACCATTACTACCTTAGTTAAATTAAAAGACAACCAAGCCGAAAACTTGTTTAATAAATTTAAAGACAGCTCGCAAACACTTGTTATCGACAGAAAACAAATGAACGAAACCTTTTTAGGCAACCTTAAAACCGACTTCAATAGTTTGGTTGGCTATTCGTTTTTTGTCGTTTTACTGCTTTTATTGCTTTTTTACAGAAGCTTTTCTTTAACCTTAGTAACTCTGCTCCCTATTGCCTTAACGTGGTTGTTAACCATAGGAATTATGGGCTTATTTGGAGTAGAATTCAATATTTTCAATATTATAATTACCACTTTTATTTTTGGATTAGGAATTGACTACAGTATTTTTATTACCAATGGTCTACTACATGAACTAAGAACAGGAGAAAGCTCGCTTCCAACACATAAAACCTCGATCCTACTTTCCGTTATTACTACTATTTTGGGAGTTGGAGTTTTAATTTTTGCTAAACATCCAGCACTTCATAGTATTTCTTTGGTTTCTTTAATTGGTATTTTATCTGCCATGTTAATTTCGTTTGCAATACAACCACTTTTATTCATGTTTTTTATTGGTAGCAAACAGAGTAAGCCGTCGCCAATATTGATGTTTATTAACTCTTCTATTTCATTTACTTATTACGGATTAGGAGGTTTATTTTTATCCTTATTCGGAATTACTGTTATGAAAGTTGTGCCATTAAGCATGAAAATTAAAATGAATTGGTTCCATAGAGTTATGTCTAAGTTTATGAAATCGGTTTTATACTCCTACCCTTTCTATAAAATTAAAGTAATTAATAAATCTAATGAAGATTTTAGAAAACAGGCCATGATTATTGCCAATCACACCTCTTTTCTAGATATTTTAGCCATTGGAATGTTGCATCCAAAATTAATTTTCTTGGTCAACGATTGGGTTTATAATTCGCCTTTCTTTGGGAAAGCAGTAAAACTCGCTGGTTTTTATCCGGTATCAAGCGGTATTGAAAAAGGTGTGGACCACCTTCAAGAAAAAGTCAATCAAGGTTATAGTTTAATGGCTTTTCCTGAGGGCACTCGCTCATACACCAATAAAGCAAAACGTTTCCATAAAGGAGCTTTCTTTTTAGCTGATAAATTTAAATTAGATATTGTACCTGTCATTATTCATGGAAACTCTGAAGTACTTCCAAAAGGAAATTTTGTTATAAAAAGTGGTGTCATTTCGGTTAAAATATTAGATAGAATTCCATTTGAAAGTGAGTTTTTTAACGGAACCTCCAGAGAAACTACCAAAAAGATAAGCGCTTATTTTAAAAATGAATTTAATGCATTTAGAGAAATCGCTGAAAATGAAAGTTATTTCCATCAGATTGTTTTGGAAGAGTTTAGGTATAAAGGTAATGCACTTTACAAGCAAGTAAAATTAGATTTAAAAACTAATAAAAAAATCTATAAATCCATCATGGATCTGGTGGGAGAAAAAGATAGTATTCTACATTTTTCTAAAAGCTGTGGACAATTAGACTTCTTATTAGCTTTGGATAGACCAGATAGAAGAATCTTTACATATTTTGAAGATAAACCTATAAGCGACATCATTAAAAATAGTTATTTAAGTAATAATCATTATAAAATTTCGGTATTAGATACACCTAAAGAAGTTTTAACCCATAGAGCAAATGTGCTTATTTTGGATAATATACATATATCTAATGAGCAGTTGAAAACAGCCATTTTAAATGGAGTAAGTAACATTATTTTGCTTTCTTCAAACCTAAAATCTGCTCCAGAAATACTTAAACATCATTCTTTTAAGTTAGTTCATAAAGCGGATCAAATTTCAATTTTAACTAAAACAGAGGAGCTTTGAAACCAAAATCTAAATACGATATTGTTATAGTTGGTAGCGGCTTAGGAGGTCTGGTCTCAGCAGTTATTCTTGCAAAAGAAGGCTACAGCGTTTGCGTTTTAGAGAAAAATCAGCAGTACGGTGGCAATCTTCAAACCTTTGTTAGAGACAAGTCTATTTTCGATACAGGTGTTCACTATATAGGAAGCTTAAGCAAGGGGCAAAATCTCTATAAATACTTTAATTATTTAGGTATTATGGAGGAGTTGGCATTAAAAAAAATGGATGAAGACAGCTTTGATACCATTACTTTTGACGATGATGAAAAGGAATATAACTACGCTCAAGGTTATGAAAAATTTATTGAAAATTTAGCTAAAGATTTCCCTGATGAAACAGAAGCTATAGAGGCTTATTGCAATAAAATAAGAGAAACCTGCGATAAATTTCCATTATATAGGTTAAAACCAGGCAGACCTTATGCCGATGGTGTTTTTAAGCTCCAAATTAGAGAGTTTTTAGAGTCCATTACAAAAAATAAACGTTTACAAGCCGTTTTAGCTGGAACCAATTTTTTATATGCTGGAGATGGTTATAAAACGCCATTTTATGTACATTCTTTATCGGTAAACTCGTATATTCAAAGTGCGTATCGCTGTTTAAATGGTGGCAGTCAAATTACCAAATTATTAATTAGAAGACTTAAAGAAGCTGGTGGCGAAGTTTATAAATACCACGAAGTTGTAAAATTTGAGTTTGTAGATGAAAAAATAAGTTCTGTTATATGTAAAAATGGTCATGAAATTCATGGAAATCAATTTATTTCAAATATAGACCCTAAGCTTACTATCGATTTAATAGGAGATGGGAAATTGCGAAAATCCTATGTTAATAGAATAAAAAATATAGAAAGTACCATTGCAGCTTTTAGCTTATATATTGTTTTAAAACCTGATTGTTTTAAATATATAAATAAGAATTACTACCATTTTAAATCGGTTGATGCCGTTTGGAATGCACAACATTATACCCAGGAATCCTGGCCAGAAAATTATATGTTTTCTATGGGAGTCAAGAAAAATAACGACGAATATGGCGATAATATTACCATAATGACCTATATGCGTTATGAAGAAGTGGAGCCTTGGGAAAACACATTTAATACCGTAACCGATAAAAATAATAGAGGTCAAACTTACAACGAATTTAAGCAAGAAAAAGCCGAAAAAATTATCATAGAATTAGAGAAAAAATTCCCTAATATTCGAGAATGTATATTGGAAACTTATACGTCTTCTCCTTTATCTTACAGAGATTATATTGCTACAAATCGCGGTTCTATGTATGGTTATTCTAAAAATGTAAACAAATCCATGCAGTCTTTTATTTCACCTAAAACAAAAATTGACAACCTTCTTTTTACCGGACAATGTTTAAACATGCATGGCATTTTGGGAGTAACCATTGGAGCTGTTGTAAGCTGTTCGGAAATTTTAGGACAGGACTATTTATTAAATAAAATTATTGAAGCAAATAAACCAAAAACTAAAGAAAAATGAAGGTGACTTCCAAGATACTTTTATTGCTTTTAATAATTAGCCTTGCTTCTTGTGGTGTTTCTAAATCTGTAAAAGATATACCAGATGTTAGTAGTTACAAACAGCATATTCCAGAACGAGCAACAATATCAGACAGCTCTTTTACCACTGAAAATGGCTTTCTAACAAAAAATAAATTTGGTCAATGGGAATTATTTGTTGCCGGAGATCCCTATCAAATTGGATTAAATACAGGGAGTTTAACCCAAGAACTTTTTGAAAAACAAGAGCATGCTTTTTTAAGCAAAGTAGACGAATTAGTACCATCAAAATTCAAACAATCTCTATTACGAAAAATGCTGGCTTGGTACAACCGGAAAATGTATTTAAATGTTCCCGAAGAGTACAAATCTGAAATTTTAGGACTTTCAAAATATGCAGGAGATGAATATGAATATGTAGCAGATAGCTATTTAAGAATGTTGTATTTTCATAGTGCTCACGATATTGGTCACGCGCTTCAAGACCTTATGTTAGTTGGCTGCTCGTCCTTTGCTGCTTGGGGAGATAAAACGGAAGATGGCAAATTACTTATAGGCAGAAATTTTGACTTTTATGCTGGAGACGATTTTGCCAAAGACAAAATAATTGCTTTTGTAAAACCTACCAATGGCTACAGTTTTATGTCTGTAACTTGGGCAGGCATGATTGGTGTGGTTTCTGGAATGAACAATCAAGGGTTAACTGTAACAATAAACGCTGGAAAATCTGATATTCCGTGGGTGGCCAAAACCCCAATCTCTATTCTTACTCGTGAGATTTTACAATATGCTTCTAATATAGAAGAAGCCATAGAAATAGCTAAAAAACGCCAGGTTTTTGTTTCAGAATCTATTTTAGTAGGAAGCGCCAAAGACAATAAAGCCATTACTATTGAAGTATCTCCTAATAATTTTGGGGTTTACGAGGTTGAAAATTCCAATCAGTTAATTTGCTCCAATCACTTTCAAAGTGAAGCTTATGCCCATGATGAAAAAAACATGAAACACAAAGCTGAAAGTCATTCGCAATACCGTTACAAACGTATGGAAGAGCTTTTAGACGCAACTCCAAAACTCACTCCAGAAATTGCTGTCGATATTTTACGAAACAAAGAAGGTTTACAAAATAAAGATATTGGATATGGTAACGAAAAAGCGTTAAATCAGTTGTTGGCACATCATGGGGTTGTTTTTAAACCTGAAGATGCTTTAGTTTGGGTATCAGCCAATCCCTATCAGTTAGGCGAGTTTGTTGCCTATAATTTGAATACGGTTTTTAATGAAGGTCCAGAAAATAATCAGGCTTTACCTTTAAATAATAAAGAGTTAACTATTGAAAAAGATCCGTTTCAATATACTCAGGCTTATTTAGATTACGAAACCTATCGTGTTTTAAGCAGACAAGTGGAAAAAGCAATTAGTAATGATGAGCACATTGTTCCAAACATGTTAACCAAATTACAAAATAGTAATCCAGAGTATTGGAAAACCTATTACTTAATAGGAAAGTATCATTACGAAAAAGAGTATTACACAGCAGCACTAAATGCTTTTGAAATAGCAAAAACTAAAGAAATTACAACTGTTCCTGACCAAGAACAGATAGATTTGTATCTTAAAAAGATAAAAAGGAAATTAAAATAGATAAAAGCTTCAAATAAAAGTAAAAAAAGGAAACGAATGATTCCCGAAATAGAACAAGCATCAGCACAAGACATAAAAGCCTTTCAAGAAGAAAAATTGAAGGATTTACTGAGGTATTTAAATACACATTCGCCATATTACAGGCGTGTGTTTAAAGAACAAAACATCGATATTACTTCTATCCACACACTTGAAGATTTAATACAGATTCCAACTACCACAAAAGATCAATTACAACAATATAACAACGATTTTCTATGTGTGCCTAAAAACAAAATCATCGATTATGTTACTACGTCTGGTACTTTAGGAGATCCTGTAACTTTTGCATTAACAGACAACGATTTAGACCGTTTGGCCTATAACGAAGCCTTATCTTTTGCTTGCTCCGGAGTTACTGAAAATGATGTTATGCAGCTAATGACCACCATAGACAGACGTTTTATGGCTGGTTTGGCGTACTTTTTAGGAGCCAGAAAATTAGGAGCTGGAATTATTCGTGTGGGAGCAGGAATTCCAGAATTACAATGGGATTCTATTTTAAAATTTAAACCCACTTATTTAATTGCTGTGCCATCTTTTTTATTAAAACTAATTGAACATGCCAAGCAGCATGATATCGATTTAAATGCATCTGGAGTAAAAGGAGCTATTTGTATTGGAGAACCTTTAAGAAATCAGGATTTTTCGCTGAATACCTTAGCTGAAAAAATAACCTCTCATTGGCAAATAGACTTGTATTCAACTTATGCTTCTACGGAAATGAATACGGCTTTCAACGAATGTGAAAAGCAACAAGGCGGCCATCATCATCCGGAATTAATTATTGTTGAAATTTTAGATGAAAACAATCAACCAGTTTCAGCACATGAAGTTGGCGAACTTACCATTACCACTTTAGGAGTTGAAGGCATGCCTTTGCTTCGTTTTAAAACTGGCGACATGGTTCAAGCCCATACAAAAGCCTGTGATTGTGGCAGAAATACTTTACGTCTAGGTCCTGTGGTTGGCAGAAAAAAGCAAATGATAAAATATAAAGGCACCACTTTATATCCGCCAGCCATGGACAATATTTTAAACGATTTTAGCGAAGTGGACTGCTACATCATAGAAATTTCAAGCAACAGCATTGGAACCGATGAAATCTGTATTAAAATAGCAACCAATTCATCAACCGATACTCTATTAACAAGAATTAAAGATCATTTTAGAGCCAAATTACGTGTGTCTCCACGAATAGAAATTCATGATAAAAAGGACATTCAAAAACTGCAATTTCCAATTATGAGTAGAAAACCTGTGATGGTTATTGATAACCGCCATAACGGCACTTAAATCAAGAATTAAATATTTAAACCATTTCCAATTCTGGAATAGTAACCGCTATTAACTCTTCTTTGTATAACTGAAGATCCTTTTGAATCTTTGTATTGTCAGAAGAAATTGAGGTTAAAAATAAATTCTCATAATAATTAATACCTTCAAATAAATTGCTTTTAAAAGCTTTCCATTTTTTTATTTGTTTGGTTGTCAGTTCTTCAGAAATAGTATTTATTTCATTTTTTAGATAGTCCACATACATTTTCAATTCTTTTACAAACATGTTTGGACGGTTTTTCTGTGAAAGTACTGATGCATTTCCATAAATATGCTGCATCATTTTAGAAAGTGACACTTCTTTATCAAAATAAGCCATATTTGGTCCAGGACAAATAACAACCCCTTGCGCCTGACCTTTTATTTTTATATCGTTTTCTAGATAAGAAGCATTGGCCAACCCGACACAAAGACAAGCTTTTTCGGTTATTTTGGCTTTAGCATTTTCATACATACTTGAAGAGACTTCACATTTTTTAGCTTCTAATTCTTTGAGTTTTACATCTTGATATTTTTTTGAGGCTGTACAAATTCCTTCAGGCCCAAATTCTTTACTTAAAGCCAGATATTTTTTCGGACAAGAACTTCCTGCTTTATTCTCGTCAATTCGTTTTTGTTTAAAAAACTCGTTAGTAGTTCCTTTTATGGTGTTAAAAGGAACTCCTAGGGGCGAAATTCCACTTAAATACAAATCTTTTTCTTGAGCATTTGCTAATAAATCTCTGGTTTCTTTATCTACAGATGTGGCTTCCGGAACTAACAAAAATGGGCTTCCCCAACCTACAGAATCTACCTGATAATTTTCAAGTAGAAACTCATGTTCATCTGCTGTTCCAACGCCACCTTGTACGGTTAATTTTAAATCCAATGCTTGTTTTGGAACTACTAAGCCCTTTGCAATTAGTCCTTTTACATAAACATCGTGAGTGTCTTGAATTAATTCAGCTCTTTTATTTTTAAATTCTTCTAAAATGGGTCCTAATAAAAACCCTTCCGTAGCAAAGGCATGTCCGCCACAGTTTAAACCAGATTCAATTCTGTATTCTGAAACCCAAAGTCCTTTTTTAGCAAGAAATTTTCCTTGAATAATTGCTGAACGATAATCGCTAACTTTCAGGATAATTTTCTTTTTCAATTTTCCTTCTTCATCGGGAAAAAAATCGGTGAAATTTTCAAAATAGCTGTATAATCTTGGATTCATTCCTGCAGAAAGCACCACTGAAGAATTTAGATTACTCTTAGCAAAACCACGAAGCGAGGCATGCGCATCGTTAAACTCTACTGGTAACTGTTCGCCTTTAATAAAATTATCCTTATCCACTTTAGTCATGATGTTTACATCGATGTCTCCGGCTAACAAATGTGTTTCTAAGTAGTTTTTTATATTCTCTTTAAGTGCTGAACCTTCATCGATTAAATTAGAAAGTCCTTCTTTAATTGTAGATTTATTTGGCAAGGTAGCCATGAAATTATCTAAAGCTAATTTACTTTCTGATAATTCGGTTTTAAATTTTGAGAATTTATCTTTGACAATACTGTCAACTAAATTTAAATAAGAAGTAATTCTTTCCGCACGATAATCTTGTGCTTTTTGTGATATTTCCTGATAAGGAATATCGAATTTCTTACTATAAAAGGCGTTCATTTTTTCCATGAGATCGTCGTCTATTATCGATATTACGGAAGAAATACCAAATTGAGCCACGCGAATAGGACTATCTATTGTATAAGCTAATCCCATGACTGGAATATGAAAACTATGAAGTGATTTAGCTAAAGTCATCTTTTAATTTTTTATGAAAATTAAATAAGCCCCAAAAATGCAGATTTCATTTTAGATAAAAGATGATATATATCATACCTTTTAGTCTTTTTTAAAATTTCCCTTCATAATTATATAAAAAAAAGAGCCTGCTATAAAAGCAGACCCTTTCCATAAAAAACAATTAATCAATAGCTTACTATTTTCTAATTACTCTAATATTTTCTGAAACTCCTTCCATAGTTACTTGAACCATATACATTCCAACTTTAAATTGAGACATATCTAATTGGCTGCTATTACTATTAGGAGAAACTCTTAACATTTCCTGACCTAAAAGGTTATAAACTGTAATATTGTCGATGTTTTTCTTTGCCTTAATAGTAAACACATCTGATACTGGATTAGGGAAATAAGAAAGACCACTTATTTCTTGAATTTCAACATTTTCAACTGATAATGTTGCGTAAGTATCTAAGTAAAAATCATCTACATAAAAATTGTAGTCTTTAGTTCCGTCATTACCTTCATTTGCCCAAAAAGCTAATTTAGCAGTTGCTGAGTTATATGCTGATAGGTCGATAATTACGTTATCTCCTGTATTAGAAGGCGAATTTGCTTCATTCCAAGTATAAACAACACTCCATGTAGCTCCATTATCTTCACTAATTACTAATTGTACCTCATCATTTGCTTCCATAGTTTCAGCATCTGTACCAGAAAATGCTGTAACTCCAACATTAACAGAAATTCCATTATCTCCACTAGATAAATCTAAAGTTGGCGATACTAACCAATCTTGATCTCCACCTAAGTAAAAATTAAATCTAGCCGAACCTGAATATCCATCATTTAAAAAGCCATCTTGAGACCATCCTCCATTAGCTCCATTAGGACCAGTAGCTACATCCGTATTATCTCCTTCGCTCCAACATGCTGGTAAAAACTCAGTAAAGTCTTCTAAATAAGGTAATGAATAAACGTCGCAAGCTGTTGTAAATGCGAAAGGTCCAATCCAATCACTTGTATCTCCAGCACCACAGTCTGAACGTACATAAAACTCATATCCTGTTGCAGCATCTAAACCTGCTAGCATATATGGATTATCTGTAGTATTGTCAACTGTAGGAGTTTCTGTTGGTGTAAATCCAGATTCACCATATTCAATATCCCAAGTTGTAGCAGTTCCATTTTCTTCCCAAGAAAGATTAACAGAATTTGAAGTAATGTCCTCCACATTTAAATTAGATGGATAAGGACAAGTTGGAGCAAGACTCCAAGAAAGGTCATCTACAAGTAAGTTTTTATTTTCTTCTCCAGTTCTTAAAGCAAATGTAAGATCTCCAGAAGGCAATCCTGATGGTGTTGACATAAACTCACTTGGAGTTGTACTTTCCGTAACAATTGATGAAATTAAAACAAAAGTAGAAGCATCCGTTGCATCGGTTAAGTAACCAAATTCTAAGGTTTGACCAATTTGAGAAGCAACCGTGGCTTTATAATTTAATTTGAATTGATGTGTTCCAGCCCCGGCATTACTAACTGTTTGCAAAGCAACCATACCTCTATCTGCTGCAGAAGTACTTTGAATATGTAAAGCTCTACTTCCATTTGATGAAACTGAACCATTATTAACTGTTTTTACTACTCCAGTTGTTCCAACTTGACTTAAACAAATAGGAAGTGTATTTCCTTCGGTAGTTTCAAAATCTTCAAAAAATTCAGTTACAACATCACAACTAGTAGCGAAGTTATACGGTCCAACCCAATCACTAAAATCGTCGGCTCCACAATTAGCTCTAACATAATATTCGTATGCTGTTGCTGCTGTTAAATCTGAAACTACAAAAGAATTAGAATCTGCTGCTAATCCAGCACCTGAAGGCATTCCCGTGTCAGGAGCTTGTACAACATATTCCCAAGCTGTTTCAGAAGCTGCTACATCCCATGTAAGGGTTGCTGTTGTAGTTGTAGTTGTTGAAACTCCTAAATTTGAAGGTGCAGGACAGGTTATTGCACTTACAGAAAAGTCTGTAACGTCAAAATCTAAAGTTCCTGCATAAGCACCAACAGCAATATAAACTGTTTGACCAGGAGATAAAACAGCCGAAATTGTTGTAGGCGCCGTTGTAGATAAGTCAGAACCAGCTAAACAGTCATCAAAATCCATTCCTGAACAAGTAGCATATATTCCTGCTGCATTATTAGATGCTCTATTTACAAAAGTTATTGCAATTTCCTCGAAGCCCGCTGAAGTGTATTGGAACATATATACATCATCATTAAAATACACACCGTATACACAGCTATTTGGAGGGTTATTGTTCCAATCTTGTGTTCCATCTGTAATAATTCCAGTTTCAGTAAATCCATCTGTAAGTGTTACAGCTGTATCACAACCATATTGCGCTTGACTTTGCCAAGAAAAGGCAAAAAGACAAATGGTAAAAATCCATAAGGTAGTTTTTTTCATAATTCTATTTTTATTTTAGTTAATAACTAAGGTTTTGTTTGAAAAATTAAAAATAAAGCAACATCTTAATGTAGAAAAAAAATACCCCCATTTATAACCACTCATTACAGAAAAAACATTACTAAAAAAGCACTCATTTAATTATAAGCAACTCATTTTAAGAGTCTTAAATAAGCAATAATAGTGCTAGCAATTATTAAAAAGAAGACATAAATTAGAGAAAAGCAGACATTCAAACTGAACAATACGTTGCGTTTTCTATAATAATTCTGTTAAATTTGTAAGGGTATTCTTTGTTTGAAATCAATTATTAGAATAATAAACAGTTATAAATTTAAAATAAATCATGTCTATAAAAAAACAAGAGAAATTCGAGCTTCATTCTCGAAACAAAAACCGAAAGAGATATGATTTAAATGCTCTAAAAGTAAGTACTCCCGAATTAAAAAACTATATACAAATTAACAAACACGGGGTAGAATCGATCGATTTTTTTAATCCAACTGCTGTTAAGCTTTTAAATAAGGCCATCCTTCATTATTATTACGGAATAAAAAGTTGGGAGTTTCCCGATAAAAATCTATGTCCTCCAATTCCAGGAAGAGCAGATTATATTCATTATATAGCTGATTTATTGGGTGAAAATAATTTTGGTGCTATTCCTATTGGCCATGGAGTTACATGCCTAGATATTGGGATGGGAGCTAGTTGTATATATCCTATCCTTGGAGTTACAGAATACGACTGGCGGTTTATAGGATCTGATATTAACGCAGTATCGATTAATACGGCACAACATATTGTTGATTCTAATCCTTCGCTTAAAAGCAAGGTTATATGCCGTTTACAAAAGGATCCAAAACATATTTTTCACGGCATTATTAACAAAGAAGACAAAATCGATATAACCTTGTGCAACCCTCCTTTTCATTCATCTATTGAAGATGCTAAAAAAGGTTCTAGAAGAAAAGTAAAAAATCTATCTGGGAAAAAAGTAAAAACACCTGAACTCAATTTTTCAGGAATAAGCAAAGAGCTTGTATATGATGGAGGAGAGTATAAATTTATTGAGAACATGATAAATGAAAGTAAATTGTTTTCTAAAGACTGTTATTGGTTTACAACATTAGTATCAAAGCAATCTAATCTAAAAGGAATTCTTCAATTATTAAAAAATTCTGAAGCTAGCGAAGTACGGAATATACCTATGGGAACAGCCAATAAACTCAGCAGAATTGTAGCCTGGACATTCTTATCTAAAACCGAGCAAACAGAATGGAGAGAAACTCGATGGTAAGCACACTTATAAAATTTCTTACATTATGTGATTAAAATTTTATCTAGAAAATATAAATTTTGCTAACTTGTAGATTCAACTCTTTTTATGAAATCGCTCTACAATAGATTTATAAGCTTTATAAATACCATTCGTGGGAAGATTGCCTTTTTCCCTACTCTATTTAGCATTGTGGGTTTTAGTTTTGCCATGCTAATGCTGTATTTGGAAAAAATTGGCATCTCAGCATTTGTTATCGAGCACGCTCCGCAACTAGTTATAAACAATGCAGACACAGCTAAAACACTTCTTAGTTTTTTAACAGGGGGTATTATTTCTATTATGGTTTTTAGTTTTTCTATGGTTATGGTTTTGCTTAATCAAGCATCAAGCAATTTCTCTCCACGTGTTTTACCTGGTTTAATTTCAAATAGAAATCACCAGTTTGTTTTAGGCATTTATTTAGCAACAATTTTATACAACACTTTTACCTTGGTAGGTATTAATCCGCAAGAAAATGATAAATACCAACTGCCTGGCTTTTCTGTTCTTATTGGTATTATCCTTACCGTTATTTGCTTGGGGGCTTTTCTATATTTTATTCATTCCATCTCTCAATCCATTCAGGTCAATAATATTTTAGATAGTATTCACAAAAAAGCTAAAAAGCGCTTGGAATATTTATTGGAAAAAGAAGCAGAGGAAGTGGCTTCATTTCCAGAAACCTCCAATTGGAAAACCTATTACAGTTCTGAAACAGGTTATTTTCAGAATATAGCCATTTCAAACCTCATCAATATTTGTGAAGAGGAAGACATTCAAATAAAAATTTTAGTTATTCAAGGGATTTTTGTTTTAGAAGGGATTCCCATTATTCAAGTTAGTAAGAAAATTGAAGACGATACTGTAAAAGATATTCTATCTAATTTCAACTTTGCAAAAGGAGAGTTTGTTGAAGACAATTATGCTCTTGCTTTTAAACAAATTACAGAAATAGGCATGAAAGCCATGTCTCCAGGAATAAACGACCCAGGAACAGCTATTACTACCATAGATTATTTGACAGAGTTGTTTTCTTTACGACTAAAAAAGAATGATAAGACTATTATAACTTCCAACGACAAAGCCTTAATTGCAGTTGCTTCTACAAATTTCAAAGAGTTATTATATCAAGTTATGGTTTCTTACAGAACCTATTGCAAACAAGATTTAAGCTGTATCCAAAAGTTATTTATCATGTTTAGATATTTATTATTACAAGAGGCTCATTTACCAGAATATCACGACGCCTTAATGGCCGAAGCCAAATTATTATACCAAGACACACAGAAATCTATTCAAAACCCAACAGATTTAAGACGTATTGAAAAATTATATCAAGGTCTACCAGATTATAATTAGTTTTTTTTGAATTATTCTTATACAGGTAAATTGAAATTCACTATAATTATAAACATTAGATTATTAAAGATTTAGACATGTTATTTATTGGAGATTTACATCCAAAATAACGCCACAAATAACAACCTAAAGCCTTGATGTTATTATAAATTAATGAGGTAAAATCTTCTATATTTCTGAATTATTTTATGGAAAAACAAGCTTTAAGCATTTGGTATAAATCAGGGTGATTCTTTTTCATTAGTTCTGGTTTTTCAAAAAAGTACTCTGAAGCTACTGCAAAAAATTCAGCTTCATTTGTGCCTCCATAATTTCTAATATCAGATTTATTATCATTAATGGCTTCCATTTCTTTATGGATAATTTTTAACCAAGGAATAACATACGGCCGTTGTAAAAGAGTTTCTGGTACTCCATCTGTAATTCCATCTTGTTTGTCTATTAAATGAACAAACTCATGAATTCCGGTGTTATAGCCATCTGGTTTTTGTTTAAACCCTTCATGCAAAGCTTTTCGCGAAAGAATCATTTGATGTTCAAATTGCCCGGTACCAACCATTCCTCCAATCTGTCTTTTCTTATCGGTTTTTGAAAACCTTAGATCCTCATTAAAGTGATCTGGATATACCAGAACCGTACTCAAGTTTTTGTAATGCCATTCTGGAAAGTTAAACACAGGTATTACTGCACTAGAAGCAATTAATACTGTATCAAGATCGTTCAATTTTACACCTACACTATCCAAATACACTTCACTTAAAAACACCATCATCCTATATTGAAAACGTTGTTGTTCCTCAGTGGGTAAATCCCTATAAAAATGAACATGCTGCATCAATAATTTATGCCATTTTGATGGAAAGGATTTTACTTTCTTTTTTCGGGTAGAAACAAAAGCGTAGACAGCAAAAATAACAAGAAGAGAAAAAGCAATAAGAGTAAATAACATTATAAACGGATAGGTTGTTATAGAGAAAAACAAAATTAAATTAATTGAACAGAGCTTTTGTACACAAAAAAAAGTAGGAGATAACATAAAAGTTTATGAAGATTTATATTCCTCAGAAAAACCTAATTCCTTTCTATAAATTATTCTTTACCTCTTGGTTCTTCACTTACAAATTGTAATGCTTTTTCCATTTCAGAAATGTCAAAATAACGTTCTTCACGACCTTTTTTCTTATTTTTAAAAAACAGATTATCAACGGGTACAAGTGCTTCCATTAATTTTGAGTTTCCCACATAAGCTAAACGTCCTAATTCGTCAAACTTCCTGTTTATAAAAACTAAATCTTCAAAAAACGCTTTAAATTCAGTTTTTGTCACTTTGTATTCATCAAATTTTACAAGCACATTTACTGTATTAAATCCTTCTTCCAGTTTTTTATTAAATAATTTTTGTGCTAATTTCTCGTCGGTTTCTGTAAAACCATCAATCACTTCAAATGCAAGTGTGTTGGAGTCAAATGTTTTGATTTGTTCTATCATTTTTACGGTTTTAAAATTAAAATCATTGAATAAACATAAAGTGATTTTTTGCTAACTACAACCTGGAAAGATTGCTAGGTGTCTTTACAAATATAGCCTTATGACCTCTTATTGCTATAGGCTCTTTCAGGAATTTTGGGTTATTTTGAAGAACCTTAATCCAATCCTCATCAGAAAAATTAGAGTTATACAAACCTTCATTAAAATCTGAATGTTCCTTATTTACTAACCCTTCAATGCTAACTTTTAATTTACTCGCTAATTCTTCCAAATGGGTACCAGTAAACTTATTTGTTAATATGTTTATATTTCTTAGTGCAAAGCCTTCGCCTTTTGCATAGCCCAAAGTTTTCGACGCGTTAGGTCTATCTAGATTATAATAAAGTATAATTTCTCTTTCTGAACTTGCTAATTCTGGCATATATATGACGTTTTATTAAAATGTTACTTCAAAATAACACCTTAAATCCCAAGTAAGACAGTAGGTAGATATAGATTTCAACTTTAAAGTTAAAGTAATTTTATTACTTCTAAAAACACTTTATAAAACAATAAGAATAGTTTGCGTGTTGAACAACTCTATAGGTATTGCATTAAATGCCCATTTCTTAAATTTGAATTTTGATACTATTATTGATGAATTATAACTAGATATAAATCCACAAAAAACGTCATTCTTTTATATAAGCCCGGAAGAATTATGCTAATTCCCACCGGCCTTATTCCATCTAATTACAAGAAATTTTGAGCCTAATTCTGTAATTATTACACCTTTATCTGTATATACATCTCTGTTTGAAAGAAAAGCTTGCATTTCTTCGAAAGTCACAATTTTATAGGTTGGATCATAAACATTAAGATCTGGTTTTCGAATATTATATTTCTTTATCCAATTACTTATGGTTGAATGAGAAACACCTAAAACTCGTTCTATTTCACGCAGACTTAATCCTTCCAAATATAATTGAATGGCTTTAACGATATAGTAGTTATCAATTTTTTTTCCAACCTTCCTAACTGTAAAATGATAAGCGCATCTTTTACAGAGGTAACGTTGCTTATTATTGACAATTCCACTTTTTACAATGCCTTCTTGGTCGTTGCATTTTGGACAAATAGCTATTTCCATAAACAAGTTTTAATCTTTACAAATATACATGAATGACGAGGACGAAAATAAAAACACCCTTAAATCAAATAGAATCAAGGGTGCATTTTATTTGTTTAGGTTTAAATTACTTTAAAAATTCTAATATGTGGCTATTAACCGCTTCAGAGTTTTCAAATTGTGCGAAATGACCAGTTTTTTCAAGCATAATTAAACTTCCATTTGGCATCTTAGAGATTCCATCTTCTGCTATTTTTTGAGTTTTTCCTGGGTTTAAGTATCTATTTGGAATGAGGTTATCTTGAGCTCCAAAAATTGCCAAAGTAGGTTGTTTTATTTGTGGTAAAAATTGGTAAATAGGTTGTTCTACCATCCCTTTCACAGATTGTGACACAGCATAAACATATTCATCAAACCCTTCGGCAGTTCGCATTGCAACCCGATCTGTATACATAAATTCAGCATCATCTGGCATATTATAAAAATTGTATGCTAAATTTGTTTGAATTTGGTCTACCGGTGTCAATCTTACGGCATCAGGAGTCATTACGTTAGCAAGCCAGCTTCGTTGACCTTTATTAAAAGTTTCAAAACCAGCTGGAGCTACTAAAACAAGTTTTTCTACCAAATCTGGGTATTGTAAAGCAGTTGTAAGTGCAATTTGCCCGCCCATAGAATGTCCGACTAGAACTACATTTTTAATTTCTTTCTTTTCTGCAAACTCCTTTATTACTTGTGCATAATAGGTCATAGAAAATTCGTAATTTCCTTTAGAAGACTTTCCATACCCTGGAAGATCGATAGCAATACAACGATAATGGTGTGAAAGTACCGACATATTCTTATTCCAAGCTGGAATATAGCTTCCTAATCCATGAATAAAAATAAGGGTTTGATCTCCTGTTCCTTGCTCCACATACGCCAAAGTAGTATTGTTAGATAACTCTATTTTTTCAACAGGAAGATTGTATTCCAAATCATCCATAGTTTGCAAACCAGCAATTTGAGTGGAAGCGCAGGAAGATAAAATAAGTGACATAAAAACAATTATTATATTTTTCATCTGTATAAGTTTTTCTTTAGTTCAATTAAAAAATCAACCATTTTAGTCCAATAGCTGTAGTCCAAGGATCGACAGGTTTCGAATCTAGGTTTCCGTTTACAAGTTTAGAATTGTAAAAATCTCCTAAGCCCATATAAGCTCCGTAAGCTTCAATAGATAAGAAGGCACCTAGGTCGTAAACTAATTTTCCGTTTACTTCCCAACCTATAAAGCCACCTCCACCAGTTGGTTCTTGATTTGACATGGCAAATGCCCCTCCAATTTTTGAATGGAATTTATTAGGAACAATATCATATCCTACGTTTACAGTACCTCCCGTCATTCCATACCCCATATTGGATAAATCTGCTACGGCAGCAACATAGCGATTAACTACATTTCCATGAGGGAAAAGAATATAACTTCCTTTACCTATCATTAAACCTACCGGACTTCCCCAGGTATTACCGGTAATAACACCTGTGTATTTTCCATCTGAAATACCATTTTTATTTGCAGACGTATAAACAGCATCTACTGTAATAAAGTCGTTAATTGTTTGTCCGTACCTATATCCTGCTCTTAAATTGGCCGCTACCCCTACAATATCCACGGTTGTATTATAACCTTCGCCTGCATCCTGACGAATACTTCCTATATTAGAATTTACATATCCAGACAAGAAATAACGATCGTTCATCATATCTTCATTCCTGCTAAAATACCCTCCAAGCCAAACAACATCCATTTTATATGGATCTGCACCTAAAGGGAATTTATAGGCTCCGTTATATTCTGTTAATAAACTTCTTGGTCCTTGTCCAAGAATACTTACTCCACCTTTACCGTTAGAACGGTCTTTTAAATAATATGCAGAGGCTCCAACATTCCAATTTTTAGCAACTTGCATTTGACCATTCAATTCATAAAGTGACACATCGTCAACAAGTTCGGCATTGTTTTCATAAAGTTTATAAAAACCTCCTTTTACTTTATAAAAATCGGCATCTTTCCTTACCGAAATACCTGCACCATTACTTCCCCAGTAATTTAAACGGTAGCCCGTATTTATCATTTTGTCTAAGGTTGTACGATAGGTATCGTGAGGGGTGTCGAATAATCTCTGTAAACCAATATTTATGGCCCATGTTGGCGCTGGTCTATATTCTACTTCTATATTCTGTGTTTCTAAATTTACTTGGCCTCCAGAAAGTGCACCTCCAGAGTGTGAGCCTACTCCGTAAGCAGAATCTCCCCATGTAAAATCAATTTTAAACGAAGACCTCAATGTTACTTTTCCATCAAAAATAGCTGGAGAATAGACAAAGAAAGGTAGAAATCGTTGTTCGTAAAAGTTTGCTGTTTGGTTGCTAAAAGTTTTAGTTGTATTGGCTCCAAACAATCGACCTACAATTTGTCCTTTTAAAAACTCATTTTCAGGTGCGAAGTTTTGAACCATTGCTTGTGTATAAGAAAACACAAATACTTGAAGCTGTTTATTAGCTCTTGCTGGTATAACCTTATCAAAAGGAGTGTCGTTAATAAAGGAAGATTTGTGAATTTCATTTTGGGTTGTAAATAAGCTATCGGTTTGTTTTTTATTCCAATCTTGAGCGAACCCCAAGAATGGAATTAAAACTCCTAAAACAAAAAACATGTTATGTCTTTTCATCTTTTGTGTAGTTAAGGTGTTAAAATCAAATATTATATATAATACGGCAAGAGGATAAAAAAGATTAAGCCGAAATTGAATTCGGCTTAATCATTAAAAAATTAGTTCATTTTTACATAATCTTGAACATTCATCATTCCAAAAGCTCCATCTGAAGTGCTTCCAAAACCAGCTTCTGCAGTTGGAGCTGTTACTCCTGATTGTGCTGGTTGAGTTTGTGCTACCTCATAAGTAAGCTCCGCACCATTAACCTTGTAAATTCCTTCTGAAGTTAATGTAGTTGGGGACGATTGTTCCAAAACTATATTTCGGATATCACCTGCTCCATTTGATGTGGCATAGGTTCCCGCTAATTCTGATTCTGCTCCATCCTTATATGTTTTTACCAAATAAGTTTGGTTGTTTTTAAATTCTACGTGAAGAGAATCTACAAAACTTGCTAAAATAGGTGCAGGAACTGGAGCTCTCCATTTTCCTACAATCACATCATAATTTGCTGGTGGTTCTGGATCTGGTGTATTATTGTCATCATCACTGCTGCATCCAAATGCAAATAACGCTGCAATGGCAGCCATTGCTACATATTTTCTTGTTTTCATAATCATTGGTTTTAAAGATTTATTTAATTAAACTATTAATATTAGTACTCAGTTTTTTACGATCTATTTTACCCGCATCGTTCTTCGGGAATTCTTTTATAAATTCAATATATTTTGGCCATTTAAATTTTGCTAATCGGCTTTTACAAAATTCCATAATATCTTCTTCTGTAACGGCAGCAGCATCTTGATTTAATTGAATGTACGCCTTACCCACTTCGCCCCATTTTTTGTCTGGAACCGCAACAACCACACACATTTCTACATCTTCTAAAAGTAAAATTACCTTCTCAATTTCAGAAGGGTAAATATTCTCTCCGCCACTGATAAACATATTCTTAATTCTATCTACAACATACAGATAGTTTTCTTCGTTCTTAATTACAACATCTCCAGTTTTAAACCATTTTCCAGTCTTATCGAAAGCTTTTTCGGTTTCCTCATCATTCTTCCAATATCCCGGCGTTACAACGGGTGCTTTTATCCATAATTCTCCCGGTTCATTAGGCTCTGCTTCTTCATTATTTTCAGTCATAATTTTAGTGTGAATATAGAAGTTGCTTCTACCAATAGAGCCTTTATAGCTAATGGCATCATCCTGATGAAGAGACGTTAAGTTGGGTCCAACCTCCGTCATTCCATATCCTTGACGAATGGCAACATCAATATTGGCATAAGTTTCAATTAAAGGAATAGGCATAGCCTCGCCACCAACTATAATATACTTGAGACTTTCAAAGTTTTGTATTCCGAAATTTTTCTCATGAGACATCATATGAAGCATAGTAGGAACTCCCATAAAAACAGAAACTTTTTCGCTTAAAATTAAATTGTTTACAGTTTTTGCATCGAATTTTCTGCATAAACACACATAACCTCCATGGTGCAAGACAGGGTTTACCAATACATTCCAACCACCAGTATGAAAAGGAGGCATAACATTTACCGTATTGGTTTCCGTATTTATTATTAAAGAAATAGAAGTATTTATACTATTCCAAAACAGCATTTTGTGGGTATACTTTACACCTTTTGGAAACCCTGTTGTTCCAGAAGTGTATAATAGAAAAATACAATCATCATCAAAAAGTGGAAGGTTTTCAAAATGAGAAACTTCATTTTTATTCCAATTTTCTGTCAACTTTTCAATAGCCAAAGTAAATCCTTCTGATTTCTCAGGAATGAGTTCTGCAAATTGATTTTCGTAAAAAATAACTGATGGATCTGCGTCTTTTATTATATACTCAAGTTCCACAGAAGACAATCTGTAATTTAACGGGACAATAACAATTCCAGATTTTTGTGCTGCAGAGAACAAACTAACATATTCTAAACAGTGTTCTGCCAGAACAGCTACTCTATCTCCTTTTGAAAGATTTAGCTCAGTAGTTAAATAACTTGCCAAATTACCCCCTGCATTATTTAATTGGGCATACGTAAACGATCGCCGAGTCTCATGCTCTTTTACGGCAATTTTATTAGGGCTATAAACTGCCCATTTTCCTATCCAATCTTGTTGATTGATTTCTTCCATTTAAACTATTTTCTAAATAAATTACAAGCAAAAGCCAAACCTCCGCCAGAGCCCATAAACATTATTAAATCGCCATCTTTAATACGTTTCTCTTCATTGTCTGCCACCGAATAAGCCATTGGAATACATGCAGAACCGGTATATCCGTATTCGTGCATAATAGTAATGGCCTTTTCTCTATCTACCCCAAGCTTATTTAAGGTTTGAAAAATGGTGTTAATATTTATTTGTGTAAAAAAGAAATGATCCACTTCTGATACGGATACGCCTTCTTTTTTACACAATTCATTTATCATTGAAGTCCATATTTCTGGGTTTATTTCCGTTGGAATTTTCTGAACAAACTGGAGCTTCTCTTGTTTTTCGTCTAGGACTTTCTGTGAAAGCGGTGTTTTGCTTCCTCCAGCATAAATTCCCATCCAGGAATTGAATTCGCCTCTGGTTTTTAACAGACTTTGAAGCATTCCAGATCCATCCTCAGTTGCTTTTAATACCACTGCACCAGCTCCATCGGCAAAAAGGGTCACTGTTTTTTTATCTTCAAGATTTAGATATTTACTCATCATATAAGCACCTACCACAAGAACGTGCTTGTATTGAGCATCGGCTTGAATAAATTTACTAGCAGTATCTAAAGCTGTAACAAATCCGGCACAAGCTGTGTTTATATCGAAGGTTCCTGCATTAATTAATTGCATTTTATCTTGTACAACAGAAGCTGTAGATGGCGAAACAAATTCCGGAGTATCTGTTGCTATAATTAATAAATCAATGGCTTCCGGTTTTAATCTTGCATGATTTAATGCTTCCTGACACGCATCAACTATTAAATCTGAAATTGCGTCACCTTCTTCAGCCCATCTACGATTATAGATTTGAACATTGTTTTGAAGCCAAGTATCCACATCCTCTCCTAATAATTCATTAAAATATTGATTAGGGACTACTTTTTTAGGGACAGCCATCCCCGATGAAATAATTTTTGCGTTTCTTTTATGCAACATTTTCACTTAATTTTATTTTCTTTTTTAATAATAAATAACTAATACCTCCCACAAATAAAGATGCAAGAATAGCTAATGCTCCGGCTACTGCAGGGTTTCTAACTGGCCCGGAAGTGTATTCTGTAAGTCCGCCATAATAAACCGCTACATAAACAACTATCGAGGTGAGAGTAGCAAATAATGGTGCTTGACTAGGAACATGTTTTAAAAATATGCCAAATAAAACTGGAACAAAAGCAGCTGAAAAAAACATGTAAACACCATTTTGGGCAAATATTCCAACACTTAAATTTGGGTCTACTAATTGGTCGTAACTCATTAAAATTGTAACAATTGCAAGAGCAACAATAACCCAACGATTAATTTTTTTCTTTTTATTTTCAGAATAATCCTTTTTAGTAAGTGGAAGAATAATATCATTAGTAATTGTAGTACTCAGGGACTGTACTAGTCCTTCTAGGGTAGAAAGTCCGGCAGCAAGTAATCCAAAAATTACAATAACGCCTAAATATGGGGTGAATCTATTTACTACATAAACACTAACAATAGAGTCTAAAGGCACAGCCACGCCATCCTGCATTAAGTCTGGCATTTGTAAACGCGCATAAAGCCCAACAATTAAGACTGAAAAGAATAAAATAAGCACTAGAATAGAAGTAATAAGGTATTTATTTGTGTCTTTCTCACTTCTTAACATAAGCGAACGAGTAATAATATGTGGCTGACAAACGATAGCAATTCCAATAATAAAATTACAGACAACCACTTCAAAAAAGTCTCTAAACAGAGGACTTTCCGGATTGTATTTTTGAGTTAACATTGGATCGATGGCATTTATTTTTTCCCAAAACCCTGACAAACCCACATCAAAATACTGATAGCCTGAAAACAAAAGAATAACAGCCACTATAGATATCATTACAGCTTGTATCGCATTATTTTTAATCATGGAGTTAGCTCCACCAAACATGGTATAACCAAAAACAAATAAAACCAATCCTAGGAGAACATATAATTCTGATATTCCAAGAGCACTTGTAAGTACTTTTACTATTCCCACACAGATTAATACAATAAATGTGATTAAAAGCAAGGACAGAAATGCTATAATGCGACTGTGTAACTTATTATTAAACCTATTGCCAATCCACTGTGCAAGTGTTAAAGCTTTGGTAGTATGACCTATTTTCTGAAAACTTTTGGTCATAATAATTAATGAAAGAAATAATCCAACAGGCATAACTACAGACAACGCAAAAAACGCACTCCAACCATACATTGCTACAAATCCCGGATTGATAATAAAAGTAGCTGCGCTAGTCACGCTTGCTGCTAATGAAAGTCCTACCACAATAGGAGACGAACCTGTTCCTACAGCATAATCTTCTAAAGATTTTGTACGAAGAGCTCCTCTTATTACAAAGAATAAGATTAGCGCCATGTATAAAACAAGCAGGATAGAAGTGACTAGAGATATACTCATTTAGAATTGTATTTTCTTATCGACTAATTTAAAACAAAAAGAATAACATGAACAACTATATCTATATCAATATTACAAATATAGATAAATGAATATTCATTAAAACCCTACTTTTACCAGACAAATATTTAAATAAATTAAGTAGATTATGGGTTTATTAAACAACAAAATAGCAGTAATTACGGGTGGTTCCAATGGAATAGGAAAAGCAACCGTACTTAAGTTCATAGCAGAAGGCGCCAAAGTAATTATTTGGGATATTATTAAGGAGAAAGGTGAAAAACTAGAAAAAGAGCTCCAAAAAGAAGGACACAATGTATATTTCATGGAAGTGAATACCTCTAGTTCTGAAGCTGTAGAGAAAGCCACACAAAAAACACTAGAAGCCCATACAAGAATAGATATATTAATAAATAATGCAGGAATAACACGTGATGCTACATTATTAAAAATGACTCAAGAACAATGGCAGCAAGTTATTGATGTTAATTTAACAGGCGTCTATAATTGTACAAGACATATAGCTCCGGTCATGGTAGAGAATGGCTTTGGTGTTATTTTAAATGCTTCATCAGTCGTAGGTTTATATGGTAATTTTGGACAAACAAACTATGCAGCTACCAAAGCAGGTGTTATTGCTATGACGCAGACGTGGGCAAGAGAATTAGGACGAAAAGGTATTCGCGTAAATGCAGTAGCTCCTGGTTTTATTTTAACCGATATGGTTAAAGCCATGCCAGAAGAAGTCTTAGATAAAATGGCCAAAAAAGTACCGTTGCAAGAACTTGGAACACCAGAAGATATTGCTAATATTTATGCGTTTCTTTCTTCGGATCAAGCACGGTATATTTCTGGTACCACTATTAGCGTAGATGGCGGAATTACCCTCTAATTTTTAGCTTTAAACACAAAAAGACGATTAAATCGGCTTTTGTGTTTTATTTTCTGTAATTATTTTATAAAGTAATGGTTTTATAGTTGTTTTCTTGCAAACCAAGAAGGTAAACAAAACCGTCTGGTGTAAACGCAATAGATTTATGATAATCTTTTTCTGATAAACCAAAATGTTTCATAGCTGCTTTACAAACCACTATGCGAATACCAACTTTTTCACCTAACTCAATAGTAGATTCTAAATCTTTGTTGGATGCTAAATCTTTAACTACAGGACCAATTAAGACAACTTCAAAAACGATTTTAGGGTTTTCAGTTCTAAGATTTTTACCCGTATTTATAGCCGCTTGAAAGTAACGAGCATTTGAAACAAGAATGGCATATTTTCCATCCCTTTTTATAGAATTTTCAACAGCTGAAATACTTTTTTGTTGTGCTGCAACAGGACTATAGAATATAGATCCCACAAAGAGTAAAAGGACCCATAGATGATGATTTCTCATATTTTTATAAAATTTTATTATTTAGATTTAGGTTCAAAACCTATTTAAACAAAGGTAAGGCATAAAAATTATCTGTTTGTAACCTTTGTTACCCATTAGAATTAAAAAACAATAAAATTATGCATTTTGTTACAAGATTCACCTCTACTTCTAATAACGTTAAATTCTATATTCTTTTGTAAAAAGCTTTAAACATGTAAAAAATTAATTCATATTTTTGAATATCTCACTTTAAGAACAAATAGCTTCCTTAACACCTGAGTTATTTGTTTAGAAACAATAAAAAAATGAAAACAAGCAGATTAGAAGCTTTTAGTGATGGTGTTTTAGCCATAATAATTACGATAATGGTTTTAGCTCTTTCGGCTCCACTTTCAACAGATTTAAATGCTCTTCTTGATAAAACTCCAGTTTTTATAAGCTATGTTTTTAGCTTTATCTATGTTGGTATTTATTGGAATAATCACCACCATTTATTTCAAATTACGCAACAGGTAAATGGAAAGATACTATGGGCAAACCTACACTTGCTATTTTGGCTATCACTAATACCCTTTACAACTGCCTGGATAGGCGAAAATTACAAGGCACATTTACCAGTAATTGCTTATGGAGTTGTATTATTGTTTTGCGCAATTGCCTATTTTATTTTACAATGGGTAATCATTAAATCTCACGACAGTGAGTTCCCATTAAGGAAAGTTGTCGGTTCTGATAGAAAAGGTAAAATATCCATTGGCCTTTACACCCTTGGCATTGGACTTTCTTTTTTAAACACCTGGTTATCTATAATTTGCTATGCCATTGTAGCCATTATGTGGCTTATTCCAGACAAACAGATTGAGGATAATATTTCATAAATTATTAATATAGTTTAACAAGATATAGCTAAAAATGAGTCTCGTCAAAACATATCAAAAAGTAAATTCAGAAATGGATTCTATAAATTTTGGAATCTCTAGAATGGAAGATATATTTACCAAACGAAACGGGCAGGTGGACGAACCACATAGACACAGCTACTATACTGTATTAGTTATTAAAAAAGCACAAGGAAAGCACAAAATAGACTTTAATGCATACGATTTATCAAATCGGCAAATTTTCTTTGTTGCTCCAGGTCAAGTTCATCAAGTTATAGAAACCGATAAATCTTTTGGGTTTGCAATGACCTTTTCTAACCAGTTTTTAATAGAAAACTCTATTCCACTTTCCTTTATTGAAAGTTTAAATCTCTTTCAAAATTATGGACAAAGCCCTCCATTATCGCCCAATAAAGAACAATTTGAGACCATAGAAGGTTTTACCAAAAATATTTTCAAACTCTTTCATAGCAATTCCCAGATGAAGAGCTTATCGATTGGATCTTTTTTAAAGCTTTTACTTATAGAGTGCAACAATGTTTGCTCCATCAATCCCATCGAATCTAATGTCGATACCACTGGAGATAATTTGATAAGAGCGTTTAAAAAGGAGGTAGATAAATATTATAAAAAAGAACACTCCACTACCTTCTATGCAAATAAACTTCATATTACGCCTGACCATTTAAACCGAACAGTAAAATCCAAAATAGGGAAAACGGCCAAAGACTATATTCAGGCAAGAATAATAACCGAAGCAAAAAGACTACTCTATTTTACAGATATCACCAATAAAGAAATTGCCTATGATTTAGGCTTTAATGAACCTGCAAACTTTAGTGCATTCTTCAAAAAACACACGAAATTATCTCCTTCTTTATTTAAAAAAACTGAGTTTCAGTCTTAAATGTCGGATTTTCATACGTTTACCCCTTTTTTTCATATTCCACAGTCCTTTAATCAATTATATATTTGTAGTATCCTTTTAAAGCAAAGAACATGAATCGTATAAAGTTTATTTAAAATGTATTTTTAATAAGCATTGTAGGCAGTATTGCTTCACAAATACTAAAAGCTACAGACAATAAACCCACAATATTTACTCACAATACATTCATGCAACAAACAGGATTTAATCTCGTGCCTAAAGAACAGACAGGCATACCTAATAAAAAAATACTATGCATTCAGTAATTCATAAAGCAGAAACAAGAGGAAACGCAAATCACGGTTGGTTAAAATCACATCACACATTTAGCTTTGCTAATTATTACAACCCTGAACGAATGAATTTTGGCTTACTACGTGTATTAAACGATGATACCGTAGCAGCCGGAATGGGTTTTGGAACACATCCTCACGATAATATGGAAATTGTATCCATTCCATTAGAAGGAGATTTAGAGCATAAAGATAGCATGGGCAATGTTGCGGTAATTAAAGAAGGAGACCTACAAGTATTAAGTGCTGGGACAGGAATAACACATTCCGAATACAACAAAAACAAAAATAAAGAAGTGAAATTTCTTCAGATTTGGATATTTCCAAAAGAAAAAAATGTCACACCACGTTATGATCAAATTTCTATTAGAGATATTGCAAAAAACAATGAGTTTTATCAGGTGCTTTCTCCAAATAAAGACGATCAAGGCGTATGGATTAATCAAGAGGCTTGGTTCCATATAGGCAAATTTGAAAAAGGAAATTCGGATACATATAAACTAAAAAGAAGGCAATGGCGTTTATGCTTTCATTTTAGAAGGTGAAGTAGAGATAAATAATGAAATACTATCTGAAAGAGACGGAATGGGAGTTTGGGATACCGATTCTATACATGTTAATGCTACTGAAAATACACGTATACTTTTAATGGAAGTACCAATGTCCATATAACCTATTTTATAAAATTTAATATGGAAATCACTATAAAAGAACAAGAAAATAAAGGTTTTGCAATAGCTAGAGAAGATAATAAAAGAGCTGGATTAATGACTTATTCCATTGCTGGAAAAGATCATATTATTATAGATCACACAGAAGTCGACCCTGCCTTTAAAGGTAGAAATATTGGAAAACAATTGCTTTACAAAATTGTAGAAATGGCAAGAGAAAAAAACATCAAAATTACCCCTATATGTCCGTATGCAAATGCACAATTTAAAAAGCTAACAGACATTCAAGATGTATTAAGAAAATAATAAATTAAATATTAACAAGTAAAAATTATACAAATGAAAAACACAAATTGGTTAATCGACAACACACATTCTGAAATTGCTTTTAAAGTAAAGCACATGATGATTTCGACCGTGACTGGTCATTTCGAAGATTTTCAGGCAACTGCAAAATCAAATGGCGATGATTTCAACAATGCTAGCCTAGAATTTAGTGCAAAAACGGCATCCATAAATACCAAAAACGACGATAGAGATGCACATTTAAAATCGGACGACTTTTTTAATTCTGAGAAATATCCAGAAATGAAATTTGTTTCAAAATCTTTTATTGGCAGTAAATTAGTTGGAGATTTAACTATTAGAGACGTAACAAAAGAAATTACTTTAGATGCCGAACTTAACGGTGTGGCTGTTGATCCTTATGGGCAAACAAAAGCTGGTTTTGAAATATCTGGAGAAGTAAACAGAAAAGACTTTAACTTAACATGGAATGCTGTTACAGAGGCAGGAAGCATTGTGGTTTCAGACAAAGTTAAATTAGTTATTGACGTGCAATTTACGAAGCAATCGTAAGTAATAAATATCACTATTAAAAAATCTAAATTACTAGCCAAATAATTTACAATCTAGTAAATTTTCGATGGTTCATTAATACTATTGGGTACCATTCTTATTTGAGTGAAAAAAGGAAAACCGAAAATTATCACTACGAATTTAAATTGTAATTAATAAAAGTGCTATCCATTTAGTTTTGCAGAATTAAAACCTATATATTTATAGGGAAAGATAATTACCTATGAACTTTTCATATAATATATATATTTTTCAATCATTTAGAAATCTTTTTAAACCCTCCTAAAATGAAAGACAAAAAACCTAAACTCACCAGGCAAACTGGAGCTCCCGTTGGAGACAACCAAAATGTACAAACCGCAGGTCCACGAGGACCAATGCTAATGCAAGATGCTTGGTTTCTCGAAAAAATGGCAAACTTTGATCGTGAGGTCATTCCCGAAAGACGCATGCACGCCAAAGGCTCTGGAGCTTTTGGAACATTTACAGTAACGCATGACATTACAAAATATACCAAAGCTGATATTTTTAGCGAAGTTGGTAAAAAGACAGAAATGTTCAGCAGATTTTCTACAGTTGCAGGCGAACGAGGAGCTGCAGATGCCGAAAGAGATATTAGAGGCTTTGCTCTTAAATTTTATACAGATGAAGGCATTTGGGATTTAGTTGGAAATAATACACCTGTATTTTTCTTTCGTGATCCAATGAAATTTCCAGATCTAAATCGTGCGGTTAAACGCGACCCCAAAACCAATTTAAGAAGTGCTAATAACAATTGGGACTTCTGGACTTTATTACCAGAATCTTTACACCAAGTAACCATAACCATGAGTGATCGAGGTATTCCAAAAGGTTACAGGCACATGCACGGTTTTGGAAGCCATACCTTTAGTTTTATCAATAAAGACAATGTTAGGCATTGGGTAAAGTTTCATTTTGTGAGTCAGCAAGGCATTGAAAACTTATCTGACGAAGAGGCTATGAAAATAGTTGGGATGGACAGAGAGTCGTCACAAAGAGATTTATTTGATGCTATTGACAAAAAGGATTTTCCAAAATGGAAGATGTATGTACAGGTCATGACGGAAGAAGAAGCAAAAACATACCGCTTCCACCCTTTCGACTTAACTAAAGTATGGTCTAAAAAAGATTTTCCGTTAATTCCTGTGGGCGAATTTGAGTTAAACAGAAACCCAGAAAACTATTTTCAAGATGTAGAGCAAGCTGCTTTTAATCCGTTGAATGTTGTTCCTGGTATTGGCTTTTCGCCAGACAAGATGTTACAAGGTCGATTGTTTTCTTATGGTGATGCGCAACGTTATCGATTGGGAGTAAACCATTATCAAATTCCGGTAAACAAACCAACTTGTCCTTACCATTCCAATCATAGAGATGGAACGATGCGTGTGGATGGTAACCACGGAGGAACATTGCATTACGAGCCAAACAGTTACGGCGAATGGCAAGAACAACCCGATTTTAAAGATCCGCCTTTAGAATTAAATGGAGATGCCTATGCACACAATTTTAGAGATGATGATGAAGATTATTTCACACAACCAGGCGATTTGTTCCGCATAATCAAAGCCGATGGCAAAGAGCAGTTGTTGTTTGATAATACAGCAGCACAAGTAGGTGGTGCAGAGAAATTTATTCAAATTCGTCATATAAGAAACTGCTTTAAAGCCGATCCCGAATATGGACAAGGTGTTGCAAAAGCTTTGGGGTTAACTATGGAAGAAGTAAATAATTTCGATTTGACACCTTATAATAAATGGGCACCAAAACCAGATAATAATCCAATATCTAAATGTCCGAGACATTAATTTTAAAAAAAATATAATCGCATAAATGGAAGATGAAAATAAAAAAATGAAACTTGCCGAAGCGCTTTTATTAAGAGCTGATTTAATGAAGAAAATAGAACACTTACAAAATAGAATTAGACCTGTTCTTATAGTATCAGACAATAAAAAACCACAAGAAGATCCAGCAAAGTTATTGGCTCAAATGAGAACTACTATTCAAGATTTAGAAACCTTGGTTATTAGAATCAATAAAACCAATAATGAAACTCAAATTAAGGGCGAAGGTTCTTTGATGGAAGCTTTGGCTAAAAGAGATTCATTAAAAATGCTTTCTGAAAAATTAAGAAATATTAGGTATGCTGCTCAAATAAATAATAGTGGCGATGCCAATCTTAAAACAACCATTGATATTAAAAAATTGCAAATAGAAATGGATCAAACGGGAAGAGCTTTTAGAGAGCTTGATAGTAAAATTCAAGAACTCAATTGGCTTACAGAGTTAAAAGATTAAGCCGAAAGGCGGAATGATTGGAGCGAGTATCAGCCCTTTTTCCTGGTAGTTTTCTGGGTAAACTGAAAACACTACCAACTGCAGGCTGCTTGGGTTGCGGCAAAATTGTACTGTATAGGACCCATTACCACTTACAGATTACAAGTGTACTGTGTAAAATTTACTACCAGATACTGACCAATCATTCTTTTATCTAAAACTGATTAATTGGAATTTGATTTTAATAACTTAAATACAAATCATTATGAAAAAATATAAAATAGCAGTCATCGTAGGAAGTCTTCGTAAAGAATCTTTCAACTTAAAAACAGCCAAAGCCATGATGGCAATGGCACCAGAATCATTATCAATGGAATTATTGGATATTTCAGGTCTTCCAATGTTCAATGAGGACTTAGAAGCCAATCCACCAAAAGAATGGGTATCATTAAAAGAAAAAATTAGTGCAGTCGATGGACTTTTATTCTTTACACCAGAATACAACCGTTCCGTACCAGCAGTTTTAAAAAATGCTATAGATGTTGCTTCTCGTCCTTATGGAGATAATTCATGGGACGGAAAACCTGCTGCAATTGTAAGTGTTTCCATTGGAGCTATTAGCGGCTTTGGAGCTAACCACCATTTAAGACAATCCTTAACTTTTATTAACGTCCCTACTATGGCGCAACCGGAAGCATATATTGGAGGTGCTGCTGATCTATTTGATGACAATGGAAATCTAATTAATAATTCTACTAAAGATTTCTTAAAGAGCTTTATGCAATCATTTGAAAAATGGGTTGATACTAACGCACAGAAATAGAGAAAGTAGGGTTAAAATATATAATAAGGTTAAATTAATCAGCTGTGAAAAAAGTTTTTTAAAACTAAAGTTTATCGCCTTTAATGGGTTGCAGATGATTAACTCTTTTGGCAACTAATAATTAGGAAGAAGGTAAGGGATATAAAATTGAGTTAATTGTAAAATAAAATAACCTAAAACCTTAGATATACTTTGAAAAACTAATTTTTGTAGCTTAGATAAATTTAAACGGCAATTGAAAACGACATTGGGAATTTGTAAATTTAAAATTAATAAATTATGAAATTACTAGATAAAATATACCAAGCCAGTGAGCGGATAAAAAACATTGCTGTACATACTCCATTAAAGATAAATGAAAACTTAAGCGAAGAATTTACTGCTCAAATTTATTTGAAACGCGAAGATTTACAACCTGTTCGCTCCTACAAATTAAGGGGAGCTTATAATAAAATAGTATTACTTTCAGAGAAAGAAAAATCAAAAGGTATAGTATGTGCAAGTGCAGGTAATCATGCCCAAGGAGTTGCATACGCTTGTAATAAACTAAACATCAAGGGGACAATATTTATGCCTGTTACAACTCCTACACAAAAAATAAAGCAAGTAAATCTTTTTGGAAAGGATAAAGTAGAGGTTGTTTTAAAAGGTGACACCTTTGATGAAGCATCTGCAAAAGCTCATCAGTTTTGCAAAGAAGTTGGAGCTATTTTTATTCATCCTTTTGATGATGAAAAAGTAATTGCCGGACAAGGAACCATAGGATTAGAACTTTTAGAAGACAGCTCTATTCCTATTGACTATGTATTTGTACCTATCGGAGGAGGAGGGGTGGCAGCAGGAATAATTACTGTATTTAATAAATTGAGTCCAGAGACCAAAATTATCGGAGTGGAACCAGCTGGAGCGGCATCCATGAAAACTTCTTTGGAAAAAGGAGAAAATACTACGTTGGAGGAGATTGATAACTTTGTAGATGGTGCTGCCGTTGCCCGTGTGGGAGAACACACTTTTGAAATTTGTAAAAACGGTTTGGAAGATATTATTGTTGTTCCTGAGGGAAAAGTATGTACCACGATATTGCGAATGTATAATGAAGAGGCTATTGTTGTGGAACCAGCTGGGGCTTTAACGATTTCTGCACTTGATTTTTACAAGGATCAAATTAAGGGTAAAAATGTGGTCTGCGTTGTAAGCGGAAGCAACAACGACATTACCCGGATGCAAGAAATAAAGGAGAGATCCTTACTCTACGAAGGTTTTAAACATTACTTTTTGGTGCAATTCCCTCAACGTCCCGGGGCAATAAAAGATTTTGTAAATGATATTTTAGGACCAAATGATGACATTGTATATTTTCAATATACTAAAAAAAACAATCGAGAAAGTGGTCCAGCCATAGTGGGGATTGAGTTGAAGGATCCAAAAGATCTGTTAAGAATTGAGCAGCAACTAACCCTAAGAAAATTCATTTATCAATATTTGAACGATAGTACGGATTTCTTTGTTATCCCAACTTCATAAATTAAATTATTTGCTTAAAAAAATGCTAATAATTCAATAAAAATATTTTGACTAAAAAATAGATATAAATGAGAATAATATTCGCATGAGGGTTTATCTAAAAGGCTCAATTGCCACAGATAAATATTGTTAGAAGTATAATTTCATAATGATTAGGAATCACAGTTAACCAACATCAGAGGTAAAGTATTTTGCAGTTCATTTTATTCTATTTTAATAATCATCTAAATAACACCAAAATGAAAAAAAAGTTTTTTAACGCGAAAATTTATCGCAACGAAGATGCAACTGAATTGATTGTTGAAAATGGTAAAATTACACACATTGGTAAAAATTTACCAAAGTGTGATGACGAAATTGACTTAAACGGAAAGCTTATAATGGCACCTTATGTAGATCCACATTTACATTTAGACTATGTATATACTTTGTCTGAACTAGGGCAGGAAGGTGCTGGTTCTGGTACCTTGTTTGAAGCTATTGAGTTATGGCCACAATTTAAAAAAACACTAACAGTAGAAAGTGTAAAAAGATTAGCAATGAAAGGGATTAAAGACGAAGTTTCCCAAGGTGTACAACACATTAGAACGCACGTAGATGTTACAGATCCAAATTTTACGGCTTTAAAAGCAATGCTGGAAATGAAACAAGATCTAAAAGATACGGTTGATATACAAATTGTGGCATTCCCACAAGAAGGTATGTATATGTATAAAGGTGGTGTAGAGTTAGTAGAAGAAGCCCTTAAAATGGGTGCAGACGTAGTAGGTGGCATACCGCATTACGAGCCAGCAAGAGAATATGGGGAAAAATCTGTACACGATATTGTTAGACTCGCGTTAAAATACGACAAGATGATTGACGTACATTGTGATGAAACCGATGACCCACACTCTCGTTTTGTAGAATTGTTAAATGCAGAAGTGTATATGCAAGATTATGGAAGTAGAACAACGGCAAGTCATACTTGTTCGTTTGGTTCGGCAGACGATTCTTATGCGTTTAGAATGTTAGACATTTTCCAAAAAACTAAAATGAACTTTATTGCCTGTCCTACAGAAAACGCATATTTACAAGGGCGCCAAGATACATACCCTAAACGTAGAGGTTTAACAAGGGTGAAAGAGTTTATCGAGTACGGTATTAATGTAGCATTTGCACAAGACTCTATTAACGATCCTTGGTATCCAATGGGTAATGGTAATATGATGAATATTTTAGATAACGGAATTCATTTAGCTCAAATTATGTCGGCAGATGATGTAAAAACAAACTTCGACCTAATCACTTATAATGGTGCACGTTGTTTAAATATTCAAGATACTTACGGTTTAGATGTTGGTAAAGCCGCAAACTTTATTGTTTTAAATGAAAGTACAGTTTACGAAGCTATTCGTAAAAGAGTAGATGTATTGGCATCTGTGCGTAATGGTGAGTTTTTATTCCGTAAAAAAGAAGAAACTTTTGATGTTGCATTGAGTCTTTAAAGTGTTTTATTTCTAAAAGATTATCAATGCTCAGAAATTAATTTAAAAATTTTATATGAATAACTTATCAGAATCAAACAAAGTCCTAGATATTTTTAAACCCACAAAGCTTGGACCTATAACATTACCAAATGGTATTATAAAAGCAGCAACAAGTGAAGGTAGAAGCCCCGAAGGAAAAGTAACACAAGCTCTCATTGATTTTCACCGTGGTTTCATCGAAGGTGGAACTGGCATGACTACTTTAGCGTATTGTGCCATATCTTCTGAAGGTTTTGCAGCGCCTGGAGAAATTTTAATGATTCGTGAAAACATTCCCGGTCTTCAGAAATTTACCCAGGCAATGCATGATGCAGGTGGTATGGTTTCTGCACAACTTGGTCACGCGGGGCCGGTTGCACACAAAAGTATTACCGGCGTACAGCCCATAGCACCTTCCCGGTTTAGAAATCCGACAAGTTTTCAACTTTGTCGGGAAGTTACTAAAGAAGAAATCTCGAAACTTATTACGCAATTTGCTGATGCTGCAGAGGTGGCCGCCGATGCTGGATTTGATGCCATAGAACTTCACTTTGGTCACTTATATATTGTCTCTGCATTTTTTAGTCCATGGATTAACAAACGAAAAGATGAATATGGAGGATCTATTGAAAACCGAACCCGATTTGCAAAAGAAATCCTACTTGCTGTAAAAGAACGCATTAAAGATCGAGTTGCAATTATTGTTAAAATCTCAATGGATGATGGTATTAGGGGTTCTATCTGGCTTGATGAAGCAACAGAAACTGTAAAAATTCTTGATGAGACAAAAGCTGTTGATGCTTTTGAGTTAACCATGGGATCATCCGTATATAAACAAATGTACCTTTTCCGCGGAGATACGGATATTGATGGTATGGCAGCAACGCAAAAAGGTATATTCAAGTTAGGCGTAAAACTATTCGGAAAAAAAATGCTGGGTGAGTATCCCTACGAAGATTTATACATGTTAGAGTCAGCCAGACAATTTCAACCGATTGTGAAAAATGCACAAATAATTTTACTCGGTGGGATTAATGACTATTCACATCTGCAAATAGCCATGGAACATGACTTTTCTTTTGTGGCATTGGGAAGAGCACTCTTACGCGAGCCGGATTTAGTAAATAAACTAAAAGATAAATCACAAATTGAGGGAAGATGTATTCATTGTAATAAATGCATGTTTACCGTTTACACAACCACCAATTGTGTGTTTACAAAAGAATATGCAACTTCCTCTAAATCTGTGATATAAAAACTAAATGGAAGATTGTTGCCGAGGTCTCACTAATTGTTATTCAAAAAAATAAAAGGCTATGATGTTCCTCTGAAGCTTTTATTAATACTTTTTGATAATAATTATTAATAATAAGTAAAAATACTATGGATGGATTTGTACATATTACCGAATATGCTCTACGTATTGGCACTGCCGTTTTGTTGGGTGGCATAATTGGATTTGAGAGACAGTGGCGACAAAAAGATGCCGGATTGCGAACCAATACTCTAGTTGCAATTGGTGCAGCATCATTTGTACTACTTTCAATAGACCTCTATAATATTTCTGGTGGAGATCCAGGTAGAATTACGGCACAAATAGTTACAGGTATCGGTTTTATTGGTGCTGGAGTTATAATGAAAGACGGATTTGCAGTCAGAGGACTAAATACAGCGGCGACCATTTGGTGTTCTGCAGCAGTTGGTGCTTTAGTGGGTATGGGCTTTTTTCTTGAAGCTTTGATTACTACTACAGCAGTTGTTATATCACATTTAATTCTAAGACCAGTAAGTATTAGATTATCAAAACTATCATTATATAGTAAAAAGGAAGTTAAAGAAACTTTTTACCAGGTTTCTATCAAATGCCCTTTAAACATAGAATCTAATGTTCGACTTTGGTTATTAAATCACATTGATGCCAACAATCAACTATTAGTACGTTCCATTACTAGAAACGTTTTTGAATCAAATTTAAAAGACGTAGAAATTAAGGTAGAAGTTGCAACCATAGGTGAGCAGGAAGATTTGTTAGAAAACTTGGTTACTAACCTGATAATAAAACAGGAAGTAAGTCATGCAGGTTGGAAGTTGGTAGGTCAAGAGACTGAGTTTTAGATGTTCGCTTTAGTAAGATTATCAAATGATTGAGTGTAACACACAAAAAATTAAAATTATGAGCACAATAAATTTAAAGCGTCAAACCAAAAGTGCTTTTCCATGGCTTATAATGATTTTAATGTCGTCCGTGACTTTTGTTGGAATATTGTCGGAGCTAATGCCTTCGGGTGTGCTACCATTAATGATGGAAGATTTAAGTATTAGCGAAGTACAAACAGGAAATTTAGTAGGTTACTACGCCATAGCTTCAGCTATTTTTGCAATCCCGCTTATTTCAATGACGCTGCAATATAACCGGAAATATCTGTTGCTTATCTTGCTTGGTGGCTTCGCTATTTCAAATATTATTGCTGGTCTTGTACACGATTATACGATTATTATTGTTTTAAGAATAATTGGTGGCATTTGTGCTGGTGTCATGTGGCCAATGATTGCAGCTTATGGCATGCGATTAGTAGATGAAAAGGATCACGGAAAAGCCATAGCTGTAATTATGGCAGGGACAACTTTAGGTATTAGTATTGGTATGCCAATAATGACTTCTATTGGAAATGATTACGGCTGGAGAACAGAATTCATTGGGCTTGGAGGATTTATTATTCTAATAGGTATAGTCAGTTTCTTTGCATTACCATCCACACCGGGAGAAAAATTGACAAAAAGCTCATCTCCATTTGCACTGTTAAAAATACCGGCAGTTTTAATTGTCCTTCTGCTAACATTACTTGGCGTAATTGCGCATTATGGTGTATATGTATATATAACAAGTCTTGTAGATGAAATTCAGTTGGCTGGAGGTGTCGAAAGTGCCTTATTGTTTTTTGGAATAGGTTCTTTAATTTCAGTGTTATTAGCCATAAAATTTACAGATAAATATTTGAGAGTGCTGACAATATTGATGTTTGTCTTGCTCATTATTTCTATGGGTATTTTTCTACTTTATGGTGGCACAAAAGGGATTGGGCATTTAGCCTTCTTTTTATGGGGAGTTTCATTTGGTCCATTGGTGACCTTACTGCAAGCTGCTGTGAGCAGACAGGTAGAAACTGCAAAAGATGTGGCCACATCTGTTCAGTCTTCGGTATTTAACTTATCCATAATGATTGCATCTTCGGTGGCAGGTATGTTACTTGGAATGTATTCGCCTATGAGTTTGGTTTATTTTGCTATTGCGTTGTCCATTCCAGGGATGATCATTGCCCTTTTCTCGAAAAAGACTTTAGGTTAAAGTACTTGTGTTTCGGTAGTTAAAAGCCTAAATATTACTTAAAGTAGTAGGTTAATTGTTAGTCGTTTATTATCTTTAGAATTAACCAGTTAGGATTAAAATAGCTACCTTTTAAAGTGGCTTTATATTACAAATAATAATTTATATAACCATAAAAAACATAAAACTATGCCCTTAATAACTAAAAAAGAAATAGCAGAATTGCACGAGATAAATCAGGATAATTGCATTTCAATTTTTATCCCAACACATAGAGGAGGAAAAAAAGTCATACAAGAAGAGGATACACTATCATTAAAAAACCAATTGAAAGATGTAAAACTAAAGTTAGATAAAAAAGGGCTTAATGGCGATGCAATTAATAAATTGACAAAACCTGTACAGGATTTAATTGATGATTCTTCTTTTTGGCGCGAGCAATCAGATGGTCTTGCTATCTTCTTAGCAGATGGTTATCTAAAAGTTTATACAATCCCTGTATATTTCATGGAATTTAATTATGTGTCAAATTCATTTTACTTAAAACCTTTAATGCCAATGTTTGTTGGCGATGGAGACTTTTATCTTCTATCACTTGAAAGACGAAACGTAAAACTTTACGATTGTACACAACACAGTTTCACCGAAATAGTTATTGATGATTTAATACCAGAAAGTAAGCGAGATCGCGTAGGTTTTGATTTTGAAGAAAAGAATTTGCAATTTAGATCAGGTGGTACTGGTCAAGCAGGTCAGGCTATGTATCATGGTCAGGAGGCTGCTACAGGAGCAAGAAAAAACGAAATAAAAAAATATTTAAGAGCTATTAACGATGGGATTGCACCTCTTCTTAGAGATGAAAGTAAGCCTATGTTAGTTGCAGCACAAGACCCTATATTTGACATCTATAAAGAGGTAAACACCTATGCCAGTCTTAAGGAAGGTAACATTACAACCGATTTTAGCAATACAGATATTTTTGAAATTCATGAGTTAGCTTGGGAGAAAATAGCTCCATTATTCGATCAAAAAAGAAAAGATAAAATTGCGCAATTCCTTTCAGAACAAGGCACAGGTAAAACAGCTATCGGGATAGATAAAATAATACCAGCAGCTATAAATGGAAAAATAGACACCTTATTCTGCGAGAACAAAGCTGATATCTTTGGAGATTTCACAAAAGAAAACAGTGTTATTACGGTAACCCAAAGTGAAGAAAATAATAATACCATTTCATTATTGAATGTTGCTGTTATAAAAACATTTTTAAATGGTGGCGATGTATATTTAATAGATAAAGAAGACATGCCAAATAAGAATTCAAGAGCAAACGCATTGTTTCGATTTTAAATTCTGAAGGCTATCTTACCAAGACATGTATTCAGTTTATGCATGAGAACAAATTATAAATTAAACTTAAAATATAAATACAATGAAAAAAATAATCACATTAATTCCAATAGTGTTTCTTTCAGTAAGCACTTTTTCACAAACCCAATGGAAGGTCGATCCTTATCACTCGTCCTTAAATTTCAACATATCCCATTCGGGAATTAGTATGGTTAACGGTAAATTTTTGGATTATTCTGGTAGCTTAACTACAAATGGAGAGGCTCTCAATAACGCCAATTTCGATTTTATCGTTAAAATAGAAAGTATTAATACCAATGTAGAAGATAGAGACAATCATTTACGAAGTGCCGATTTTTTTGATGCAAAGAAATATCCGGAAATGACCTTCAAAAGCACAAATATTTCATCTACCGAAAATCCAAATCAATACAAACTGCATGGGCAATTAACCATTAAAGATGTAACAAAGGAGGTGGTTTTTGATGTAAGTTATGGTGGTAAAGCAAAAAGTCAACAAGGCGAAAAATTAGGTATGAAAGCAGAAACAACTATCAATAGATTTGATTATAATATAGACTATGATCCAACTGCGGCTGGTATAGGAAAAGAGATTAACATTGTAGTTCACTTGCAATTTGCTAAACAATAATAAAAACAATATGAAAAACGCAGCAAAAAAAGTAGTAGAAAAAATGTTTTCAGCTTTTAGCAGTGGGGATGCAGATAAATTTGTAGCAACAGTTTCAGACGATACGGTTTGGATTTATCACGGCACTCAAATAATCCCTAAAGGACGTTTTGAAAAAAAGGAAGGTGTACGTGCTTTTTATAATAATATTATGGAAAGAACCGAAATTATCAACTTCGAGCCACTACAATATATTGTTGAAGATAATATGGTTGTGGTAATAGGTAGAGAACATCAAAAAGTAAAACGTTCTGGACGAGAGCTAAAACAAGACTGGGTGCAGATCTATACGGTAGAAAATGGTTTAATTGCAAAAATGGAAGAATTTGCTTCTTCTGAAGAAGTTAAAAAATAAACCATATTACAACCAAATTTAAAATTGTAAAGCTTACAAAAACTAAGGTTTTAGCCTATAGCTTTATCACATTTGTAAATCGATTTAATCGATACAATTTCTATGTGTTTAGGGGTAATATTTTGTATCTTAAGCGTAAGATATAAACTGTGGAAGTATCCACTTATTAAATATAAAGACGATGGAAAACAAGAACAATCCGCTTTTATGCGATATAGAAACAGGAATGTGCGAAACTACAGATGAAAACTCAAACACAGCTTCTAAAACTAATCAGCAGTCCACAGAGAAATCTGTCAAGCTCATTTATTATACAGATCCTATTTGTTCATCCTGTTGGGGAATTGAACCACAACTGCGTAAGTTGAAATTGGAATATGGTAAGGCTATAGAAATCGACTATAGAATGGGAGGTTTATTACCAGATTGGAATTATAATAGTGGTGGTATAAGTGGTCCTGCAGACGTTGCAAGTCATTGGGATGAAGTTAGTGTACATTATGATATGCCAATAGATGGAGACCTTTGGCTAGAAGACCCAATGGATTCTTCTTACCCATCATCTATTGCATTTAAAGCTGCCCAACTTCAAGATCGTGAGAAGGCCGTTTTATATATGCGCGAAATGAGAGAAATGATGTTTTTGAAAAAGAAAAACATGGCTAAATGGGAAAATTTGGCTATTGCAGCTGAAAACGTAGGTTTAGACGTGACGCAATTGAAAAGCGATTTTGAAGGCAAAGCAAAAGCAATGTTTGAAGACGATTTAAAATTAGGAAGAGAATTAGGAGTAAGAGGCTTTCCAACAATATTTTTCATTGATAATGCAGGCAATCAAGAAACCGTATATGGCACCAGACCTTATGCCTTTTATGAAATGGCAATTCTAAAGCTGAATCCGAATGCAACAAAAAGCGAATACAGTAAAAATTGGGAATCACTCTTCTCCATTTACCCTTCACTCACGGCAAAAGAATATTCTGAACTTTCTGGAACACCTAGGTCGGAAAGTGAGGTGGTATTAAATGAACTTGCTAATACAGGAAGTTTGGAGAAACTCTCAACTAAAAATGGGGCTATTTGGACCCTTGTCAATAAAATGAATAACCATTAAATTGTGAAAACACACGAATATTCAACTGGAAAGTCAACCATTTTATGGAAATCTGAAAAATGAATTCATTCGGGAATATGTGTAAAAACATTACCAGAGGTTTATAACTCTAAAGGCAGACCTTGGATAAAACCTAACAATGCAACCACTGTAGCGTGATTTAACCAAATTTCAAAGTGTACTTCAGGCGCATTGAGTATTTAATAAGAGGGAGGCTTACACATATTTCTACAGATTCTGATGCTTTTCCCAGGCCTTCAATAGTTGAATTCAACCAATTAGAAGTCTTCGCCACACCAGTGAGAAAAATGATGCTGGATGGCCAAGTCGCTGATGCGATTGATCTAATAAAATCTAGCATAACTTAGATGAAGGAATTGTTGTCATCAATTGCTCGTATGAAAACAGGTTTTATATCTAAATAAGATAAAATTAAAAATATGTAAATCGAATATAATACCATCCCATTAGTTAGAAACGAAGAAAAAAAACGCTTTGAAATTGAAGTTGATGGTCACTATGCATTCATCGATTATAAAGAATCTCGCAATAAAATTGCGTTGATACATACCGAAACCGATCCGGAGCTAGCAGGAAAAGGTGCAGCAAGCGCTGTGGTGGAAAAAACACTACATTATCTTGATGACAACAATATTACATTGCTCCCCTTTTGTCCTTATGTGTTTGCATATATAAAAAAACATCCGGAATGGAAACGTATCATAAGTCCAGATTTTAAAGGCTATGACGAGCTTTAAGCTTATCACACAAATAAATCAAACTTAGAAAACAAAAACTATGAGTAATCAAACCATATTTCCAGCATTTCCATTAGCAGAATGGCTAGACACCAAGGAAACATTACATCGCTATTTTCAGATTGTAGGCAAATTGCGGCTGTCTTTGAATCCGAAAAAGAATCATTGGTGGCATATGACTCTTTACTCCACAACGAGAGGTGTCACCACGCGCGCCATCCCTTTTAATGATATTTCGTTTGAAATCCAGTTTGATTTTATCAACCATACTTTGAATGTTTTTACAAGCAAGGGAGAACAGCGTTCGTTTGAATTACGAGACGGACTTTCAGTAGCTGAATTCTATAAAAAGTTAGAAGCTATTCTGAAGGAGCTCAATATCGCATTTGATATATTGGAAATACCATTTGACCTCTCTGATAAAATTCCTTTCGATATATGCATAGAGCATCACACATACGATAAAGAAGCCGTTCATAAAGCTTGGAAAATTTTGCTAAATATTGATATGATTTTTCAGGAATTTAGCGGTAGGTCTTATAGCAAAACCTGTCCTGTACATATTTATTGGCATCACTTTGATTTGGTGGTTTCACGATTTTCAGGCAAAAGAGGTCCAAAAATGGACACCACATCTCAAGTAGAATTGGAAGCCTATTCACATGAAATGATAAGTTTTGGATTCTGGTTTGGAGATGATACCATTAAAGAACCGGCCTTCTATTCTTATACATATCCATCTCCAGAAGGTATAGATCAAGAACCGCTGCAACCTAATACCGCCAAATGGCAGGATTCCAATGGCAGTCCAATGGCTTTATTACTTTACAACGATTTAATTAAAAGTGACCATCCTAAACAGCAGATTTTAGACTTCTTGGAAAGTAGCTATCAAGCTGGTGCAAAATTGGCTGGTTGGGATATAGCAGCTAAGACGACCTAGAATCAAACGATTTATGAGGTAAGGTCGTAGATTAACATTTAGAACAAAAATTTTAAACTTTTAAAATGTAGATTATGAAGACAATGAAAGCAGCTCGCTGGCATGCAGCGAAAGATATTAGGGTAGAGGAAACTTCAATACCTTCACCAAATGAAAATCAAGTAAAAATTGCGGTAAAATTTACAGGAATCTGTGGCTCAGATTTACATGAATATATGGATGGCCCACAACTAATTCCAGTTGACAAACCCTACGTACTCAACGGGCACCAAGGAACTACAACCCTTGGTCACGAATTTTCGGGTGTGGTTGAAGAGGTAGGCAAAAATGTAAAAAACATCAAAAAAGGTGATCGTGTAACCGTAGAACCTATTTTTAGAAACCCTGAAAGTCCGTTTATTTCATCTGGAGAATACAATCTATCGGAACCATTAGGGTTTGTTGGGTTGACATCCAACGGAGGCTTTGCAAAATATACCATAGTTGAAGATTATATGGTACATAAAATGCCTGACTCAATGACTTTTGAACAAGGAGCTATTGTAGAACCTGCAGCTGTTGCGGCTTATGGCATACAGCAAAGTGGAATGAAAATGGGAGATACTGTATTAATTGGTGGTGCTGGACCTATTGGGTTACTTACCGCTCAAATAGCACTAGCTTCTGGAGCATCTCAAATTTTTATTACAGACCTTTCTGAGAACAGATTAAAAAAGGCAAAAGAAATTGGCGCAACCCACACGTTTGATGCTAGGGACAAAGATATTGCTAATAAAATCAAGGAAATCACCGGACATGGTGTCGATGTTTTTATTGATGCAGCCGGAGTTCAAGCCTCTTTTGATACAGGTATTAGCAGTCTAAGAAATGGAGGAACAGCCGTTTTGGTCGCTCTCTTTATGAATAAAATTGAACACGACGCCTTAGACCAAGCAATGCGTGAATTAACTATAAAAGGAATTATTGGCTATCGCAATATTTTCCCAGAGGTTATTGCATTGATCAATAGCGGAAGGTTGCCAGTGGAAAAATTGATTACCAGCACAATACCCTTAGATGATATAGTGGAAAAAGGTTTTAAAGCTCTTATCAAAGATCCATCAGAAGTAAAGATATTGGTTGATATCAATCGTGAATAGACAAGCTCAAAAAAAATTAAAACAAAATTAATAATCATAAAAATTAAGAAAAATGACAAAATTAAATCCAATCGGTTTAGACCTAGAAAAATCCAAAGTATTAGCGGAAAAACTCAATGCACTCTTGGCAGATTACTCTGTATTTTATCAAAATGTAAGAGGATATCATTGGAACATTAAAGGAGATAAATTCTTTGAGCTTCACGATAAATTTCAGGAGCTATACGAAGATTTATTTGTGAAAATTGATGAAGTAGCAGAACGAATCCGTACACTAGGCCACACTCCACACCATAAATTCTCTAAGTATCTAAAAGATGCGGACGTTAAAGAAAGTACTGAGGTGGCAGACGGTGTACAGGATGTAAAAGACACCCTTGATTCACTAAAAATCATTATCACGCTCCAAAGAGAGTTGCTACATCTGTCTGATGATGCCGAAGATGAAGGAACAAATGCTCTAATGAGTGATTACATTCGCGAACAGGAAAAGTTAGTCTGGATGTATTCTGCCTATTTAAAGTAACACAGACTATGCTTTTAGAAATAAAATTTTATTAAAAACTAAAATCTTCATTCTTTTCTTTTGGTCCAAAAAGAAGGAATGAAGATTTTTACTTTTTTATTTATAAATCATACCTCACAATAGAAATAATCGCTCCATCAAAACAATTGTTATAACAGAAAAAATATATTTATGGAATACACAGAAAATATTACAGGAATAAAAATTAATGTTCAAGCAGTAGATATCAACTTACATAATGATGTACAAGAAACCATTCTGAAAAGTGTTTCACGCCTTAGTCTGTCTTATGACAGAATAGAATGGGCAGATATATATTTAGAGAATAAAAAAGAAAAAAGCACCCAACAGAAACAGGTCAGTATCCGCTTGGGTATTCCGGGCAATGATCCCTTTGCGTCAGAATATGGCGATGATTTTCATATCTTAATAGCCAATGTAGAAGACAAATTGCGAAAGCAGTTGGAAAAACGATAAATAGTATTGCCCCGTAATTTAGTACAATTTTAAACTAAATTTAGTTATTTTTAAAAGGAAATCAAAAATATATAAAATGAAAAATACATATACCAGCTTATCTAAAGCCATTAATGACCTGACTAAAAAAGGTTATATCTATAATTTCAACATGAAAGAAGATTTTATAGAATGTGCTGAAAATTGCAGACAACTGCAGCCAGAAGAATTCGAGATTGACCAAAAATATCGTTTTCAAGAAATGTCAGACGTGGATAACGAAAGCGTTTTATATGCAATTTCCTCGACAGATGGTAAAATAAAAGGTCTTCTAGTAAATGCTTATGGTATTTATGCAGATTATGCGTCTTTTAAGTTAGTACAGAAACTGAACAGACCAGAAGTGAAATAGAACATCAAACTGTTTGTAGTTGAGAATTGCTATTTAAAGACAAATTATGGTTGGTTTACACAAATAATCAACTAAAATTATATGAATGTATGAAAAAAATTACAAGCCTTATAGGTGTTTGTTTAATACTTACAATAAGTACACCTCTAAATGCTCAAAATTTTATTGAAGACGTTTTAAAAGAACCCATAAAGAAAGCGATTGCCCAGAGTACTGAAGTGAGAATACAAGAAATGGAAGGAGACGTTACACAAATGGAAATGGATGCCGTTAAGTCTAAAAAACTACCTCAAGTTTCATTTATGGGTGGCTACGGGTTTTTATATTCCCAAATAAGCTTCTTGTTTCCCACTCAATATCTGCCCATCAGCGGTATTCCTTTTTTGGAAGACCCACTAGTTTCTAATTTTCAAACCCAAACTTTTATGGGAATGCTTTCTGCTAGACAAGTCATTTATACAGGAAACCAAATTAACAATGGTATTAAAGCGCTAGAAGAAAAGCAAAAAGCTGAACGCTTCTTGGCAGAGGCTGGTAAAGAAGAAATTGCAAAAGAAGTCATACAGACTTTTGATCAGTTAATGCTCTTAAAAGAAGCGGATAAATTAATTGAGGACTCTGAAAAAAGACTTCACACCGAACATAAAAAGGTAATAAGAGCTATTGAAAATGGTTTAGCAATCCCGTATGATCGCGATAAAATTAAACTAGCAATTCTAGAATTAGAAGAAAAAAAGTTAGAAGCTCAAGGAAATAAAAATGTTTTACTCGCTAAACTAGAGTATCTCACTCGAATGACAGAACCCGAATTAGAGTCCACGGTCTATGAATTAAAGGCTTTTTTATTAAATGAAGTAGCCCTAAATGTCGAAAATCGTACCGAAATAAAAGCATTGAAAGCTGGCAAAAAAGCCAAGGAATTTGCTTACAGAAAGGAAAAAGGCACCTATTTACCAACAGTTTTTGCCTTTGGAAACCTAATGTATTTAAATGCTTTTGATACCAAGATAAAATTAAGAGATGTGCCTATTGCTGGAGATACAAATTTAGAAACTGATCGTTTTGAATTAGAGCCGGCAGCTGCTGTTGGGGTAGGATTAAAATGGGACTTATTTAAAGGAAATGAAAACAATATAAACGTTAAAAAAGCTGAAATCGAATTACAGATTAGTAATAAAAAACTAAAGGACACTGAAGAAAAATTTGAATTGTTACGATATAAAAATAAATCAGATTTTAAAACAGCAGAACAAAAACTTCTAGTTGCACAGCAACGAGTTATAATAGCCGAAAATAATTTAGATTTAGTTACAAAGCAATATAGTGCCGGTTTAGTTGATTTAACTGAACGGTTGGCTTCTGAAAATGAGTTTTATAAAGTTAACTTAAATTATTACAACCAAATTCTAAATCAACGAAGTGCCACCGTTGAACTCTTGTTATCCACTGGTGAATTGTTAGATAAAATTTACAATTAATATGAAAACAAAATACCTCCTACTTTTACTGAGCTTTTTAGGTTTAGCCTCTTGTTCAAATAAAAAACTAGACCCTGCTTATATGGGGAAAATTGAAAGAGAGCAGATTTCAGTAGTTACTAAAGTCCCAGGAACAGTAGCACAAATATTAGCCTCTAAAGGTGATTTTGTGAAAAAAGGCGACACCCTAGTAATTCTAGATATTCCAGAAGTAGATGCCAAAAAGCAACAAGCTGAAGGTGTATTAAAATCTGCTGAAGCACAATACCAAATGACAAAAAAAGGAGCAACCGATGGGCAGTTAAAGCAATTGCAAAACAAAGTAAACGGCTTAAAAGAACAGTTTGAATTTGCTAAAAAATCCAAGGATAGATTAGACAAAATGCTTAAAGACAGCCTTATCCCACAACAGCAATTTGATGAGGTTTTTGCAAAATATCAAGGCGCAAAAAACCAATACGAAGCAGCAAAAACAGAACTGCAAGAAACACAAAAAGGAGCTAGAACAGAACAACAAACAATGGCTTTGGGACAACAGTTGCAAGCTTCTGGGGCAATCTTAGAAGTGGACGCTGCCGAGCGAGAAAAATACATGATAGCGCCACAAGATATGTCTGTAGAAACTATTAATTTAAAAACTGGAGAACTTGCATTGCCAGGTTACCCCGTAATATCAGGTTATATAAATCAATCCGTCTATTTCCGTTTTACAATTGCCGAAAGTAAATTGGGTCAAATTAAATCTGGAGAAAAAGTAAAAATAAAAGTACTTTATAAAGATTCAGAAATTATAAATGGAAAAGTAACCATAGTAAAAGCATTAAGTTCTTATGCTAATATTGCGACAGCTTATCCAGATTTTGACATGCAGCAAACCTTGTTTGAAGTAGAAGTACGTCCAACAGAACCAGAAAAAGTACAAGATTTAATAACCAAGGCTTCGGTGTCTCTAAAATTAGACAATTAAATTAGTGTGAAAAAATTTATACACTTAATCAAAAGAGAATTTAGACTTTTCTTTAACAACAAGGTACTAAGACTACTATTTATAGGGGCGCCTATTTTATATGGTGTACTTATTGGTGCCGTTTATCAAAAAGGTAAAATTACAGATTTACCAATTATTGTAGTGGATCAAGATTGTACCCCAATGAGTACTAAATTTATTGATATGCTTGAAGAAACCGAGAGCATTCAAGTAATAGCAGTACTACCATCTTTATTTGGAGTTAAAGATAAAGCTATTGACAATGAAGCCACTGTTATAGTTGACATTCCGCGTGGATTTACTTCAGGGATTCAGCAAAATAGACTGCCTGAAATTACCATCTTTGTGGATGCCTCCAATACCCTAACATCAAATACAGCTCTTATGGCTGTAAACGGCGTGGCTATGACTTTGAAAGCAGGGATTCAAATCGAATCTCAAATGAAAAAAGGAATTCCAGAATATGTAGCAACACAAAATTATGAGCCTTTTAAAACTACCATCATAAAGCAAAGTATAAGAAGTGGAAATTACTTATATTTTATGCTACCTGGTGTATTGCTTACGGTTTTTCAACAGGTATTACTATTAGGACTCGCTTTAACTTTTGCTTCGGAATATGAAAATGAAACGTTTAAGGAACTCGTAAACAAAATGCCAAATGCCCTGGGAATGTTAGCTGTAAAAATTATTCCCTATTTAATTATGTCTGTTGGAATACTTTTATTGTATTGGGGTTTTTCAAAATATTATAATATGGTTATTGGTGGTGCTCTTTTAGCATTTTCTTTAAGCACTCTTGTTTTCGTTTTAGCTGTTTGTGGTATCGGTGTATTAGCTAGTATTATTTTACCCGATCAATTAAAAGCCACAGAGGTATTAATGGTTGTGGCTACACCAAGCTTTATACTTAGTGGTTTTACATGGCCATTAAGTCAAATGCCAACTTGGGTTCAATATATAGCAGATTTAATTCCCTTAACACATTATTTACAAGTCTTTAGATTACTTTATCTCAACCATGCCGAGGTTTCGCATATTTATGGGTCTGTTATTTCTATGGGTATTATAGCTATTGTATGTTTAACGCTATCGGCAATAATTCTTCATTTTAAAATTAGAAACGTGAAAAGAGATTTACTAGATTATTAATTATAAATATAATTATGTCCAAAATTAAACTTAATTTAGAAGAAAAAGTTGCACACATTAATAATGGGATAAGATTAAACGGGGAGTTTGTTTCCATTAGGTCAAAAAAAAAAAAAA
>NZ_JAPMLL010000018.1 GCF_026410255.1 Xanthomarina sp. F1114
AAAAAAAAAAAAAATCAAGTGTGGAAACATTTAATCTAAATAACCGTATTGATCTAGTAAAATTAAGTAACCGTGATTATTCCTATGTCATATTAAATCCTGTATATTGTCTGCATAACTATTAAAAACCAAATGAGTAATGGAGTCTCTAAAAGTTATAGAAATAGTAGGTACCGTAGCTTTTAGTATTGCTGGGACTTTTGCAGCAATGGAAAAGAAGCTCGATGTTTTTGGAACTTTCATCATTGCTTTTATAACCGCATTGGGTGGAGGTACTTTACGAGATATGTTATTAGGAGAAGTTCCTGTAAGATGGTTATTTGAGTTTAGCTCAGGATTTATCGTCTTACTCAGTACAATAATAGGCTTGCTATTTAAAACTGTAATAAAAAACTACCATAATGTATTGTTGTTATTTGATTCTATTGGTCTTGGTTTTTTTACTGTAGTTGGTATTCAAGTAGGCATAGGTCTTGACTTACATCCAATAGCGTGTATTGCGCTCGGAACGATAACAGCCTGTTTTGGTGGGGTAATTAGAGATATATCTTTAAGTAACATTCCTCTTATTTTCCAAAAAGAAATTTATGCAACAACCTGTATTTTCGGAGGCGCTATCTTTTTCCTTTTGCAAAGCATGGACATACCCAAAATGCCAGTCGAAATTATTTGTCTTGTTTTTATCGTTTTATTTCGATTATTATCAGTGAAGTTTCACTGGCAATTACCAGTAATATGGAAACCTGTAAAATAGTAATTAGAACATTCAATTATCACTAATATAAAATATTTATCATGTCTAACATCAAATTAATTATAGAGGAAAGAGCTGCCAATATCGGCAAATTTATGGTAGGTCGATTATTACCATTTCGTCAAAAACGCATGGTTGGCCCTTTTATTTACATCGATCACATGGGTCCTGTAAAATTAAATGAAAGAGAAAACTTCGATGTATTGCCACATCCACACATAGGACTTTCCACATTAACGTTTTTATTTGAAGGCAGTATCATGCATCGCGATACTTTAGGTAATGAAGTAGAAATAAAGCCAGGAGCAGTAAACTGGATGACAGCAGGAAAAGGCATTGTCCATTCCGAGCGTACACCAGATTATTTACGAGACTCGCCATTATTTATGCACGGGTTACAAATTTGGGTAGCTTTGCCTAAAGAATTGGAGCAAATGGAGCCACAGTTTTCTCATATTGAAGAACGCGAGATTCCAAGTTGGACAGATAGAGACTTGCAATTTAAACTTGTGGCAGGTGAAGCCTTTGAAAGAAAATCGCCAGTTCCAGTTTTTAGTAAATTGTTTATGCTAGAAATAAAAAGTACAACAAAACAGCTTGTTAATATTGGAAACGATCTTTATGGTGAAGCCGGTTTATATATTTTAAAAGGTGGTATAGAAAGCGAAGGAAATATCTATGCTCCTAAGCAACTATTAGTAGCAAAAGACAGTACACTTTGCGAATTTACCATTCAAGAAAATAGTACTATTTATATCTTTGGAGGAGAACCTTTTGCAGAAAAACGATTTATAGATTGGAATTTTGTATCTTCAAGTAAAGAACGCATAAAAGAAGCTAAAGAGAAATGGCAAACACAATCGTTTCCTAAAATTAAAGGAGATGAAACCGAGTTTATTCCTTATCCAACATTTAAATTAAAATAATTTCAGATGAAAAATTTAAAAAACAAAGTCATCATCATAACGGGTGGAGCGGCAGGAATTGGAGGAGCTATGACAACAGAGTTAACCGAAAGAGGTGCTTGTGTAGTAGCAGTAGATTTAAATGAAGATGCTGGAAAGAAAAAAGCAACATCTAATCCAGAGCAAATCGTATTTTTAAAAGGGGATATTTCAAAAGAATCAGTCGCTAAAAAAGCTGTTGCATTAGCCATATCCAAATTTGGAAAATTAACCAGCTTGGTCAATAACGCACACGCTTCTCGTCAAAAACCCTTATTAGAGTTAACAGAGGAAGATTGGGCATTGTCAATGAACACAGGCCTACAAGGCACCTTAAACTTCATGAAAGCTGCTTTCTCCGAACTTAAAAAAAACAAAGGCTCTATTGTTAATTTTGGTTCAGGGGCTGGACTTCTTGGTCAAAAGAATCAAGGAAGTTATGCAGCAGCAAAAGAAGCCATTAGAGGATTATCTCGAGTAGCCGCTAATGAATGGGCAGAAGATAACATTCGAGTAAATATTGTTTGTCCTTTAGCTTTTACCGATGGTGTAAAACAATGGAAAGAACATTTTCCAGAGCAATACGAAGAGATTATTAGTAAAAATCCAATGCACCGTTTTGGAGATCCACAAAAAGATGTAGCACCAATCGTCGCCTTTCTACTAAGCGATGATAGCCAGTATATGACAGGCCAAACACTCATGGCAGATGGTGGAGACATTATGTTAAGATAAGACATTTAAATAGTTACTTAACAACAAACCTTTAACTTTGGTGGTGATTAATAAAAGCTAATAAATATGAAAAGGAAATCAGCAGAACTGGTGGAGGAAAATTCAACAATAGACTTGCTTATTGTAGGCTCAGAAACTGGCATTGCTACAGCCTTGGCGGGACATGACAAGGGCTTAAAATGCTTAATAATTGAAAAAACGCCATATGTTGGTGGCTCCACTGCACTTTCAGGTGGTGCAATGGAGACTGATGAACACGGACGTGTGTTATGCAAAGATAAGTCTCCTATTGAAGGGCTATATGCTGTAGGAAACACAGCTGCCAATATATTTAGAAGCGTGTATCCAGGAATTGGAGGCACAATTTGCCAAGGTTTAGTATATGGATATATTGTCGCAGAACATACATCGAATTTAACACTCTTAAAAAATTAAATAAAACTTTAAAAATGAATATCAATTGGATTTTATTAATTATTGGTGGTCTTTTTGAAACTGGCTTTGCCATTAGTTTGGCAAAGGCTCAAGAAAGCTCAGGGAAAGAGTTTTGGATATGGATTATTGCATTTGCTGCCTCTGTTAGTATTAGCATGTATTTGCTTTTTAAATCAATGGGTGGAGCACAGCCTATCCCGCTTGGCACAGCTTATGCTGTATGGGGTGCCATTGGCGCTATAGGAACAGTTGTTGCAGGAATCGTTTTGTTTAAAGAAGCAGTCAGTTTTTGGAGATTATTTTTTTTAGGCACCTTAATAATTTCGATAGTTGGATTACAGATTGTGAGTAGTAGTCAAGAGATTTGAGGAAAGCTAATTATTCCGGGGCAACACAAAAAGTTGTGTGTGCTAATTAAAAATAGATTCCGATTTTTGATTTGATCTGAATTCTTCCTATACAGACAGACTTACAACAATTTATCCATAATCCTAAAATCCCACAACTTTTTGACTTGATCCCCTATAACCGTTACATACATTCACAGAAAATTAGACATAAAAAAAGTCCAACATTTCTGTTGAACTTCTTTTCTAATTGCTCCTCCTCTTGGGCTCGAACCAAGGACCCTCTGATTAACAGTCAGATGCTCTAACCAACTGAGCTAAGGAGGAGTGTTCTTTTCTTTTTAAGTCTTTTTTCTGACTTTCACATTTTCTAAACTAACTATTTTTGCAGTTGTAAAGTAGTGTGTTTTTTGCCTTAGCGAGCGCAAATATATATTAATTATTAGTTATTGCAAAACTATTTTAAAAAAAATTAATTAAAAATTGCTTTAAAGATATCATTCCCATTTGCAAACAAAACTAAAGCTATCAAAATAATAAATCCTACTAGTTGTGCATACTCTAAAAACTTATCTCCAGGCTTTCTTCCAGAGATCATTTCATATAGTAAAAACATGACATGTCCACCGTCTAAAGCTGGAATTGGCAGCAAGTTTAAAACCCCCAACATAATAGATAAGAAGGCTGTAATACTCCAGAAAACTTGCCAGCTCCAAAAGCTAGGAAATATATCGTAGATGGCTTTAAATCCACCCACGCCTTTATAAGCTCCTGTACTTGGTGTAAAAATAGCTTTAAACTGCGTGATGTATGAGGAAATTTTATCTCCCGTTTTCTTAATCCCGATTGGAATTGATTCAAGCAAACTATATTTATGTGTTTCAAATTTATAGTACCCTAATGCTTCCAAGGTCTCTGGAGTTGCACCAGAAGCATAAACCAAACTCATTTTCCCTTCTTCACTAATATGAAGTGGAATTTGTAACTTTTCTTTATCTCTTAAAACTGTAGCTTCTACATCTTGACCTTTTAAATTATCAAGTTCAGGAATTACCTCATCAATATATTTTGTTGGTTTTCCGTTAAACGCTGTAATTATATCCCCTTTTTGAATTCCACTTCCCTTATTAAAAGAAGAATCAGGAACTTCGGCAATAACAAATGGCATTCTTAAGTCTATAAAAGATTTCTCTTTAGAATCTAATAATTGAGATAAAAAATCTTCTGGTAAAGTAACGGTCGATTGTTGTCCGTCTCTTTCAATAACAATCCTTTTCCCGAATAATACTTTTTCAGAAATCTGCGAAAAATGATCTATAGTTTCACCATCAACAGATATAATTTTATCTCCTGTACGCAACCCTGCTTTATTAGCAACCGAGCTTTCAACCAAAACACCATCTGTAATGTTTTCATTAGGAAGAATTCTATCTCCATAATAATAACTCATTCCTATATAAATAATAACAGCTAATAAGAAATTAACTGTTACTCCACCAAGCATAATAATTAAACGTTGCCAGGCTGGTTTCGATCTAAACTCCCAAGGTTGTGGTGGTTGTGCCATTTGCTCTTTGTCCATGCTTTCGTCTATCATTCCTGATATTTTAACATATCCTCCAAGTGGCAACCAACCTATTCCATAAACGGTGTCTCCAATTTTCTTTTTAAATAAAGAAAACTTAACATCGAAAAACAGATAGAATTTTTCAACTCTAGTTTTAAAAAGTTTCGCAGGAATAAAGTGTCCCAATTCGTGCAAAACAATTAATAAAGAAAGGCTCAATAAAAATTGAGATATTTTTATAACAAACTCCATGTATATTTTAGTCTAATGTAAATTAATTTGCAAAAGTAGTGTTTTAACAGCATTTAGAAAACATTTACTTGGCTATAACCTACTTTTTTAACACGGATTTATTAATTATTCCTTGATTAGTTTCTAGTTGCACAAAAAACAACCCCGACGATAAAGAAGATAAATCTACACTATCAACCCATGGTGTTGTTAGTAAAAGCTGCCCCAAGGCATTATAAACATTTATACTACTAACCTCTATACTATTGGGTTTAGAAATATGTACACTTTGACTAGTTGGGTTTGGGTAGATTTGAAATTGATTTTCTAGAGTGACTTTGTCTATATGTAAACTTACTGTATTGTATTTTGAAATTAAATCTGCTTCTGGATCAAAAATTACAGTGTCTACTGTAAAGTCAACGGTTCTTAAAAAGGTTTCATTATTTGAAGTATTGTCTAAAACTAAATCTAGTTCTTCCCCATTTGTTCCAATAATCCGGATTGGTACTGGTGCTTCAAAATAAGAAACTGATGAGTGACTTTGTGTTTGTTGTAATGAAAGCCATATCTCATTATTATTTGGTTGGTTCCAGGTTAGCTCATAACTAGGAAAACCTTGATTATAAATCCAGTCGTTAAAAAACTCTGTGAGATTCTCTCCACTAGCATCCTCCATGATTTCTCTATAATCTTCTGTTTTGGCGTAAGCATAAGCATGATCTGGGTGATTTAAATAATTTTGCATCCCTTGAAAGAAAGTGGCATCTCCAAGCTTCTTTCTTAACATATGCGTTACCATAGCTCCTTTATTATAACTTAATCTGCTGCTAAAAATTCTATTTATACTTAAGGTATCTGTATCTGTTAAATAAACAGAGCCTCCACTCTGCGACGTTACCGAGTTTATTAAAGATTGTTTCCAACCTCTAAAAGAATTATTCCCATCTAAATTTTCGACTACAAGTCCGGATAGGTAGGTTGCAAAACCCTCGTTCAGCCAAATATCCTTCCAACTCCCACAAGTAACTTTATTTCCAAACCATTGATGCGCTAATTCGTGCGCAATTAAATTTCTTCCAAAACTTCCCATAAAAGAAACAGTGGTATGCTCCATACCTCCTCCCCAACCAAATTGGGCATGTCCGTATTTTTCATTGGCATAAGGATACTCCTGAAATAAATTGGAAAACAAGTCCATTATATCTACCGTAACTGCCGTGCTAACCTGAGCAGATGCCAAATTTTCAGGATATACATAATTTATTATTTCAAAAGGATTTCCGTTGTTATCTACGGTGTCTGAATATATAGAATAATTAGTTACAGCAATAGCAACTAAATACGCAGGAATAGGATATTGATGACTAAAATGTGTGGTTTTATAAGCGCCATTTACAGTTTGGCTTTGTTCTAATCCGTTTGCAACAGCCATATATTCTTCGTTTGAAGGATTATTAAGCGGGCTTGTTATATAAACATCAATAGCATCTATTTTATCGATTAAATCCTGTTTGCAAGGCCACCATCCTTTTGCCCCATAAGGCTCAGACAGCGTCCAAATAATAGGATCTCCATTATGACTACTTTGTTCAAAAGAGCCAAATCCGGAACTTACCGGATTTCCTGAATAACTAATTGTTAGCGAGTCTAAAACACCTGCATTTTGAACCTGATCTAATGTAATAACAACCTCATCATCCGAATTCTGAATAAAAGACAAGGCGTTTCCACGTTGTAATACTTGAGAAACAGTCATATTTGAAGTCAGCTCAAATACAACTTCCGATAAGTTTTCCTTAGCCTCAAAATAAGTAGTAACATCCCCAGAAATAAAAGCTTGAGATGGATCCACATCCAATTCTAATTTATGATAAGTAACATCATAATTTCCTGTGTTCATATTAACACGATAAAACATTTTATTTAAAGCTGTTCTAGCCTCAGCATCTCGAATGTCATTCATAGATTTTGTAAAATCCTGACCAAAAAACAAGATTGGAGTTAAAACTAATAAGCACTGTAATATTCTTTTCACAACTATATAATTAGATGTTAAATTTACCGAATAAACACTTATCTGTCGTATTTTTGCAAATAAATCTTCGAAAAACTCCAAATTAAATAGAAATGCTCTCATTTTTTAAAGACTATAAATATTTTGCTATCGTTTTTGCTACACTTTCTTTAATTATTGTAGTAATAATCTATAATATTTTCGATGTCTACAAGCCTTTGCCCATTTATCAGCCGGCTATGGTTAATTCTGAAATGGTTGACAGCACTCTTGTTTATAAAAAAAAGTATCATAAAATTGCCGATTTCAGCCTAACAAATCAAAATGGAAAAACCATTACACAAGACAACTATAAGGATAAAATTTATGTAGCTGATTTTTTCTTTACAACCTGCCAAACAATTTGTCCAATTATGACAGATCATATGGTTTTAATTCAAAAGGAAATTAAAGACGATGCGGATGTTATGCTGCTTTCTCATACTGTAACTCCAGACATTGACACAGTAGAACAACTAAAAAAGTACGCGTTAGAAAAAGGAGTTATCGACAGCAAATGGAATCTGGTAACGGGAGACAAAAAGGAAATCTACAATTTAGCTAGAAAAAGTTATCTCGCGGTAAAAGATGATGGCACGGGAGATGAATACGACATGATTCATACCGAAAACTTCATGTTAATAGATAAAAAGCGTCAAATTAGAGGTTATTACGATGGTACAAACCCTGAGGACATTTCTCGATTGCTAGAAGAGATAGAAATTTTAAAACAGGAATATAAATAGTTTTATAGTTCACAATTTTTTTTCGCTAAAATTTTATCTTATTTTTGCTTCTTTAAAATCAATCTAAATAAGCTTGCAAGTTACATTAGCACATCTAAAACGCGGAGAGAAAGCTATTATCACGGATGTTTCCTCCATCTACGTCCCCTTAAAACTTTTGGAAATGGGATGCTTACCAGGAAATGAAGTTCAGCTTCTGCAGGTAGCTCCATTTTCGGATCCCTTGTATCTTAATATAAATGGAACGCATTTAGCCATTAGAAAAGAGACGGCTACCCATATTTTAATTGAAATTTGTAAATGAGTAAGCAAATAAATGTCGCCTTAATAGGGAATCCAAACACTGGTAAAACTTCAGTTTTTAATGCCTTAACAGGATTAAACCAGAAGGTTGGAAATTACCCTGGAATAACTGTAGAAAAAAAAGAAGGAATTTGTAAACTACCTCGTGGAGTAAAAGCCCATATTATAGATTTACCGGGAACTTATAGCTTAAACGCATCTTCTTTAGATGAGAATGTGGTTATAGAATTACTTTTAAATAAAAACGACAAAGACTTTCCTGATGTTGCAGTAGTTATAAGCGATGTAGAAAATTTAAAAAGAAATTTACTATTATTTACTCAAATTAAAGATTTAGAAATACCTGTTATTCTTGCTATTAATATGGCAGACAGAATGAAATACAAAGGTATTTCTTTAGATATTCCTTATTTAGAAGCTAAACTTGACACTAAGATTGCTTTAATCAGTACCAGGAAAAATAGCGGAATTGAGAATTTAAAAGAATTAATTTTCAATTATAGAGATCTTTCTATTTCTCCTTGTTTAAATGCTTCAGAAATTGATAAAAAATATTTCGAAGACTTACAAAATGTATTCCCAAATCAGTCATTATATAAACTTTGGCTGGTTATTACACAAGATGTTAACTTTGGAAAAACGAATAGAAAAGAATTTGACGCCGTTGAAGATTTTAAAACAAAATCTAAAGCCGATTTAAAAAGATTACAGCAAAAAGAAACTGTAAAACGCTACCAGTTTATAAATAACGTTTTAAAAAAGGGTCAGACTATCGACCTTAGCACTGCAAAGGATTTTCGTATAAAATTAGACAGAGTTTTAACTCATAAATTCTGGGGTTATGTCATCTTTTTACTTATTCTATTACTTATTTTTCAAGCCATTTACGACTGGTCTGAAATACCTATGAACTTTATCGATACAAGTTTTGCATCTTTAAGCGAATGGGCAAAACACGCCTTGCCTGCTGGAACTTTTACCAATTTATTATCTGAAGGAATTATTCCTGGTCTAGGTGGGATTGTTATATTTATTCCACAAATTGCTTTCCTATTCCTCTTTATTTCGGTTTTAGAAGAAAGTGGTTATATGAGTCGGGTGGTCTTTTTAATGGACCGAGGAATGAGACGTTTTGGACTAAGTGGAAAAAGTGTGGTCCCTTTAATTTCTGGAACTGCATGTGCCATTCCCGCTATTATGGCTACCAGAAATATTGAAAGCTGGAAAGAGCGATTAATAACCATTTTAGTTACTCCATTTACTACCTGCTCTGCAAGACTTCCGGTATATTTAATTATAATTGCTTTAGTTATTCCTGAAGGAAGTTTTCTAGGCATGAGTTATCAAGCATTAACTTTAATGCTACTTTATTTAATTGGCTTTGGAGCAGCTTTAATTTCTGCTATGATTTTAAATAAGATTTTAAAATTTAAAAGCAAGTCGTTTTTTGTGGTAGAAATGCCAAATTACAAACTACCTCTAATTAAAAATGTTGCTATAACTGTAATTGAAAAAACGAAAGCTTTTGTTTTTGGTGCAGGAAAAATAATCTTAGCTATTTCAATAATTTTATGGTTTCTGGCATCTTATGGTCCTGGAGAAGAATTTAATAATGCCGAAGAAATAGTTACCGAAAAATTTGCCTCTCAAGATTTATCGGAAGAAGAATTAGAAAACGAAATAGCTTCTCAAAAACTAGAATACTCTTTTATTGGATTAACAGGAAGAGCTATAGAACCTGCCATTAGACCTTTGGGATACGATTGGAAGATTGGGATTGCACTTGTAACTTCTTTTGCTGCCAGAGAAGTATTTGTTGGAACTTTAGCAACTATCTACAGTGTAGGAAGTGACGAGGAAGAAACTATTAAAAACAGAATGGCCGGAGAAGTAAACCCGATCTTGGGTGGACCTTTATTTAATTTTGCTTCAGGAATTTCTTTATTACTGTTTTACGCTTTTGCCATGCAATGTATGAGTACGCTTGCTATAGTTAAAAGTGAAACTAATAGTTGGAAATGGCCTATTTTACAACTAGTATTAATGAGTGCTTTTGCTTACGTGGTTGCACTAATTGCTTATCAATTGTTGATTTAAGGTTTTAATATAAATTTCGACTAACAGATTATGAACGATCTTCTACAAAATATTTTAGCTTTTTCAGCACTTTTTATTGCTGTAGCTTTTTTGGTGAAGAAATTCTTTTGGAAAAAATCGAAATCTAAGAAAGGAATCAAGCCACACGATTGCGATAACTGTCACTAAATAATTATTCCTTTTTAACAATTTCTAATAGAAGGTAATATGCCTCTTTCTTAAGTTTTTTCTTTGAATTTAAATTGGGTAAAACTTTAAGTGCTGTTATTGTAGTTGTTTCTGAAGAGAATAGATTAAATAGTTTTTTATCTTGTCTTTTTCCTGGCTGAAAAATCAACTTTTTTTGTTCGCGTAAAGTCCCATTTTCAATAATATCTACCAATACGGTAGCTTCGCCTGCCCAAACACAAGTAATATCCTCGGGGCAACGAGAATCAGCTAAAACATCAGAAAACTTTATTTGAACATCTTCTATATGATAGGTTTTTCCTAGAAATAATTTTGCTACAATCTTTGGAGTCTCTACTTTTAGATAGGTAGAATCTTGAGCAAAAGTTATTAGAGTACTTAAAAAACATAAAAGAAATACACCCTGCTTCGCCATATTATAAATTTAAATTATTTACCATAAACATCCAGTAAATTATACCTTCTGGATGTATAAGTTTTGTGCCACGCTGTTGGAAACTACCATCTCAAGTCCGTTCACTTTAATTTTTATCGAACTGTCAAACGCTTCTTTATGTAATACTTCAATTTTCGTTCCAAGTTCAATTTTATTGTTGTTTAAGTATTGCAAAAACTTAGAAGAACTATCATTCACTCCAACACAGTTATAAGTTTCGTTAACTTGAGCCTGAGCCAACATTATTTTATCTATAAAGGTAAAATCGCCATGTTTATCTGGAATCGGATCGCCATGTGGATCATGAGTTGGATGTCCTAAAAATGCATCTAATTTATCTATCAATTTTTGAGATTTTATATGCTCTAACTGCTCGGCCAATTCATGAACCTCATCCCATGAAAAATGTAATTTATCTACTAAAAACACCTCCCAAAGCCTATGTTTTCTAATCACGTTAATAGCAATCGTACTACCAGATTCGGTAAGTATGGCGCCTTGATATTTTTTATAATCTACATAGTTTTTTTCGGCTAGCTTCTTAACCATATCTGTTGCAGACGAAGCTTTTGTACGCATAGCTTCTGCCAATGCATTAGTGCTTACCATTTCTTTACCATGTTTACTTAAATGGTAAATGGCCTTTATATAATTTTCTTCTGTTAGAGTTATCATCTTAAAATTTAAATACGAACAAATATAAAACAATTAAATAACAAATATATTTTTAGTCTGTTCTAAAAATATATTTACCTTTGCAAAAAATATACTTAACATGAGGCTAATTTACTTTTTTATATTCATTCCGTTTGGATTAATTGCTCAAGAAAACTTTAGTGTTTCTGGTACTGTTACAAGCAGTAATGAAACACTCCCTTTTGCTAGTGTTTATTTAGAGAACACCATAAAAGGAACTACTACAAACGACAATGGGAAGTATCTAATTGAAAATCTTAGTCCAGGAACTTACCAGATAATAGCTTCATTCACTGGATACAATACAGTTAAAAAAGAAATAACAATAACAGATAAAGATCTTCGTGTTAATTTTAACCTAGAAAGTGGCGAATCTTTAAACGAAATTACCATTACGGGAACCTTAAAAGCAGTTTCTAGATTAGAAAGTCCGGTGCCCGTGGAAGTTTATACACCCACTTTTTTAAAAAAAAATCCAACTCCTAATATTTTTGAAGCGCTTCAAAACGTGAACGGTGTTAGACCACAATTAAATTGCAATGTTTGTAATACTGGAGATATTCATATTAATGGTTTAGAAGGTCCTTATACCTTAGTTTTAATCGATGGAATGCCAATTGTAAGCGGTTTATCTACTGTTTACGGTCTTTCTGGAATTCCAAACTCTCTTATTGAGCAAGTAGAAATTGTAAAAGGTCCAGCTTCATCACTGTATGGGAGTGAAGCTGTTGGAGGCCTCATTAATATTATTACAAAACTACCTGAAAACGCACCTGTATTCTCGGCCGACGCCTTTATTACAGGTTGGGGAGAATTAAATGTAGATGCTGGATTTAAAGCTCAAATAAGCGATAAAACGTCACTGTTAGTTGGTGCCAATTATTTTAATTACAGCAATCCCATAGATAATAACAATGACAATTTCACCGATGTTACACTACAAGATCGCATTTCTATTTTTCAAAAATGGAATTTTCAACGCGAAAATAACAGATTGTTTTCTTTAGCAGGAAGATATTTTTATGAAGATCGATGGGGAGGAGAAATGCAATGGAACCCAAGTTTTAGAGGTGGTAATGAAGTTTATGGCGAAAGTATCTATACGTCCAGATATGAAATACTTGGTAACTACCAACTTCCAATTATCGAGCGTATAAACTTCCAGTTTTCATATTCAGATCACGATCAAAATTCTGCTTATGGAGACACCTTTTATATGGCCCAGCAACGTATTGCTTTTGGTCAGTTTATATGGGATAAACAGCTAAATAACCACGATCTCTTATTTGGTACGGCCTTGCGCTACAACTACTATAACGATAATACTACAGCCACAGTTATAGCCGATGAAATAGTTATTCCTTCACTTTTTATTCAAGATGAAATTGCTTTCAATACAAAGCAAAGCCTGTTACTTGGCTTGCGTTACGACTATGACAAACGTCATGGTTCAATTTTTACCCCACGGATTGCATACAGATTTAAACCAACCGAAAACGATATTATCCGATTAAACGCTGGAACAGGATTTAGAGTGGTTAATCTATTTACAGAGGAACATGCTGCTCTTACCGGAGCTAGAGATGTAATAATTGAGGAGGAACTAAAACCTGAAGAGTCTTATAATATTAATTTAAACTATCTCAAAAAATTATATACCACAAGTGGCATGCATTTTACTTTCGATACTTCTGCTTGGTACACCTATTTTACCAATGCCATTATTCCTGATTACGACACCAATCCCAACCAGATAATCTACGCTAATTTGGATGGGTATTCCGTTTCTAAAGGTATTAGTTTTAATGTAGATGCTGTTTTTGCAAGTGGAATCCGTGCTTCTATTGGTGCTACTTTCCAAGATGTTTCTCAAACTATAGATGGTGAAAAAGTGAAGCAAATGTTAACTGAGCAGTATTCGGGAGTTTGGTCGCTTTCATATAAAAACTATCCAACAAATATAACCATAGATTATACGGGAAACCTTTTCGGACCTATGCGCCTACCTTTGCTTAGCGACTTAGACCCTCGACAAGAATATTCTCCGGTTTGGAGTATTCAAAACATACAATTTACTTATGATGGTTTTGAAAAATTTGAAATATATGCAGGCGTAAAAAACCTATTAAATTGGACACCTAACAAAGGAAATCCGTTTATTATTGCAAGAGCAGATGATCCTTTCGATGAAAATGTTGTTTTCGATTCCAATGGAGACGTTGTTGCAACCCCAGATAATCCGTATGCCTTAACTTTTGATCCCAGTTATGTATATGGCCCTAACCAAGGCATCCGTTTATTCTTTGGACTTAGGTATCATCTTTTCTAAAAAACAGTCATTTTTTTAGTAACTTCGCAATAAATATTTAGATGTATGAAAAAAATAGTTTTTAGTCTGTTATTGTTCACAGTTTTATTCAATTGTAAAAACACAAAAGAGGATAACGGAAAACTAAACATTGTAACTACAACTACTATGATTACCGATCTGGTTAGTAATGTTGGAGGCGATAAAATAAATATTCAGGGATTAATGGGATCAGGAGTCGATCCGCATCTTTACAAAGCGAGTGAAGGCGACGTTTCTAAATTAGCAAATGCCGACATGATATTTTATGGCGGGTTACATTTAGAAGGAAAATTAGTTGAAGTTTTCGAAAAAATGCGTCACCAAAATATTAAAACTATTGCCGTTTCTGATGCTTTAGATCAAAGCAGGCTTATTTCTTCAGAGAGTTTTACTGGAAATTACGACCCTCATATATGGTTTAATGTCGATTATTGGATTCAAATTACTCAATATGTTGCAGAAAGTTTATCGGAAGCAAACCCTGAAAATAAAGCGTTTTATGAGGCTAATGCAAAAACCTATTTAGAAAAATTACTTGTTTTAAAAGAAAATTTACAAGCAACCATAGAAACTCTTCCACAAGATAAACGTATTTTAGTAACTGCCCACGATGCCTTTAATTACTTTGGGAAAGCCTTCGGATTCGAAGTTGTAGGCTTACAAGGTCTTTCTACAGCAACAGAAGCTGGAGTTCAAGATGTTCAAAAACTTGCTGCCTTTATTATTGATAAACAAGTTAAAGCCATTTTTGTTGAAAGCTCTGTTCCTAAACGAACTATCGAAGCCCTTCAAGCTGCAGTAATATCTAAAAAACATGACGTGGCTATTGGAGGCACTTTGTATTCCGATGCACTAGGAAACGCTGGAACTCTTGAAGGCACATATATTGGCATGTTTGAGTACAATGTAAATACCATTGTAGATGCCTTGAAATAAGCGATCTAACTATTCAGGAATTTCCTTAAAGACTAGTAAATGATGAAAACGACTAAAACAAAAACTAGGTGAGCGAAATAAAAATTCAAGAAAAAACTTCTGTTTCCGAACACAAGATGGCGGTTCAAGTAGACGATTTAACAGTTGCCTATAACTATAAACCCGTACTTTGGGATATCGATTTAGAAATTCCAGAAGGGGTTCTTATGGCTATTGTTGGTCCAAATGGTGCCGGAAAATCCACCTTAATAAAAGCCATTCTAGGAATATTAAAACCTATTGCTGGAAGCGTAACTATCTACGGGAAACCTTATGACGAGCAGCGAAAACTAGTAGCTTATGTACCACAAAAAGGAAGTGTAGATTGGGATTTCCCAACCACGGCATTAGATGTTGTAATGATGGGAACTTATGGCAGTTTAGGTTGGATTAAACGTCCGGGACTAAAAGAGAAAAAAGCCTCGCTCGAAGCTTTGGAGAAAGTTGGTATGTTAGCTTTTAAAAATAGACAAATCAGTCAGCTTTCAGGTGGACAGCAACAACGTATATTTTTAGCCCGTGCTCTGGTTCAAGATGCCTCTATTTATTTTATGGACGAACCTTTTCAAGGAGTTGATGCTACCACAGAAATAGCTATCATTAATATTTTAAAAGAATTGCGTAAAGCTGGAAAAACAGTAATTGTAGTGCATCACGATTTACAAACCGTACCTGAATATTTTGATTGGGTTACTTTTTTAAATGTGAAGAAAATTGCTACTGGTCCAGTTAAAGATATTTTTAACGACGATAACTTAACAAAAACCTACGGAATTAATTATAAAGTAAGCATTCAGGAGTAATGGATATTCAAGAATATTTTTCTCTAGTTATTAACGATTACACTTTAAGGACCATCACTCTTGGAACAGCTATTCTTGGTGGTGTAACAGGAATGTTAGGTAGCTTTGCTGTATTGCGAAAACAAAGTTTACTTGGAGATGCTATTTCTCACGCCGCTCTTCCAGGGATTGCTATTGCCTTCTTAATTACTGGATCTAAAGACACCAACACTTTACTTATTGGAGCTCTAATAAGTGGTTTAATTGGTACTTTCTGGATTAGAGGAATTGTTACCAAAACACATTTAAAATCTGATACGGCTCTAGGACTAATTCTTTCATTATTTTTTGGGTTTGGAATGTTATTGCTCACCTTTATTGAAAAGCAACCTAATGCCAATCAAGCCGGTTTGGACAAGTATTTATTTGGACAAGCAGCTACTTTGGTAGAAAGTGATGTCTGGCTGATGGCCACAGTCACAGGATTATGCCTACTTGTTTTATTGTTTTTTTGGAAAGAATTTAAATTATTCCTCTTTGATGCTGATTATGCTAAAACTCTTGGTTTTAACACCAAATTTATTGACATTCTTATTACTTCTTTTATTGTTTTAGCTATTGTTCTGGGTTTACAAACTGTAGGGGTTGTATTAATGAGTGCCATGCTTCTAGCTCCAGCAGCAGCTGCAAGACAATGGACAAACAGCTTATCTACAATGGTGTTCTTAGCTGCTGTTTTTGGAGCAGTCTCTGGAGTGTTAGGTACAGCCATTAGCGCTAGCCAAAACAACCTATCTACAGGACCTGTTATTGTTATTGTAGCTTCAGTTTTTGTGGTGTTTTCTTTTATATTTTCGCCAAGTAGAGGTTTGCTATTTCGTCAGATTAGATTTATTGCTAACAGACGCGATTTAGAATTACAAAAAACTTTGGCTTTTATGTATCATATTGCAGAAACGCACGATAATATTTCGCATCCACATACCATTAAAATCTTAAATAACTTTCAAGGTTATACACGAAAAACACTTCAGAAGTTAGTAGATAAAGGTTATGTTACCCTAGATGGAACCATGTGGAGTTTAACCGAAAAAGGCTTTGAAACAGCAGCTAATTTATATAATCAACAAGCCATAAAAGATGAATAATGCACAATTAGAAATTCAGTTAATTGCTAGTTTGGTTGCTATTGCTTGTGCTATTCCTGGTACGTTTTTAGTACTTAGAAAAATGGCTATGATTAGCGATGCCATTAGTCATTCTATCTTACCTGGGCTTGTGATTGGTTTTTTTATAACCCAAGATCTCAACTCGCCATTATTAATTTTGTTTGCAGCTTTAACTGGAGTAATTACAGTTGTTTTGGTAGAACGTATTCAAAAAACAGGTTTGGTAAAAGAGGATACAGCTATTGGATTGGTCTTTCCCGTTCTTTTTAGTATTGGGGTTATTTTAATTGCTAAAAATGCCAACGATATTCATTTGGATATAGATGCCGTTTTATTAGGAGAATTAGCTTTTGCACCCTTCGATAGAATTTATCTAGGCCAAACAGATATGGGACCAAAATCTCTTTGGGTTATTGGAACTATTTTACTCATAACTATTGGACTATTATTCGCTTTTTTTAAGGAATTAAAACTAAGTACTTTCGATGCTGGCTTATCTGCCTCTTTAGGTTTTTCTCCGGTTTTAATCCATTACGGACTAATGACGGTTACTTCAGTTACAACCGTAGGTGCTTTTGATGCTGTAGGCGCCATTCTTGTTGTAGCTTTAATGATTGCACCTGCTGCCAGCGCTTATTTATTGACTACAGACCTAAAGAAAATGCTTGGCTTGGCCGTTAGTTTTGGCGTTTTTAGTGCTATTTCAGGTTATTGGTTGGCGCATTGGCTGGATGCTTCTATTGCAGGATCCATCACAACTATGTTAGGTTTATTATTCCTGGTAATCTATTTATTTGCCCCAAGCAAAGGCCTAATTGCAGTGATATATAGAGAAAAACAGCAACGTACAGAAGTATCTTTATTGACCTTTTTACTTCATTTAAAAAATCATACAGAAGAAAATGAACGTCATGTTAACCATTTACAAGAGCATATAAATTGGCAAAAAGTAAGAGCAAAAACTGTTTTAGATTTGGCTTTAAAAAATAATATGATTTTAATTGATAATGATATTGTTTCATTAACCCAAAAAGGAGACGAATTTACATCTAAAGCTATCGATTATATTATAACTAACGAAGATGCACAAATTGAAGATATGAAAGACGATTTCTTTTTGTTTAGAGGTTAAAATCCACGCTCATTCTGCAATTGCTCATAAGCTCCTTGAACCTGACGGAACTTTTCCTCAGCGCCCTGTTGGTGTTCTTTTCCTAAATGAATGACCTTATCTGGATGGTATTTTTTAGCCATCTTTCTATAGGCAGTTTTAATTTCTGAAACAGTGGCTTCTTTTGTTATTTCTAAGATTTTATAAGCATTATCACTACTGTTATAAAACATGGCTTTAATACTTTCAAAGTCGCGAAGACTAATCCCCAAATAATTTGCAATAGATTGAATGGTTTTCACTTCGTTTTCAACAACAATCCCATCTGCTTTAGCTATTCCGAATAAAAAATGAAGTAATTGCAATCGAGAGGGATGATCCATCATTTGTCTAATCTGCATACAAACCTGTCTTACCGGGATATCTTGTTTATTAAGCTCTTTAAATAATTTAAAAGCATGGTTGGCTCTATCTTTTCCGTACATTCCAACAAATTGCTGACGTACAAAATCTAATTCTCTTTGATCTTGCTTGCCATCTGCTTTAATTACAATAGAAGATAAAATAAGTAAGCTAACTTCAAAATCTCCAGATTGGGTTTGCCTTGTCCTTTGGTAGGTTTGTTGCGGATCTACTTTAATAGTACCTCTAGAAAATCCATCGACAACACTTCCTAAAATCATTCCTAAAATAGCACCAATTGGACCACCAAAAGACCATCCTATAGCTGCGCCAATCCATTTTGAAAAATTCATGTATTATTCTTTATTTTTTTTCTGAATATCCTTCTCTTGTTACAACAAACTCAGAACATCCTTTTTATTACAATCTTAATATTTGGGTAAATATACTATTGTTAGTCGTTTTTTTAATGAAATTGTTACCTATTCCAAATAAAATAAAAGCTGTATTCATATTATCAAACACGTTAAAAGACTGCTAATAACCATATTCAACTGAATACTTTTTCCGTATCTTTGTGTTATTAAAATAATAATCTTAAAAATTAAAAAATATGTATCCAGCAGAATTAGTAAAGCCAATGCGCGAAGATTTAACTAAAGTTGGTTTTAACGAGTTACACACTGCCGAAGCTGTAGACAGTGCTTTAGCAAAAAAAGGCACCACTTTAGTTGTTGTAAACTCTGTTTGTGGTTGTGCTGCAGCCAATGCACGTCCAGGAGCAAGTATGAGTATTAAAAATGCAAAACACCCAGATAATTTAGTAACTGTTTTTGCAGGTGTAGATAAAGAAGCAGTAGACAAAGCTAGAGAACACATGGTGCCATTCCCTCCAAGCTCTCCTTGTATTGCTTTATTTAAAGATGGTGAATTAGTTCACATGTTAGAACGTCACCATATTGAAGGCCGTCCAGCAGAAGTGATTGCAGAAAACTTAGTAGATGCTTACAATACGCATTGCTAATAATTTGAAAACGAACATCTCTCTTTAAAAAAAGAGATTAAATCATAAAGAGACCACGACTAAAAATCGTGGTTTTTTTTATATCTTTACTTAAGGCTTTTAGCTCAATAGGTTTCTAAAAATAAGGTCTTATGAAGTTCCCGATTATAATAAGCATATTTATTTCGCAACTTTTCTTTTTAGCTGCTACTAACTGTTCAGACACAGACAAAAATGTGTCATGTAATGATAGATTAACAAATTTAGATACGCAAAGAGATCAAATTCGATCTTTAGCAGAAACTTCTATTTGTAACGATAATTATGAATGTCGTTATATAGCATTTGGAAGGAAACCTTGTGGTAGAGCATGGGAATATTTAGTTTATAGCACTTCTATCGATACTTTAAAATTAGAAAATTGGGTTACTAATTTCAATAGTATGGAAGCAACTTATAACAAAGAATGTGATGCAATTTCAGATTGCATGGCAGTACTAGCTCCAACAGGTTTTGAATGTAAAAATAATAGCTGCTTTCCCATATATTAATGTTTGTAAGCTCCTATATTTTCTTAATTTTGCGATATGGAGAAACTTTTAGCTTATATTTTAACGTCTATTTACGCTGTAGTCTTTTTAAGTACTTTAGCTATTTTTCATCCCATTCAATGGGTTTGTTTTAATGTATTTGGTTATCAGGCACATAAAAAAAGTGTGGATGTCCTTCAGTTTTTCATCATGCGTTGTACCAATATTTTGGGCACGAGATATACCTTCACCAATCCTCATAAAATTGCTACAAATCAGCCGTTAATTATTGTGGCTAATCATCAAAGCATGTACGATATTTCGCCTATTATGTGGTATATGCGTAAACATCACCCTAAGTTTATTAGTAAGAAAGAACTAGGAAAAGGAATACCAAGCGTATCCTATAATTTGCGCCATGGAGGTTCGGTTTTAATAGATAGAAAAAACCCTAGACAAGCTTTACCAGCCATTATGAAGTTTGGAGAATATATTGAAAAAAACAACCGGGCTGCTGTTATTTTCCCGGAAGGAACCCGTAGTAAAGATGGACATCCAAAGCAATTTCAAACAAAGGGTTTAGAAATGTTGTTTAAGAAAATTCCTTCAGCAACCATCGTCCCTATTAGCATTAATAACTCATGGAAAATGTTAAAATATGGTAAATTTCCAATGGGAATTGGAAATCATATCCAATTAACTGTACATGAACCTATAAAATTATCTAACTTTGAAGATAGGCAAGAACTTATCAAACAAGTTGAAAAAACCATAGGCTCGAGTATTAACCCTTAAAATTCTAAATTATGTCTTTAAAAAATATCAGATTGGAAGTAATGAATCATTTAGAGAAGGATGTAGATTCTTTAATTGAAAAATACTTAATTCCTGTAGACAGTATTTGGCAGCCCACAGATTTTTTACCTAATTCTGAAGGTGAAAACTTTATGGAAGAAGTCAAAGAAATTAGAGAACTTTCTAAAGAACTCCCATACGATTTCTGGGTAGTTTTAGTTGGAGATATGATTACTGAAGAAGCACTACCAACTTACGAATCTTGGTTAATGGATGTTGAAGGTGTGGACCAAATTGGAAGAAACTCTTGGGGAAAATGGGTAAGACATTGGACGGCCGAAGAAAACCGTCACGGTGATGTTTTAAACAAATACCTCTATCTTTCCGGACGTGTTAATATGAAGGAAATTGAAAAAACCACCCATCATCTTATTGCTGATGGATTTGATATTGGCACAGACCAAGACCCATATAAAAACTTTTTGTATACTAGTTTTCAAGAACTAGCCACTTATATCTCTCACAACCGTGTGGCAAAACTAGCAAAAGACAAAGGAAATAAGCAATTAAGTAAAATGTGTAAAATTATTTCTGGAGACGAAATGAGACATCACCATGCATATTGCGAATTTGTAGAACGTATTTTCAAGGTAGATCCAAACCAAATGATGATGGCGTTTCAGCAAATGATGAAATTAAAAATAACCATGCCAGCACATTTCTTAAGAGAATCTGGCGGAAAAATTGGATCTGCTTTCGAAGAGTTTTCTAATACAGCACAACGCATAGGAGTTTATACATCTAAAGATTATGTGGATATTTTAGAAAAACTTATTGTGCGTTGGGAAATTGATAAAATTACCAACCTTTCTGATGAAGCAGAAAAAGCACGTGATTATTTAATGAAACTTCCTTCTCGTTTAACAAGACTATCTGAACGTATGAAAGTTCCTGAAAACTCCTATCAGTTTAAATGGGTAGAGCCTATTGGGAAATATTAAAATGAAACAGAAAGAACAAATTGAAAAAACAATCAGCTTTGTAAAGAAAACCCTTGCAAATGCCGAAGGTGGACACGATTGGTTTCATACACAAAGAGTCCTTAATAATTGTTCACTCATTTCTAAAAATGAAGAAGTGGATACATTCGTTGTTTCACTTGGCGCTCTCTTACATGATATTGCCGATAGTAAATTTACCAAGGGAGACGAAACCATAGGACCTAAATTAGCCCGGGAATTTTTAACAAGTATTCAAGTAGACCTAGATACTATTAATCATGTGGTGCTAATAATTAAAAACATCTCGTTTAAAGGAGGCAACCTAACTCAAGAATTTCAATCGCCAGAACTGGACGTTATTCAAGATGCCGATAGATTAGACGCGCTGGGTGCTATTGGTATTGCCAGGACTTTTAATTATGGTGGTTTTAAAAATAGAGCGCTTTATAATCCAGAAATTGAGCCCAACCTTAATATGAATAAAGAGGAATATAAATCCTCAACAGCTCCAACAATCAATCATTTCTACGAAAAACTCCTTTTATTAAAAGATAGAATGAACACCAAAACAGGTAAAGAAATTGCCGCTAAAAGACACGACTTTATGCTGCAATATCTTGAGCAATTTTATGCGGAATGGGAAGGTATAAAATAAGAGATTCTGTTTTTACTTAAATGTATTTTTCTAAGTTCTTTAGTCTTCATTTAGCTTCATCTTAAAATTATAACATCTTTTTAACAACCTAAAAACACGTTAACTATAGATATTTTCGATATTTTTGACCTTTATCACTAAACTTGAGAATATGAAAAAATTTATTTTATCGTTAACCGTTCTTTCTATGACATTTTTGTCGCCATTATTGGCCAACGAAGGAATGTGGTTTTTAATGCATATAGAGCGTTTAAATTATCGCGATATGCAAAAAATGGGACTTCAATTAACTCCCGAAGAAATTTACAGTATCAATAACCAGAGCTTAAAAGACGGGATTGTTCAATTTAATGGTGGCTGTACAGCTAGTATTATTTCCGATAGTGGTTTGGTACTTACCAACCATCACTGTGGATATTCGGCTATTGCAGAACTATCAACTGCAGAACAAAACCATTTAAAAAATGGCTATTGGGCTGGTTCTTTTGAAGATGAATTAAAACCAGAAAGCTTATACGTTCGCTTTTTTGTTAGAATGGACGATGTTTCAAAAAGAATTCTATCTCAGGTAAATGATAGCATGAGCGAAAAAGAACGTGAAGCTGCTATTAACAAAGAAATTGCAAAAATTGAGCAAGAAAATAACGAAGGTGGTAAATACACCGTTTCTGTACGTTCTTTCTACCAAGGAAACGAATTTTACTATTTTGTTTACGAAGATTATAAAGATGTTCGTTTAGTAGGAACTCCTCCAGAAAGCGTTGGAAAATACGGTGGAGATACGGATAACTGGGAATGGCCAAGACACACAGGAGATTTCTCTTTATTTAGAGTTTACACAGATGCAGATGGAAATGCAGCCGATTACGCTGAAACAAACATTCCTATGAAAGCAAAGTACCATCTTCCGGTAAATATCGATGGAGTTAAAGAAGACGACTTTGCTATGATTTTAGGATATCCGGGAAGAACAAACCGTTGGATGCCTGCTCAAGGGGTGGAGCAAAACGTAAAATATGCATATCCTGCTTGGGTTGAAGGCTCAAAATTAAGCATGGATGTTATGAAAAAGTATATGAATAAAGATGAAGCTGTTAACTTAATGTATGCTTCAAAATATGCTAGTATTGCTAACTATTGGAAAAATAGAGGTGGAATGATTGATGCGTTAACAGCTCATGAAACCGTTAAAACAAAAGCCAAAGTTGAAAAGAAATTTAACAAATGGGCCAATAAAAAAGCCAATAAAGAAGAGTATGGAGATGTTATATCTAACATCAATAAATATTATGCGCTTACTAACGAAAAAGCAAAACACGACAACTATTTAGTTGGGATGTTGCGTTCTAGTACATTTGCAGCCTTACCATATAGGTTAGGTGGCGCTTTTGAACAATATGCCGATGCAAACGAAGCAAAACGCGAAGAAATGCTTCCAAGACTACAAAGTTTTGTAGACAATGCTTATAAAGACATTTACCTGCCTTTAGAAAAAGAAGTTTTAGCAAAGCAGTTAGAATTATACACTACAAAATCTAACTATGATTTACCAGAATTAATTACTGAAGTTGGAAGTAAAAACAATAACGATTTTACATCTTATATCAATTCTGCTTTTGATTCTAGTATTTTCTCTTCAAAAGAAAAAGTAGAAGCTTTTTTAAAGTCTCCAGATAAAGCTGTTATTGAAAATGATGAATTATATAAGTTATCGACAACTTTACTTACTAAATACCGTGAAAACCCTGAAGCTTTAGTACAACCTGAAAATGACTATCAAAAATCGTTTAGATTATTAGTTGAAGGCTTACGTGTTTCTGGGTTAAGTAGTATTCAATATCCAGATGCTAACTCTACATTGCGTTTATCTTACGGAAAAGTAAGAGCTTTACCAACTAATGAAAATAAAAGTAACGATGCAGAAGTAAACAACTACACAACCTTAAAAGGGATGGTAGCAAAATATAAAGCAGACGATCCTGAATTCGATTTACCTCAGCACATGTTAGACATCTACGAAACAAAAGATTACGGACGTTATGCAAATGAAAAAGGCGAACTTTCTGTAAACTTCTTAACAGATAACGACATTACTGGTGGAAACTCTGGATCTCCTGTTATTAATGGAAAAGGAGAAGTTATTGGCTTGGCTTTCGATGGAAATATTGAAGCTATGGCTGGAGATGTAATTTTTGATGCCGATTTACAACGTACTATTAGTGTAGATATTAGATATGTACTTTGGTTGATAGATAAATATTCTAATGCACAAAATATTGTTGATGAGTTAACAATTATAGATAATTAATTTTATCTAGATTTAAATTATCACAAAAAAAAAGCGATTTCATTATTTGAAATCGCTTTTTTGTATTTAACAGGTTTTATACTAGAATTATTTTCCGGGAAAATCTGCTTTGCGTTTTTCTAAAAAGGCTGTAGTTCCTTCGGTGAAATCTTCGGTTCCGAAACAGTTTCCAAACTCCTCAATTTCTACCTGATACCCATCTACACTATCTTTAAAATTAGCGTTAACAGCTTTAATTGCTCCTTTTATGGCTACAGAAGAATTTCGCATAATTTTACCTGCAATTTTTTCAGCAAGTGGCAACAGCTCTTCTGGACTTGTAACATGATTTACCAAGCCATAAGCTTGCGCTTGATTGGCGTCAATCATCCCAGCCGTCATAATCATTTCCATAGCGCGTCCTTTTCCAACTAATTGTGGTAAACGTTGAGTCCCACCGTAACCTGGAATAACTCCAAGAGATGTTTCTGGCAATCCCATTTTGGCATTATCGCTAGCTAATCTAAAATGACAAGCCATGGCTAATTCCAAACCTCCTCCAAGTGCAAAACCATTAACGGCAGCAATTACTGGAGTAGATAGATTTTCGAGAAAATCGAATAACAATTCTTGACCTTTGGCTGCCAGTTTACCTCCGTTTGAAACATCAAAATGTGCAAACTCGCTAATATCTGCTCCTGCAACAAAAGCTTTCTCGCCACTTCCTGTAAGGATAATAACTTTGGTATTGGCATCTTTATTTGCTGCGTCTAAAGCATCATGTAATTCCTGAATTGTAGCTTTGTTTAATGCATTCAGTTTACTAGGTCTGTTAATGGTAAGTGTCGAAATTCCATTTTGGAAATCAACTAAGATATTTTCGTAACTCATAATCTATTATTTTGTGTTATTTAATCTCGTTTAAAAAATTTGCTATACGTACTTTATAATTTAACCTTTTGGAAAACTCACTTTAAAAGTAGTACCCACATCCTTCTTAGATGTAAAAGTAATACTTCCATTATAGGTTTCCACTATGTTTTTTACCATGGCAAGCCCAAGTCCCATTCCACTTGTTTTTGTGGTGAATTTTGGTTCGAAAATTCGTTGCCTATTAACTTCTGAAATCCCGATGCCATTATCTGATATGCTAATATTTACAGTACTCTCATCCTCATAGACTTTTACTATTATTTTTTTATCCTTCTTATCATCAGGAATAGCCTGAATTCCATTTTTTATTAGGTTAGTAATAACTCTAATAAGTTGGGCTTTGTCAAATCGCACTGTAATTCTATCGCTTTTCGCAATAAACTCAATATAATCTTCACTAAAAATATCCAAAGCCAATCTAGTAATTTCTACTAAATTTAAGGTTTCATTTTGTTGAGCAGGCATTTTAGCAAAGTTTGAAAATGCTGAAGCTATCGAGCTCATAGTATCTATTTGCTGAATAAGTGTTTTGGAATATTCATCAACCTTCTGGTAAATATGCTCATCGTTTGGATCAAACTTACGTTGAAAACTCTGTACAGTTAAACGCATAGGTGTTAATGGGTTTTTAATTTCATGTGCCACCTGTTTAGCCATTTCTCGCCATGCTTGTTCCCGTTCGCTTGTTGCTAGTTTAACAGCACTATCTTCAAGCTCATCTATCATACTATTATAAGCTCTAACCAGGGTCGCAATTTCTTCACTTGTGGAACCTATTTCTATTTTTTTATTATGTTTTTCTAATCGGGTTTCATTTATTTTATCGCTAATAGTTTTAAGCGATTTGGTAATATACTTCGATAAAAAATATGCTAGGGTTATAGCTATAATCAACATGACCATGTAGGCGTATGCCAGACGCAGTAGGAACTCGTTTAACTCTTTATTTAAAAAATTGTCATTTTCCAAATAAGGAATATTTAAAATAGCTAATGGCTTAAACTTATGATCTGTTATATAAGAATAAGAGGATAGAAAGGCTTCATTGTTTTCAATAGTTGTACTTACATACCTATGTTCTACCGTATTAGATAAAACATTTAAGACTTTGGCACTTAAACATTGTGTTAGAGAATCTGTTTCAAAAGTAGCTTTGGAAGACTTTATAAGGCTTCCATCTAAATCGTACAGATTAAGTTGCAATTTATGAATGGCTGCAATTTCATAAATCTCATTTTTAAAGATAAGAGGCATGGTTTCTGTAGAAACCGGATAGGTAGTTTTTCTAATGGCGTAATTAATACTTTCCTTTATATTTTCTTCCTTACGCTCAAGTCGTTCATTATGGTAATCTCTAGCTTCTTCGTTGTATTGATAGATTGCAACCGATGCAATTAAAATAGAAGCTATCAAAACCAGGAGAATCATGGCTATAAATATGCGATTACGTAATGAAAATCTTCCTAAATGCATAGTTAAAATTGAGCTGTGTTAAATATAGCAATAATCAAACCAATTGCGGTTTGGCAGTGATTAAAATTAACTTCTTAGAAGGTTTTTAAGATTTGTGGATTTTGAAAACCTACTGATTAAGCATCGGGGTTTTTAGATCGAATATTCTTATATATTTTAAAGCCCAACATCAATAAAACTCCTAAAACTAAGATACCAACAACTCCAAAAACCCAATTTATAGCGCTTTTTAAAATAACCAAAAATACGACTGCAAAAAGAATAAAAGTAGCTCCTTCGTTCCAAAGTCTCATAAAATTAGACGATTTTTTTACAATATCTTTCTGCAATTGCTTATAGTAAATATGTGTTTTGTAATGATAGAAATACAAAAGTAAAACAAAGAGTAATTTAACGTGCATCCATGGTTGCTCTAACCAATACGGCTGTATAATTAGTAACCAAATAGCAAAGAGACTTGCTAAAATTGCTGAAGGCCATGTAATTATTGTCCACAATCTTCTAGCCATTAACTTAAGTTGTTTTCCTAAAATTTCCTTTTCTGGCGAAGGTTTATGGAAGGCTTCAATTTGATATACAAAAAGTCTAGGAATATAGAATAAACCGGCAAACCAAGTGATAACAAAAATTAGATGAAGCGATTTTATGTAGTTGTAATATTCCACAGTTTAAAGGTACTTATTGTTTTTCTTCTGACCGTACTATTAAGGTCGATTTCACTTCTTTATTCAAAAAATAGGCCGTTACTAAGGTCGACAAAACATCCGAAATTGGAAAAGACATCCAAACCCCCAATTCTCCAAAATACTTAGGTAGAATTAAAATTAATGGAATAAAAAAGAATCCTTGTCGAGTTAAAGTTAAGAAAAGTGCCGGGATTGCTTTTCCTATAGCCTGAAAATAAGCAGCTCCAATAAGTTGAACAGCAACAATAGGAGTTGCTGCAAAAACCCATCTCATAGCACTTGGGGTTTCCTTTAAAACCTCTGCATCTTGTGTAAATAATCTGGTAATTGCTTCCGGAAACACCATAAGTAAAACAAAAATTACGCTGGCTAAAATCATAGCATATTTTAGGGCTGTATTGATAACCTCTCTAACTCTAGAATACTTTAATGCGCCGTAATTAAATCCAGCAATTGGTAAAAACCCTTGAGTAATTCCGAAAACTGGAAATAAAGCAAACATGAGCATTCTTCCAACAATTGCATAAGCCGTAACCGAAGTTTCTCCTCCTAAATCGTAAAGAATATTATTCATAAACAAATAGGTAATACTAACAACAGCCTGTCTGGATAGAGTTACAAAGCCCAATGAAGCAATTTCTGAAACAACTGTTTTATGAAGAATAAAATCTGAAAGATTAATTTTTAACTCTGAGTTTTTAGATAGAAAAAACCATAAAACAAAAGCAAAACACAACAAATAAGATATGGTAGTAGCCCATGCAGCTCCTGCCATTCCGTAGTCTAGAACATTGATAAAAACATAGTCTAGAATTAAGTTCCCTACAGAAGGAATCATCATGGCATACATGGCAAATTTAGGCTTTCCTTCTGCTCTAATAACAGCGTTACCCATCATACAAAGGCCTAAAAAGGGTACGCCATAAAGTACAATAACGTAATAGATTTTAGCTGGCTCGAAAATGGCTCCTTTTCCTCCAAAAGCTGGGATTATAGAATCCACATAGTACAAACCAAAACATGCCATTGAAACCGTAAACAGTAAAGTTAAAGTTATCTGGTTTCCAAAGGTTCTTAGAGCTTTTTCCTTTTTATCTCCGCCAAGAGCTCTCGAAATAATAGAAGAACCTCCAATTCCAATGGCCATTCCTAAAGCAGCAATAAAAAAGGAAACTGGCAATACCACATTAATAGCAGCAATCGCTGTGGGGCCAATCCAATTTCCAACAAAAATAGTATCCACAAGTATATTAAGCGACATGACTAAAATTCCAATGGATGCTGGAACTGCCTGCTTAATAAGTAGTTTTCCTATAGGTTGCGTGCCTAAATCTTGTGAGGATACATTTGCCATTAAACACGTTCTGCAATACTAGGTTCAGCCCAGTTTTTAATCCACTTGGCTAGAAGCTTAACCCAAGGTTCATCATCGTTTAAACAAGGAACGGTTGTAAAATCTTTTCCTCCTATTTCATGGAAAATTTCTTGTCCTTCCATTGCAATTTCCTCTAGAGTTTCTAGACAGTCGCTAACAAAAGCAGGTGTAACAACCGCCATACTTTTGGTGCCTTGTTTTCCCAGACGCTCAATGGTTCTATCTGTTGGTGGTTGTAACCAGGGATCGAAACCTAATCGAGATTGAAAACTATTAGAATATGTTCCTGGTGCTAAGTTAAGTTTTTTAGCAACTAATCTAGTTACTTCAAAACACTGATGTCTATAGCAATATTCGTGAGCGCTGGATGGAGTAACACAACAGCTTTTATCTATTTTACAATGAGATTTAGTAATATCTCTCTTAAAAATATGTCGTTCCGGAACTCCGTGATAAGAGAATAATAAATGTTCGTAATCTTTATCTTCTAAATGTCTAGAAATACTATCACTCAAAACATCTATATAATCAGGATCGTTATAAAATGGAGGAAACTCTGTAATTTTTATATTTGGAAAATGTTCTTTTCTTAGCTTTTCAGCAAGTACCACAATAGTTTCGGTGGTTGCCATAGCAAATTGCGGATATAAGGGCACTAATAAAACCTCGTCTACACCTTTATCTACCAATTCTTGCAAGCCTTTTTTAATAGTCATGCTTCCATAACGCATGGCTAAGGCTATTGGGTAATTTTCAACCTGCTGTTGTACTTTAGCTTGTAACCTTTCGGAAATAACAATTAAAGGAGAACCTTCTTCCCACCAGATTTTTTTGTAGGCAGCAGCTGATGCCTTTGGTCTTGTATTTAAAATAATCCCTCTTACAATTAGAGCTCTTGCCCAAAACGGAACGTCTATAACACGTTCGTCCATTAAAAATTCGTCTAAATATGGTTTAACATCTTTAGCGGTTGGACTATCAGGGGATCCTAGATTTACAAATAATACACCTTTCATATTTTTTATTTTGCTTAGCTATTGGGAGAACAGGAAAAATAAAATTTCATTTTAAAAAACAGCTAATAAATTTAAGATTGCGAAGATACCGACATTATATATTTTTTTGGAGTAGTTCCATATTTCTTTTTAAATGCCGAAATAAAATGACTAGAAGTACTATAACCCACTTTTAAACCTACTTCGTTAACATTTAGATCTCCAGTTTCTAACAGTTTTCTAGAAACTTCCATTTTATAATCGAATAAAAAGCTAAATACAGAATCGCCATAAATTTCCTTAAAACCTTCTTTTAGTTTTCTTAAACTTAACTGAATTTCATCTGCCAACTCCTGTAACGTTGGAGGCTCTGCCATTCGTGAAATAATAATATCTTTAGCTTTCCTAATTTTAATAACATTGGTTTCGTCTACCAAAAATGGACATTGTTCAATATTTGCTTCTTCGCTTCTATTAAAATACAAGCTCAATAATTCATAAGCTTTCCCTTTAAAGTACAGGTTTTTAATAGATGAATTTAAATTGAAATTTATCAATTGGTTTAGTACAATAGCCATAGATGGTGAAATTTTCCCATCTTTATAATATTTTTTATCGACATTATCATCACTCAGAAAAGTAATATAATCTGCTTCCTGAGAAAATAAACCATGGAATTTCTTAATAGATATTAATACAGAAACTAACCAAGAATTAGGGCTCACCACTAGATGAATGGGTAAATCTCGCTGAGGGTTATAAAGTAACAGCGAATTTTCATCTTTAATATCAAGCGCATACCTTCCTTCATTGAAAACAAATTGACTAGATCCTTTTACACAATAATGAAATTGAATAAAACTACTATCTATCTCGCGATCAAGTGTTTCTAAAACACCACTTTCATTCCGATAAGTTAAAACAAAAAAATCCTCCTCAATTTCCAGCTCGTCAAAAGAACCTTGAGCGATATTTTTTTTAGTATTAAAATGTGGATTCATTCTCTTTTATTTAGATTGATTCTAAACTAAATAGTCTAAAAGCATTGATATGAGTGCAAAAGTATGATATTTATCATATAAAAATTAAAATTAAAGTTAAAAAACCCTGAACGACACTTAAAGTTCTTCAAGCGTTACTTTTTGTCTAAACATAGATATACATTTGTTGCTGAATTTTCCAAGTCAGGTATGGATTATATGAACACATCAAAAACAACCTACTTTTATGCTATTGGCTTAAGTTATAAAAAAGCCGATGCTGAAACTAGAGGGCATTTTAGTTTAGACGAACAGGCTAAAATTAACTTATTAAGGCAAGCGAAAGAAACTGGCATAGAGAGTTTAATTGTAAGCTCCACCTGTAACAGAACTGAAATCTACGGCTTTGCAGAACACCCTTATAAACTTATAAAATTACTTTGCGAGAACACAAAAGGAACTGTAGAAGAGTTTCAAGATGTGGCTTATATTTACAAAGGTAAAGATGCCGTATCGCATATGTTTAAGGTTGGATCTGGACTAGATAGTCAGATTCTTGGGGATTTTGAAATTATTAGTCAATTAAGAACAAGCGCTAGAGTTTCAAAAAAAGAGCAGTTATTAAATGCATTTTTAGAGCGCTTAATAAATGCCGTAATTCAAGCTAGTAAACGCATTAAAACCGAAACCAATATTTCGTCTGGAGCAACTTCTGTATCTTATGCTTCCGTGCAATATATTATGAGTCATGTACCAGATATTAGTAATAAAAATATTTTACTTTTTGGTACAGGCAAAATTGGTAGAAATACTTGCGAAAACCTTGTAAAACACACAAAAAACGAACATATTACCTTAATAAACAGAACTAAAAATAAAGCAGAAGAAGTTGCTGGAAGGTTTAATGTTTTAGTTAAGGATTACTCGAATTTACAAGAAGAAATAAATCAATCGGATGTATTAATAGTTGCTACCGGAGCACAGAATCCTACGGTAGACAAACATCTTATCCAATCTAAAAATCCGTTATTAATTTTAGATTTATCTATTCCAAAAAACGTGAATAACAACGTGTCAGAACTAGATCATGTTTCCTTAATTCACCTGGACGATTTATCTCAAATTACAGACGAAACTCTGGAAAAACGCAAGGCACAAATTCCTCTTGCAAAACAAATTATTACAGAAGTTGAAGCAGACTTTAATGGATGGCTTGAAACTAGAAAGTTTGCGCCAACTATTAAAGCATTAAAACTAAAATTAAACGATTTTAAAATTGCTGAATTAGAAACACAACGTAAAAAAATGGCTGGTTTTAACGAAGAGCAAGCCGAATTAATCAGTAATAATATCATACAAAAAATTACCAATCATTTTGCTCATCACTTAAGAGATGAAGCAATTCCTACAGACGAAAGCCTAGAACTTATTAAAAAGGTTTTCCAATTAGAATCCACTACAAACCATGTCTAAAATAATTAGAATTGGAACTCGTGATAGTCAATTAGCACTATGGCAAGCCAAAACAGTACAACAACAATTAGAACACTTAGGACACAAAACAGAACTAATTCCAGTAAAATCTACTGGCGATTTAGTTTTAGATAGACCCCTTTACGAACTGGGTATCACCGGTGTTTTTACTAAAACATTAGATATTGCCATGCTAAATGGAGATATCGATATTGCCGTACATTCCTTAAAAGATGTACCAACTATTTTACCCTATGGCGTTGTACAAGCAGCCGTTATTAAACGTGGAAATATTAATGACTCCTTAGTATTTAAAAATAACGAAGAGTTTTTAGGTCAAAAAGAAGCCATTATAGCAACAGGAAGTTTACGTCGTCGGGCTCAATGGCTAAATAGATATCCTACACATACTGTGGTTGGTTTAAGAGGAAATGTTAATTTACGACTTAAAAAGCTTCAAGATAATTCCGATTGGAATGCCGCAATTTTTGCAGCAGCTGGTTTAGGAAGATTAAATATTAAACCAGAAAATATTATCAATTTAGACTGGATGATTCCAGCTCCTGCTCAGGGCGCTATTATGATAACTGCCCTAGAAGAAGATGAAGAAGTAAGAGCTATTTGTGCCGAACTAAATCATGAAGAAACAGAGATTTGTACAACCATTGAACGCAAATTCTTAAACCTATTGGAAGGTGGATGCTCTGCTCCTATTGGTGCCATAGCCTATATCAAGAATGAAGAAGTGATCTTTAAAGGTGTATTATTAAGTCCGGATGGTACAAAAAAAATAGAAGTTACTAGAACTGAAAAGCTTGGCGAACATAAAGGTATTGCCGAATACTGTTCTAACTATGTCATAGAAAGAGGTGGAAAGGTTTTAATGGATGGCATTAAAAACAATCATAAAAAAACAAATATCTATTCCACAAAGTCTTTTACCGAAGGACAAATGCAACTATTAAACGACGACATAGTGGCAACCAGTAACGATGCTATTAAAATAAGTTTAAACAGAATTTCGGCAGCAGTTTTAAAAGCTCCTATGAAAAATGTGATTATCACAAGTCAAAATACGGTAGAAGCTATTTTAACAAATTGCCCAGCAGAAGATTTAAAATTCGAAAATATCTATTGTGTTGGTCGTCGCACCAAACGTATGGTAGAAAAACGAATTGGGAAAGTTGTTCACTCAGAAAATTACGGAAAAGACTTAGCTAATTACTTAGCTGAATTCATGGAAGGAACCGAAGTTAATTACTTCTGTAGCAATTTAAGATTAGACTATATTCCGGAGATTCTAACTAAGAATAATATTAAAATTAACGAAATTGAAGCTTATCAGACAAAATACGATGCTATTGAGGCAGATCAAGATATCGAAGGCGTTATGTTTTACAGCCCTTCAACTGTTCAAAGCTTTATTAAGAAAAATCATGCTAATGGAATAGCTTTCTGCATTGGCGACTCTACGGCTTTAGAAGCTAGAAAACATTTTAAAGATGTTCGAGTTGCTAAAATTCCAACTGTTGAAAGTGTTATTGAATTAGTAAACGAACATTATAACTAAGGTTATTACAAGAATTAAAGTACAACTAAAAATATTCCCGAATATTCAGGGATGACAAAAAATATGAGCATAAAAAACGATTTATTTTTAAGAGCATTAAAAGGTGAAACCGTAGACCGTCCTCCCGTATGGATGATGCGTCAAGCTGGACGCTATTTACCTGAATTCATGGAAATCAAAGAAAAATACGATTTCTTTACACGTTGTAGAACTCCAGATTTAGCTAGTGAAATTACCGTACAACCTATTCGTAGATACGGAATGGATGCTGCAATTTTATTTAGCGATATTCTGGTAATTCCACAGGCCATGAATATTGAGGTGCAAATGAAACCTAATTTTGGACCTTATTTACCAAATCCTATTCGTACCCAAAAAGATGTGGACAACGTAATTGTACCAGACGTTACCGTAGAATTAGATTATGTATACCAAGCTATAAAACAGACCAAAGAAAAACTAAATAACGAAGTGCCGTTAATAGGTTTTGCTGGTTCTCCATGGACTATTTTATGCTATTGTGTACAAGGTCAAGGAAGTAAGAATTTTGATAAAGCAAAGGAGTTTTGTTTTACAAACCCTATTGCCGCTCACCAATTACTTCAAAAAATTACAGATACTACCATTGCCTATTTAAAAGAAAAGGTAAAAGCTGGCGTAAATGCTGTTCAGGTTTTTGATTCTTGGGGAGGCATGTTGTCTCCTGTAGATTACCAAGAATTTTCTTGGCAATATATCCAGCAAATTATCGATGCATTAAAAGATGAAACTCCAGTAATAGCTTTTGGAAAAGGTTGCTGGTTTGCTTTAGACGAAATGTCAAAATCTGGTGCTTCGGCCCTGGGAATTGATTGGACATGCTCGGCTCAAAATGCACGTTATTTAACTGGTGGAAATATTACATTACAAGGAAATTTTGATCCTACAAGATTGTTTTCCCCTCCAGCAGAAATCAAAAAAATGGTACATCAAATGATTAACGATTTCGGAAAAGATAAATATATCGTAAATTTAGGGCATGGAATTCTACCAAATATTCCCCTAGATAATGCCAAAGCATTTATTGATGCCGTTAAAGAATATCACGTATAAAAATGACTTTTTCAACAGTAACATTTAAACTTGAAGCCCTCAAACCAGAAGACGCCTCAAGTTTAAGTGCTCTGATGATTTCTAATGGAAAAAGTTTTCAAAAATATTTACCTAAAACCTTAGAGCAAAATCTTTCGGAAGCTGCTTCTAAAATCTATATCTCCAATAAAAATAAAGCCACTAAAAACAAAACAGAGTTCACTTTTGCTATTAAAGATATTGAAACCAATGCTGTGGCAGGTTTAGTTACTCTAAAAAACATTGACTATCAATTAAAACAAGGTGAATTTGCTTATTGCATTGGCAAAAAATACTCGGGGAAAGGTTGGATTACACAAAGCATAAAAGCTGTTTCTAAATTTGCTTTAGAAGAGTTAGGATTAAAAAATCTGCACATACTTATTCACAAAACAAACTTAAGTAGCATTCAGGTAGCTGAACGTTGCGGATTTACCTGGTCCAAAACTTTGGAGAAAGAATTTGTTTCGGAAAAATCAAATGTAGATATGGAGCTCTTTGAGCTTCAATATTAAAAAACAAAAAAAATGAAAGATAAATTTTACCAATATATACAAGAGCTACAAGATAGTATTACCTCCAAACTAGAAGCTGTAGACGGTAAAGCCAAATTTCAAGAAGACCTTTGGGAACGTCCTGAAGGTGGTGGAGGCAGAACCCGGGTTATAGAAAATGGGCATGTTTTTGAAAAAGGAGGTGTCAATATTTCTGCTGTCCATGGCGAACTTCCAGAAACCATGCGTAAGCATTTTGGCGTAAAAGATGCCAATTTTTTTGCCTGTGGATTAAGCTTGGTCCTACACCCAAAAAGCCCAATGGTTCCAACAGTTCATGCCAATTGGCGCTATTTTGAAATGTACGATCCAGAAGGAAATATTGTAGATAGTTGGTTTGGCGGTGGACAAGATTTAACACCTTATTATTTGTTTGATGAAGATGCCATACATTTTCATCGTATATGTAAAACAGCCTGCGACAACCATCATCCAGAATTTTATCCAACCTACAAAAACAGATGTGATGAATACTTCTATAATTCGCATAGAAACGAAGGTCGAGGCATTGGAGGTTTATTTTTCGATTACTGCAAAGCTACAGACAACATGAATATGAAAAACTGGTACGACTTTGTAACTGAAGTAGGCGATAGCTTTTTAGAAGCTTATGTACCTATAGTCGAAAAAAGAAAAAATTTACCTTATACAGACGCACAGCGTACCTGGCAAGAAATTCGTCGTGGACGCTATGTAGAATTTAATCTAGTGCATGATAAAGGCACACTTTTCGGTCTCAAAACTAACGGAAGGATAGAGAGTATTTTAATGAGTTTACCACCTCATGTACAATGGGTTTACAATCATCATCCAGAGCCTGGAAGCGAAGAAGAAAAATTAATAAAAGTACTCGAAAATCCTAAAGAATGGATTGTTTCTTAAAATTCAAAATCAATAAAAAATGAAAACAAAATTCTCTATTTTATTATTTTTAATATCCTGTATTTCCTTTTCTCAAATTGAAGAAAAGAAATTAGATGATATCATTCAAAACACTTTAGAAACCTTTGATGTTCCTGGTATTTCAGTAGGAATTATTAAAGATGGTGAAACAATATATTCAAAAGGCTTTGGTGTAAGATCTTTGACTACAAATCAAGAAATGACGGATGAAACCTTAGTCGGAATTGCATCTAATTCAAAAGGATTTACTGCTACTGCCTTAGCCATTTTGGCCGATGAAGGTAAATTGAGTTTTAATGACAAGGTTTCTAAACATATTCCTGAGTTTAAAATGCATGATGCTTATGCTTCGCAGGAAGTAACCATCAAAGATTTAATTACACACCGTGCTGGTCTTGGTTTAGGTCAAGGCGATTTGATGTTTTTCCCCGAAGGAGGAAGTCTTACGGTTAACGACATTATCCATAATGTAAGATATTTAAAACCTGAGAATTCTTTTAGAAGTACTTTAGATTATAACAATATAATGTTTATTGTTGCTGGCGAAGTTATTCATAGAGTTTCTGGGCTTTCCTGGGCAGAATTTATAGAACAAAAGATTCTAAAACCTGTTGGAATGACTTCAAGCTATGGAAGTTATAATAACGCTAAAAAGGCCAATGTTTCAAATATTATTGATGCTCATGCCCCTGTTGATGGCAAAGTAGTAGCTATTCCTCACGATTGGAATGAAACTGCAAATGCGGCTGGTGGAATTATTAGTAATATTAAAGATATGAACACCTGGGCAGAGTTTTTAATGAATGGTTTTACAACAAAAGAAGGTGTAAAACTTGTTACAGACAAGCAAATTTATCAATTATGGAATCTTCAAATAGCAAGCCCTGTATCTTTAAAAAACTCATACGATTCTAATTTTCGTGGTTATGGATTAGGCTGGTTTTTAACCGATGTAAAAGGACATAAACAAGTATATCATACAGGTGGATTAATAGGAACAGTTACACAATTTACATTAATTCCTGATATGAATTTAGGAATTGTTGTACTTACCAATCAGCAAAGTGGTGCTGCATTTAGTGCCATTACTAATACTATAAAAGACGCATATTTAGGTGTTGAAGATAGAGATTGGCTAAAAAAATACAACGAAATAATGACCAAGAGAAATGCTGAATTTGAAAAAGAAAAACAAGAAGTTTTTGCAAAATCAGAGGCTTTTAAGAAAGATAAAAAATGTCAGATAAAAAACGAGCAAATTATAGGAACATACACAGATAATTGGTTTGGAGATGTAGAAATTTTAAACGACGGAAATACGTTACGAATTTCCTGCAAAACTTCTCCAAGATTAAAAGGCGAATTAATTCCTTATTCCTCTAATGTTATGATTGCAAAATGGGATGATAGAAGTTATGATGCCGATGTGTTTGTAAATTTTCAATTCGATGAAAACGGGAAAGCTCAAGGCATGAAATTAAAACCAATTTCTGATATTACCGATTTTAGTTTCGATTTTGAAGATTTAGATTTGAAGAAAAAAGAATAATCACATTACAAAACCAATAGACCGAGATTGACATGCTATGCTATTGCGGAAATAATAAAACCTACCAAGAATGTTGCAAAGTGTTTCATTTAAACGATGGAAAAACGGAAACAGCAGAACAACTTATGCGTTCTAGATATAGTGCTTTTGTATTGGCCAATGGTGATTATTTAATGCAAACCCATCATAAATCTACAAGACCAATAGCAGAAAAAGAAGCCATTGTAAAATGGGCTAAATCTGTAAAATGGATAAAACTTGAGGTGCTTAAAACCACTAAAGGTTTAAAAAATGATGAAGAAGGCACAGTTATATTTAATGCTTATTTTAATGAAAACGGTACCAATAACCATATTCATGAAAAATCTGCTTTTATAAAAGAAAATGACACATGGTATTACTTAGGTTATGCCAAAAATTAGAAATTATGTATCCAATAAAAAGAAACCGAAGACTAAGATCTAACGAAGCTATTAGAAGCTTAGTCCGAGAAACAATTATTTCTCCAACAGATTTTTTAGTACCACTTTTTGTGGTTGAAGGTAAAGGAGTGAAAGAAGAAATTGCTTCCATGCCAAATTATTATCGTTACAGTTTAGATTTACTTGAAAAAGAAGTCAAAGAACTCTGGAGTCTAGGATTAAGGTCGGTATTGCTTTTTGTAAAAGTTCCGGACAACCTAAAAGACAATGCTGGAAAAGAAGCTATAAATCCAAAAGGATTAATGCAACGTGCCATTAAAACTGTTAAAAATGCCTGTCCGGATATGTTAGTAATGACAGATGTGGCCATGGATCCATATTCTATGTACGGACATGATGGTATTGTGGAAAACGGAATGATTTTAAACGACGAAAGTGTCGATATACTCACCGAAATGAGCTTGTCTCACGCCAATGCTGGAGCAGATTTTGTAGCACCAAGCGATATGATGGACGGTCGTATATTAAGTATTCGTGAGGCTTTTGAAGACGAAGGGTTTTTAAACACAGGAATTATGAGTTATTCGGCTAAATATGCTTCGGCATTTTATGGTCCTTTTCGCGATGCTTTAGATTCTGCTCCAGTAGATTTAAAAAACATTCCAAAAGATAAGAAAACTTACCAAATGGATTATGCCAACCGTTTTGAAGCCATCAGAGAAACAGAAATGGATATTGATGAAGGTGCAGATATCGTCATGATAAAACCAGGACTTTGCTACCTGGATATTGTCCGAGACATTAAAGAAGAAGTGGATGTTCCAGTAGCAGTTTATCAGGTTTCTGGCGAATATGCCATGCTTAAAGCTGCTGCAGAAAAAGGCTGGTTAAACCATGATGCCGTAATGATGGAACAAATTACCGCTATGAAGCGTGCTGGAGCAGACATAATTGCTTCCTATTTTGCAAAAGATGTTGTTAAGCTATTAAATAGTTAAACTTTTCTATTCTAAATTAATCAAAGACCTCAACTTTTTTTAAGAATTGAGGTCTTTTTGTTTCTAAGGTTGTAAATTGGATTTTGTAAATTAGCAAAAAACAAATTATACTTTAATGAGCACACTCATTTTTTGGGCTACCATATCAATTTTTTTTTCATTTCTATGCTCCATCCTGGAAGCTGTTTTATTAAGTGTTACACCGACCTTTATTAATGTAAAAAAACAAGAAGGAAAAGACTATGCGTTTAAACTTGAAGCTCTAAAAGAAGATGTCGATCAGCCTCTTATAGCCATCTTAACTTTAAACACTATTGCACATACTTTGGGTGCTATGATGGTAGGTATTGAAGCTGAAAAACTACCTTATAAGATAGAATTCTTCGGAATAAATACCGTGGGAATTGTATCGGCTATCATGACCTTACTTATCTTAGTAGTTTCAGAAATTATACCAAAAACTATTGGTGCTACCTACTGGAAATCTTTGGCTGGTTTTACAGCAACAGCACTTAATATCTTAATATTTCCTCTAAAATATACAGGTATTTTATGGCTTTTAAGACTTACAACTAAACTTATTGGAGGAAAAGGTCATGGAAGTGTTATGAGTAGAGAAGACTTTCATGCTATGACAAATATTGCTGAAGAAGAAGGTGTTTTTCAAGAATCGGAAAGTAAGGTAATAAAAAACATGCTTACCTTTAAAGAAGTATTGGCAAAAGACGTTATGACCCCTCGAACTATTATGTCTATTGAAAATGAAAACCAAAGTGTTGAAACATTTTTTAAAAATAATGCCAATATAAAATTCTCCCGAATCCCAGTATTTACAGATAATCCAGATAATATTACTGGCTTGGTTTTAAAAGACGAAGTATTTAAAGAAATGGCCTTTGGTAATGGAAATAAATTACTTTCAGATATTAAAAGAAATATTATAATTGTGAATAGAAGCACTCCAATTCCTCTGCTTTTCGATCAATTAGTTGAAAGTAAAAACCACATGGCTTTAGTGGTAGACGAATACGGATCTGTGAGTGGTTTGGTAACCATGGAAGACGTTATTGAAACGCTTTTAGGCTTAGAGATTATGGACGAAAGTGATGATGTTCCAGATTTACAACTTTTAGCTAGACGCAGTTGGGAAGCCAGAGCACAGCGTCTTGGATTAATAGACGATATTAAACCTGAAGAAGAATAATGGAAGATTGCATTATAAAAACACCTCTTGGTTTTACTAAAATTACTGGAGACGAAAATGGCATCTCATCTATTATTGTATTGAATTCCGAAGAACGAATTACTGATATTATTCCCATAGAATTAGAAGATTGCGTGCAGCAACTAAAAGAGTATTTTGAAGGTTTACGTAAAAATTTTGATCTTGAATTAAATCCAGAAGGCACAGATTTTCAAAAGAGAGTCTGGGACGCTTTATTAAAAATTCCCTTTGGAAAAACACTGTCTTATCTCGAACTTTCCAAACAACTTGGCGATGTTAAAGCTATAAGAGCTGTTGCCAATGCCAATGGTAAAAATCCCTTATGGATAGTAGTTCCTTGCCACAGAGTTATTGGTAGCGATGGCAGTTTAACGGGTTATGCTGGAGGTTTACACAGAAAAAAATGGTTGCTAGAACACGAAAGTCCGTATAAACAACAATCCCTTTTTTAATTTAAATCTTCATGTTTTTTCAAAATTTAAAATTCAACAAAAACATATATCTTTAGTCTTTAAAACCTTCATAAATGAAATACCTCAAATTTTTAGTTTCCCTGCTGCTTCTTATTGGCATTTTTTTTATTTTAAACACCAAGTTGGGGGCAGTTCCTGCTCTAGGCGAATTTTTAAATCCAGCTCAAGGAATCTGGCAAAATGAACAAACCGAATCTACTACTGGAAATGTAGAGATTCCTAACCTTTCGGAGAAGGTAACTGTGCACTACGATGAAAACCTTGTACCTCATATTTTTGCACAAAACGACACAGATTTGTACCGAGCGCAAGGCTATATTACTGCCAAACATAGACTTTGGCAAATGGATTTCCAAACCTTTGCAGCTGCCGGAAGATTATCTGAAATTATTGGTGAAAAAGCTTTGGATTACGATAGAGCCCAACGCAGAAAAGGCATAGGTTTTGGTGCCGAAAACGCCATAAAGAAAATGGAAGCTGAAGATCCAGAGATTATAGAGCTTCTAGAAGCTTACAGCGATGGAGTTAATAGTTATATTCAATCTTTAAACCCAAAAGACTATCCTGTAGAATACAAATTGTTAGGCTATCAGCCGGAATTATGGGCTTTAGATAAAACAGCCTATTTACTTATGTATATGACAGATATGTTGTGTAGTAGAGAGCACGATTTAGAATATACCAATGCCTTGAGGTTATTAGGTGAAGAGCGATTTGATTTGTTATACCCAGATTTTTTTGATGTAAACGATCCAATTATTTCTAAAGAAACAGATTGGAGCTATATAGAAACCGCTATTACTGAAACCCCACTTAGCGAATTACCCTTAGATTCTATTGCGGAAACCATGGAAAAACCTCACGCTAATAATGGGAGTAATAATTGGGCGGTATCTGGTAAAAAATCTTATTCTGGTAATCCCATTCTTGCCAACGATCCACACTTAGGCCTTAATTTACCATCAATATGGTTTGTTATGCAATTGGCTACTCCAGAACATAACTCTTATGGCGCAACCCTTCCTGGAGCCATGGGCGTGGTTTCAGGTTTTAATACAGATATTGCATGGGCAGAAACCAATGCCACAAGAGATGTCAAGGATTGGTATAAAATTGAATTTAAGGATAAGAGTAGAACTCAGTATAAATATAATGGTGCCTGGAAAGATGCTACCTTAAGGGTTGAAGAAATAAAAATTAACGGAAAAGAAACCTTTATAGACTCGGTAATTTATACCCATCATGGGCCTGTAAGTTACGATCATACTTTTAAAGGCAACGGACAAGAAGTAGGTTATGCTATGAAATGGATTGGGCATATTGGTGGTAACAATCAAAGAACTTTAATCGATTTAAACTCATCAAAAAATTACGACGATTACTTAGCAGCTCTTCAACATTGGGTGGCTCCAGCTCAAAACTTTGCCTTTGCATCAACTTCAGGAGATATTGCCTTATGGATTCAAGGGTTATTTCCAAATAAGTGGCAAGGACAAGGAAAGTTTTTAATGGATGGCAGCAATCCAGATCACGACTGGCAAAGCTTTATTCCTAAAGAGAATAACGCCTTTTCAAAAAATCCAGAACGTGGTTTTGTAAGTTCGGCAAATCAACATCCTGTAGATAAATCTTATCCGTTTTATGTGTTTAACGATGGTTATGAAACTTATAGAAACCGTGTGATTAACGATTTCTTCCGTTCAAAAGAAACCTTTAACATTCAAGATTTTAAAGACCTTCAAAACAATAATTATAATTTAAGAGCTTCTGAATTATTGCCATACATGTTAGAACACATAGATAATTCTAGCTTGAGTAACGAAGAACAAGAGGTTTTAAAACTTATTACAGCCTGGGATTATAATAGCGATATCGATAAAATTGCTCCGAGTATTTGGGATTTATGGTGGAAGAAATTATACCCATTAACCTGGGATGAATTTGATGATGAAAACATAGCTTATATGAAACCGTTTATGTACCAAACCATCTATTTACTTAAAAACTATCCAGAAGATGAACTTATGGATATTGTAGCAACACCTGAAAAAGAAACAGCTAAAGACCTGTTTTTAATTACTTTTAAAGAAACAGTTAAAGAGCTTAATGAATGGAAAGAAATTCATGGCAATTATAACTGGCAAGCTTATAAAGCGACTTATGTTGGACATTTATTACAGGGTTTACCTGCTTTTTCTAGATTCGATTTACCAATTGGTGGAGACAGACATACCGTAAATGCAGCCGATACCAATCATGGTCCTTCTTGGAGAATGATTGTAGAAATGACATCGCCACCAACCGCTTTAGGAATATATCCAGGAGGTCAATCTGGAAATCCAGGCAGTAAATATTACGATAATTTTATTGATCGTTGGGCTGTTGGAGAATATTTTGAAGCTCTCTTTATTCAAGATCAAAACAACACAGAAGGCGTAATTTCCACCCAAACTTTAACTCCGTAATCATGACAAAAAACATCATTAATTTTATAGTAACAATAGTCTTAGCCATTATTCTTTCACAGTTTTTACCTTGGTGGTCGGTTATGGTAGCAGCCTTTGCCACAGGTCTGTTTTTTAGTTTGAAACGTGCTTCGGTATTTGTCGTACCTTTTTTAGCTATTACTCTTTTCTGGGTGACCTATTCCTTTTGGTTAAGCAGTACTAACGATTTTATTCTAGCTAAAAAGATGGCCGTATTATTACCTTTAAATGGAAATGCTTATCTTTTAATTTTAGTTACGGGAATTATTGGAGGTCTTGCTGCTGGAGTTGCTGGAATATTTGGAAAACAATGCGTAACTTTATTATCTAAGTCTTAAAAATTGTTTAGATGATTAATAAATTAAATCTCGAGAATATTCTTTTTCTGGACATTGAAACTGTTCCAGAAAATCAGCATTTCTCAGATTTAGATAAAACCAAACAAGACCTTTGGGAACAAAAAACCCAATATCAAAGAAAAGACGAATTCACTGCCGAAGAATTCTACGATAGAGCCGGCATTTGGGCCGAATTTGGTAAAATAGTCTGCATATCGGTAGGCTATTTTAAATATCAAGGAGATATTAGAACCTTTCGGGTAACTTCTTTTTACGGAGAAGAAACCGATATTTTAAAAGATTTTAAAAATCTGCTTGCCTCACATTTCAGTCAGACCAAACACTTATTATGCGCCCATAATGGAAAGGAATTCGATTTTCCGTACATCGCCAGACGGATGATTATTCATGGCATAGAATTGCCATACAAATTAAATCTCTTTGGTAAAAAACCTTGGGAAGTACCACATCTGGACACTTTAGAATTATGGAAATTTGGCGATTATAAGCATTATACTTCTTTAAAATTACTGACTAATATTTTAGGAATCCCTTCGCCTAAAGATGATATTGATGGCAGTGAAGTCTATCGGGTTTATTACGAAGAAAAGGAAATAGACCGGATTATTACCTATTGTGAAAAAGACACGATTGCTGTGGCTCAAATCTTCTTGAAACTCCGTGGCGATGAGTTGCTTCATACTAATGAGATTGTGCACATATAAAAACCATCCTAATTAAGAACCAAATTAAAATCTAGCTATTTAAAAATAACTACATTTACATATGCCAAATACGCATTTACTTACTGTTAAAAACCTATCTATTTCTTTCACTTCTAACAGCATAGAGAAAGAGATTATCCATGATATTTCCTTTCATTTAAAAACCAATGAAATTCTTGGAATTGTTGGAGAATCCGGTTCTGGAAAATCGGTGTCGTCTCTTGCTATACTTGGACTATTACCAAAACAAGTTTCCAAAATAACCACTGGAAGCATTTTGTACAATGGTGTAGATTTAACTAAAATTAATTCCAAGGATTTTCAAAAAATAAGAGGGAACGATATTGCCATGATTTTTCAAGAACCTATGAGTTCTTTAAACCCATCCATGCCTTGTGGAAAACAAGTATTAGAAATTTTATTACAGCACACAAAACTCTCTAAAAAGGAAGCTAAAACTGAGACTTTAGAACTTTTTAAAAAGGTAAAACTCCCAAATCCAGAACGCGTTTATAAAGCTTATCCACATGAAATCTCTGGTGGTCAGAAGCAACGGGTTATGATTGCCATGGCAATAGCATGTAAACCTAAAATTTTGATTGCAGACGAACCAACAACAGCTTTAGATGTTACCGTACAAAAGGAGATTATTTTGCTCTTAAAACAGTTGCAGGCTGAAGAAGATATGAGCATTATTTTTATTTCGCACGATTTATCTCTGGTCTCTGAAATTTCAGATCGGATTTTAGTTATGTATCAAGGGAATATTGTAGAGCAAGGTTCAGTTCTTCAAATTTTTAAAAGTCCAGAACATATTTATACAAAAGCCTTGATCAACTCCAAACCTTCCCTAGATGTGCGATTAAAAAGACTTCCTACCATAAAAGATTTTATGAATGAAACTACGGATAGGTCTATTGTTTCTAGCGAAGACAGAAAGCTATTTCATAAAAACATTTATTCTAAAGCACCATTATTAGAAGTGATTAATTTGGAGAAATCTTATATTTCTAAATCTGGTTGGTTTTCTAAACCTGAAGTTTTTAAAGCTGTAGATCAAGTTAATTTTAAATTATATGAAGGTGAAACCCTTGGTTTAGTTGGAGAATCTGGTTGTGGAAAATCTACTTTAGCAAATGCCATTTTACAATTAGACAAAGCTACATCTGGATCTATTTTATATGAAGGTATAGATATCACTAAACTATCTAAAAAAGAAGTAAGAAAACTTAGAAAAGACATTCAAATTATTTTTCAAGATCCTTATGCTTCATTAAATCCACGAATTCCTGTTGGAAAAGCCATTATGGAACCTATGAAAGTTCATGGTATTGGAGTTTCAGAGGAAGAAAGAAAAAATCTCGTTTTAGATTTATTGCTGAAAGTTGGTTTAGATGAAACGTATTTTAATAGATATCCTCATGAATTTTCTGGAGGACAAAGACAGCGAATTGGCATTGCACGAGCCATTTCTATAGAGCCAAAATTAATTATTTGCGATGAGTCTGTTTCCGCTTTAGATATTTCTGTTCAAGCACAAGTACTTAATTTGTTGAACGATTTAAAAGAGAATTTTGGATTTACTTATATTTTTATTTCACACGATCTAGCTGTGGTGAAATATATGTCCGATCAATTAATAGTTATGAATCAAGGACAAATTGAAGAAATGGACGATGCCGATGTTATTTATAACCATCCGAAGAAAAACTATACCAAAAAATTAATTCATGCTATTCCAAAAGGATTATAACATGAATACTTTTTTAGTTAAATACATCAAACTTTTAATAAAGCGTCCGGTACTTTGCAAACTAGAATTTAATTTGCTCTCGTAATTTGTAGGTTGTTTAGGTAGATTTGGGGCAAAATTCATAAGTAATAGTTTTAGCAGATTTGGGGATTCTTTTTATTCTAAATTTATAATAGATTTGGGGCAAATTATAAATTTAAAGTTTTAAAGAATTAGGTCAATTAGTTATTTAGATTTGGTTCTGCTAATATGAAACTTTTTTTGACTTATTCAGCTAAAATACACAATAAATCGATGAAATACTTAAAATTTTAACATTTAAGACAAATTATTATTACTTTTCTTACATATAAATGGTTTGTAATTTTTGTGTATTACAAAATAAAGCCACAAATCCAGAAATAAAATTAGTTTTATATTTCGGAGTTTATGGCTCTAAATTATGTCTTAAAAAGACTTTATTTTATATTTTAGAAATGATTTCTTTTCAAACGTATTTTAAGTAGTGATTTTATTTTTCTACTTAAATAAATGGAGTTCCTTAAAAACTCATTTTATTTGTTGTGTCTATTTTATATAATGGACAAATGGAATTCGTATTAAATACTCATTTCAGGGATTTCTCCATCTATAATTAAGGTACCTTCGGTAGCTTTCTGGATTTCTTCTACAGAAACTCCTGGAGCACGTTCTAAGAGTTTAAATCCATTTTCAGTAACTTCTAGAACGGCTAGATTAGTCACCACCTTTTTAACACAGCCTACGCCCGTTAAAGGTAAACTACATTTTTTAAGTAGTTTAGAGTCGCCCGCTCTGTTGGTATGCATCATGGCAACAATAATATTTTCGGCACTAGCAACTAAATCCATGGCACCACCCATCCCTTTTACCATTTTTCCTGGTATTTTCCAATTGGCTATATCGCCATTCTCTGCTACTTCCATAGCGCCAAGAATGGTTAAGTCTACGTGTTGTCCACGGATCATGGAAAAGCTCATGGAGGAGTCAAAAAAACTAGCTCCAGGTAAAGCGGTAATGGTTTGTTTTCCTGCATTAATTAAATCGGCATCTTCTTCTCCTTCAAAAGGAAAAGGCCCCATTCCTAGAATGCCATTTTCACTTTGGAATTCCACTTCTATATCGTCTCTTACATAATTAGCTACTAGAGTTGGAATACCAATCCCTAGGTTAACATAGTAGCCATCTTGTACTTCTTTAGCTATGCGTTTAGCAATTCCTGTTTTATCTAACATTTTTTAAGTTTTAAGTGTCTAAAATTGAACTTTAGTAGGTGCAATACGTATAATTTTTAATGCACGATATGTTCTTATAACTTCTTTTTATTAATCTCTTTGTCTAACTGTAAGTTGTTCTATACGTTTCTCGTAGGCTTCTCCTTGAAAAATACGTTGTACAAAAATACCTGGGATATGAATTTGATTTGGGTCTAAACTTCCTACTGGAACTAATTCTTCCACCTCAGCGACAGTAATTTTTGCAGAACCACACATGGCGGGATTAAAATTCCTGGCGGTGCCTTTAAAAACTAAATTTCCTGCTGCATCGCCTTTCCAGGCTTTTACAAAAGCAAAATCGGCTTTAAACGCCTGTTCTAAAACATACATTTTCCCATCAAATTCTCTAACTTCTTTACCTTCTGCCACTTCGGTTCCGTAACCTGCAGGTGTAAAAAACGCCGGGAAACCAGATTGTGCTGCACGACAACGTTCTACTAAAGTTCCTTGAGGTACTAATTCCACATCCAATTCGCCACTTAACATCTGACGTTCAAACTCGTCGTTTTCGCCAACATAAGAGGAAATCATTTTCTTAATTTGTTTTTTATGAAGTAGTAAACCTAAGCCAAAGTCGTCCACTCCAGCATTATTTGAAATACAAGTGAGGTCTTTAAGGTTTAATTTTACCAACTCATTGATACTATTTTCTGGAATACCACAAAGCCCAAAACCTCCAAACATAAAGGTCATATTATCTTGAACGCCATCTAGCGCTTCATGAACATTTGCCACTTTTTTATTAATCATGTTACCGTTGTTTTATTGTAGTGGAAAAATACGAAATAAAAAAGCCATTCTAAAAAGAATGGCTCAATTAATATGTTGCTTTTAAGATTAATTTCTTTAATCTTTTATAATTACAGGTAATGTTTCAGGAATATTGTCTGCATCAAATATTTGCGATTTCACCATATCTTAAATAATAAATTTTAATGTTCTCTGCTAAATATGCGTTTTCATTGTCTTATTTTATAAGTTTATATTGTTTAGTCTTTTATAATCTCTAATAATCTAACACTACTAACATCAGGATTTTCTGTCCAAACATTTACATTATTATACCAAACCTTATTGCAAACAGTATGGTTACTTCCATATCTATAACTTGTTTTAATTGTGTCTGTTTCAGTGTCATTCCATTCAATATACGTAATGGCATTATCCACTAAAAAAGTATTTGGTGTTAAGGACATTGCGTAAATATCTTCTTGAGAATCTTCAGGTGTAATAATTTTAAAATTCCTAGGAAAATCATAATTTGAATTATATACTTCTTCAACATCTCCATTTTCTTTTAAATAATAAATTTTTATATTTTCACTTAAATATGCATTTGGATTGTTAGGGTTTAACAAATCAATATTATTATTGTCTTTAAGAGTAATTGTTATTCCGACATCTAAATTATAATAATCACTGCCATTGCTACTGTCATCTAAACTACAGGAAAGCATTAATAAACTTATTAAAAACAAGGCAATTGCATTTCTCATAATAATATATTTTAAATTTATTTTTTTTTACGGTTTTATTTATTCCTTCCTCGTATTCCTCATCAATTCAAGAATTTAAACTAAAAATAAATGTTGCTACAAGCAATATTAATCCAGTAATATTATCAAGCCTTAAAAACTCAATATCTTAACTTTCAACATGTCAAACTTATAAAAAAAAAAAAA
>NZ_JAPMLL010000019.1 GCF_026410255.1 Xanthomarina sp. F1114
AAAATCCATTGGTTTGCTGGAATTTCAATTGAAAAATCCATCGTTCTGCCTGTTAAAACAGTATTGTTTGGCCCCTTATAAACTATTCTTGTACATGCTTCCGATTTAGGCGTATAGGCGACAATTATTAAAAATAGGACGGCTAAAATACTAATTGATTGTTTCATGATAATTTCTTTTTTTGATTAATAACTCTTCACTTCTGTATGTCTCTCTATTTTGTTTTTTTTGGCATGTCCTGTCCTGAAATAGGACTACAAATTAAAATTTCTACCCACCTGCCAGTCGGGCAGGAAGACCATATTTGGTGTTTTAAAATCTAAAGATAAACGTAATTTTACTTCATTGTATCAATTAATTGCATTTTATACGGCTTATTTTGTGCAGATTACATTATCAAAGGTTTGATCCAGATAATATTCTTCTTTTGGGGTTCGTCTACTCTGCTGCTCATGAAGTCAGTATCATTCTACTTTTTAATCCATCCATTGACAGTTGTTGGTGCTATAGAATAGAGTTTACAAAGTTCGCTTTTGTGTGTTTTCCAGTTGTAAGTTCGGCTTAAATTTCTAATTTGAAAAGTTCGCTATAACGTCTAATTTCTTTGTCATTTTATACATCTTGTTTATAATTATGTAGCCTTTATTCAGGACTGGGCATTGTTTCAATAATAGATTTTAGCAAACACGCACTTTCAATAAACTTCATGCACAATTCTTACTTGTTAATGTGTATTAAAATTTTTCTAGTTAATTTATTTTTTAGTCTTGTCTAAAATATTATTTCTGTAAAGCTAAAAGGGTTGATTGTGAAATATGTTATAGAGCTATTAGAAGAAAACAAAAAGTTCTTGAAAAGAAATGTCACAAAAACAAATCTAATGCAAGACAACATGCAAAAAGCAACAAGAGAATTGAAAAAGATAAGCGAATTAAAAAGAGCTATTAAAATATTAAAAATAAAAAATAGAAAACAATGAAGATTACACAAACACTGCCAGAGTTTCCTTATAACAAAAATGCACTCAATCCAATTATCACAGAGGAAACGTTTGATTACCACTATGGAAAGCACCATGCATCTTACGTAAATAATCTTTCTGGACTAGTAAAAGATACTGAATTAGTTGATTTCAGTATCGAAGAAATTATCCAAAAAGGATATGCTGAAAAAAATGCTGCTTTATTCAATAACGCAGCACAGCATTGGAATCATTCTTTTTTCGGGCACTGCCTTTCTCCAAACGGAGGAAAGGCTCCTAAAGGAAAAATAGCTGAATTAATAGTTCGTGATTTTGGTGATTTCGAGCAATTCAAAGAACAATTTTCATCTACAGCAATAAAGTTATTTGGTGCTGGTTGGGCTTGGTTGGCTCAAGATGAAAAAGGAAAGCTTGAAATCCTTCCAATGAAAGATGCTCATACGCCATTAACAGAGAATAAAAAACCGATTCTCACATTAGATGTATGGGAACATGCTTACTATATAGATTATAGAAATGCAAGACCCAAATTCGTAGAAGGTTTTTGGGACGTCGTAAACTGGGATTTTGCAAACAAAAATTTAAAAATATAATGAGTGATACTTGTATGAATCATATAGAAAAACATTGGCAAGCATTAACTGTCTCAAGTAATGAACTTTTTAATAAAAGAAAGTATAAAAAAGCATTATCTGGATATAAAGATGCTTTGTATAGGTCAGAAGTCTTAAATAACAACGTTTCGGATTGTATCCGTTTAAAAATTCCTTTTGTACAAGTATATATAATTTCTTGTAATAATCTGGCAAATACCTATCAGGAACTAGGCGAAAAAGAACAAGCAGAAAACATGCTTAAAAGAGTGGTATATTATCTGTTACATTTAGCAGCTAATAAAAAGATGAATATGGATGAATTACATTCAGAACTCAAACAAGCTACCTTAGCTTATGTCGACTTTACAGAAAAAAATAATATTCTAAAAAGCAAACAAGAAAAACTCTTTACCGCATTAAAAGAACAACTAGTACAAAATGATTTAATAAAGATTGAATAAATTTATGCTTGGCAATTTATTTTTAGCAAAGACTATACGCTATTATTTTGCTTTAAAATAAAAAAAACAAAGACTTGTTTGTTAACACATACTCCATTAAACCTCAGTTTTTCAATATCTTAAAACGGTTTAGTATTTCAAAAATGCGTATTTGGATTAAGCTCTAAACTACGCATTTTTTATATCCGCCTTTAGGCAACATTCATATAAAATGATTTAACCTAAACTTTATATTTAATTTATATTCTTGTTTAAAATAGAGTCTTTCTTTGTTAAGAAAAAATGGAATTACTTTTAACAACGTTAGCTGCTTTAATCTCAGTAATGAACCCATTAGGTACTGTTCCAGTTTTTGTTGGGTTAACTAAAGAACATATAGTTCGCGATAGAAATAGAACTGCATTTTGGACATCTTTTAATGTCTTTATTATTTTGATTATTTCCTTTTTTTTAGGAAAGTTTATGCTTGTTTTTTTCGGAATTACTTTAAATTCCTTAAAAATCGCTGGAGGATTAATTATTACATTATCTGGATTTTCTTTATTATCAGGTGAATTTGCAAAGCATAAAGGAATGAAAAAAGAAAAGGTGAAGAAAGATATTAAAACTCGTTCAGATATTTCTTTGACTCCATTAGCGCTACCAATGATTGCTGGACCTGGAACAATATCATTATTAATTACTTATAACCAAGAATATCCAGAGATGGAAAATGTTCTTATAATTTTAGGAGCCATAGTTTGTTCTGCCCTTATAATATTTTTCACCTTGAGAAGTTCTTTTCTAATAGTCAAATTATTAGGGGCTTCTGGAATAAATGCTTTATCTAGAATTATAGGTTTCATTGTTATTTCAATAGGTGTTGAATTTATTGTTTCGGCATCTAAAACCATATATAATATCTAGCCCTAAAATACAACTACAAGTTAAAATTGCCCCGATAGCTATCGGGATCAAGCTAATAATTTCCCCCTGCCCCACCGGCAGGTAAATAAGCAAGAACCGGTTTTAATATGAAAAGCGCTTATTTTATAAATACAGTGTTGTACCTAGTTTTTTATTTATAAATCACTTATAATAATATATCAAAAAACTTATTAATATAATTACGAGTAATAATTTTATTATAACCAGTCGTTTTTTATATTTAGAGTTCAGCTTTTTATCGTAAGTAATTCTTTGATCAAATTCCGATAGCATTTTAAAACTAGAGTTAAATAAAGGGAAGTCATATCCTAGTTTTTGCATTTCTATTTTTTTCCAATAAATTAGATATTGAATAGCTAAAACTACTATTATAAAATAGCTTATTATAAAGTCTATCATGAACTATATTTAAATTTAGTTTTTTCTTAAATTAGTTTGTTTTTACAAATCTTTATTTTTGAGACTGTATGCTAAAATAATTACACCCGCTTTGTATATGGTTTATTGTGAAGGTTTTCATAAGCTAGCTCTAAACCAGCTATTAATTATACAGGGTATTACCAAATCGTTTTTTCATTACGCTCTTCACTACCAATTTCCTTTTTCATATAAATCCAAAAATGAAGATGCAGATAGATTAAAAAAGTCAACCAAAAAGTGAGCAAATATAATCCACCTCAAACTATTTGTTTTCTTAAATACAAGCCCCCAAATTATTCCCATAACAAGTGTCGAAACCATAACTGTTAATCCACTATTCAATTCTGAATTTACACCAAAAACAGCGTGACTTAACGCAAATACTAAACTTGTAAATAATATGGCAGTCCATGTCGACCAGTTTTTTGTGTATTCCAAAAGTAGTCCACGCCAATAAAATTCCTCTATCCAAGGATTAATTAGAGCTAATAAAATCCAAGGCAACCAAACTTGCCATATTCCTAATGTTTCGTAATGCATTAAAAATAAAGGAAGTGGAAGTATTCCAATAAATATTGCTAAAATGTTCCAACCGAATGGACCTCTTGGTTTTTGTAGCCATTTTTTTCTTGTTTCCTTTTCGGTATATCTAAGAGTGAAGAACAGAAAAAGACACCAATGAACTAAAATTATTGGAATAAAAGCCCATTTCCCAATAATACTACCAAACAGAAATGCAGTTCCGAAACTAATTCCGATAATCAAAAAAGGTGATGCAAGAACAATGTTTTGTGTTGATAATTTCATTCTGATTAGTTTTTTCAAATATGGGCCAACTATTTTTGTATAAAATTAGTGGCACCTGCCTGTTAGTTGATAGCTGCTTCAATAATAGATTTTAGCCCCCCTGCCCCACCGGCAGGCAAGTAAATAGGCTTGCACTTACAATTAATTTTATTCACTGCCGACATGGCGCTTTTATTTTATTTCAATTTTCTCTCCTAAAAATTTGGGCGCAACGCCAAACATGATATCTAAAAAAGCTTTTGTTCTGGCAAAGTACTCCCGGATTCGAGTTTTTAAACCATATTTCCCACTCAAATCCCTTGCATTAAATCCAATGGCAGAAATTCCATTTTTTTCAGCAAGATAAATGGCACGTTCATTATGGAACTTTTGCGAAATAATAGTTATACTAGTTTGTCCAAAAATTTCTTTAGCTCGCACAACAGAATCTAAGGTCCGAAAACCAGCATAATCAAGAAAAATGCGATTTTCAGGAATGCCATTTTTTACTAACTCATTTTTAAAATCGGTAGGTTCATCATAATGTTCACTTCCATTATCTCCACTGACTAGAACAAAATCAATTTTTCCTTTTTTATAAAGTGCAACAGTTGCATTTATCCGATATGTAAAATATAAATTTATGCTACCATTTTTTAAATGTTTTGAAGTTCCCAGTACCACCCCAACTTTGTTTTTTTTGATTTCAGATGTGCTTGAAAATGTTTTGTTTTTAGCATTTTTTTCTATGGCATAGTTTGCAGTAAAAACTAAAACAATGGGAAGTATAAAAATCAGTATGAATAATAGTATTGTTTTTCTTTTCATTTGGTTTAGTCAAATATATACCACGGTTTTGTGTAAAATTAGTTGAGCCTGCCGGACTTGAACAAGTCCACAATTAAACACGGCCTTTACCAACCGTTCTTTAATTTTTCAGTTTTTATTTCGTCAAAAATCTCACTTTTCCCTTTCCAATTGTTCTCTACTGTTTTTAAAAGCAATTCAGCCATTTCCAAGTGTTCTCTCGATGCTACTTTATCTGTATTAAGTGTTAATTCATACAGCGATAAATAAAATTCATAATAGTGTGGATAATATTCTATTCCCAATTTATAAATTTCAATGGCATAATCCTTATAGTTACTATATGAGTACCTCGAGGCTATTCCGTTTATTTCGGCAATTTCAGGTGGATAAAATGAAGCGCCAATTTTCGATGCTAATATTACTTTTTCTACTTCTTTTTCTGGCGCTTGGGGTGCATCAATTAATTCATACTCATCATTAACTTTTGCAATGGCTGTGTATCTAGTACTAAAGCTCTCAAATACTCTTGTTAAAAGAGTTGGTGTCGATACAATTGGTACTGCGTTGTGCGCAGAATAATCGGCTTCAAAGACGTTTATTGAATTAAAAAAGTCAGGATGTTTTTCCTTTAGTTGATTATATTTTTTTCTGTGATGCGAATCTTTGCTATCGGCAATTCCACCTATACTTATGGAAATCTTATTGGTATCAATCTCAATGTGCTTCTGAAAACTATCGACTAATAACCCCATTTTATCAAGTGGTGTATTTGCTATTACAGAAGAATAATAGTTTGGGTGATTGTAATAGGAATAGAGTGAAAAGGATGCTGAAAAGGAGTGTCCAATAAGGACTTTGAAATCACTTAGCCCATATTTAGATAATTCGTGGTCTAACTCTTTCGTAATAAAAATATCAAGTGGCAATTCGGTTTTCAGGTCTGGAATACGACATTCTTTATTTCGGTTTTTATGTGGAATAACCACAACAATCGCATTGGGAATTTCGTGTGTATATTGTAAATAGTGTATATCAGAAAGTAGTGGGTTAACAAACCATTCGTGTTGCCCATCCAGTAAATAGATTACAGGAAATTTTAAAGAATCCGATTTATAGTTGTAAAGTTCTGGTTTGTGAATATAGACTGTTCTTTCTTCTTTAAATGCTTCTGAGTAGAAAGACAAGGTATCGGTCTCTTGTCCATAGGTTATAGAAGAAATGACACATAATACGAGAACACTTAAAATCTTCATTCGCTTAATTCTATTAATGGTTGGTAGCAGTCTAAGTACATGGTTTGTTTCGGATAAAAATGCAGGATGTTTAGGTTGAGCTTTTACGTCTTTAAAAATATAAAAAACTTTGCATTTGGTACTAATTCCAACATAAAACATATACGCTGTTGCCATCCTTTTTTTTGATTCAGACTAAACCTTAATCACTTGTATTTTCATAAATCTTCCCATCTTTCATTATAAACTCAACGTTTTCTATCGTAGAAATAAAATCATTAATAATATCTCCTTTTACAGCTATAATATCCGCATTAGCTTGAGGATGAATATAGCCAATCTCATTTTCTTTATTTAAATGAAAAGCTGAAATATAGGTGCTGGACTGAAGTATGTCTAAAGGGTTCATTCCTGCTTCAAAATAAGAGCGAAACATATCTGTTGACGATGCTCCCCTCGATACTTGTATATCTGTATAATTATCAGAACCGGCTACAATTGGTACTCCTCTATTAATTGCCCTGTTTAGCCTAGACTTCATTTTGTCCAGATAACTACCAATCCATTCCCTGTCATTCACATTATAACCAGCTAGTTTAACATAAGTATTCATATAATCTCTACTATTTTCTGTGGGCACAAGATAAATGTGTTTCTCTGCCATTTTTATCAATGTGCTATCAGCTAAATTGAACCCATGTTCAATACCGTCAACCCCAGCTTCTACAGCATTCCACGCTGATTGATTTGTAACACAATGAGCTGTTACTTTAAGATGATATGAGTGTGCTGTCTCTACAATAGCTTTTAGTTCATCTGTGGTTAAAAATGTATTATTTGGAAGATTATCAGCACATATTTTAATTAAATCCACATGTTGGTTCACATGTTCACGCACAGCATTCTTGGCGTCTTCAGGACTAGTAATTATTCGATATTCTAAATCTATTATATTCTGATGCTCAGGTAGTACATCGTAAATTTGTCCTCCATGTGCAGCCAAAATAGGTCCAGAAGCAAAAATACGTGGCCCTTCAATCGTTCCTTCGTTAATGGCGTTTCTAAGGGCGACATCTAGATATAAACCTGAGTTTCCTAAATCCTTAATACTCGTTATTCCTTGGGCTAAATAACTTTTAGCTCTTTTAGAACCTCGAAGAACTCGTAAAGCATCGCTTTCCATGGTTAGAGATTGGATACTGTGTGCTGAAAAATCTTCGCTCGCTTCTTGAGAAAAAAGAACATGTGTATGCGCATCTATTAATCCGGGAAGAACAGTATACTCGGTTAAATCAACGACTTGACTGTTTTTAGGTAAAGATTCGAACGCTCCAACAGATCGTATTTTTGTATCTTGAACATGGATAAGCTTATTTTTTAGCAACTTATTTTCTTTACTATCATATAATAAGCCTGCCTTAATATAAATACTATTCTCCTGCCCTATTAACCGCTCTTGCGAGGAAATAAGAATTATAACTAAATAAATAAAGGTTCTAAACATCTGTTTGTATGTTTTTTTAAATACATGCCAACGCTTAACATATATAGGATAACATCCCCCGGGCTGCTATAATTTCAGAAACAAGCTTATAATTAAATTTTCGACAAAAACCGGCCATACTTAATTGATTCCCCATAGGATTCAACAAAGTTCTCATGTTCAAAAATTATTTTCCCACCTACCATTACTTGGCTAACAACTCCTTCATTTCTATTAACCAACCTTTTATAGTTTTCAAACTCTTTAATGACATCTTCTTCTACTTCATTTTTAATACAATCAAATTTCGTCGGGTCTATAATAACTAAATCAGCAATTTTGTTTTTTGCTAAATGCCCACAGTCTATACCAAACCAATCGGCTTGCTCTTTTGTAAGCCGCCAAATGCACTTTTCCATAGTCATCATCGGAGTTCCATTATCAATAGACTCTTGTACATTTTTTATCATTTGTAAAGGAAAATTATAAAATGCCATATTATTGAGGTGTGCTCCTGCATCCGAAAAACTGATTAGGTTATAAGGAAAGTTGTATAAACCTTTATATTTTTCTTTTCTATCATTGGCTACTGTGGTTGTCCACCGTATTTGTTTGTCGTATGTAATTATACTGTCTAGAAAAACATCTACTGGATGCTCGTTCTTTTCTTCAGCTATGTCATAAAAATTTTTCCCTATAAAACTTTTATCCGGACATTCTAATACTATAGATTTACTTAAATCTTTATGCCAAACTTTAGGTGCAAATTTGTTCTTGATTTCCTTTTTAAAATTTGCTCTAAACTGCGCATCGTTTATAAGTTCATTTCTTGTATCTATTTCTTTGGCTAAATGTCTTAGTGCTTCGCCACTGGGGAATTCTTCAAACATAACAGAGTCTACACCATCATAATATACCGTAAAAGGACAAGGTGGAGATTGCATTCTAAAATTTCCTCTGCCAACTATATTTATGAATCTGGTTCCGAACGCAATTAAAGGATAAAGATATCTGTCACCAATCATATCCATCATGGCTATCATAGTCGTTTTTAGTGGCTTCCTAAACCAACCAGTACTTGATAGCATATATTGAAAAGCATTTACTCTGGTTACAAGGTTTGGAGCTCCCTGAAAAACGGCGTCTCTTTTTCTAAGGGTGTCTATTAAGTTTTTTCTTTCAGACCAGGACGAATAAAAAGATGGGGTTTTGTGAGACCAGTACCTATCGCCATCCATTTTATCCCACGGATTATCCATAGTAGACAAACCTAAAAAGCCTTCGTCTAATGCTTCGTTAAGCATCAGATTCATAGTTTCTTTTTCTTGTTTGCTAGCTTTTTCAGAATGAGAAAGTGAGCGATCTATCCCCATCACTTTCATACGCATATCTGAATGACCTACAAACGAAGCCACATTAATACCTAGGGCTAATTGGTTAATGTGCTTTTTCCACGCTCTAGGCGAGTTCCAGGTTTTTACCTTTTGAAGCAAAGGAAGCATCACTTCTCTTGGTATCGCTTCTACTCGTGTAAAAGAGTCTGAAGTGTCTTCCGGTGTGTTGTAAATAGCCGAAACGGAACAACTGCCCAGTATAATAGAGGTAACTCCGTGCCTGGCCGACTCTTTAAGCCCTGGCGATGCCAAGATTTCAGCATCATAATGGGTGTGCGAATCTATAAAGCCCGGCAAAACCCATTTGCCTTTTGCATCAATAATCTGGGTGCTAGCATCTTCTGCTAAATCTATGGACCCAATTTCTATTATTTCACCATGTTCATTTATTAATAAATCTTTCTCACTTGTTTTTTCATTTCTATCTCCAGAAAAAAAGAGACCATTTTTTATAAGTGTATTCATTTTTTTTATTGATTATAACAGGTTTCTGGATGATTTTAATGCCCCTTCAAGCACCTAATTTAGTAAATAAAAACGTAGCACGAAAGTCCCTTTCTCCCAACGGGCAGATGCCAGTCACGACAACTATCAGGATTCATAAGTAAACTAAAACAAGCAATTAATTCTGTACAGGGTTAACATAGTCTTTATTCCACCTCATAATGGCCATGCGCCCATTTTATGGTAGGATCAATCCATTCTTTTAAAGGTTTAAATAAAAACCCGTGTCTCATTCCTGTATATAATTCAATTTCTTTAAAGTGTTTAATGTCGCAGTTCGAGATGTTCCTTCGCTCCAAGGAAGAAACTCCAAATGGGTCGGACTTTTCGTAAATCGTTAAAATATTTCCACAAAAATTGATTTCAGGTATATTTTGAATATCGCTATCTCTAAAACTAGCAATAAATACAAAATTCAAATCTGAATTATTTGCTAAAGTCGAAACGTATTGAGCAATATACCCTCCTTTTGAAGTTCCTACTACTGTTATTTTATTAGCTTCTGTTCCCTGTTGTAACAAACTGTCAATTTGCTGTACAATTCCAATGGCGTATGCGCGTGCATTAACATGTCCACTCCGTTTTTCGCTTCGTACGCGAAGCCCTCCCTTTTTTAATGCAGCAATAATTTCTTGGTATTCAGTTCGCCCAAATTCAGGATGCAAATCATTTAATGCGTGCGCTTCTAAAAATCGGTTGTGAAGGAAGAAAACAATGGGATCATCACTTTGCTTGCTACACCCAAATATAATTGAGCAAAAAAGAAGGCCAATTAATATTCTTGTTTTCATTTAGTGACGGTATTTATCAAATTGCGGACAATCTCATCCCATATAAAAAGTACCAGAGCTTGCAAATTAGTTTTTCGCTTCATAACAGAATTTAAATTTATAAAATATATTCCGAATAAGCGCATATAGGTTGACTACCTGAGTATTTCTTTTATTTAATATAAGCTTTTTAAAATCACCGTTTAGCGCACTCTAAACCGTTTTCCTAGCTTAGTTGCTTTACCTTCTCTCCATTCCCATATACCCCGAAGAGAGCACAGAAAACCTAAACGGATGGCTTATAGCGTCAAGACCTATCATCGAATGCCATCAGTCCTACCTCAACCATTTCGTCTTAACTAGGCGCTTTTGCTAAATCACGCCCTTCCCTCGGAATTCTTAACTAGAGTCCTATTTTTTTCACCGAATTCTTCTTAACTTGTTTTAATCTTTAAACAATTACTATGAAAAATCCCTATCACATCATTATTGCTGGTGCAGGTGGTATTGCAGAAGCTGTAGGTCTTATTTTGGCAGAGTGGAGTGCCGTAACACCTACCATATATATTGGCGACCAAGATCTAACTAAAGCCCAAAGTGTGGCAGATTGGATTAAAAACGGTTCCACCAAGCCCTGCCAGGTGCATGCCTTCTTCCTGGATGCCAAGACCATTAATAGCAACATGCACAGCGTTTTTGAAAAAGGCGATGCCCTACTCGATTGCTTACCGGGTAGCCTGGCTCCAAATATGGCGCAAATGGCCAAGGACCATCAATTGTATTATGCCAACCTTACGGAGTATGTGGCTGAAACCAATCAGATTATCAACCTGGCTAAAGACGCCCAAACCGGATTCGTACTACAAACGGGCTTAGCTCCTGGTTATATAGATGTTCTGGCAAACTATATGTTTCAAAATTTTTGTAAGCAATATGAAGTCGAACAAGTGGACACCCTGGAATTAAAAGTGGGCGCCCTCACCAATCACGCCATCCCACCACATTATTATGGTTTTACCTGGAGTCCTGTGGGCGTGGCTACTGAGTATTTAAAAGACTGCATCGTCATCCGCGATTATAAAAAAACCACCCTCCCGGCACTTTCCGAAAGAAGACAACTTATTATCGATGGCATTCCTTACGAAGAGGACCTCACTTCGGGTGGGGCTGCCGATTTACCCGATGCCCTTAGTGGCAAAGTAAAACGTCTGGATTATAAAACCCTAAGACATCCTGGACATTACGGGTGGGTAGAGAACCAATTAAAAAGTTTAAAACAGAGCGAAACCCTTATTTCAGACTTGCAACAAATCATGCAAACAGAAATCCCACATATCCAAGACGATCAAATTGTTATCTATGCGGCTGTGGAAGGGAAAGATGCCTCGGGCACCTTACGCAGACAGGAAATTGCCAAACGCATACACCCGCAACAGGTAGGAAAACACACCCTAAGAGCCATCCAAACCAGTACGGCCACCCCCTTAATCCAGGCAATTAGCTGGTTACTGGAAACTAAAACCAAAGGCATCGTCCTTCAAAGTCAATTGGATGCAGCTGCTTTTTTAAAAGGCGACTTTATAAAACGGGTTTATGGGGAGGTGGAGTGATGGTTGTAGAGCTAAACATAATGCATTAAAAAGTGACACCAAATGTAATTCATGAATTGGTTTTAATTTTTTGAATCCCAAACTTTGGAAACTGATTATAATCTAGGAGGCTAATTGTTTTTTACATAGCACCTCCTATTAACTATTAGGAGGCGCAGTATTTGAACAGTATGTGTTTTTTGGGCTATTAAATGAATTAGATTATCATATTCAATTCTATATTAATGCGTTTCAACGACCCAATCATAAACCCCTCCTCTATTTAAAAACTTTTCCAGATTATAATTCATAGTCTGTAAAGCATGGTTAACGCCTACTTCCAAGATAGGTTTACTGTAATTATGTTTGCCTTGTGCATTATCAAAAAAACGTCCTGCAGGATCTATCATCACATAACTGCCTTTAATTTCATCATTTGATTCTGGCACAATAGATCTAACATCTTTATGTGTGTTTAAAAAATAATTATACTCTTTATCAGTAATTTTAAAGGCATCTATTTTAATATCATTTTGCCCCACTATCGGTAATACCTGTAGTACTTTCCAACGTTGTGGATTAGCGTATTCTATAAATTCCGTTAAGTTGTCTTTATAATTTATTTTATTGACTACAGTATTAATCTTTAAGCCATATCCATACTTTCTAATAGTATCCACTAAATCATAATAAAACGCTTTGCTTAGGGGTCTTTTCCCTGTTATGGCTCTACCAATCCTAATATTATTTTCTTCTTCTAAGCTGTCTACACTCACAGCAATCCAATCTAAATAGGGTTTGTTCTCTTTTAAAAACTCCTCTGTTAATTTACTGCCATTAGTAACAATCATGGTTGTCATTCCCGATTGCTTTGCAGTTTTAATTAGTTTTGGCAACCACTTGCAAAGTAAAGGTTCTCCTCCTGCAAAGGTTATTTTTTCAAATCCAGCTTCTGCAATTTTCGTGACTACTTCTAACGCTTCTTTCGCAGGCAAATGCCCTTTAGGTAAAATAGTTTGTTTTACATCTTGAAACGTTGCAAAGCAAAAGTTACAACGCATGTTGCATGGTTCCCATAAATGGAAATTGATGCTTGGGATAAATTCATTAGTTTTCATAAAAGATAGTTTAAAATTAAGCTTACTTAAAGCTTCTATCTCTTAGCTAACTTTTAATTTAAAATATGTTCCTTTCCAATCTTATATGGTGTATCAGACTCTATCATTTCAATAAAATCATTAAGATTATTAAATCGCAATCCATCTGAATCTAATAATCTCTTTACATGAATTAAATCTTGATAACTTACACGATAAACTTCTTTTTCCCAAGTACTTACTTTTTCAAATGCTGTTGTTACATACCACAAGTGGATGTTTTTGCTGCTCGTATACTCAGCTTTTGCTTCAAGAAGTTGTTTTATAGCCTTTCTATCTTGAGCCAATTGATTATGCAGTTCAAGCATATTTGTTTTTTGCGTTGTTCTTTTAAGCTGCATAAATATAATATTATCTTCATCCTCCATCATTACATCTACATCTCCATACTCTTGATTATTTGTAATTACAGATGTCTTCCATCCCGCATTTTCATATGTGTGTTTTAATAAACTCTCTATTCTTTCGCCCCCACGTGGACTAAAGTTTTTTAGGATAGACTCAGAAATCGTGTAAACCCCAGTAAATCCAGTAAGAACACTAATTGGTGAAATTATGTGCTTACCAATTTGAAGAAATGGTTTTTTCCATAAACTAAGAGGTAGTTTGAAAGGATCGAATGTTTTCTTCTTCCAGCTGAAAGAGAACGCATTAATAAATTGATCAAACTCTTCTGTGGTACAATTTAATCCTGAAGCTTTTGCTGCATTTTTTAATATACTATTATCACTTATTAGTATAAATTCTGAAACTTCATTTTTATAAATTAATTCTGCCATCCCTTTAGCATATTCATTTTTTCTAATTCGAGCTATTTCATGCAAGGGCTTTTCAGAAGTTTCAAACTTACGCCATGCTATTCCATGCAGAAATGAAATCATAAAATCAAGATTTGGTAATTTTTTATTCTTTAAATCTTCATCACATATTCCTAAATCGGTTACTGTTAGCTTAACCCCTAACTGTCTTATATTACCTAATTGGTTATTTGGATCCTTATTATTGTTTATATATTTGATTTTATTCTTTGCTTTCAATTCGCTAAATAATTGTTCACTAATCGCATAGTAGTGTTGCTCGTTAACAGTATATCTAAGCTCATCAGTATTCCATTGCTTATTAAATGCTTCGCTTCCATTAAAACGTAAAATATCGTTATTATCAATAACAATAGTGAGACCAGGCTCATAAGCATACCTTTGCGTTTTTTCCTTTAATAATACATAATCAAAAACATTACTAAAAACAGCTTCACATTTAAAATCAATTGCACCATTACAATACGCTTTGACAAGATCATTTTCATCTACTTCAAGATTAGATAAAATAAAATTATTTTGAATATATGCTATAAGTAAACTCAACGCCTCAACAGCATAATGCCATCGTAATTTATCGGCTGGGTTTTTATAAATAAAAGCCTCAAAAGTAGCACATAATGCCATAAGAAATTCATGAGGTTGCAACTCGATTTCATCAATTAACTCTGTAACTTCCTTCCATTTTGTATTTAACAACTTATTGAATCTGTTCCAGATTATAAGTTCGTTTTCAATAGAAAGTGGCAGATGATGTTCTTGTAATTGTTTTATTCGCTTATCATTTAAAAAGATTAACCTGTTTTTATAACCTTCAATGAAAAGACATGGATTATTATGTGCAACGTACAATTCAAACTCAAGTAATATTTCTTTTTGAGTATTTAAATAATATTCCCATAACAAATTAGCTTCTTTATGATTAAGCCATTCAGTAGATTGAGAAATTAAGAATGAATTGTAAAAAAAGGAGTCATTAAAAAGAGAGATACCTTTACTTTGTTTTCTTTTTCCTTTTACATCTGTGTACCATGACACAAAATCTGTAAAAGGTAAATTCCATGCACATTTATAAGCCTCTATAAGTTTGTCATCTCTATACAGGTTATGCGCTTCATTTTTGTAGTCTGCAATATTCATAATAAACAAGTTTAAATTTAACTATAAGTAATAGTTCTTGTTTATCTGAATTGTAAAAATAGATCGTATGTTTCTTTCTTCCAAATTATTTATTAAAATTATCAATTAATAATAAATCAGTTAATCTCGATTTTAACCTTTCTTTTAAACTCTCAAAATCTAAGAGTATCGTTTTTGCACTCTTATATCCTTCCTCAAACAACTCAAAATTTATTATTGGTAACTGTGCAGTTTTAATATAAACTCTTTCATCTTCAGCTAATTCATCAACAATTGTCAGTTCTGAATCATTTGGCATTTCCACATTAATTGTATTAGGATAAAACAAAACAATTTCATTAACTTTAAAACGCACAGCATACGCTAACATTTGATACAAATCAGACTGTGAGATTCCATTTTTTGAATCCGTTACATCCTCATAAATAATTTTATACTTGGTATCTGCAATTATTTTTCTGTTATCAAATTCTAATAACAAATCTGGTTTTAATTGAAATTTATTGCCTTCTGCTAGATATTTTGAAGTGTCCTGAGCTTTTGTTTTAATACTTTCTATTTCTTTATCTATAAAACCAAAAATAAAATCCTCGAATACATACTCCATTGGTAAAAGAAATGCGAATAATTTTAAGGAGTTTTTATAATTAAAAGACACACTGTTATTCAAGAACAAAACACAATAATCTCTAATGGTTTCAAAATCAGAAAACATAGGATTAAACGTCATACGCTGCATTTTATCAGCTGAAACATTGATGTCTTTTACCTCATCGAGAATAAACAAAATATCTGCTAAAAATCGTTTGCTTTGATCTTCTTTGGTTATTGACAACAGCAACTTAGAAACATACTTCACGCATCTGTTAAAGTCGTTGTCCATTTCAAAAGCATCAAACTGACAACTAATTTTGTGATTTCTACCTCTAGATAGGTTGTTGTTTATGTAGGCATTAAAATCTATGCGTCCCTTTACAAAAGATAACTCCTTATTGACTTCTGTATATTTTTGATAAATGGAAGAGTTTAACAACTCTCGCGTGTTTTTACTAAACAAATAAATTAAGATTTCAAAAAAATCTGCTTTTTCACTGTTTAATCCAGAGAGATAATTAGGGAATTTTAATTTCCTGCAATAACTCAACCACCACAATATGTGTTTGTTTATGGCAATGACTTCGTGTTCTAAAGGTTCCTCTCCTCTATAAAAAATCTTTGGTAGTAAGTTTATGGTCTCGCCTTCAAAATGAATAACGCCAACATATTTATTAGATTTTAATGTTTTTGTTTTATGTAAAAACTGAATAAAACGTTGTTGTTCTACTCTATTATCTTCTTCATTATTATAAAAACTAGACTTTTCTCTTTTTACCCAAATATCATCTAAGAAAACCTCCAAATTATCAAAATGATGTTCTGGAAACTCCTTTTTATTTTGGTATTCAAACAGATTAATCATTAGTTAAATATTGCATTGGCCAACCATCAACAAATATATTTGCTGCACTTAGTATTTTTTTAACTTCTTCAAAATCATTCATAAAGTACTCTAGTAATAAAGGAATAACCTTATTATCAATAGTGTTTTTTAAATCATAATCTTCTCCCATAAAATATGAATGTCCAATTGTAAAATCATGTCCTTTTCTAGAAATAATCTCCTTATTAATGGCTTCTAAAATGTTTGCATCATTTATAACTTTATCTGCTGTAGAATTGTAATCTGGATACATGGGTACAAATTCAAAACGTCTACGTAGTGCAATGTCTAATAACGCTATAGATTTATCTGCTGTATTCATAGTACCAATAAGATATAGATTAGAAGGTACAATAAACGACTCTCCGGAAGGCAGCGTTGCAGTTAGAGGTATTTTACCATGTGAACGTTTATCCTTTTCAATTAATGTAATAAGCTCTCCAAAAACTCTTGAAATATTAGCTCTGTTAATTTCGTCAATAATGATAACGTAATTTTGTTTTTCAACCTGCTCTACATTTCTTTTTCCTAGTTCTATAAGCTGCTTTAAGATTGGATTATAATAAGGCTGTAAGCCTCCTAGAATTATATCATTTTCACCTTTATCATACATCTTTTTTAAAGTAGCAATACTAAGTGTATGTTTAGAATCTCCTTGATTTTTTCTGAATTCAATAGATTTTTCTCCAACTTCTGTAACATAAAAAGAAGTTTGCTTCATCTTAATTTCTACTTCACCAACATCTCCTTCATTAAGAGGTTTTATAAGTTCACCAAAAACGTCTATGAATTCTTTTTTAGCAGAATCTGGATTTTCAGCATCCCGTAAGTTTTTTAATGCTTTATCTGCAATTTTTTTAAAAACACCATCACTTGTAAAAAACGATAATTCGCCACTTAATTCTGTGTCTGGTCTCAAGCCTTGTATAAAATCTTCATAGCTGTAATTTTGATGAAAAGTTATAAACTCTATTCTATCTCCTAGATGATTATTAAAAACCATCTGCGCATCATTATAACTTATGTTTTCATCCTGAGTAATTATTTTAGCTGCTTCTAAAATGGTATTATAAGTTTTTCCTGTTCCTGGAGGACCATAAAAGATTTGGTTTAGTGGAGCTTTATATTCTGTCATATTATTAATATTAACTCCATCCTTTTTATTAAAATATTCTTTTAAAAATTTCTGATAATTCCTTTTACCTATAATAGCTGCAAGTTTCCCTGAGTCGGATGCACCATGATTTTTTAGAAATTTAGGCTTATCATTATTGATTGTCTCTTCTATAAAATCAATCATTTCTCTATAAGTAGTGTAGTTTACTAAAAAAATGTTTTTTGAAAAATTTTCTAACGATTTTGTTAAATAATCTCTGATTTTATCTGGTTCATTATTAAAGTAGCTAGATCTAGGATTGTCAATATACCAATTAATAAATTCTTCTTTCACATCTTCCATAATATCATTATTAGTTTCTAAATATTCTAAAAAAGAGTCATTAAAATCATCATATAATGACTTAAACTGATCAATTAATGCAGATTTCAATTCCTCATATTCCTCTTGCTTTAGACTATAGGATATTTTTGTCTTAGGCACCAGTTTAAAATGTTCTCCCTTATCTATATCTTTATTACCAATTCCTGTGTGCCATTTCGATAACTTAAGACCATTTTTTGAGTTAGGAAACTCATTAATGAAAGATTGAATTAATCTTTTTTGCTCAAGATCACCTTCTGGGTGGACTTCAAAACATATTTTATTTGAATATCTATACAGTTCATAATGTAACTCACTCGTTGAAACGCGAGATGTATCTGGGATTATTGAAACTTGTCTGTAACTTTCTGAATCATTTTCTAACCACTTATGATGTATTAAAGGATGTTCTTCACTTTCCAGTTCTTCTTTTATATCGTAAAATAAACGGTCTAAGAATTTTTTGTTATCTATACTTGCCGGCAGTGAAACTAGCATGTTATAAACTATGTCCTGAAAAATGAGTTTTTCTGAATTAAAACCAAATGTTTCAGGTATATAATTATTACATAATTGCAATAACTCTTCGTCTTTTTGTATATAAGAAACAAATTGATCTCCAAGTTCAACAAAATGATCATATTTTTCTCCAGCCGTATTAACTTTATTTATTTCAAAATATGAACAAAGCTCATCGTAAACATTGGCTTTATATAAATAAAATTTTTCTGGATTATTTAGTACACAAATAAAAGAGATTGCTCTTTCGTCTAGTTGATGGGATAAATTATCTCTATTTAAAGCTTGTTTTAAATCCAATAAATACTCATCTGCAAACTGTCTAGACGTTTTATATATAGCATTAAAACTTGAGTTCTTATTTAAAAGCACTGAGAATAACCTTTTTAACTTATCAGGAAATTGTTTTCCCAATTTATCTAAAAAACCATAAGAATTTTGAAACATTAAATTTTCTTTTTTTCTAAAAGCCTCTTTAAACATCTCGTAAAAATCTGGTGCATCAAAATCCCAATGCTCTTGAAAATGGACTATAGCATTCCATTTATAAACTTCATCTTGATTTCCTTTTTTTAAGATATAGTTTTTGTAGTCTACTACTAGTTGCTTTAATTGTTCCTCCATGTTTTATTTTATTAACTTTAATTGCCTAGCAATATCTTGCGTGTACTTTGCCATAGGTCTTTTAAAGGTTTCTTCTGGCTTAGTATAGTTACCTATTATGGCTCTATCAATATATGTCTTATCTGGAAAAAGAGAATTAAACATTCTATACATTGTCTCTCTATAAATCTTAGGGTTTACTTTTGCCTTCCATACAATTTCTTCTCCAAAATCTTTTTGTTTGTCGTAAATAGCTTGAACTTGAAAAAGATTGTTATGATTTATAAGTACCTTTTTATCTTTGTAAAAAACTGGTTTTAATTCTATTTGCAGTTCTTCTCTATCAAGGTTCATCCAATAATTCAAAATTGATTTATCATCAATTTTAAATTTAAAGATGTCCAGTTGGTTACTATAAGTATAAAGCTCAAATAATGCATCCTTGTCTGATTTCGCTTTATTACAATTTCCACAAGTTGGATATAAATTAAAAAATGATGTAGCTAAAAATGGGTATTTAGATTTAGAATGAAAATGATCTAATTCCAATTTAGCCTGCGTATCGATTACTCTTCGCTTTTTTTTATCAAAATAAAGTTTTTCTATTACTAAGGTATTTTGTGAATTACAATAAACACATGTCCTAATCTCAGTTCTTTTTAAATATTCCAAAAACTCTTTATCCCTTAAAGCATCATACCTTAAAACTTTCACGATTTCTTTATAAAAATATCTTTTACTATTAGGATATTTAGAAGAAACAATAGTAGGTGAAAGGATTTTATTAAAATCTTTAATCAAAGATTTCATTGTAGATGGATCAGCGTTTAATATTTCAGAATAACGTGAAATAATAAGATCTACATATTTCCTATGTTTTTTTAAGCGATTCCCTTTTAGTTTAGATTTTAAATCTTTTAGTCCTTTTAGAGGTAACTCAAATCTAGCATCCCTTTTCTTAAACAGATCCTTATTAAAATCTTCAACTTCTTTCTTAAATTGCTTTGTAATCTTAATCTTCCTCATCATTCAATTCTTTTAATCGTGCGTCGATTTCATCTCTTTTATCCAGAAGTGCCTGTTTATCATTTAATAAATACTTTTCATCAAATAGATTAGTTAATCGCTCTTTTATAAAAGGTTCATCAACAGTATTAATAAATTTCTGAATAGTTTTTTTGTTCCAATCAAATGATATAGCAGAATTTGTATCGCCTAATTCTTCATTTGTAAGATGGTTTATTAAACTCTTTATCATTCCCTCAGCGAACTCTCCCATAAAGCCATTTTCCAAGAAAAAACTATTGGCTAAAAGATCGTGAACATTTGCTCCAAAAGATTGTACTTTATTATGATTGACAAATGTATTACCCTCTTCGTCTTTGTCTAAATAAATAACATTACTTTGAGGAATATCTGACAAGGTTAATGGGTCGTGTGTTGTAAAAATAACCTGCAACGATGGTGACCCTAACAAATCACTAAAAAAGTATGGAATTGTAGATATGATTGATTTCACAAATTTTCTTTTCCATGAAGGATGAAAAGCTAAATCAGCCTCATCTAGTAAAATAATATAATGATTCTTTTTTGATAAAAATTTTGAACTTTCAACGAGATTATTATTAATAAAATCATAAAACCTTGAAAATAAATTTAACATAGCATTTTCACCAGAACTTAACTTTTTTGAAGTTGGAATATAATTAATAAACCCTTCTATTCTATTCGATTTATCAAACAACTCTTCTTCTTTATTTTTAGATTTTATTTTGGGATAATAATTAAATAGATTTAATAAAAAATTACGATGTAAATTTAATATGTTTACTACTTTAGAGGGTGCAATTTGAATATTGTCATTTTGCACTAATTTTTCAGTTTCTATTTCATCAATATCTTTGTATAACGCATTTAACAAAGAACTAATTGACTTAAAATCAAATGCATTCCATGAAGATTTCCCATATTTAATAATACAATGCTCAATAAAAAATAAAAATGAATTGAAAACATCAGATTCTTCTATCTTTTTATCTAAGCCCTCAATACTAATCTTACCTTCAGATAGATAAGAATTATTCTTTTCCATCTGTCTTTCTAATACACTAATTATATCTCTTATTAAATAACGCTTTACTAGATACTTATTAATTTCAATTTGATTTGTAACATTGTGTTCTTTATCAAAAAGTCTAATTTCATGCCATTTATTTAATTCGTCTTCTAATTTCTCTTTAATTGCTTTTAGTGGCCATCTAAATGCATTTGGTGTATTCCACGGATCTTTCTTAACATGCCCTCTAAAAAACAGTTTAGCTTCACCATGCTCTGGTAATTCAAAAATATTTTTGAATATTTGGTTTTCTCTAACCAAACTAGAGGACAAGAACATTAGTTGTCTTATAGAATTTTTAAAAATCAATTCTTGTGATGGTGAATAGCTCCATCCATTTGCGTTTGCATCTTTGTTTTCTAAATCTTCTAAATCCTGTTCTAAAATTTTATCAAAAGAGATATCATAAATATCTATTTCATCAAAATTTAAATTGTATTTATAATCAAAATGAGGTGAATAATATATCGACTGCACATCATTTTTATTAATTCTATCTAATTCTTTAGTAAGAACATGATAATTCCCTAATTTTTCTAATTCATATATATTGAATCTATATTCTACATTTTCAAAATCACTATGCAAAACAAAAGGCAAATCCACACCATTTTTTTCAAATATTGCAACTGTCCAAGAATATGGCAATCCGTATTGGTTTCTTATAAAAAAACTACGAACAACATCTAAAATACTGGATTTTCCAGTTCCATTTTTACCTACAACTGATGAAATTGATTCTATTCGAGATTTTAAGTTTGTTTGATCAAAAAAACCACTTATATAATTTTCGTTTTTGCTTCTTTGAACATAAACTTTTTTTCCTACAGAACTAAAATCATAATTATATTCACCACCAAAATTTAAGGTAACTGGATCATTAAATAAAAATTCATGTTCTTTTATAAAAATAGCAACTAACCTCATCCCTTCCCATATTTACCATTCTCCTCCGCAACCATACCCAACTTGTCATCCTGAGCTTGTCGAAGGACATTCTCAACCTCTCCCACCGTAACCTGCCCATTCATAAGCATAGGTAACAACCAATCACGTAACTCGGCGAGTTTTTGGTTTTGTTTTGAGTTAACAATTATCTGATTATGAAATGGGTCCACTATTTTTTTAAACTTTTTTAATACGGCTTTATCTGGAATACAAAGTTCTAAACCAAAAAGGTCATCTTTATTAATTGAACCGAAAGTAGTACCCGAAGTATTTCTACGGTCAAAAACTTGTTTAAAATATTCCATCTGACTCCATAGAAAAGATATTGAACCTTCCTTTTCTCTCAAAGCAGCTAATCCACGTCCAATACAACAACTTTCCATTGCTTGATTTAGTGTTCCGACTGGAGCTCTCACAGATAATAGTATATCACCCTCTTCTGCTATTCTGGATGGTTCGGTGGTATATTTTCTAACCGTTGGAAACCTTAACCCAAAATCAGTAGAGCCTTGATAAAATACAGTTCCAATTCCTTCTTCATTATAAGAGCTTCCAGATGGCGATTGTCCCATTGTTATATTTGCAATATCGGATAATACTCCATCTTCCCAACCCTCTGGAATCCCACGTTTCAACTCCTCATTATATAACATCTTACCTCCAGACGATTTATAAGGTTTGCCATTAGCATCTGGAAAATCGAACTGTACAAACCAATAATCGTAAAGCGTTTTTGCCATTGCTTCCAGCTCTTGGTTGATGTTGTTGTTGACTTCTATTTTGGCGTCTAAATCGGAAAGGACTTTGGCGATTTGTTTTTGTTCAATTATTGAAGGAATAGGTAGCTCAAAGTTTTTTAAAGTATTTTCATTAACTCTTTGTCTTCCAGAAGTTCCTTCCATGCAACTTATAGCTCTATATCTAAAAGTCGGACTTATAGCCAAATAGTAAATAAATTCTCTGTTTATGAAATTTGTTTCTCTTAAAACAATAAATTCAGAAGATCCAAAGGCTACTTCATTATCTTCTAAAATATCAACATAAGCGGTCTTTCCATTCTCTAAACAAGGCGTAATTTTTGCTAAAAGTGTATCATTATTTCTAAATTTTGGCCCGCTTTTAAATTCAGCTAACTCAAAACCATTTATTTTTCTTTGAAATTCAGTTAAACTACCCATCGGAATTTTTTTTGCAATACTTCCTTTGGGTATTCTTTCTGGCGGATTAAATTTAATTACTTTGCCAATTGGCATCATTTTCCACTTATTCATATTTCAAACTCTTCAAATTGTTTTGAATCTCTTTTTCTAAAGTTTTACTCTCCCCAAAAAGTGCTTCTAAATTAGTTTCAAAATTTTCCATTTTTGTAGCAAACTCTTCTGCAGTAATATCTATATACTCAATTTTTACTTCAAAATATTGTCCTGCACTTAAGCTGTAGTTTTTGGCTATTAAATCGTCATAAGAAACCACTACCGAAAAATCGTCTTTAACTTCTTTGTTTGTAAAGGTGTTGATGATTTGAGTTTCTTCAGTATCAGACAATAACGTCTTTTGGTTTTTATCTTCTTTAACCGTAGTTCCCAAATTAGAAGCATCTATCAAAACCACCTCTCCTTTATTAGCAGCATCTAAAAACACAATAGACACGTTTGTGCCAGTTGTTGCAAAAATATTAGAAGGCATACTTACTACTCCTGCTAACATTTTACTATCTACTATTTTTTGGCGTATCTTTTTCTCAATACCAGATTGGGCAGTTATAAAACCTGTTGGTACTACAATTGCTGCTTTTCCACTTCCTTCTTTTAGTGAGTAAATAATGTGTTGTAAAAACAAGGTGTAAATGGCCATTTTGTCTTTTGATTTTTTTGGCACATTTGGTATGCCCGCAAAAAAACGGGCTTTATTTTCTTTTTTGTTTAGGGTATCTACATCGTCACTAAAATCGAGCTTAAATGGTGGATTACTTACTATATAATCAAACTGTCTTAATTTGTTATCCTTTTTATGGTAAGGATCTGTCATGGTATTGCCTTGTATCACGTTTTCAATACTATGCACCAAGTTGTTTAATACTAAGTTTAAACGCAAGAGATTAGATGATTTTTGTGAAATATCTTGTGAATAGACTGTGCATTTTTCAGGACCAATAGCGTGTGCTAAATTCATTAACAAGGTTCCAGATCCTGCACTTGGGTCGTAAATGGTAACATTACTGGTTGGTTCTGGCACTAAAATGTTAGCTATAATTTTAGAGACAGCGTGTGGTGTGTAATACTCTGCGTATTTTCCACCAGCATCACTATTGTAGTCTTTAATTAAGTATTCAAAAATGGTAGAGAAAAAGTCAAAACCTTCTCCCATAATATTTTCAAAATTAAAAATGACCAGCTTATTAAATAAAGCAACTGCAAAACCGTCACGTTTACTACTTACATATTCCGTTAAACGATCAAAGAGTTTTATTTTTTGTCCATCTTCAGTCTTTACAGCAAATAAATCGTTATTGAGTACCGCAATATCAATTAAAGTATCATCTACCATTTTGGCAAAATCGGGTTCGTTTTGTCTGTCAAACAAATACCCAATTAAATGATGTGGTTTTAAAAAAGCTGTAGCTTCACCCAGTTGAAATTGCAACATATTATAGTCACTCTCTTTCATTTTGGCAAGTTCTGCTTCCCATTCATCACTTTTTGCTAATTCTGGTTTTAGCTTTTTTACTTCATAAGCAAACTTGTCGTTTAAAAACTTAAATAAAAAGATTTGGCTTATAATTTTAAATTCGTTCCCATCATTTCCTAATCCATAACTTGCACATACAGCTTTAAGCTCGTCTATAAGTGTTTTTGTTTTGGTAACAAAGGGTTGGTTATTTATGTCTTTTGTCATTTGCTTTTTATGCGGTTTTTCCGTGGTATTCGTTAAGATATTCCTCTACAATTAGGTCGCGTATAAATTCAACTGTTTCAAAATCCATTTCTGTATCTATGGTTTTTTGAAACTCGTTAAATACTAGTTTAGCAACCACACGTGCAAAATAACTTTCGTTATTTAAACTATCGTTTCTATCGAGTACAGCAATATCGGTTTGTTCTTTTATCTTTTGTAAGGCTTCAATAATAGCAGTTTTTAATTGCGAAGGTCTGCCAGCTTCTACTAATCGTTTTTGAACACGTGCATATTTAGCATCGCCTTCATATTTATCTTTCAATAAATCATTACGTCTATTTAATTCTTTAATTTTTTCATGAATTGTTTTTAATGAAGTGATATTGGTTTGCATCTCATCTTGAGACACCTCATTTAAGTTTTTATTATCAAATAAGCGTCGTAATTCTTCATACAAGCTTATCCATTCTGGATCTTTCGGGTCGAAATTACCACCTAAAGCTTCTCTGGTTTTCTTTAAGATGTCTTTTAATTCGCCAGCAAGTACCAATTCGTTTTCACCAATTTTTCTAAATCCGAAAACTATATCTTCTAAAGCCATATTAAGAAGATTACCAACTTCTTCATTTTGTTCTAAGGCTTCTTTAGCGTTTATTAATGCTAAATGATTTGTAGCCTCAATACGAAGCTCTCCTAGTTTTCTGAAGTCGATACGCTCTAGTAATTCATATTCACCAACCAATCGGATAATGTTATACAAAGCACGAGCATCTTCTAATGCTTTTTTAATACGTTGCATTTCTCCTTGATCTTTAATTTGAGAAATTTGAGAGGAAAAATTTTCGGCATTTTTTAAATCGAAATCCGCCAAAGCTTCTTTTATATCACGAATAGATGTTTCCATTTCTTCACGAGACATAAACAAGTTGGAATAGCTTTCCATTTCATCACCTAAAACATCTTGAAGCTCTTCAAAATAGGCACGATTGGTTTTATCAAACTCTTTAGAAATATCTGCAAAATCTACTACATGACCATACTTATAATTCTTGTACTTACGATTAACACGAGTTAATGCTTGTAATAAATTATGTGCTTTAATGACACGACCTAGATAGATCTTCTTTAAACGTTTGGCATCAAAACCAGTTAATAACATATTATATACAAACAAAATATCTATTTTACCTGCTTTAAAATCGTCTCGCCAGGTTCCAAGTTCTTCTTTGCTTCCTGAATCATAAAGAATTAGCGCGGCTTTTTTAATGCGATATTCTTCTTTAAGTACTTTTTTGTATTTATCACCAGGTTCAGCAGCCATTGGTAATGACTCTTCTATTTCTGGACTAGTATAAACTTTATTGAAAATATTAAATAGCTCTTGAGCTTGTTCACTACTATCACAAATCACCATGGCACCTATGGATGCATCGCTATTACGCTGTCTGAAATCTTGAAAATCTTCAACTATGTAATCCAACATTGGTGCTACAAATGAAGGATGTGCATATACTTGCTTTTTGTTAGCATCACCTTTTTTAATATCTAGATCGTCAAGAATCTTCTTGAATTTGACTTTATATTCTGTTTCAATTTCCTCTCTAATTAGTTTAAGAGTGTAACCATCTGCAATCGATTTGTTGTAATAGTATTTATGAATATAATCACCAAAAAGATGTTTTGACTTTAAGCTGTCTCCAATAAGAGGTGTTCCAGTTAAGCCAATTTTTATGGCGTTACGATCAGATTGTTCCAGATTGGCTAAAAAACTTCCTTCAGGATTATAACTACGATGTACTTCATCTAAAAAGTAAACACGTTGAATGTTTATGTTGTAATCTGTAGTATTACTAACACTAGGATCATCTTGAAACTTTTGAATGTTAACTACTGTTATTTCACGTTTACCTTTATCATTATTAACAGCAGTAGTTTTCTTTAAGTCTGCTACAAAGGCGTCTCTAGAATTTACAGTATGCACTTTTAATCCACGTGCTGTAAACTCATCTCTTGCTTGCGTGAGTAAATCCAAACGGTCTACAATAAAATAAAACTTTGGAATGATATGTTGTTTCTGATAGTAATCAGTTAAGAAATGTGTGTTGTAATACGCTAAAGCTGTTTTACCACTACCTTGTGTATGCCAAATAATTCCTTTACGAATACCTTTATCCAATTTCTCTTCAATGGCTTTAGTGGCAAACAATTGAGGATAACGCATGATATGTTTTTCCAAGCCATTATGCTCTTTTACATAAGCCAAACTGTATTGCAAAATAAACTTCAATCTATCTTTGGAAAGCATAGAAGTTAGTATGCGATTGGTTGGTGAGTCTGGATTCTTATTTGTTATATACTCTGCACTGTTTTTTATGGATTGATAGTTGGTGTCTTTTAATAAGAAATCTTCAACGTCTTTGTCTAAAGGTTTTAGTTCTTGTGATAGGTTAAACCCTATTTCTTCCCTAAAATAATTGAAAATTGGTTTGTGATAGGATGGAGAAGCATAGTAAGCACCTTGCCAAGGTTCAATTTCGTTATCATCATATTCCATGTTATTGGAAAAGATCATGAACTGCGTCAAATTGACAAACTTTCTAAATTTTTTATTCTGAAAACGTGAATTGATACGTGTTCGTTCAGCAATAACACCATTACGATTGTTTGGTTTTTTTACTTCGATAAACACCAAAGGCATTCCGTTTACTAAAGCAATAACATCAGGTCTGAAGTTATCCTCTCCATTTTTATATGGTAATTCTGTAACTACATGAAAATCGTTATTTTCAAAATCTTCAAAATCGATAAGCTTTACACCAGATCTATTGGTGAGCATTTCAAAAAAAACTTTTCCTAAATCTTCATTTTCTAATGCCAAACTTACATCTAAATACAAACGATTAACATCTGCTTCTGAAATGTCTTTGTTAATTTTTGAAATCGAGTCTTTAAATATGTTTTTGAAAATATTGGTTTCTTCATCCCATTCTGCATCCTTAAGTGATATATAATTATATCCCAACTGGGTAAGGTGTAATATTGCAGGTAATTTAACTCTTGAATCTTCGTTAAAGGACATAGAAAAATTTTAGCTTAATAACTTATTTACTATTTTTTTTTAAGGAGAGTTTAAAGATATTAAAAGTAATGATAATTGCAATTAAAAAGAGAACACTAAAAGACCTTTAATAACAATCACACTTATAATTAAAAATATACTTATGAAATCGTTCGCCATAAGAATCAGAATCCCCATAACCCCCATATTGAAAGTTTGACCAATTCATAGATGGAATCCCACAAAAAATATAGGTATTGGTACTGTAACTATATTCGTTTTTCTTAATTTTAGCTACCACGTAAATATTATAATCGTATGAATAGGCTTTTACTTCGTATAGCCAACTGGAATCTAAAGTATAACTGCTTAAAGTGCCCTTGCTATAACCTTTTGTTTTAATAAAGGATAATAAGTCATCGCAAGAAACCTCTTGGGAATGTGCGTTTATAGAACTACATAAGAAAAGGGCTCCAATAATAAAGGATATTAGGTATTTCATATAGGTATTACTTACTTTCTCATATCTTCAATTAAACGGTAGGTTGCATGACGCATAAATTCTTCCAATACGTCCTTTTCAACAATGACATAGCCTTCTTTTTCCTTTTCTATTCGCTTCATGCGTTTTTTAAATGATTCGCTAATTTCACAACCTTTTCCTTCAGCACAAGGAGCATAATGAAACTTATAAGTGCCTGCAAACTCATTATTATCAATAAGAACCACTTTAAACTCTACAACTGCTCCATATTGTTTGTAAGGATCACTCAATAATCCAGATTTTCCCTTATCTGTATAATACTTATTGGTTTCGTATATCACTTTTCTATCTAGCTTAATTAATTCAATGATAAGATCTGTATCAGTTTTAGATTTTAATTTAGCATAATCAACCGTATTCTCCTCATTTGAAACTACTTGATTGAATAAGTTTCTGTCTCGCACAATAAAACCATTACTTAACAATTCTTTTTCTATGGCACTATACAAATAACCAATATCCTCATCTTCGGTTGCTTGAGATGACAAATTTAGTGTTCTCAAAACCACCTTCGGAGATGGATTGCTCTCTAAAAAAGTAGATAACCTATCGGTAGAAAAGATGTCATTTTCCGAGGGTTTAAACTTAATATATTTTGTGGCACATCCACAGGTAAATAAGACTAGTACAATAATGGCAACTTTTTTCATTGGGTTTTTAGTTTAGTTTTAGTTTAAATCAAACTTACTAAGCTTTAACATAGTAACCTTACGGAAAACCGTAACCAAAAAAGATCCCCTAAAATTATAAAGTCTACCTTATAAATAGATCAAACATGAAATAATCATAAGTCGCACCCGCTTCATATCCCATAAAGAGATAACCCACCCTCAAAAACAAGCCCTCAAAAACACAACCAAAATTCATGCAATAATCCGCCTTTAAGCGCAGCGTTCAAAACTCAAGAACAGCTCTCTCTATAGAAAGTCAGAAGCTATTCCCCCTTTAGGGGGTTAGGGGGTCAGGAGCTATTCCCCTTCAAGAGCTTAGAAGCTATTCCCCCTTTAGGGGGTTAGGGTGTTAGAGGCTACTCCCCCTTTAGGAGTTAGGAGCAGTTCCCCCCTTAGGGGGTTAGAGACTATTCCCTCTTTAGGAGTTACAAGCTATTCCCCCTTTAGGGGGTTAGGGGGTTAGAGACTATTCCCTATTTAGGAGTTAGAAGCTGTCCCCCCTTTAGAGGGTTAGGGGGTGTTCACTCTAAACCAAAACATCCAAAACCCGAACGCCCAACGGCTTCTTAAAAGCATACACCTCGTTTTCAATAAGTTCGTAGTATCGCAAGCCTAAAACCACAAATCCCACATGGGCTGGAACAAGCACCTGCTCAGGCGTTAAACTAAAGGAAGAAACACCGGCTCCCAACGCCACAAAATGAATGGACGAAAGGCTTAAAGAATATTCTAAAGTTTCAAAATCAAAATCCAAAACCCCTAAAGTCACCCCTATATGAGTGGCTGTTTTTGGTACCTTATAAAGGCCTGGATTAAAATCGCTAACATCCAGCTGCTGCGTCGTCCAATTAAAAGTAGCCTGCCTGCAAAAACCAGCCACCAGATCTTTCTCTGGAACAAAGGAATGCCGTTTCATGAGCTGCCTGCCTTTAGCAGTTTGCATCCCATAATACACCTGTCTCTTACCGCGCTCAGATACCTGGTCTAAAGCTTTAATACGCATAAACAAACTCACCAAATCGGAATGAAAAGCCCTGCTCTTAATCCCTTGAAAAAAGGGCAACAAAGCCAACCGAAACTGCTTTTTCACCCGACTGCAATTTCCAAATTCACTGGAGTTTTCGCGCACCCGAACCATCCTCGGACTCGTACGTATGGTATCCCCATCAAAACCACCTCCTGCAGTTCTGGCCAAAGCACCGGCCTCTCTGTCTTCGTAAAAATTAGCGCCTCCTAGAGTGCCAATAATCTTAATAATACCTTTTTGTCGTGCCATAATAATCATGAATTAATAATCCCATCAAACCCAACCCTAAAGTAATGAAAAAGAACCAATTAAACAATAGCTATAGCGTATATATAGCGTATGTATAGCGTATATTCCTTAGACTTACCCCATGCCAACCTAATGGCAACCCCATAGAAACCACCTCCCAATCCCCCATTCAAAAAAGCAGATACGAATAAAACTCTAAGGGAATTAACCAACGATATAATCAAGAAGTACTTCTGTATTAAAAACGACTAAAGTGGAAACAAAAACGGGCACAGCCAACAAATGAAACAGACTGTAAATGTCTTACTAAACAGTACTAAAAACCCATACCCATTCTAAAAAACAGCCTTATCATGTTTTAGAGTGACACACGGACCTGGAACTTCCGTTCTGTCTAGCAACTTAGTAACGAATAGACATTCAAATCCATTTCCAATCTAATTCTGATGAATATGAAATCTCATTTTCCTTGGCTATAGATTGTAAGGTGGTTCTAATACCAACCATATTTGGAATTTCAGATTTTGGCAAAACGATATAGGCTCCTGCCTTTATAACTATAAAGAAATGACTGGATATTTCAATAATTTTAGCTAGGGACGAATACTGTATTTTTGATTCTCCCGTGGAGTTTTGGATCTCTATATGGTCATTACAAAATGAAAGCTTGGTTTCTTTGTCAAAACTATTTTTGTAGCTTTCATTAACAAATTCGAGAAATTGTCTTTTAAGTATTTTCTTATGAAAGAAAGGAAACGTGAATATCCCCAGAATTAATACGGGAATAGCACCTAAATAATGACCTAGCTCAATCTTGTCCATAAATAAATAGACTAACAGCAAACTAAGAATTAAAATCATTAAGACGACAAAAAGCCAAGCTCTTTTTCTTTGTTTTTTTGACGGTTCACTCCTGCTATTTACATATAAAACCTGTTGTAAATAGTCCTGTGAATTTAAGCGATATGTGATATTTGTGTGCCCTTTGTTTACCATATGTTCCAAGGTGTTTAAAATAAGCTATGGGTTTAAGCTCCTAATTTAAGAATTAAAACCGGATCCTTTTAGAAAGACTTATGGTGCTGGATAAAACCACCTCCCTCAAATAAATATGGAGTTCCCTAAGTAAACTACACCCCACAAACTACACAGCCTATTGCAACTCGTTTTTCTTTTGCAATAATTTGACAATTCGGTTATACATGATTTCCGATAAACTCCAGTTATAACCTTCAAAATTAACCGTATTTGTAAACTGAATAACTACGGCATCCATGTCTTTGTGATATTTGGCAATGGTTTGATACCCCGGAATAAGACCTGTATGTTCATATTCATAAACAGAGGAATAGATTTCTTGCTCCTTAGTATCTTTAAAGGCTGAACCATCATTTAAAGCTCTAATAAATTTGGCCAGGTCCTCTGCTGTGGCAAGCATTAAACCATTATCATCTGTCTTTAAGTCATTTTTATAACCAATATAATATCCACTCATAACATCCTCTAGAGGGACATCGTTTATAGAGCCATAGGTGTTTTTAAGATGTAGAGGCTCTAAGATATTCTCTTTAATAAATTGAAACTTTGTGTCTCCCGTTACTCTTTCTATAAGTTCAGATAGCAATAAATAATTCGTATTACTATATTCATATTCCGCATTGGGTTTAAAATGGGCTGGTAAATCCAATACCAACTCTAACCGTTCTTTATCACTTTGCTTCGGATGCGCCCAATACGTATTAATTCTGGTGAAATCTGGAATCCCACTGCGATGTTGAACCAGCATTCTTAAGGTAATTTGATCCGCATGTTCTATGCGCCCAACAAGTTCAGGAAAATAATCAGCAAGCGAATGGTCTAAAGAGACTTGTCCACCATAAGCTAATTTAACAACAGCTAAGGCTGTATATAATTTGCTAACACTGGCTATTTTAAATAGAGAGTTTGGATCTGCAGGTATTTTGTTTTCTGTGTTTTTATAACCCGAAGTATAAAATTCGGACGAATTATTGTTCTTATTTACGCAAACAATAATGCCATCAAATCCGTAGGCTTCAGCTTTATCTACTTGTTGTTGTACCGTGTCTGGAAGAGGCTCTATCCAGGCTTTTACAATAGGCCAGGGAACAAAGTATAAAGATATTATAGTTCCAATTCCTAATAGAATTCTTAGTATCTGCTTTGATTTGGTTTTAGCCATCTACTAACTATTTAATGCTATTTTAAAATAATCCCATAAAAGTGTTCTTATCAGTTTTCAAGTGCTTGCTGGGTCTTTTTACGTATTTCACATCTCACAGTTTATACGTCTAAAAGTTTATAATATGTCCCCATTTCAATAAGTAAATTATAAGTACTGTAAGTCCCCCACTAAAGAAAAATGCGCCTGTCCAATAAAAGGTCCGAGTGCCCCATTGTTTAAACATTTTTTTACCATATTCTTTTTCAGCATAAGCCTTAGTTAGCTTCCAATATAGAAAGGTAATTAGTAAAAAAAGTAGGACTGCTATGAATAATATCGAGGTTTTTCCCATGTATTAAATATCTAATGACTTAAAATTTCTTGCTCTAAAATATAGTTCCAGGTAAAACCTGTTAGAAATATGCGCTTAGCATATCCACGCAATAGAAGGGCTGGCACACCATATTTATTTTTACAGTCTAAAGATAAGTGTAATCTTATTGCCTTCTATAAATTAATTACATTTTTTGCAAGTTTATGGTCTGACTGTAACAGAAAACTATATGCAATAAAAAAGCGCACCCACTATAGATGCGCCTTTGAATTCTCCCACACTACTAAGAATAATTAATAGCTGATACAAACATATAAGGATATGTTTTAACTTTATTACTGTTTCCCGTAAAGCCTGTAAATTTTTAAATGAGACCTAAATCTTTAACAATAGCCACCAGATGAATGGCATTATTTGCCTTAAATTGAATCCGAAGTTTATTTAATCTTTTTTCTATGGTACTTAAACTGTTTGGACTGATATGCTCATCTTTAAATAACTTGCTTATTTGCTCCTGAGACAATCCATTGGATAAATGTTTCAGTAATAAAACATCGTAATCATCAATTTCTAAATTAGAGGTACTATTGAGAGCCTGATTGACCTGTTCCGATAAATACACCTCATTACCAAACACCTTATTAATGGCTTCCGATAATTCTATTAACCCTCTCCTACCCTTGCAAACATAGCCTTTTACACCATGTTCATTAATCAGTCTTCTCACCCTTTGAATCCGATCTTCTATAGAATAAACTATAATTTTTAAGTCTGGAAACTCCCGGTTTAAAACTTCTATAAGTGCTTCTCCAGATGGAAACTTTTGATCGCGATGGTCTTTCTTAAAAGATAAATCTGTAATTAATAAGTCGAAGGGCTCTTTGTCCTGTGCTGCTCTTTTAATTCTAAGATAAGCATCATCGCAATACTGAACTTGCGCATGGTCTTTTATCTTTAAGGTATCTAAAACAGTGAGCATACCTAAGTTAATACTCACTAAATCGTCTGAAACTATTACTTTTTTAAACATTTTAAACTTTAATTAAAACATGAAACCCATGATCTTTCTCCGATTTAAAGGTAATAGAACCATTTAATGTTTGAATACGGTTTTCCGTATTTTGAAGTCCGTTTTGTTTTTTTATCTCACAACCTACACCATTATCTTTATATGTTATTTGTATTTTATGCTGATGCTGCTGAAAGCTTAAAAGCACAATGGAGGCTTGACTGTGCTTTTTCATATTGATCAATAACTCCTGAATTACTCTATAAATAGCTATCTTTTTATTCCTGCTTATTTTAGGCCAATCTACTTTAGACATGTCTTTGGTGATAATATGTACTTCATCTGTTTTATAATGCATCACCAGATCCAACAATAATTCTTTATAATCTTCATTGACATTAATATCATGATGCTCTCTGGAAATATCTCTGGTCCGGTTATAAACCACTTCCAAATCGTCTAAAACTGCTCTATTATCCTGCTCAGGATGTTGAATTTTAGTCATGATATGATATACTTCGTTCGCCACTTCATCGTGTACCTTTTTAGATATTCGCAACTCTGTATGATACACTTCTAATTGTTTTTGCTTTTTATGTCTATAATCCAAGTAAAAGAAAATAACAAAAGCTAAAATGATTAGGAGTACAGATAGAAACACGTAAAAAAGCTTCTGGTTTTTTTCCTTTTCAATTAGTAAAAGCCTCTCGTCCGCTAATCTCTCCTGCTTTTCTAATGCATACTTTTTAGAAGCGTATTTTCCCTCTTCCAAAAGATTGGATTTTTGAATGCTATCCATAAGCTTCTTATATGTACTTACTTCTGGATCTGCTTTTAAATCTACTAACAGACTTAAAACATGGGTCAACTGATTAGAGTTATTAGATAGTTTTGCCAGATTATAGGCCTTATTGGCAAATGCTTTGGCTTGAGCAATATCTCCGGTTCGCTTATAATGTTTAGATAAGGTATAATAACTTCCTAGAATATTAGATGTATGTCCAAGAGCTAATCTAATTTCCAGAGCGGCATTCAAGTCTTTTATAGCGGATTCATCTTCCAGCTTCCCTTTTACAATTCCCAGATTATTTAAGCTTCTGGCTATAATTACCGAATCTTTGTATATTTTGCTATCCGCATAAATAGCTGTAAACTCCTGTAAAGCAAGCTGTAAACTATCTTGCTTAAGATGTACATAAGCTATATTATTCCTGAGCACCAAATCCTGCAATTTACTTTCTGCTAAATCAAGGGCCTTTTGATAGTACAAAACAGCATTTCTGTAATCGTACATCTCTCTGTAAATCCGACCTAAATGATTATATATTCCCACTTTAGACTCCCTAGTAACTTTATTTAAAGGAAGTTTCTCTATCAAGTTTAAAGCCTCTATGGCCGTTGTTTCACTATCGTAAAGTATGCCTAGTTTATTTTGAATAATTGCTATCTGCCTGAAGCTATAAATAGCCTTAATGGTATCAGACGCCTTTAAACTTTCATCCTTTCTATTTCTATAATACACGAAAGCTTGTAGTAAATCAGATTTAGAAGCTGGCTTAATAACCTTATTATGATAATATTCTGAACTATCTACAGCTTCCTGAAGTGGTTTTCCAACGGTAGCATAGCTATATGAAAAAAAGAGACAGGCAACTATTAATAAAATTTTTAAGGGGAAAGCCATAGGTACGGATGGTAGGTTAACAGCTGGAACTGATTAAAATGGAGATAAGCATTCAAAATAATCAGATTGTAACGCACATCTATAGATATCGGTTATATCATCTTGAGTAAATTCAACATAAATAGCGTATTTGTGACCGGAATTATTACCAGTTAACACAAAAACAGGCTCGCTACATAAACAGCCTGTACAAATATTAGTTGAAAGATTTAAATGACTATCTCCCTTCCTTTGAAACGCTTTAAAAATTTGCATTTGCTGATATATAAATGATGTTTTTTTTAAGTCTTCGTAATAACCTTCGTCCAACAATTGGTTTAAAGCATGATAATCCATCTGCTGAAATCCTTCAAGAATATGAATGAGATGAGATTTTAGGGTATCCTTTTTAGCAATTGAATCGATTAGTTCTGAAGGTTCCATGATATTTTTTTTTAAAGATAAAAAATATATGTATCATCTAATCAAAAATTACAACGTCTCTCAATAAATCATTTTATGGAATCTTGGAATTAAAGGCGAAAGTATTGGGCTATGTTATTCTACAGCATGGAAGACTTTACCCCTGTAAATTTGATTTTCAAGGTGTTAAGATCTGTCCCATGCCATTTGACTAACCCCAACAAAAAAGCCCCATCTTCTGATGGAGCTTTTAAATATAAAAAGTGGTTAAATACTACTTAATTACTAGTTTTTTAATGGCTCTTGAGTTGTTTCCATGCAATTCTAAAATATAAATTCCAGCGCTCAAGTCCAGATACATCTCATGGGTTCCACTTTGAAGGTTTTTCTCTAAGACTAATTTTCCATCCATACTATAAACATTCATTTTCTGAAACGAAGTGTTATTAGTCAATGTCACATGTCCGTTAGTAGGGTTTGGATAAATTGCTACTTCAGTTAAATGTGCTTCTTCAACACTTAAAAATCCGCAATTAACAGGATCAAAAGTAACCAAGCCTAAATTTGAAATATCACTTTGATGTACAATAACGTCTTCTGCATCTGCAAGCGTATTAGGCAAATTAGTTTCATCCCAGCAATTATTCATCGCCATTAAATCGTTTCCTGTATTATTGTAAAGAGCATAAGTAACTCCGCCATTTCCGTTTTCAGAAAACACATTTTCTCCAGTATTTCCAGCACCATCACCTAAGTTAATAGAGGCTTCACCTATAACAGTAATTCCCCACAGGTTACGTCGAATCTGATTACCGCTAGCAATAACTTCCATACCGGCTGCAGAGGTATTTAAAGAAATACCACTGCCACCCAAGTTCGGACTTCCTTGGGTATCATTATCTTCAATAACATTGTTCCTTACATAAGCAAAAGAGTTATTCCCTACAATAGTAAGTCCATAACGGTTGTCTCTAATAATGTTATCGTCAATGATAGCGTTGATATCGCCTCCTACAAAATTAGTTACAGCAATACCACCAACCATATCTAAAGATCTGTCTCCAATGATGGTGTTCTGAATAATTTGAATTGGGTTTGCTGCCATGGTTGTTCCCATGTTTATTTGAGGTCGGTTGGAATTGGCTTGATTATTCCCCTCTATATAATTATTGAAAATATAAGGAGATACAGCACTATTCGCCCCAGAACTAATGGCTGGCGTTTGATTAAACGTAAAAGTATTGTTGGTAATTTGAGCCATCCCTCTGGAAAGTGAAATGACAGCTCCCGTAGAAACTCCCGAGACATTATTAGTTAAAGTACTATTATTAATGGTGAAGGTTTCAGTTAGCACACGCAAACCACCACCATACTCTATAGTGGCATTTTGAATGTTGATATCTGAGAATTCTTCAAAACGAAAACCCTCATAAGGCGCAGCTGGATCTACAGCCGTAAAAATTACTTGAGCTGCATCCACATTAAAGCTTCCAAAAACGGTGATGCGTATATCCGCTTCTATCTCTAAAGTCACATCTGAGTTTATAAGAAATGTATCTGTTTCCGAAATGATTAAATCTTCCACCAAAGTGTAAGTTGTTCCCGATACTGAAATGGTAGCAGGACTTGCCGCAACAAGATCGTCTAAAGAGTAAACCACACCCGTATCTGGAGTGGTATAGCCCTGGGCTGAAACCATCCCAATAACGCAGATGGTTGTAATAAAGTTGAGTAATAGTTTTTTCATGAAATTTTGGTTTTGGTTTAGTCAAAATTACGGATTATTGAGTTTATACCGTATTAAAAAGTGAATAAACTCATTCTCTGGATGTGCCTATACCACCTTATTTGTTTTGTTTAAGTTCATTGTCAAGTAAGAAATTTTTATATTATTATGTATTCAGTAAAACAGTAACTAATAATATTAGCATATTAAAACAAACCCTCTGCTTTGGAAAATAAACTTACTTCCTTTTAATTTCATTATCTTGCTCTCTTGTTTTCAAACATCCAAACACTAAAATATTAAACACGTATAATTATGATCACTAAAAGCATAAAAACAACCGTTTTATGTAGTCTGGTTTTATTTGCAAGCTGCAAAGAAGACCCTAAAACCCCTGAAAAAATAATGAAGGATAACATACTAACTCAAGAATGGACCGGACCCTATGAAGGTGTTCCTGCTTTCGATAAGATGTCCGTAGATGATATAAAGTCTGCTGTAGAAGAAGGCATGATAGAACAACTTGCTGAAATTGAAGCCATTGCTAATAACCCGGAAGCACCTACCTTCGAAAACACCTTGGCTGCTATGGAAAGTTCTGGAAAAACGCTTAAACGTGTTTTTGCTTATTACGGTATCATGTCCAGCAATGTATCTTCGCCTGAATTTAGAGCGGTACAAGCTGAGTTAGCTCCTAAACTATCAGATTTTAGATCTAAGATCTCTCAGAACGAGAAATTATTCCAACGTATAAAAACTGTTTACCAGGCTTCCCAAGAAAACCCTTTAGAACCACAAGCACAACGCGTTGTAGAATTAACTTATAAGCAATTTGAAATGGACGGTGCCAATTTAGATGCCGAAAAGAAAAAGCGCTATGCCGAAATTAACAAGGAACTTTCGACGCTTTATACCGATTTTGCCAATAATGTCTTGCACGACGAAGAGAACTATATTACCTATTTAAACAAAGAGCAACTAGGTGGCCTATCTGATAGCTATATTAAATCGGCTGCTAAAATTGCTACCGACAAAGGTCAAGACGGTAAATATGCCATTACCAATACACGCTCTTCTATGGATCCGTTTTTAACCTATTCTACGGAACGTGAATTGCGTAAGCAAGTTTGGGAAAACTACTATTCCAGAGGAGATAATAACGACGCGTATGACAATAAAGAAATTATTGCTGAGATTTTAAAACTGCGTAAAGAACGTGTAGGCTTAATGGGCTACGATAATTATGCGGAATGGCGCTTGCAAGACCGTATGGCAAAAACCCCAGAAAACGCTATGGATTTAATGATGGCTGTTTGGCCAGCTGCCACAGCTCGTGTTAAAGAGGAAGTAGCCGATATGCAAACAGTAGCTAACGAACTTGACGATAAGATAACGATTGAACCTTGGGATTATAGATATTATGCCGAGAAAGTGCGCAAAAAAACCTACGATTTAGATAGCGACGAAGTTAAGCAGTACTTACAATTAGACAAACTAACTGAAGCAATGTTCTTTACGGCTGGCGAATTGTTTAATTATAAATTCACAGCAGTGGCAGAAGGTTCTGTTCCTGTGTTTCATGAAGATGTTAAAGTTTGGGAAGTTACAGACAAAGACTCCGGAAAAAATATTGGTTTATGGTATTTAGATCCGTTTTCTCGTGAAGGAAAACGCTCTGGAGCCTGGGCAACTACCTATAGAAGTTATTCTTCTTTTGAAGGGGAAACAAACGTCCTGGCTTCTAACAATTCTAACTTTGTAAAACCTGCTCCGGGAGAAGCGGTCTTAGTATCCTGGGATGATGCCACAACCTTCTTTCATGAGTTTGGACATGCGCTACATTTCTTTTCTTCCAATGTTAAATACCCATCTCTAAATGGTGGCGTTAGAGATTATACCGAGTTCCAATCGCAGTTATTAGAACGTTGGTTATCTACAGATCAGGTTATCAATAAATACCTAGTTCATTATAAAACTGGAGAACCTATTCCTGCAGAATTAGTTAAGAAGATTAAAAAGGCTTCTACCTTTAATCAAGGGTTTGGAACCACAGAATATTTAGCTTCTGCTTTAATAGATATGAAATTGCATTTAGCAGATCCTACAGATATTGACATTGCCAAATTTGAACGTGAAACCTTAGACGAATTAGGCATGCCTAAAGAATTGCCAATGCGTCACAGAACTCCGCAATTTGGACATGTATTTTCTGGCGAAGGTTATGCCACTGCATATTATGGCTATATGTGGGCAGATGTGCTTACAGCAGATGCTTCTGAAGCTTTTAGAGATGCTCCAGGTGGTTTTTACGATCAGGAGATGGCAGATAAACTAGTTAAATATTTATTTGCGCCAAGAAATGCTATGGATCCAGCCGATGCGTATAGACAGTTTAGAGGCCGCGATGCAGAAATTGATGCCTTAATGAGAGACAGAGGGTTTCCTGTGACCAAAAAATAATAACAGAAGTCCAATAAGTCGGTATTTCTAGTAGTTAGAAAGTATATTCACATAAAAAAAGTCCATTAAACACGAGCTGTCTAATGGACTTTTTCTATGGTAAATATTGTAGATTCTACTACAAAGAATACATTAACTAGTATTAATCTACACGTGGAATTACCAGAAATGGCACTATGGAATGGTAGCCCATTTTCTTAATAACAGGCTCTTTAATTAAATTTTCAACAAAACTATGCTCGTAATTAATCATAGTCAGAATATTGATATCGTTTTTCTTAATAAATCTGGTAATGGCTCGTTCTTTCTTCTTTTTATCCGTTACCCAATTAAAATGATGCTCATAGCCTTCTAAATAGCTGTCTAACATTTCCATATTAGCGTTCTGTGTATCGTTGAGCTCTTCTTTTTTATTAATATGAAGGATTTCAATTTTAGATTTATGTAAGTCTGCTATATGTTTTATCGACTTTAATTCTTCCCCGTAAAACCTATTGAAATCGGTAGGAAAGACTAAGCTAGTCGGAGTTACATACGTCGCCTTACTTGGAACCAATAACACCGGACGAAGCCTCATTTTATTAATAATAGCTACCGTATTACTTCCAAATAAAAATTCTTGAGTTCCTGTGGCTCCTTTAGTCCCCATAACAACAAGATCTATTTCCTTCTCTTTAATAGACAACTCTATAGAATCCATAAGAGATCCCATACAAAACAGGGTTTCAAATTCATGATCTCTACCATTGCTTTCAATTTCAGCTAAGTTTTTAAGACTTTCTAATTTATCTTTTGCTGCTTCTCTAAGTGGTTTTAAATAACTTTCAGGCACGTGTGTTCTGGCACCGGTATTTAAAAAAGTCCAAGCATGAGATAAATAAAATGTACATGGCTCGTTTGCATATAAATTTAAAGCGTAAAGCGCTGCAGTCCATGCATTGTCTGAAAAATCTGTAGGTATTAAAATGTGATGTCTCTTCATGATATTTATTTGATATTCTGGTGTAAAATTAAAGTTTTATCTCGGTCTACAAAATGACTTATATCAGGCCAAACAAGGAATAACCAAAAATGGAATGCTCGGTTGAAAACCTAATCTTCTTATTAGAGGTTCATTTATAAGACTGTCGATAAAACTATGTTGATAATTTATCATTACCAAAATATCGATATCAAATTGTTCAATAAAATCCTTTACAGCTTGTTCTTTGCTAATATAATTTGGCATATACCGGAAACTGTAAGTATGGTTTTCTAACGAAGCCTTTAATTGATTCAAATTATTAACATAAGCTTCAGAAAGGTTTTCCTGACTTATAATATGAAGAATTTCAATGTTTGAATTATAAAAATCAGTCAATTGTTTTAATGGAATAAGTTCATCTCCATAATTACGGGTAAAGTCTGTTGGAAATGCAATATTTTTTGGTACTTCAAACTCATATCTATCTGGTACTACCAAAATAGCAGAACTTTTCACCCGTCCTATAATGCTTACCGTATTACTTCCAAAAATAAACTCTGCCGAATTTGTAATCCCTCTGGATCCCATAACAACCACATCTATATCGCGTTTTTTTATAACGGCTTCTAAAGCTATTTTTAAATCGGAAGAACTTAAAGTTACAGTATACGAATGCTTCGGATTTGGATTGCTTTCTATTGCTTTTTGCTTCAAATCTGAAAGGTCCTTCATCCCATTCTTAGTCAAAGTACGAGTCAATTTATTAGACATACTATACGAAGCCGAAACTGGTAATTTGGTAGAATGTAAAAAGTGGAATGTACAGGTTTGCTCTGCATATAAATTGAAAGCATATAAAGCAGCATTCCAGGCGTTGTCGGAAAAATCTGTTGGTAAAAGTATGTTTTTGCTCATTTGTAAGTCTTTGATATTGAGAATCTAAAGTTTGCAACCCTAATTTTCTATGTTAAAAATAACAGATTTAATGGTATCCGCAAAAAAAAGGATAGCTTAAAATAAAAATCTTTATGGAAAATTAATTGGTTTAAATTACAACTTTTTTTTGTTTGGTCTTTAATTTAAAACCAGCTATCTACTCAAACAGTTTTGCTTTTATATATCGGGCATTCATTTCTGCAATACTACTGATGGAAATTCCGGCAGGACATTCTACTTCACAGGCTGCTGTAAAGGTACAGCTACCAAAATTCTCTATTGCCATTTGATTTGTCATATCCAAAACACGTTTATGTGCTTCTGGATGACCTTGAGGTAATTTGTTCAAATGATTTATTTTTGCCGAAGTAAATAAGGCAGCAGAGGCATTTTTACATGTAGCCACACAGGCTCCACATCCTATACAAGCTGCAACATCCATAGAACTATCAGCAACTTCTTTTGGGATAAGAATGGCGTTGGCTTCTGCAGCTGTACCCGTTTTTGCAGTAATATATGCACCTTGTTCTATAATTCTATCAAAAGCAGTTCTATCTACCACTAAATCTTTTATCACCGGAAAGGCTCCTGCTCGATACGGCTCTACCACAATAATGTCTCCATCTTTAAAGCTTCGCATATGTAATTGGCAAGTAGTCATATGGTCGTGAGGCCCATGAGCGCGACCATTAATAAACACCCCGCATTGGCCGCAAATACCTTCGCGACAATCGTGATCGAAGGCCACAACTTTTTCACCTTTTAAAACCAGCCTTTCATTGAGATGATCTAAGGCTTCCAAAAAAGACATATCTTCTGTAAGCCCATCGATGTCGTAGGTTTTGAGAGAGCCTTCGCTATTGGCTCCCTCCTGTCTCCATATTTTAAATGTTATTTTCATGTGTTTTTGTTACTTGTTTTTTAATGGTCACATGCTATTCGTTACCCACCCGACCTCATGCGGTATTACTAATTTGAACACGCTCGTTTCATCGTCCTGTCATTTATAACTTCTTACCGTTGGCTGAACATATTCAAACTCTAAAACTTCCTTGTGCAACTTAAAATCTCCGGCATCGTATTCCCAAACAGATACATACTTATAATCTTCATCATTACGCATAGCTTCTCCGTCTTCCGTTTGATATTCTTCCCTAAAATGGGCCCCACAAGATTCGTTGCGCTCTAAGGCATCTGTACACATAAGAATGGCTAATTCAATAAAATCTGCCAGCCGTAAAGCTTTTTCTAATTCGGGATTCATTTCATTATCATATCCTGTAACCTTAACCTCTTTCCAGAATGCGTCTTTAATTTCTTTAATTTGAAGAATCGCTTTTTGCAAACCTTTTTTATTTCTGCTCATGGCACATTCCTGCCACATCACTTTTCCTAATTCCCGATGAAAATCGTCTGTAGTGCGATGTCCATTTATAGCTAGTATTTTACCGATTTGCGACTTAACCTCATCTTCCACTTTTACAAATTCTGGATGATTAACGTCTGGACGGGTTTCTTTCAATTCTCCTTCCAAATAGTTATTGATGGTATTAGGCAAAATAAAATACCCATCGATACTGGTTTGCAGTAAGGAGTTTGCGCCTAATCGGTTAGCCCCATGATCGGAGTAATTACATTCCCCTATAGCATATAAACCTGGAATGCTGGTCATTAATTCGTAATCCACCCAAAGTCCTCCCATGGAGAAATGTGCTGCTGGCGAAATCTTCATCGGCTCTTCATAAGCATTAATACCAGTAATTTTCTCGTACATGCTAAACAGGTTCCCATATTTATCTTGGATCACATCTTTCCCTAGTTTTTTAATGGCATGCTTAAAATCTAAGTACACGGCATTTTTTAATTGTCCTACGCCATAACCAGCATCTATACGTTCTTTGGCTGCACGCGATGCAATATCTCTAGGTGCCAGGTTTCCAAAACTCGGATAGCGTCTTTCTAAATAATAATCCCGCTCTTCCTCGGGGATGTCTTTTGCTTGTCTGTTATCGTCTTCTTTCTTAGGAACCCAAATACGTCCATCGTTTCTAAGAGACTCGGACATTAATGTCAGTTTGGATTGCGACTCACTGGTTTGTGGTAAAGCTGTTGGGTGAATTTGCGTAAAGCTAGGCGCTGCAAAATAAGCCCCTCTTTTATGAGCTTTCCAAATAGCACTCCCGTTGCAACCAATAGCTAAAGTGGATAATCTAAACACACGCGAATATCCGCCAGTGGCAAGTACCACGGCATCGGCTGCAAAACGTTTAATCTCTCCTGTAGCCAGGTCTCGCGCAATCACGCCTTTGGCTTTGCCTTTAATAACCACAATATCCAGCACTTCATGCCGGGCTAACATCTCCACTTTTTTAGCGCGAATCATTTTTGATAATTGTGAGTAAGCCGCCAATAATAATTGTTGTCCCGTTTGTCCTCTGGCATAAAAGGTCCGCTGAACTTGTACCCCACCAAAACTTCTATTGGCCAATACGCCTCCATATTCCCGAGCAAAAGGAACGCCTTGCTGCACAAAATGATCTATTAAAGGTGCAGATAGTTCTGCCAGTCGGTAGGTATTGGCTTCTCGGGATCTAAAATCTCCTCCTTTTAAGGTGTCGTAAAACATACGCCAAACGCTATCCCCATCATGCTGATAGTTTTTTGCAGCATTTATCCCTCCTTGAGCGGCCACAGAATGCGCTCTGCGTGCAGAATCTTGATAGCAAAAACATTGCACCTCATAGCCCAGTTCTGCCAAGGTTGCAGCTGCCCCCGCTCCTGCCAATCCAGATCCTACAACAAGGATGTTGAGTTTCTTTTTATTGGCTGGATTAATTAAATGGGATTTTGCCTGATAACTTGTCCATTTATCCTCCAATCTGCCTGCTGGAATTTTTGAATCTAATGTCATGTTTTAGCTATTTGAAATAAACGATTACGGGAATAATTGCAAAACCTATACTCATAATAATCGCATAAATAAGCGATATTTTAGCTAGTACAGCTAATCCCTTTTTATGATAAAAGCCCAATGTTTTAAAAGCCGATTGTAATCCGTGATGCAAATGAAAACCCAAGGGAATCATTAAAACTGAATAAAAAAGTACATAATAGATATTGTGAAATAAGCTATAAGTCACTTCGTAAACATCTATATTTCCATAGGCATCTAAGCCTACTTTCTCTCCGATTCCTAATTTCACTCTCGCCCAAAAATTTACGAGGTGGACCACTATAAAAATCAAAATAAGTACTCCCAATAGGCCCATATTTTGTGAGGCCCAGGAACTTGTTTCATGCTTATGATTCATGATATACTTATCCTTTTTAGATCTTCTATTTTTATAGGTGACGATAGCCGCATAAACCACATGGAAAATAATAGATAGGTATAGCAAATAAGCGACTATTTTAATAACTATACTTTCTCTTAAAGTTGTGGAATAAGAATTATACAATGTTCGGGCAGTAGTTTCCGGGAATAATAAAATAGCATTTGCCGATAGATGAACAATCAGAAAAACACATAGAAACATCCCTGTAACAGCTATAATATTTTTTCTATAAAACATACTCATATCAATTTACAGAGTCAGTTGATTTATATTATTTTTTTTTTACAAGATCAACCGATTAAAGAAGTCTAATATAAGGATTAAAAAAAGATTTATATAGGTCTAAAACCGTATAGTCTTTCTAAATAAGAAGAATTTTGTCAACTGTACTCAAGGCAATATTAATTTAGAAACTAAATCAACCAAACAATGTCTATAAATTTTGTATCTTAAGCAGTCCATTTAAAAAATTTATTATGAAAACTTTATTTCTTTTATCAACACTCATTTGTATAACATCTGCCCTGGGACAGTCGAAGATTCCTTCAGCAGAAAGTCAGATAAAAACAGCGCTTCTTGCTTGCCCGGACATGTATCAGGAGGACGCTAAAATACTAGGTTACAACCAAAAAGGAGAACTTATTACCTTACGCGATGGCACAAACGAAATGATTTGCATAGCCGATAACCCAAACAAAGAAGGTATTAGTGTGGCTTGTTACAGCGACAAGCTAGAGCCGTATATGGCTAGAGGTCGTGAGTTGCTTGCAGAGGGAAACTCTGAAGTAGAAAAAAGAGACATCCGTAAAATAGAAATCGATGCAGGAACTTTGGTTATGCCTAAAGAGCCAGCTGCAGTTTATGTAGTTACTGGAAGTGAAAAAGATTATAATTTTGAAACCGGAGAATTAAAAAACAGTAATATTAGATATGTCTTATACCGCCCATATATGACAGGGGAAGAAACCGGTCTACCTACCCAACCTGGATTGCCTGGAATGCCCTGGTTAATGGATGCAAACACACATCGTTCGCATATCATGATTACACCCGCTAAATAGATTTAATCTATATGCTATCTCTAAAAAACACATATTAATTAGTATTAAAACTTGTTGGCATCTTAAAAGAAATTCGTTATACTATATTAACTATGAAACGATTCGTATTTCTAATTCTATTTTTTATAACCTTAAACGGTTACACCCAAATACAAACTCCAAAATCTATTGAAAAGGAAGTTATTACAACTCTTGAGTTTTATCCAGAATTGCAGGATGTAAACATTGAAATTAAGTTTAAGAAAAACATCAAGAAATCGACCATGCAGGCCCAACCCAAGTTTAACAGCTTTTTCAAATCTAAAAAGAATCGGGAATATGTGATTTTTATTAGTGAGAAGTTTAAGATTTCCGATAAAAACTTTTCCACGAAAGATATTCCATCGAAAATTTTAGTGGGATGGCTTGGCCATGAGTTTGGACATATTATGGACTATCAGCAACGCAGTAATATGAATATGATTGGTTTTGGTATTAAATATTTGTTTTCGGATAATTATATTATTGAAGCTGAACGTACAGCCGACACTTATGCGGTTGCTCATGGAATGGAATCTTATATACTAAAAACTAAGAATTTTATTCTTAATAATTCAGAAATCACACCGTCTTATAAACAACGGATTAAAAAGTATTATTTGTCGCCAGAAGAAATCATGGATATGGTCAATCAACGTGATGACGACATGTCGGAATCAGCTTCTACACAGCATTAACAAATTGCTTTAGAGAATAGCGCAAACAGCAAAAATCAGTCTGTTACTATTTTATTTTATTGGGCAACAAGCAAAAATATGACACAAAAAAAACTGAGCAAGAATTTCTTCTTGTTCAGTTTAGTTAACCTATAACTCTAAGGCCTTTTTATATCTTTCTCTAAGTTTACTGTTTTAAAACACGGAAGCTATGTATAGCTTCGTTTGCAAAAACTTTTACAATATAAGCACCCGTATGAAGTGACGATAAATCTAATTTTAAATGAGAAGAACTAACATTTTGAGAATACACTTCCTGTCCTAAAAGATTATAAACTTTCACAGATTCCAGAGCTGATTTATACTTAATGTTTAAAACATCCTTTATAGGGTTTGGATACACGGAAAAAGCATTCGCTTCAAAACTATCCACACTTAAAGACCCAATATTTAATGTAAAATCTAAAGCTTGCCCGTAACCGGCATATGGACCATATCCAAACGGATAAAACTCGATAGCACAAGGGTCTATTCCTGCAGGAGAATCTGGATCTTGATATGTTTTTGTTAATCTAATACGTGTTTCTCCCTCAATAGCATCCATAGGCACTGTAATATCCATAGTTACAGAAACGCCATCGTCTCCCACCGAATCAAATAGAGTACCAATTTCATACACTTCCCCAGCATCATCTAAAACACCGTTCTGGTTCCAATCTATAAAAGCTACAATATCATTATCAAAAGGTCCTTTGGTATCGCCTTCAACCGAAACGGTATAAGTCTCTCCTACATCCAG